>MSXO01000021.1:0-59464 GCA_002083615.1 Proteobacteria bacterium ST_bin11 | reverse complement strand
TGAACGGATCAGCCCGTAGGGGCGATGCATGGATGCATCGCGTTGCCGAAGGGGCAGGAAGCCCCTTTCGGCAACCCCGTTCAAAAGCGAGGAGCGCAGGGAATAAGTGGCATCCGGGTGGCTTTTCTTTTGGTGACTTTTCTTTGGCCAAACAA
The DNA here is from genome assembly GCA_002083615.1 of Proteobacteria bacterium ST_bin11. Lineage (GTDB taxonomy): Bacteria > Pseudomonadota > Gammaproteobacteria > Methylococcales > Methylomonadaceae > Methylomonas. The sequence goes on along the minus strand of MSXO01000021.1, from coordinate 59,309 downwards.
AGAAAAGTTACTCGGCTGTCGGGCCGAGACCCGACATTAAAACCAGTCGTCGCGTTAGCGACACAAAACATGAAAGACTATGAACTGCGTGGGCATAAAAATCGTGCGCACCCTACGCGGCTTGATTTTTAGGGGGAATTATTGAAGTCGTCCATCGCGAACTCAATTACTTCCCTCAGAATATCCTTATCTGGATCAATGCTAACCCCATATTTAGACTTGTAAGAAGACTTTAATTTTTCGGCAATGCTAGCAAGGATTTCTGGAGATGAGATTGCCGCCTTGATGTTATCACTTGAGAGGATAAACTCTTGGTGATATGCCATTTTTGTTTCGCCAGAGAGAATGGCTTGTTTAGTTAGCAAATAAAGGTTATTTATGTCGTCTTTAGACAAGCCGTCATCATCCAAGACCTCAATATCAAATAACTGATTTATTTCAGGTTCACGTCCTTTTCTTGGAATAACATGGAACAGTATCCAGCGGTTTCCATTGGTCAAAACTCCCCATTCTGCATTTAATGCGGCAGTGTAGTTGGAAACTTGATTAACTGCCGCTTCATTTAACTGTACGGTCGCCGCTTTGCACTCAATTACAGCTATAACTCTTTGGTTATCAAGTAAGGCAATGTCGACACGTTTACCTAGAACAGATAACTCAGTTTCTATTTCACTATCCTTGTAGCCAAACGCCGATCTAATCATGTCAACAACCCAGCGGCGCGTCTCTTCCTCGTTGCGCTTGCCTTTTGCGATCTGCATGGCAATCCGGCCAATATTGTTTGAGATTTCCTTCCCTATTTTTGCGTTGGCCGTACGCTTGCTTCTTTTTTTGAAAAAACCGATCATTTTGTTGCTCCATGCTTTGTTGATTTGCAAGTTGTTGATATTGCCTGAATACGAATGCGCTCTACGGTCTTAACAGTATCCAATCTGATTATTTCTTCGGCGTAATTTTCTATTTAAGGTTATTTAAAAACGATAAAAGAAAAGTTACACGTTCTTGTGGTAAAGCAATTATAGAAACAAAAAGGGCTAGTATCGAAATTAAAACAGCAATAATAAGAAGCCCAAAGCTAGGGGTTACGCTCCAATGCGGTTTTGATGTTTTAATTAGAAGGCGACGCTGAAGTTCTGCGTTAATTATCGTTTGCAGTGGGCTTGATATAGCATCATATTCACAAGCGGCTTCGCCGCTAAGCGTTTTTAAAAGCTCATCGTCTGACATTGACGTTATTTGTTCAAGATTAAGACTCAAAAATTTTGGATCTTTGATTTCTGGTGCTTCTGGAATTTCAGGTATTTCAAAAGTTATATTTGATACAGGGCTATCGGGTAATTTTGGATAAGCAATAGTGTTTATTTTTTTACTCATCATGAAGCCAAAATGCTGATTATTGTGAAATGCCAAAAACCAATTCGATAGCTAATTGTATGCGTACCACGGATCATATCTGGCCTCAATAAAACTCTGTTTAATATGCCGCATTACTTACTGTCTATGTAAATGGTCAATCAGGCGCTGCTGCTGAGAAAACCAACCACTTACCCCCCCAACAACGGCGACTGCAACACTATCGCCGCCGCAATCAACACCGCCGCACTGAGAATAGCCCGCAAAGTGCGGGTATTATTGCGCTTCAATTGTTTCCGCAGCTCCAGCATGTCTTTCTGTTGTTGCAGCAACTGCTGCTCCATGTGCGCGGCGCTTTGCAGGGCTTGGAATATCAGGCCGGGCACTTCGGGAATTTGTTCGCCGATTTCCGGGAATTTGGCGAAAAGCTCTTTGATTTTTTTCGCCGGCCCGACGCGCTCTTTGAACCAGTTTTCCAGGAACGGCTTAGCGGTTTGCCATAAATCCAGATCCGGGTAGAGTTGGCGGCCCAGGCCTTCGATATTCAGCAGGGTTTTTTGCAATAAGACCAGTTGCGGTTGTACCACCATATCGAAACGGCGTGCGGTCTGGAACAGTCTAAGCAGCAGTAAGCCGAAAGAAATGTCTTTTAAGGGCTTCTCAAAAATCGGTTCGCAGACGCTGCGAATTGCGGCTTCGAATTCTTCCACTCGCGTCGAAGCCGGCACCCAGCCGGATTCGATGTGCATTTGTGCTACGCGGCGGTAATCGTGGTTGAAAAACGCCAGGAAATTTTCGGCCAGATAGCGTTGGTCGGTGCTGGACAGGCTGCCGACGATGCCAAAATCCACAGCCAGATATTTGTCCGGCAATTGCACGAAAATATTGCCCGGATGCATGTCGGCGTGGAAGAAGTTGTCGCGAAACACTTGGGTGAAGAAAATCTCTACGCCGCGCTCGGCCAGTTTTTTGAAATCCGCATTGCCTTTGCGCAAGGCCTCGATGTCGCCGACAGGGATGCCGTAGATGCGCTCCATCACCAACACTTTGCGGCGGGTCAGCGGCCAATGGATCTCAGGGATGTAGAGCATCTCGGAATTCTTGAAATTGGCCCTGATAGCGCTGGCGTTGGAGGCTTCCCGCACCAAGTCTAGTTCGTCGAGGATGGTCTTTTCGAACTCGGCGACGATTTCCATCGCACGAAGGCGGCGGGCGTCACTCCAAAAGCGTTCGGCCAGGCGCGCCAATTCGTAGAGCAAACCCACATCGGAATGGATTTTGTCTTCGATGTCCGGGCGCAAGACTTTAACGATGACTTTTTCGCCGCTGTTCAGCGTCGCGGTATGCACTTGTGCCACCGAGGCCGAGGCCAAGGGTTGCGGATCGAATTCCGCAAAGGCTTCTTCTATCGATTGCCCTAATTGTTGTTCGATGATTTTACGAGCCGTCTCGGCGGAAAACGGCGGGACTTTATCTTGCAGTTTGACCAGCTCTTCCGCGATGTCTTCAGGTAGCAAGTCCTTGCGGGTCGACAGGGTTTGGCCGAATTTGACGTAGATCGGTCCCAGGTCTTCCAGGGTTTTACGAATACGCGCACCACGCGGTTCGCGGGCTTTGCTGGTCCAATAATTCGGCGACAAAAACGCGATGTAACGGATAGGCCGAAATAAATGGGTTTTTAAAACAATTTCATCCAAGCCATGGAACATCATCACCCAGTTGATATGGATGAGGCGCATCAAAATTTTCGGGCGAATCACGGTGCTGGTCCTTGTTATTGAGGCGCGGATGTTGGTTGAGTCGCGGCTTCCAGGCGGTCTAGGCGGGCGCTGAGGCGGTCGCAATCACTGCGGCAAGTGTCAATGTCTCGAAAGACTAACTCGGCCTCGGATTTGGCGGGTAATTCGCGGGTTTCTTCTTGCAGAAACTCTTCCAGGTTTAAGCGAAAAGTTGTCAGGCTTTGTTGTGTCCAATCGCGGCTGCTGCGAAACAGCGTGGTCAGGCGCTGGGCAAAGGCATCGCCGGTGTAGCGGGCGATTTTGCTTTCTAGATTGATGTCCAACTTTTCAAATAGCCGCTGCAGACGGCGCGCCAACTGGGTGTCACCTTCGATGCGCACTTCGCCTTTGAACAAGGAGCGCATCGGTGTGGCGCTTAAGCCCATCAAACCCAACGCTGAAAGCGAACCGCTTAGTGTGGCATCGACGCTTCCCGAATAGCTTTCCAAAATTTGCAGTCCGTGCGTGGAGGGACAGAGGTACAGGCTGCTGTCGAAAGAGGAAATATGCAAAGCGATGACCTTGCCGGCCATTGGCGTCAGATATTCCTCGATATTCTGGTCTAATGCCAGATACCTGTTCAGCGCGGTCTCCAGTGCGCCGACAAATAATGACTTAACGCTGCTCGACATTACTGCGCCTGTGCTTGCTGTTGTTGCAGGAACTCTTGCATGTCTTCGTTATCGACGCGTTGGTATAAATCGCTGACTGCCACGCTTAGGTCTATAGATTCCAGGGTGAGGCTATCGCCGAGAAAATAGTGTTCTGACAGCCAGTGAGTTGAACGGCGCAAGATCTCGACGTCGACAAAGTCTTGTTCTATCAGCACATATTCTTGCAGGCTGGGCAAGGCTTTGTAGGCCGCGAGTTTGGTGGTTTTGTCCATGCGCCGGGTGGCCTTGGACAGCACTTCGACGATAATGGTCGGCTTTTCGGTGTAGTACTCGTCACCGTTTTCGTCGGCGCAAATTACCATAACATCGGGATAAAAAAAATTAGCCGCAGCCTTGATTTTTAAATCGGAGGAAAAGGTGGCGCAGGGGCTGTTTTGCAAGTGATTGCCGAATATTCGCGCGCTATTGCTGACCAATAAATTGTGGTTGCGGCTGGCGCCGGCCATTGCATAAACCTCACCGTCGATCAGTTCGTGCTTGATATCGCTAACCATCTCGCCCGCTAGATATTCAGCTGAGCTAATGTACGGTTGGGCTGGTTTTAGGGCCATGGGCAATCCTCCGTTTTCAGGTCGGCGAGCCGGCTGCTTAAAACTTGTAACCCCGGTGCACAGCAACAATGCCTTGCGTCATATTGAAATACTCGCAACGTTCCAGGCCGGCGTTTTCCATCATTTGTTTTAGCTCGTCCTGTTTCGGGTGCATGCGGATCGATTCGGCCAGGTAGCGGTAGCTTTCTTCGTCTTTAGCCACAATCGCGCCAATTTTTGGCAGCAGATTGAAAGAATAAAAGTCGTAAACTTTTTCGGTAATCGGGTCGATGGGATGCGAAAACTCCAGTACGATCACGCGGCCACCGGGCTTCAATACCCGGTACATGGAACGCAAAGCCGCGTCCTTGTCGGTGACGTTGCGTAGGCCAAAGCCGATGGTGACGCAGTCGAAGGTGTTGTCCGCAAATGGCAGGCATTCGGCGTTGACTTGGGCGTAGCGGATATTGCCGCTCAAACCGTGATCGATCAGGCGGTCACGGCCAGTGCGCAGCATCGCGGCGTTGATGTCGGCCAAGACGACTTGGCCGGATTTACCCACGCGCTTTTCATACAGTTTGGTGAGGTCGCCAGTGCCACCGGCCAAATCCAGCACGCTGTCGCCGGCGCGAACGTTGGCCAATTGAACTGCCACCCGTTTCCAGATGCGATGAATGCCCATGGACATCAGATCGTTCATCACGTCGTATTGGCCGGCAACCGAGTCGAACACGCCACGTACCAAAGCGACTTTTTCCTGCTTGGGGACCTGTTTGAAACCAAAGTGGGTAGTATTGTCGTTTGTCATGATGTTGTTTAATTGTGTATGGGTGAACGGCGGCTGAGGCCGGCGGCTTTCAATTCTTCCAGGTAATTCGACCAGAGCAGCGGGAAATCCGAACCCAGCTTATACAACAAGTCCCAGCTATAAATGCCCGTGTCGTGACCGTCGCTGAACACCAGTTTGATGGCGTAATTGCCGACCGGCTGGATGTCGGTAATCGTCACGTCTTCCTTGCCGATTTGCAGGGTTTCCTGGCCGGGACCATGTCCGACGGCTTCCGCCGACTGAGTAAACACCCGCAGATACTCGCTGGGCAGCTCGTAAATGCTCTCGTCGTCGAAATGAATTTCCAGGATCGCCGAGACCTTGTGCAGCTTGATTTCGGTCGGGATTCGTTGAGTGGGGGTGATTTTTACGCGCATAATTACAATATGTATCGGCTAAGATCTTCGTCGTCGGCCAGTTCCATAAGATGCGCGTCTACGTAGGCGGCGTCTATCGTGATGGACTTTTCGACCAGGTCCGGAGCATCGAAGGAAATATCCTCCAGCAGCTTCTCCAGAATGGTGTGTAGGCGGCGGGCACCGATATTTTCGGTTTTTTCGTTGACTTGCCAGCCCAGTTCGGCGATACGTTTGATACCGTCGCTGGTAAATTGTACTTCAACGCCTTCGGTTTGCAGCAGTGCTTGATATTGCTCGGTGAGCGACGCATCGGGCTCGGTCAAAATGCGCACGAAATCGTCCGCGCTTAAAGCATTCAGTTCCACCCGAATCGGGAAGCGGCCTTGCAATTCCGGGATCAAATCCGAAGGCTTGGTCAAATGAAAGGCACCGGAAGCGATAAACAAAATATGATCGGTTTTGATCGTGCCGTATCTAGTGGTGACAGTGCTGCCTTCCACCAGCGGCAACAAATCGCGTTGCACGCCCTCACGGGACACTTCGCCGCCGCCCATTTCCGAGCGTTTGCAGATCTTATCGATTTCGTCGAGAAACACGATGCCGTGCTGTTCGACGGCTTCTAAAGCATTTTGCTTGATTTCTTCTTCGTTGACCAGTTTGCCGGCTTCCTCTTCCTGTAACTGCTTCAACGCATCCTTGATTTTTAATTTACGGGTTTTTGTGCGACCGCTACCCAGGTTTTGAAACATGCCTTGCAACTGGCTGGTCATTTCTTCCATACCCGGCGGTGCCATGATTTCCACGCCTACCGCTGGCGCGCTGACGTCGATTTGAATTTCCTTATCGTCCAAGTCGCCTTCACGCAGTTTTTTGCGCATTTTCTGACGCGTCGATTCCTCGGTGTCTGACAGCATGCCACCTTCGGCGCGCGGTAACAAAATGTCCAATACTTTCTCTTCGGCGGCATCGGCGGCGCGGTTTTGTACGCGCTCCATCGCTGAGACGCGGGTGGTTTTCACGGCGCTGTCGATCAAATCGCGGATAATCGATTCTACATCGCGACCTACATAACCCACTTCGGTAAACTTGGTGGCTTCTATTTTAATGAACGGGGCGTTGGCCAAGCGGGCCAAGCGGCGGGCGATTTCGGTTTTGCCGACACCGGTGGGGCCTATCATTAATATATTTTTGGGGGTGATTTCCTCGCGTAATTCTGCAGCGACCTGGCTGCGGCGCCAGCGGTTACGCAAGGCTATGGCGACGGAACGTTTAGCGGCGGCTTGGCCGACAATGTGTTTGTCCAGTTCGCTGACGATTTCTCTGGGGGTCATTTGACTCATGGTTTTACTCTTGTGCCGGTTGTGGTTCGGCGTCTAATTCTTCGATGCGCAGATTGTGGTTGGTGTAGATGCAAATATCGGCGGCAATTCCCAGGGACTTTTCGACGATCTCGCGCGCGCTCAGTTCGGTGTTTTCCAGCAAAGCACGGGCGGCACTTTGTGCAAACGCGCCGCCAGAGCCGATAGCAATAAAATCGTATTCAGGTTCGATCACATCGCCCGTGCCGGAAATCACCAGCGAGGTTTTGCTGTCGGCGATGATCAATAGTGCTTCTAATTTGCGCAGAGCCCGGTCGGTACGCCAGTCTTTGGCCATTTCCACGGCGGCGCGGGTCAGATTGCCGCGATGTTTTTCCAACTTGCCCTCGAAATGTTCGAACAGGGTAAAGGCGTCGGCGGTGGCGCCGGCGAAACCGGCTATCACTTTGTCGTGATACAGCCGTCTGACTTTACGGGCATTGCCCTTCATCACGGTGTTGCCCAGGGTGACTTGGCCATCGCCGCCGATCACGACTTTGTCGCCGCGTCTGACGGAAAGAATGGTGGTGCCTCTGAAATTCGTCATGTCTGTGAATGAAAAAGGGAAAGGCGGCGATTTTACATGTTCTCGGTGGCGATGGGGTAGAAGTTTAAAGCCACAAGTCAGGTGGGTAAAAGCTGCAAATATTGAACAAAGCAAGAAAACTGATTAAAGTTCAAAGTGCTGGTATTTTAAGGATGCGCCGCATTGACCGGCGTTTCCAACATTACAATAACAACAAGAGGGTAGTCATGAAATCGTCAAATCGCTGGAGCAGCGCGCTCTTACTATGTGCCATGGTTTTTTCAAGTGCAGCGCTGGCCTTATCGCCAGAAGAAGAAGAACGGTTAAAAGAATGTAGGAGGCCTAAATTTCGGGATTTTGTGCCTGAGCAAAAAGCCGAAGTCGATCCCGGCGTGGATATAGCGTTCCATATTTCCCACAATGCCGACCCTTTCTCCGTGACCGCTGAAGCGCGCGGCGAAAAAATGAAAGTCAATGTAGTGGACAAAAAGACCTTTTACTTGGTGACCGCCAAGTTACCGCAATTGACGCCGGGTTTTGCCCGGGTCCACGTCACAGCCAAATCTGCGGAAAGTAAATTAGAGAGCGGTTGTTTGGGGCAGGACGGCTGGTTGCTTAAAATCAAAGGCGAGGAAGCCGCTAAACCGGCGCAACAGCCGGCGGCCACGGCGGCTCAATAGCGAATCTTATCCGTTTTAAGTCGCCACAAGTCAAACGGGCGGTTGGCCGTATCCAGAGCGAGTTGTTGCATTGCGATCTGGCGTTGCTGAGCGGGTTTGTCGATTTCGGTATAAATAAAGCCGTCGTCGAATCCGGCTTTGGCAGCGTCGAAACGGTCGCAAGCGAAGTATACGGCTTGGAGTCTTGCCCAGTAGATGGCTCCCAGGCACATCGGACAAGGCTCACAGCTGGTGTAGAGGGTGCAATCGCTTAACTGAAAATCGCCGAGTTTTTGGCATGCTAACCGAATAGCGACGATTTCGGCGTGGGCGGTTGGGTCCAGATCCGGCGTTACCCGGTTCCCGCTACCGGCAATAACTTCCCCATCTCTGACCACAATCGCGCCGAAGGGCCCGCCGCCATTAGCAATGTTGTTGCAGGCCATAGCAATCGCTTGATTCAGAAACACTTGGTGCACTATAAATCCAGCGGATTATCGGGATTGATACCGTCCATAAACGGCAGGCGGCGATCTTCGTTGGTGATTTGGTAAACCTTGCCCAGCCAATTATTGAAAACCGCCTTGGCCGAATCCCGCCAGGTGGTGTCGAGATGCGCGATGATCTGAGCTTCCGGCATTGCCGTCAGAGCTGCCTTACCGTGTTTGGCGGCTTTGACCTGCTCTGCATAGTCAGCCAGTAGGGCTTGCACATCGCTATCGAAATAATGTTCCGGGTAGGGCGGATAATCGTCAAGTTCGCCGTGGTAATAGCGCAGTACTTCGCGTTTGTATTCTTTGAGCAGGCTAATGTCGTCGTATTCCGGATGACCTTGGAAAAAGACGATGCGAAAGCCGTCAGGGCTGACTGCCAGATGCACGCCGGCGGTTTCGCTGGCTACCAATACCTTTAAGCCGTGTTTTTCCATGTCGCGTTGAAATACTTCGTTGAAACGCGAGTGCGGGACGTCGAAGCGCGTATTGATCTCCGAGACCAGTGGATGCTGTCTATCCACCACTTTATGTGAAAAAACCCCCCAACGCTTGGCCGGCAGACGGGTACGCTCCAGGCCGTAATAATGCTGAATGAAGGCATGGGTGGCCAAGCAAGAGCAAAGCACCGAGGTGACGTTTTGCGTGGCCCATTCAAACACTGCTGTCAAAGGTTTCCAGAAAGCTTCTTCCTGCAGATGGTCGTGGGTGACATTTGCGCCGCTGATAATCAACGCATCAAGGCCATCTTGTTTGATCTGTTCGAACGATTCGTAATATTGGTGAATGTGGGCCTTGGCTTCTTGGCTTCTTTCCAGGCCTGCTATCGTGAACGGATGCACATGAAATTGAGCAATCTGATTACAGGCGCCCACCAGCCGGAAAAATTGGCGCTCCGTGGCCTCCAGGGCGGCATCCGGCATGATATTCAGCAAGCCGATGTGCAATTCTCTGATCGACTGGTGGCTGGCGCGGTCTGGAGTGAGAATTTCTTCGCCTTCTTCGTGCAGACGCTGAAAAGTGGGTAAAGCGGTATGGGCAACTAACGGCATTGCAGGAGCGGTCTCAAGAAGGTTGCCGAGCAATCGCTTCGGCGATAAGACGCATAAAGTCGTCTTCGTTATTCACTTTGGCGGTTTCGTCGGCGCTGATGGTGTAGCCGTATTGTGCGGCAATGGCTTCATAGCGCGGGACCCTGGCTTTGAATAATTCCGGAAACACCCAACTGACGAATTCGTCGGGTGGGATTTGGTCGGTGGAGCTGTAGCCGCGTTCAAGCATAAACTGCGTCAGCTTCTCATCGACGAATTCTGGGCGGTAGTACAAGGGTTTCGGATCTTTCTTAGCGCGGTCGATGATGGTCTGTTCCAAAGCGGGTGGAATTTTGATGTAGACGATCAGCGTGTGTTTGGCCAAATTTTCCAAGACTTCCGGAGATTCCAGTTCGCAAACACTACCGCCGGCATCGTTAATGAAGTGCTTGTAGCCATAAATGTCTTCGGCTTTATGGATGAAATCGGGTACGTCATTCATCGCTGCGATTTCGGCTTGATGATGCAAAGCTTGGCGGCGTTTGAACTCGGTTTGCGACAAGCCACCTTTGGTCGGATCGCCAATTTTGCCGAGAAAACTGGATACCGGGGCCAGGTTTTCGACGGTGATATTGCTGCAAATGTAGATGGAATCGGATTTCAGCAAGTCGCGCAAAAACGGCACACCCATGGCTTGCTGTTTGATGTTATCTAGAATCGGCTCTTCCAGGTATTTGGTACCGATACGGTAATCGCCGGAGTAATGAAACCATTTATCCCTAGGTAACTTGGCCGAGAGGGTGGTTTTACCGGCGCCGGACATGGCCAGCAGGGTGATACTCTTGGATTCCCAGTCCAGAAATTGTTGCGGGGTCATTCTCATAAATTATCTCAATCCAGCAAATCGCTAATATCCAAATCTTCCGCATCCGGGCGGGTGTGGCGATCAGGATCGGTGTAGCCTAGATCGTCGGCCTCCAGGTCGTCGAACGGCGCGCTCCAGTCTTCCGGGTCCTCTATATAATCGATAGTGGAGCCGTACCAGGATTCGTTGTCGTACTCGCCCAAATCGCCGTTGGCGTACTGAATTTCCACTGATTCATCGTTGCCTTCAATCGCGACCACTTTGAAGGTTAGATTGCTTTCCAAGTCTTTATACCAACGGCCTATGACCGGATCTGTAATAGTTGTCATGGTTGCGTCCTCGCTAAGTTGATGACTTATCAATGATAGCGAGTTTATAGGCGCTGTGCGAGTTCGTGCCATAAAACTGTCGATATTTTCGATTAGAATGGCAAATTTTGAAATTGCGGGTGAGGACATGAGCGAAGACAGATTCATCGAATTGGAGATCAAACAAGCGTATCAGGAGGATTTGATTCAGGCTCTGAACCAGGTGGTGGCCAAGCAACAAATGCAAATCGGCAAGTTAGAGGAAACCTGTAAGTTACTGCACGACAAGATTAAAAGTCTGGCCTTGGACGACCGCCAAGTGGGGGCTGGAGATGAGCGTCCGCCGCACTATTAACGCCCCATCAAAACAGGAATCAAGATGAAGCCGAAACCCGTGCCCGAAAAACTAAGAGAGGCGACGACTAAGCCGCGTCAGTGGCTCTTCCTGTTTATGTTTGCCGGCATATATGGCATTTTGCATTTCGGTTATTTTCAGATTCCGGATGAACTGCTGCGCAATGTCATTTATCACTGGGGTTTAGTGAGACCTGATGTGGGTTTGATTGATCTGCTGGCACCTGCAGAAAGGGTCGTAGCCGTGCAAAATCATCTGATTTCGGCGCGAGCCAATCTGGAAATTGTGCGCGGCTGCGATGGCTCCGGTGCGATATTCTTGATCGTATCGGCGGTGCTAGCCTATCCGGCAACATTGAGCCGAAAGTTACTGGGGGTTTGCGCTGCGCTAGCTTTGATGTACGGGCTTAATTTGCTGCGGATTGCCGGTATTTATTTTGTGGTGGCCTATCATCCGGATTGGTTTTTGCCGGCGCATACCTACTTTGCACCAACCTTGATCGTGCTGCTGGGCTGCGTTTATTTTGCTTGGTGGGCCTTGTGGGCCACGCGGAGGCCAAATGGAGCGGTCTGAATTATTACGAATTAGCGTGAGGGTGTTACTGGTTTGGACAGTTTTGTCGGTGTTGGCTTTTACGTATCGGGAAGCGCTGGGTTATTTCATGCTGCCGTTCGTCAAGTTCGGTTTGCTCGAGTTGACCCAAGACTTTTCGCCAGGTCTTAAACTACAGGCTAAGGAAGGCGATTACCTGATTGCCTTGTCGGCTTGGGTGTTAAGGCCGATGCCGCTGTTTGCCGGACTGACGGTCAATCCCGGTGCCGAAATGACTGCAGGCACCCATCTCACGCATACCCTGGTGCCACCGGTTATTACGCTGACACTGGTAATGGCCTGGCCGTGCTTCAGTCTATTACAACGCGTTATTGCTTGCGGCCTGGGTTTGCTGGTGTCGCTAATACTTGTGACGGCGACTGTGCCCTTGCTGTTGCTGGGTGACCTGGAAATGATGTTCCAGAACTTGGCGGCTGATGCCGGGCAAGTCAAGCCCGTATCTTATTATCTGGATCTGATGATTTTCCTTGAAGGGGGCGGGCGCTGGTTACTAGCGGTCGTTTCTGCTTTGATTTGTATGCCGGTCTCCGCCTATTTGGCCAGAAAGATTCAAAAGACACGCTAACCGGACTGCACGGCGTATACGTGCATCCGCAGATTGGAAAATGTGAACCAGTGGCTAAAACGCTAGTCGGCAGTTTCAGTTTGTCGATAGTTGAGTAAGCCTTGTCCGATAGCGGCTAAGGCCAACGCCAGAACCCAATATCCGAAATTAGGCATGGGTACCTGTTTGGCACGCGTTGGGTCCGCCACTTCCCAGCCAATGTCTTTGAGTGCCGCCAAATCCAGATCGGTGAAATTCTTGCGCACGCCGGCGGCGATGGTTGGCGTCATCGCCGCTTCCACATTGCCTTGGCCGTTGATGGTGCTCATTTGCCCTGCTTGCCAGTGTCCACCGTCGCTGGACAGCAGTATATTGTTACCGCCATTCGCCAGTTTGGATTCAAGGCCGGTAAAAGCCCCGCCTTGCAGCCAACGACTCCAGGAATTGGCAGTCCCTATCCCCAATACATGCCCTAATTCGTGCAAGGCCACCGAATAAAAATCAAAGCCGCTAATCGGCTCGGAAGTGGTCGGGTCATTGTCAAAGTACCACGCAGTGTCGGCATCAAAGGTAATTGCTCCACCCCAAGTAGAAAAGTCTGATGCAGGGTTGGCTTGCGCTCCCGTTTCTCCGCGATAGGCCGCTTGAGTCAGAAAGTTTTGCGTACCGGAAATGCTGTAGCCGCCGGGTCCACCTTGACCTAAATTGTGGGTGCCTAAATCGCGTCCGCCGACAAAAATGGTCAAGGTATCCGCCGCCACGTCGAATGATGTCAGATTTTTCACCGCGCCCGTGTCTGGCTGCTGAAACACAGCGGTAAACTGATTGACGCCGCTGGAATCAATCGCACTCAGCGTATCTTGGAGTATCGTCGAAAAATAATTGCCCGCCGCATCTAGCGTGGCCCGCCGCGACAGATTGGCGCCGGAAAAAAAGCCGCCATCGTAGCTGTAGTCGAAATGGATGCTGGTCGCTGATGCTGTTTGCACTAAAACCGCCAGCAATGCGGGGGCTGTGGCGAGGGCCAATTTCCGGATTTTCATTTTAGATTTTCCAATACGGCTAAATTTTTGCGGCTGCGGTCTAAACCGGTCGACGCGTTGCCCAATCCGAAGCGCAGCGGATCGGCAACATTGGTTTATGGACCGCTCCAACCGGTTTAAATCCGCTATCTTCGGTGGTTGTTGGGCCATCACGAAATCGACTTTAGAGCCTGCGCCAGTGAGGTTGAAGAACTTACTCCCGGGAGACCTTCGTATAGAACGCTAAGCCAAAACTTGTGTTAAAGCCAGGCTGGACTCGGGGCGGTTGTCGTCATTAGATTGCTTGTAGCCTGAGATTAACGTACAGAACCTTGTTGACTCTTTATAGCATCGAACAGATGAAATTTTGATGACAAAAACTCAAGTTTTCGCGATGCGAAAACTTGCGATTTTTATCGCTTTGAAGGCTTTGGAAAGCTTGGCACGGAGCAAATGGAGCTTGCTCCGTGGATCGGATGTTTAGGATTTGTGGCGAGTACGGCTTTTTGATTTGCTTGGGCCGTTGGCAGCAGCCAAGGTTTGGCGAACTTGCGGCGAGGAACTGCAATCCATATGTTTGGCGCGTAATTTGCGACAAAAATCTTGGCTATCGCCTTGCTGTAAACCGGTCCATTGGGCTTGCCAGGCAGTGCTGCCTTTGTATTTGGTTTTTATGACACCTGCTCGCCCGGTTTTTGCTAACGGGCCAAGCGCGTTGCGTGCGCGTTGCAGATTGACATCGGCGTCGATTTTTTTGGGATGACTACTCATGCTCACCGTCCAAACCCCGCCCCTGCTTTGGTTTTGGTTTTGCGGTTTGGCTCGTGCCAACTGCGTGAGTTTTTCGCGGCGACTGTTGTACGGCGCGTTGATGTGAATCGGTTCGTATCGGCTACTGCCGGAATCGGCGCCCATGTGTTCTGCACTGCCGGCGCAACGGTTGGACGATAATTGAAACGGTGGCGGCAGGGCACTGTAATCTTTCAGTTGTGAAACATGCTCGCCGAATAAGCCTTTTTCGCTATTGGCAAAGCCCATATCCAGCAAGTTGCCCATTTGTTCGAAACGCTCGCCGCTGCTGTGCGCGCCCAATAACACGCCAATCAAGCGGTGGCCGTTACGTTTGGCGGAGGCAATTAGGTTGTAGCCTGAGCCGCAGGTAAACCCGGTTTTCAAGCCGTCTGCATCCGGGTAGCTTTTTAGGATGCGGTTGGTGTTAGGCATGACTCGGCCTTTATAGGCAAATTCGGTGGCCGAAAAATAATGATAGTGCTGCGGGAAGTTGCGAATCAAGGCCAAGGACAATAAGGCCAGGTCGCGGGCGCTGCTGATTTGGCCATCGTCAGGCAGACCGCTGGCGTTCTCGAACGAGCTATTGTTCATGCCCAGGTTACGCGCTTGCTGGGTCATCATCGCCGCAAAATTACTTTCAGAGCCGCCCAGTTTTTCCGCAAGCACCACCGCTGCGTCATTAGCGGAACGGGTGGTGACCGCCATGATGGCTTGTTCCACCGTCAAACTTTGGCCAGTGCGTAAACCCAACTTTGACTGCGGTTGCGAGGCCGCATGTTTTGACGTGAATAGGGTGTCGGTCAATCTGAGACGACCATTTTCCAATGCCGAAAGGGTCAAATAGATGGTCATGACCTTGGTCAACGACGCGGGATACCAGCGTTGGGCCGCCTCTGTTTCGTGAACCACGCGCCCCGTATCGGCATCAATGACAATCGCGGCGTAACGGGCAAACACAGGCTGACTTTGCAGCATCAGGCAGACAAGAGAAAGTAGCGCTAAAAGGGTTTTCGGTAGGGTGCTCAAGTTAGTACTTTGCTCCAGATATGTGGCCTAAATGTTTGACTGTATTATTTAATCAGAATTATCGATTTCGAAAAAGACCCAATTGATGCGGGGGTGGTCGATTTTGAGCTGTTTTTCCATTCCGTTAATTAATTCAACAGCTTCGCCGACGCTTAAATCTGCCAGCAATTCGGCTTTAATCGCCACCATGACCTGGTTGCCGTGGCTAACCGCCCAAATATTCAGCACGCGGCTGACGCAGCCTTGGTTTTGCAGATAACTGTGAACTGCATCGCGGATTTGGCCATCGGCTTCGCCGAGCAACAAAGAATGCACTTCCCGACCAATTAAAACCGCCACCACTACCAGTAATGAACCGATCAACATCGAGCCAATTGCGTCGTACAGCGCATTGCCGGTAAGCATAGTCAAACCCAGCATTGCCGCTGCTATCACCAGTCCAAGCAGCGCGGCCAAGTCCTCGCCGATTACCACCATCAATTCGCTGGACTGGGTTTCTTTAAACCATTGCCAAATTCCGCGCTCACCACGCTCGCCTTCCATGGCTGCCAAGGCCGCGCGTAACGAAAAACCTTCCAAAACCACCGCTATCGCCAATATCGCCAACGCCATGCCGGCGTTTTCCACGGAATGCTGTTCATGGTAACGCAACCAACCCTCGTGAATCGAAAACAAGCCGCCAACCGAGAATAGGGTAATTGCCACCATCATCGACCAGATATAGGCTTCCCGGCCGAAACCCATCGGATGTCGCGGCGTTGCGGTCCGCGCGGAGCGTTTCATCCCAATAAACAGCAAAACCTGATTGCCGCAATCGGCGTAGGAATGGATGGCTTCCGCCAGCAGCGAGCCGGAACCGGTCCAGACGGCCGCGCCGGTTTTGATTAGCGCGATGCCCAGATTAGCGGCGAACGCATAAATAATAGCTGAGGCGGAATTACTGTGAGACATGAGTTATGGGCGAATAAAATCAAAAATTGAGTAACGATCATTCCAGGCAAATGCCTCTGAAACGGATCGCGTAATTGCGCAGATTTTAGATGAGTCGAGCGAATTTGCCGCAAATACTTAGCCGTTGCCAGCTAGCCCTAAACGACAAAAGGGTTATCGATTCAGCAGATGAGGCGAAAGCGGTCGATTTTTGGTGGTGAGTGGCTGCCGGTCACGCGTTCGACTACCGCGACGTTTTTGCAGCCAGCGTATCAGCCCGGTGACGAACAGTACCGGACACAGTAAGCCGGAGAATAACACCAGTAATTGCCCGGTCAAACCGAAGGCTTCGCCGGTATGTAAAGGATGTAGCCAGTTGATAATGGTATCGGAGCTGCCAAGTTCATCCGGTGTGCTGATCGCCAACACCTGGCTGGAATATTGATCCACCCAGACATTGGTTTTGGGAAAACGCTGGCTGGGCTCGCCAGTTTGGCGCAGATTGATGCGATAGCTGCCGTTGGCGTCATGTGGTGTTTCTATCCAACAAAGGCGCGCTTGCGGAAAACGGGCTTGGCCGACAGCCACTGCCTGATCAAGGCTGATGCGCACTGGGTTGTTTGGGGTCGTGGCCGATTTTGGGTAGGGCGATGCTTGTAAAGGCGAGAAATAGCCGAATAGCGGATTGACGTATTGCGGAATCTCCAAGGCTATTCCGGTCAGGGCTAACAGCAACAGCACGATAAAGCTGTAGACGCCGGCTAGTTTGTGTAAGTCGTAATTTAAGCGCTCGCGGCTGGCATGGCGTTTTAAGCTCAAGGCGTTCTTTAATTTGTGTAACGGCGGCCACCACAGGTAGGTGCCGCTCACTAAAGAAATGAGCAACAAGCCGCCAAGAATAGCCATCAATATCTTGCCGGTTTCGTCCAACAACAGCTTGTAATGCAGATCATAAAGCCAGGTCATCGCAAACTCGCCCCAAAAGCGATTGGCGAGCACCATGCCAGTATAGGGATCAACCGACACCATCAGCGGGGCAAAGCCGTGGTGCTCTGTTTCTTGCGGTTTATAGTAGCGGGCAGTGATCGCCCGTTGCGGGTCGTCAGGAATTTCAAGCCGCCAACCGCGTTGCCGCGTCGGTTCTGCACGGCGCAAGGCTTGAAAAATAGCTTCGTAACTTTGCCGCTGTGTGCTGGATTCGGCAACGATCAACTGTGGGTTGAGCCACTCGTCCAAATCGATATAAAACACCAGCAGGCTGCCGGTCAGACCAACCATGGCAATCACCAAGCCCAGCGACAGCCCGAGGTATAAATGCACGGCCAGCCAAAACTGGCGTCTAGTTTGTTTTTTACTGGCCGGTGCTCCCATGATTTACGCTAGCTCAGTAGTCGAACTTGACACTGACTGCACCATAAAAGGCTATACCGTCGCCGGGCGAGTAAAATGGAAAGCGCTGGCCGGTACCATAGCTTTCGTCGTACCACAAATATTCGCGCTGGGCATCGGTCAGGTTCTTGGCTTGAAATTGTAGTTCTACTTCTTTGCTCACTTGATAGCCCAAGTCCAGGTTCAACAAGGCGTATTCACCGTGTTGACCGGCGGCGTTGGCCTGGTCGACAAAATAATTACCCTGTCCGCTGGTCCACAGACATGAGCGAAATTCTTGCGTGATTTGGTAATCGAGACCGGCAGAAAACAGATAGTTAGGTGTATTTACTACCTGGTTGCCCGCAACATATTCCATGGTATTTATCACTCTTGCCGACGGATTGGTGGTCTTGGCTTCTTGTAATGAGTACGCAGCCCAAACGCCAAAACGGTCGGTTGGGTACACTTTTACTTCGATATCAACACCCTGGCGTTTGGTGGGGCCGATCATGGTCGAGTCGGCGCTGGCCAGGTTGCGGCTTATTTCGTTGCTGGCATCTTGCATCCAATACGCTACCCGACCTTCCGCCCAATCGACTGGTTGGAGTTTTACACCTACTTCCCAGCCGTCATTCAACGAGGGGCCAATATTCTTCTGATTGTTGTTCAGGATAAACGTAGCCTGACCCAAGCCAACCTGGAAGGTGCGGCCCCAGTTACCATATAGACTGTAACCTTCAATGGGCGTGATAACGGCACCGATTTTGGGTTGAGAAATCGTGCCGTAGTCATTAAGTGGAAAAGCACCAAAAGTAGGCGACGCGCCTGGGGTTGTAGAATTCGGCCGATTGCTGAAGAAGTCGCCGTCGACCACGTCCGCGCGGTAACCAGGCGTTAGCTTAAGCCATTTAGTGGGTTTTATTACCGCCTGGATATAGCCGCCATAGTTTAGGAACGACCAATCTTCGTCGTTACGTATGTTGGTGTTGTTAGCTGGCGTGCGGGGTATGCCATTTGTGAGTCGGTACTGCCGGTATTTGTTTTCCTGCTGCTGGAAATCAAAGCCCGTTTCGATGGTGAAGTCGTCAAGCCAACTGATTGTCGGGTGGTAGGTCAAGGATGTGATAGCACCGTATTGCACTTCATCCCGGTCACGTTTGACTTGGGCGAATGCAGGGTGAAACATGACCAAGCGCTGGTCGTCGAAAATATTGCTGTAAGCCTTGCTCGACCAAAACAGCGTTTCGCTGACATTTACGTCGAGATGGGCGCTAACTTGGCCGATGGTGCGTTTACTGTAATCCAGCGGATTGTGCGGCGTTGCTTGCGTGGTGCTGGCTAACTGCTGAGCATACGTAAGGTATCCAGGCTCTTGCGCGCCGGCTTCGCTCCATCGAGCGATCAAACCGACTTTGTATTTATCGGTGGGTTCGTAAAACCATTTGCCTGAGAAACTGTTTTTGTCTGATGCGCTGCGGTCGCGATAACCATCGCTGGCTCGATAAGAAATCTGGTAGTTTTGGGAAAAACCGTCTTTTTCGTAGCCCAAACCTGACTGAATGTCGTGGGTGTCGAAACTGCCGTAACTGACCCTACCTTTGACGTAATTGCCGCCAGTAGAAGTGGTCATATTCACGTTTCCGGCAACATTGTGCAGACCGTAACGCGGATCGTTAGTGCCGCGCACCACCTCGATAGACTCAATATCCAACGGGAACAGCGCGTCAATGAACGGCATATTGCCGTCATTGGTGTTGCTGGGAATCCCGTCTATCAGCAATTTTACGGCATTGATGCGGCCCTCACCGTTAAAGCCTCGGAATGAGAACTTACCCGTGGTTGTGCCTTGTCCGAACTGAGTGACCTGAATGCCAGGCATCCGATGCATTAAGTCAAATGCGGTTAGTACGTTTTGATCGGCAATCTTGTCCGCATTCATGATGTCCACCGAAGAGGCTATGTCACGGCTCGTCAATTTACCAGGTTTACTATCCTGGTCGTTAACTGTCACGGCGCCCAACTCGATTATGGAGTCATCTCTAATCGCTTTTGGCTTTGGGGGGGGTCTTTTTTACCGCAATTACCCCGTCCCCCACTTGCTCATACTGTAAATCGTTCTGGCCTAACACCTTATCCAGCGCCTGTTGCACGGTATAGTTGCCTTTTACAGGTCCTGCTTGCAGGTTTTGAACCATTGAGTCGGCATAAACTAATTTTGTGTTGGTGGACTTAGCAAGGCTGTCCAACGTTATGCCTAAGGGTTGAGCCGGCAAGTCGATACTTGCCGCATCGGCTGCGCTAGCATCGATGGATGCGGCGAGTGCGAGAGCCAACATTGCTAGTTGCCGGTTTGGTTGTCTTGAGAAAGTGGTGTGTCGTTTGCGAGCCATGATCATCTCCTGTAGTCGTAGTTGGCAATAGTTTTTGTTTCGCCATACCCGATTAACGAATCACGCGGGTCAAACTGGACAATTAAGCTGAATATTTTTTATGTTTAGGGCAAGCCCTATTCTATTTAGCGCGAATAAAGTACGACAGTCTGTTTTTGGCGTTCCAGACGGATGGGCAGGATTTTCTCCAAAGCATGCAGAAAAGGCTTGAGATCGGTGATATTGAAGCTGCCACTAACGGTCTCTCTGGCCAAAGCGGGGTCTGCAAAGGCGAAACGTACGGCGTGATAGCGCTCCAATTCCGCGGCAACTTCGCTCAAAGGCGTATGCTCGAACAACAGGTGGCCGTTTATCCAGGCCCCTGCTTGCTCAGCACTGGTTTTTTCGGGCTTTTGCCAATGACCATTTTGGTCTATTTTACGGCGGAAGCCGGCAGCTAAGTTTTCACCGAACCATTTGCTGTCGGCGTGCAGAGTGACTTCGCCTTCTAACACCGATACGGCAGTGCCTAGAGCATCGTGCCTAACATCAAACACGGTGCCGAGGTCGCGAATTTTCAGATTACCGGTATTTACGGTAAATGGCGGCCAGGCTTGATGGGCAACATTGAACATCGCTTCGCCGTGCTGCAATTGGATCTCGCGGCGCCACCAAGATAGGCATACCCTTAATTGCGTGGCGGTATTCAACTGCAGCTGTGAGCCGTCGGCCAACTGCACGGTTTGTCGTTCGCCAATCGCAGTTTGGTAAACCGTCGTTGGCGCCTTGAAGTCGAGCCATGCGCCGATGCCTATCGCTGCGAGCAACAGGCCACCGGTTATGATTTTTCCGGTCCGCGAAAACACGGGTCGTGCACAACTCCCAGCATTCAAACTTTCTAAATTCTTGTTTTTTAGAGTATCCAAGTTTCCCCACAGGCCTGCTATGTCATCGTAAGCTCGTTGATGGGACGGATGTTGCAAAAGCCATTGCTGGAATGCTTCACGGCGCTGGTCATCGCAGTATTCGGACTGCAATTCCACAAACCAGGTCGCGGCTTGTTCAAGAGTCTGGTGTTCTGGGGAAACCTTAGGCTTCTGCATAACGTGAGTTGTTAGCGCTGCGCATCACTTAGTAATTGATGGCAGTGGAGCATACCCTTGACCAATTCGCGCTGCACAGTTTTTTCCGAGATGTTGAGGTGTTCGGCGATTTGCGCATAGCTTAATCCGTCTATCTTGCGCAGTAACAATATGAGTCGGCAGCGTTTGGAGAGGCTGGCGATGGCCCTCAATAGGCGTTCGCATTGTTGGCTAAGCACGGCAGAGTCTTCCGGCTGCATAAGCGGGCAGGTTAATTCGTCGTCTAAGGCTTGCGTCTTTGCAATGCTGCGCTGACGTTGGCGAATGAAATCGATAGACAAGCGTTCGGCGATACGGAACAGATAGCCGGCCAGGTTGTCTGTGTGCGAAAGCTCGCCCTTGTCCAGCAGGCGCAAATAAGCCTCTTGGCTTAAATCTTGAGCAGTATCTGGGCACTTTACCCTTTGAATCAAAAAATCGACGATGGACTCTTTGTGATTCAGAAATAATTCAGCTATCTGATCGTGTTGGATGGCGATGACGGACAAGCAACAATCTCCGGATTTTTGTGAGCGCAAATCCCAAAATAAAGCAAACTTCGCGCCAAATAAATAGATGGCCGTGCCGCCCCCGCAATACTGCGGATAACCGTTCTTGATCTAAAAGATCAAGGCGGTGTTTTCTATAAAACTATGTTATATGGCGCATAAAAATTCGGCATATGACATAGTTTATTGAGTCATAAAACCGTAATGGCAGCTTTCTTCGGCAGGAATTGAGGGAAATTTGTCATTGAGCGTGAGCAGAATCTGCGTCATGCTGCTTACTCTGGCCGTTACAAAGGCATTCGTATGAGTAATTTTAGCTTCTCGAAACCCGACAGCTTTTTCTTCAAACATCGCCAAATCGGCATCGTTGCCTTTCCGGACGCTCAGAGTCTGGATGTAACCGGCCCATTCGAAGTGTTTAGCTTTGCTAGTTGTACCTTAAGAATGTTGGGTGTTTGCGAGGAAAATATTTATACCTTGAAAGTATTGGCGGATGCGCCAGGGCCGGTGAAAACCATGTCTGGCATTCAAATAGTCGCCGACGAAGCCTATGGCGATCCCAATAGCCATTTCGACACACTCATGATTGCCGGCGGCGTGGTCACGGAGCAGTTATCCAATAGCAAACTGCTTGACTGGATTAAGGCGATGGAACCCAAAGTCAATCGGCTCGCTTCGGTCTGTACGGGGGCATTTCTGCTTGCGGAATCAGGCCTGCTGGACGGTTGTAGGGCTACTACTCACTGGCATTATTGTCAGGAGCTAGCCAAGAACTACCCCCGCATAAAGCTGGAGCCCGATCATATCTTCGTTAGGGACGGCCACATCTTCACTTCCGGCGGCATTACCTCGGGCATCGATTTAGCATTAGCGATGGTCAAAGAAGACTGGGGACAAGAGCTGGCGTTGTATGTTGCGCGATTTCTAGTGGTATTTTTGAAGCGGCCGGGCGGTCAATCACAATTTAGTACTTATTTAACCTGCGAAGCCAGTCGTCGCCAAGATCTGCGCGAGTTGCAAACTTGGATCATGGCACATACCGGCGAAGACTTGACTGTTGAATTATTAGCGCAGCGCATGGCGATGAGTCCGCGCAACTTTGCTCGTTTATTTTTGGCGGAAACTGGCATAACGCCGGCTAAATTTGTGGAGATGTCACGAGTCGATCAAGCGCGCCATCTGCTGGAAACCACCCAGATAGCGGTGGAAACCATAGCCGAGAAGGCTGGTTTTAAAGATCCTGAACGAATGCGGCGGGCGTTTATCCGTCAGCTAGGCGTCAATCCGCAGAATTACCGACAACGCTTCAGCAAAGCCATCGCCGGTTAATACCCAACACATCAACCATTGATGTTGTCGCCAAGGGCAATAGCCCTAGGTTTGCCGATAATAAATAAAATAAGGGGAAAACGATGCGCATTTTACTGATCTCAACCGCATTCTCAGGGCTAACTCAATGCTACTACACCGAATTGGAAGATGCCGGATATACCGTGTCCGTGGAATTGCATCTGGGCGATGAAGGCAAGTTGTTAGAAGCGGTTGCGCTATTTAAGCCTGATTTGATTCTCTGCCCGTATTTGACTCGGCGCATACCCCAGACCATCTACCAAAACTATACGTGTTTAATAGTCCATCCGGGCATCAAAGGTGATCGCGGTCCTTCGTCTTTGGATTGGGCGATTAAGGCCGGACTCAAAGAATGGGGTGTGACCTTGCTGCAAGCCGATGACGAGATGGATGGCGGGCCGATTTGGGCTTGTAAAACCTTTCCGCTGCGAACTGCGACTAAAAGTAGCCTGTTCAACCGCGAAGTCACCCACGCTGCGGTCGAATGCTTGTGGGAAGCCCTGAGTTACATGGAGGCGGCCGATTTCAAGCCGGAACCTTTGGATTACGCTCGTGCAGATGTCAAGGGCCAGTTGCAGCCGCAGATGAAACAGGCGGACCGGGCTATTGACTGGAAGAGGCACGGCACCGAAGAGATTCTGCACAGAATACGCGCCGCAGACGGCACGCCAGGGGTGTTGGACCAGATTTATGGTCAAGCCTTTTATCTGTTCAATGCCCACCGCGAACCGCAATTAAGCGGCAAACCCGGCGAAGTCATTGCGATTGCCAATCAAGCCATATGCAAGGCAACGGTAGATGGGGCGGTGTG
Organism: Proteobacteria bacterium ST_bin11; assembly: GCA_002083615.1. Taxonomy (GTDB): domain Bacteria; phylum Pseudomonadota; class Gammaproteobacteria; order Methylococcales; family Methylomonadaceae; genus Methylomonas. The sequence goes on along the minus strand of MSXO01000021.1, from coordinate 35,736 downwards.
GATTGGTCATTTAAAAGCCAAATTGCCCAATGGGAACGGCATTAAGCTGCCGGCGGCGCTGGCGTTGCGCGATCTTCTGCCCAAGCCGGGAAGCGGCTTGGCTGGTTTATTCGGCAAAACCTTAAAGACGATTCACATCGATTACCGCAAACCGGGGCGGCAGTTGCCTTGCCAGGAAGTCTGGTATCAACTGGACGGAGAGGGCGCATACATCCATTTTGCTTTTCATAACGGAGGCATGAGCACCGCGCAATGCCAGTTGCTGTTGATGGTTTATCGACACGTCGCCACCCTGGGTGTGAAAGCCATTGTCCTGATGGGCGGCGAGGATTGCTGGTCCAATGGCATCCACCTAAATCACATCGAAGCCGCGGCCAATCCCGCAGACGAATCTTGGCAAAACATCAACGCTATCGACGATCTGATTTACCAAATCATCACCACCCTGGATAAATTAACCATCGCGGCATTATCTGGCGGCGCCGGCGCCGGCGGGGCCATATTGGCGATTGCGCCAGACAAGGTTTTGGTAAGGGACGGGGTGACATTTAATCCGCACTACAAAAATATGGGAGAACTTTATGGCTCCGAATATTGGACCTATTTATTGCCCAAGCGAGTAGGGCTGAACATGGCGACGCAACTGACCGAAGAGCGTTTGCCGATCAGTGCCAAAAAAGCCTGGCAGATGGGCTTGGTTGATAAAGTATTTGATCGGCAGCACACGATTTTTGTGGCGCAAGTGAAACAAACGGTCAAAGCCTATTTGGCCGATCCAGGGGCACTAAAGGCTTTGTTGGACGAAAAAGCCGAAAGGCGTTGTGCCGACGAGGCTGCGAAGCCTTTAGCGGTTTACCGAAAATTCGAGCTAAGCCAAATGTACGCCAATTTTTACGGAAACGATGTTTATCACCAAGCGCGGCAACGTTTTGTATTCAAAACATGTCAAGCAAACACCCCAGGCAATATCGCCAAACATCGGTCCTCGGCGACTTTAAAGGCGCCACAACCTGGCAGTTTGATACATTTCGCTTGGCAAGAAAGTTATGCGTTGGGCGACAAAAAAATCGACGCCCAACATAAGGATTTTTTTGTATTGGCGGAAAAGCTATTAGCTGCTGAGAGCAAAGAGGGCATGAATGATGCACTGTTTGATTTACATCAGCACGTGAAAGCGCATTTTGGGGAGGAAGAAGCGTCCATGAATCAGGTAGGGTTTCATCACTATAAAAGTCACGTAAAAGAACATAATGTGATGCTGGAAAAATTGCTAGCGATGGATAAAAAGATTCAACAAGACGACTGGAGTGCGAAAGACATAATGAACTTTATCGATAAATGGACCCAGCACATCGTAAAATCCGATTTGGCTTTTAATCAGCATTGCCAGGAAATGTTTAAGTTTTTCGCATGAGTTCAGTGAAAGCGCGTTGCGTTCAGTTGGTCGGCTTGGGGCATTTCAAGCTAAGTCGACCGCTTCGGCGTTTCTGCTGGCGTCTTGCCTTGCAGTTGGTCGAGCAACTCGACACACTCGTTGCTCAAACCTACCTGACGGCACAATGCCTCAAGTCGGTAACTTAAAGGGCTCAGGATTCGGGTTTGGTATATGGGAATATAGACACGCCCCGACCCTGAAAATGCCGGGTCTAGATTAAGTCAAAATGCAGGCATCAACGGATTTGTTAACTATCTGCCCCCAAATGGGTACAAAAACCTGTCCATGCAAAATGGAAGCAAACCAAGAAAGACCCGATTTAATCCGGTAGCCCCTTGTCCGATGATCAAACCCACCAGGCTAAAATGGCAGTAATTAACCAACCCTATCAGCTTTTTTATCTTAGCTTGTTCATTTTTGCTAAAGTTCCACTTAAGATACGAACAAATAACTACAAAACTAAAGCTTGAAATGTCCGAACAGCGTGGTAACTTTAGCCACTTAACCATAATAATAACTAGCTTAAGAGGAAACATCGCATGAGCCTTGACGAAAACAACAACGAGACCGAAGCCTTAAATCAAGCTGAAGAGCCTAATCAACCGCAAACAAGTCCAGCTGCTGATTCTGCTGGAGCAGCAAAAGAGGCTGCTGGAAACATGGTAGCTAAGCTACTGGCCTTGAAAGAATCAAACCCTAAAGTATTTTTTGGCGGTGTTGGCGCAGTCGCATTGGTCATAGTCGTCATGTTTATGGGCGGCGGTTCTGATGCCAAACTGCCGGTTCATCAGGCAAAAGCCATGGTGCCCGGACAAAATTACGTACTGAAAAGCCCAAACACTTACGATCCTAACGCAACCGTTAGGTTGGTCTCCGTCCCTGGTTCACTGGCTGCTTATGACGACACCGAGGAAAACGATCGCGACGGCGCTTGCAAACATATGGCACTTAATACGCCTGTAAAATTGATCCAAGCTCAGGCAGATACCACAGACAAAAACGTTCTTTGGGCTGAAGTAGAGATCACTGAGTCCGGCGAATGCCAAGGCCGGAAAGCTTGGACTTCGGCAATCAACCTGCAATAACTGTTGACACAAAAAAATATCTTTTTATAATACGCAGGATAGTAAGCCAAGCGGGAATAGCTCAGTTGGTAGAGCACGACCTTGCCAAGGTCGGGGTCGCGAGTTCGAGTCTCGTTTCCCGCTCCAAATTTAAAAAGCCGCGGCAAGCCGCGGCTTTTTTTATTGCCCCTACAAAGGCTGCGTAGCAGAATGGTTATGCAGCGGCCTGCAAAGCCGTATATACCGGTTCGATTCCGGTCGCAGCCTCCATTACTACATACTTGCGGGAATAGCTCAGTTGGTAGAGCACGACCTTGCCAAGGTCGGGGTCGCGAGTTCGAGTCTCGTTTCCCGCTCCAAATTTAAAAAGCCGCAGTTTATTGCGGCTTTTTATTGTCCGAAGATTAAGCGAATCCAGATTATCTCTAACTAGAAAGCTTCTACAACGCCAAGCCGTTTTAGACCTTTAAGAGCGAGAACGGCTGAAATTGCCGCCTCGCACATAAACAAAATTTCTTTATACCAAAACCCGTTCAATGCCGCCTTTGGTGACTCGGTCCAGATACCCGGTCATCCAGTTGTCACCTAACACATGCTTGGCGATCTCCACGACGATATAATCGACTTCCATTTGATCGACTTCATCCTCGAACCGCTGCAAACCTTGCATACACGAAGGGCAGGAGGTCAACATCTTCACCGCACCGTCGTAACCATCAGCCCGCAATTTAGCGGTATCTTTCTGCAACTCCTCTGCTTTGCGAAAGCGAATTTGCGTGGAAATGTCCGGTCGCGCCACTGCCAGAGTGCCCGATTCGCCGCAACAGCGCTCGGATTTGGCAACTGGCGCGCCTATCAATTGATTGACGATGGTCATTGGATCTTGCTGCTTAAAAGGGCTATGGCACGGGTCGTGATATAGATAACGCGCACCATTTACTCCCTCCAGCCGCACGCCTTTTTCCAATAGGTACTCGTGAATATCGATTAAGCGGCACCCAGGAAAAATTTTCTCGAATTCATAATCCTGCAATTGGTCCTGACAGGTGCCGCAACTCACCACTACGGTTTTAATATCCAAGTAATTTAGAGTATTAGCCACGCGATGAAACAGCACACGATTATCTGTCGTGATTTTTTGCGCCTTATCAAACTGCCCGCCTGCGCGTTGCGGATAGCCACAGCACAGGTAACCGGGTGGCAAAACGGTTTGCACGCCAATCTCGTACAACATGGCTTGGGTCGCCAAACCGACTTGCGAGAACAGTCGCTCTGAACCACAGCCTGGGAAATAAAATACCGCTTCCGAATCGGCCTGGGTTTTTGCATGATCGCGGATGATAGGCACGATCTGGCCGTCTTCAATATCCAACAACGCCCGCGCGGTTTTCGTCGGTAAGTCGCCTGGCATTTTTCGATTCATGAAATGAATCACCTGCTCGCGTACCGGCGGCTTGCCCACCGTCGCTGGCGGTTGTGCGATCTGCGTTTTGCTCCAAGGTTTCAACAGGGTATTGCCGATGCGCTGGGCTTTATACGTCCAATCGATCATCGCCGTGCGCATCGCTTTCACCGTGTTCGGGCTGGACGCGGTCAGAAAAGCAATCGCCATGGTCTTCGCAGGATTGAAACTTTGCTTGCCCATCTTGCGCAACAGATTGCGCATATTCATCGAGACATCGCCGAAATCGATGTCCACCGGACAGGGATTAAAGCATTTGTGACAAACCGTGCAATGATCGGCAACGTCCTCGAACTCTTTCCAGTGGGTAATGGAAATCCCCCGGCGGGTTTGCTCCTCGTATAAAAACGCCTCAATTAAGAGTGATGTCGCCAGAATTTTATTTCGAGGCGAATACAGCAAATTAGCAGGCGGCACGTGCGTTGCGCACACGGGTTTACACTTACCGCACCGCAGGCAATCTTTCACCGAATCGGAAATTGCGCCAATATCGCTTTGCTGCATGATCAGCGATTCAAAGCCCATCAAACTGAACGAGGTGGTGTAAGCCGAACGCAAATCGGCCCCAGGCATCAGCTTGCCGCGATTGAAGCGGCCTTCTGGGTCAATGCGATTTTTGTAGGCATGAAAATCGGCTAATTCGTCCTCGGTCAAGAATTCGTATTTGGTAATACCGATACCATGCTCGCCGGAAATCGCCCCACCCAAGGAGCGCGCCAAAGCCATAATCCGTGCTACGGCTGCATTGGCTTCTTGCAGCATTTCGTAATGATCGGAGTTGACCGGCAGATTGGTATGCACGTTGCCGTCGCCGGCGTGCATATGTAAGGCGACGAAGACTCGGCCGCGCAGGACTTCCTTATGTATCGCTTCCACGCGTTCGACGATAGGCTTAAAGTTATCGCCCTCGAATATTTCCCGCAAGCGCGGCAGTAATTCCTGCTTCCACGACACCCGCAGCGAATAATCCTGCAAACGATGAAACAGAATCGGCTCGGCGGCGCGATTACTCAGTTCGCCGACCTGGATACCGTGAGAATCGAACGCCTTCTCGGCTTCCGCCAACGGCAAATCGAGACTGTCGCATATCCATTGCCAACGCGCTTTTACCTTCCCCACCGCATCCAAAGCCAACGCGCGCCGCTCGTCTAACAATTCGGCCTTATTCACCCCTTCTTCATAGGCCCGCAACGGCAAATCACCGCTTAGCAGTTCAGTTAAAGCCTGGCACAAGCGCAATTTATTATTTAGCGACAATTCGATGTTGATACGCTCGATGCCGTCGCAATAGTCGCCCATGCGCGGCAAGGGGATTACCACGTCTTCGTTGATTTTAAAGGCATTGGTATGTCTGGCAATCGCTGCCGTCCGGCCACGATCCAACCAGAATTTTTTACGGGTTTCCGGATTGACGGCGATAAAGCCCTCGGCACCGCGTGCATTGCATATGCGCACGACTTCCGACGCGGCCATGGCCACCTGATTTTCGTCGTCGCCGACGATGTCGCCGATCAGCACCATCTTCGGCCTGCCGTGGCGTTTGGCCTTAGTGGCATAGCCCACTGCTTTCACGTAGCGCTCGTCCAAATGCTCCAAACCGGCCAACATGACCCGATTCGCCCCTTCTTTCGGTAAATCCGCCAGATAATCGCGAATCTCTACTATCGATGGCACCGCTTCACGTACCTGCCCGAAAAACTCCAGGCAGAACGTACGGCTAACCGGCGGCATTTCATGCAAAATCCAGCGCGCCGAGGTGATGATGCCATCGCAACCTTCTTTCTGAATCCCCGGTAGACCGCCAAGAAACTTGTCGGTCACATCCTTACCTAGCCCAGTCTTGCGAAAAAAGCTGCCGGAAATTTCCAGGGTTTCTTCGCCCAGCGCTTGTTTACCGCTGGCATCGAAGCGTTTCAGCCGAAAGCCGGCTTTGTCTTGTTCGTGGATTTTGCCCAGATTGTGATTGAGTCGCTCGACCTCCAGCCAGTTGCCGTCCGGTGTCACCATGCGCCAAGACGCTAAATTATCTAACGCAGTTCCCCACAATACGGCTTTTTTACCGCCCGCATTCATCGCGATATTGCCGCCGATACAGGACGCATCCGCAGACGTCGGGTCGCAAGCGAACACCAGACCGGCCTGTTCGGCGGTTTCCATTACTCGTCTGGTGACTACGCCGGCACCGGTGTGGATCGTCGCATAAGTGCTGTCCACGCCCGGCAATAGCGTGTGCCGATCAACTTGCCCCATTGCCAATAGCTTTTCGGTATTGATCACCGCCGAATACGCGTTAAGAGGCACAGCGCCACCGGTATAACCAGTACCGCCACCACGGGGAATGATCGTTAAGCCAAGTTCAATACATCCGCGCACCAAATGCCCTACTTCGTCCTCAGAAGTGGGGTAAAGCACTACAAAGGGATATTCCACCCGCCAGTCGGTGGCATCGGTGACATGGCTGACGCGGGCGAAGCCGTCAAAGCTGATGTTGTCTTTACGGGTGTATTGCGACAACAGCGTCAGCACGCTGCGGCGCAATTGCGCCGTGCGATCAAAATGAGCTTCAAATTCGTTTACAGCTTGGTGTGCGGCGGCGATCAATTGCGCGACGCGTTCTGCACGTTCGGCGTGCTGGTTTTCCAACTCGGCTTGCCGGCCTTCCATCTGCCCTAAACGATGTCGCAAGGCTTGCAGCAAGGCGCGCCGCCTTTTGCCATTGTCGAGCAAGTCGTCTTCGAGATAAGGGTTGCGTTGCACAGCCCATATATCGCCTAGCACTTCATAGAGCATGCGCGCTGAACGTCCGGTGATGCGCTCATCGCGCAGCGATTCGAGGACCCACCACATGTCTTCGCCCAGCAGGCGTATTACGATTTCGCGGTCGGAAAACGAGGTGTAGTTATAAGGAATTTCCCGCAGTCGGGCGGGGGTTGCATTATCGGATACGGGGAATAATTGGGAAGCCACTGGCAATCGGCGAATAGGAAGTCATAATGCGCCGAATTCTAGCATGGCAGCGGGTAGCGCATGATCGAAAAATCCGCTTACAAACCGCGAAAAATCTGAGGTTTATCGCTTGGTTAATTGAATCTGAGCTTCTCGCGCAAACTCTGCAAGCCTTTATGCACAGGGTTTACTTCTAAGCCTTCCTGCACTTTTTTCAAGGCCTCTGAGCGGTCGTTCTTTTCGTAAAACTCCCAAGCCTGCTGTTCTAGGGTATCGGCAATTTTGTTGATGCCATCCATAGCCGCTTTGTTGTAAGGATCGATTTTCAAAACCTCCTGATACGCCCAAAACGCATTGCTGCCGGTCGGCGCAGTTAGGTAACCGACATCGAAATGGATATCCGCTAACTCCAACAAATCTTTGATTTTTTGAAGCTGCTCTGGATTGAGCTCAACAGCAACCTTTACCACTTCGCTAGCGGTTTGTTTTTCATTTAAGGTCCAGTAGACGTTCAAGCCAATCAAACAGGCAATAAACAATGCTGTCGACCATAACCCATAATACACCGAGGTATGCGGACCGATGGCCGCTAAGAACTCATCGATACTTAGGCTGCGTTGTGCCTGTTTGAAGGCCAAAGCCTTTTGCAGACCTTTCCATTGCCGGCGCTTGAGCTGAGCGATGGGCTTGGGTTGCAAATTGACTTCGATCGCTTTTTCCGCCGACAAACGGCCAAACGGATGCTTGCCGCTCAATAATTCGTAAGTGATACAAGCCAGAGCATAAATGTCGTCGCGCGGATCGGGGTCGCTATTTTGCAGTTGTTCCAAACTGGCGTAGGCCGGGGTCATGGCGCCCAGCGACCGGGCGTTAAAAATCGTCGCGTCGTGGCCGTCTTTTTCGCTGCGGCCGATCGCGCAGGCGATACCGAAATCCAGCACTCTGATTTCGCCGTCGTCACCGACAAATACATTGCCGGGCTTAAAGTCGGAGTGAACGATATTTTTCTTGTGGGCATGCGCCAAGGCTTCAGCCATCGCACTGATGATGGGCTAGGCCTTTTTGAAAGGTAAGCCGCTATCGACATGCTCACGTATCAGATGACTCAGTGGCCTGCCTTGCAAGTATTCCATCGACATAAATACGTGGCTGCCGTCTCTGTCGAAGTCGTAGACTTTGATGATATTGGGATGAGACAGGGTCTGTGCACGCTTGGTCTCGCGTTGTAAGGCGACCAAAGCCATCGGATTGAATTGAAAATCCTGATTTAGAACTTTCAAAGCCACGAAAGGCTCTTTATCTGACGCCTCTACTTTGCGTAAATCGGTGGCTTTAAACACCATACCCATGCCGCCGACACCGAGTAACTCTTCAAGCACAAAGCGGTTCTTCAAAGTGCTGCCAACTGTTAGCTCGGCGCGCGGCTGCGAGGGGTCCAAGCCCTGCAGCAAGGATTCGGTCGTCGACGTGGGAGTTTGCGTAGCAGATGAGGCGGGAAATACAGTCGCCGATTTAGCCGGCGCGGAGACGATGCTAGTCACATCGTCTTGAGCATAAGCAGGCGACGTAATTTTGGTTTGATCGCCGACAAGCCTGGTTTCGTCCTGCATAGCCGATAGCAATCCGTGATAAAACTCCTCGCTTAGTTTTCCGCACCGATAGTCGTTCTCCAAGACTTGCTTGGCTGCATTTAAAATCTGGTCGGGCTCTGCGGCCAGCGCTGCAGCCACGGTCAACAAATCTTCATAGGCTATCTCAGCCTGCTGAAAGGCTTTCAATGCGAGCTCGAATCTGGACATGGCAAACAACACTCAGGGAAGGTGTAAGGATTTTAGCCGAAGAGCTTGTTCGTGTCGCTGCAATTGCCATTTGCTGCCTAAAACTCAATTTCGAAAACTGTGTTGCTTGAGCCGGGCTCAAATTCTCTGGGTCGATGATTTGGCGCGACAGCATTTCGATATTCCGGTTTGGTCGAGTCCCAACCTGTCGACAAAATTAAATAGCTATTGAAAACATTGACATGCATCTATAATAAGTTGCAGAAATTATTTCGGATAAATGCGCATGAACTCACTGTTTTTTTTAAAATCACTCCGTTCGAATATCGCTTTGGCGCGATTGAGTAAACGTCCCTCGTTGAGAATCAGCACATTCATTCTATCGGTGTTGGTTGCGCCATCCGCCGTGGGTTTGGACTTCGCGAGCGGGACATTTAATATTACCGGCTCCGAGATAGGTTCGGTTGGCTACTTGCCGTTTTCTCTATCGCAAACCACTTTGGTCGATATTGCCACCAGTGGACCCACCACCGACCCTTTCATATACCTTCTGGATGGTACCGGTAATTTTACTAGTGCATCGATACTCACCGAAGACGACGATAGTTGCAGCCAAATCGATTGCGGTGCTGCAGGAGCTTCTCCAGATTTCAACGCGTTGATTAATGATTACCCCCTTAGCCCTGGTAGTTACACGGTGGCGGTGGCAAACTTTCCTTTTGAGCGATTGAATGCTGTCGAGGGAGTTAACACCAACAGCCAAACCGGCAATATATTGGTGCTTGTAGGTGACTCGGGGCTAATCATTCCCGGCACCGGCACCGGCTCGGGTAGTGCGAGATTGATTAGCTTTGCCGGTAGCGGCGGGGTGATTTCCCAATCCCAGATTATCGAATCCACATCCAACGCCAGCGCAACATCGTTGGCGATCAACAGCTTATGTGCGTCACCTAGCAGCTCTGCCGTAATAAGAGACTGCGCTAGAATCGCTGGCCTGGGCGCGGTAGCTAAAGCCGACGTTATCGATCAGATCACTCCGGAAGAAATTAATACCATTGCCGCCACGACGGTGGCTACATCGCGCGCGAACTTCAGCAGCGTAATGGACCGTATCGCTACCTTGCGAGCTGGCAACGCGGGCGGCATCAATTTAGGTGGTGCCAAAATAGGCGGGGCCAGTGCCGACAAGCTCCCGGAGATATTTCAGCGTCTAGGGGTCTATGGCAATATCGACGGCAGTTTCGGTAACCGGAAACGGTCAGCCAATGAGCAAGGTTACAATTTCGATAATCAAGGGGTAACGGTCGGTTTGGATTATGCCGTTACCGACAATTTCTTCGTAGGTATGGCGTTTAACAACAGTCATAACAAAGCCGATTTCAGCAATCGTGCTGGTCAGCTGTATACCGCCGCTTATACCGGCTCACTTTACAGTACTCTGAATATCCAGGATTTCTATATCGATGCTTTGGCCAGCGTTGGCGGCATCGATTACGAATCCGAACGAGCGATGAGTTTTTTCAATACCTCTGCGAAAGGCCGCACCTCGGGTATGCAATATGCGTCTAGCCTGGGTGCGGGCTACAACTATCACATCGACAAGGTGCTGGTTGGGCCCTATATCGGTTTTGACTACACCAAAACCGAAGTGGATGGCTACCGCGAATCCGGCGGGGCTAGTTTCGGCACCAGCTATGGCAAACAACACATAGAATCCATGCTGACTAAAGCCGGTGCCAGGGTTTCTTATGCATGGAGCTTGCCTTGGGGCGTGATCATGCCGCAGCTTAACGCCGAGTGGGTGCACGAATCCAGCTACAACGCCCAAGTCAGCGTCGTTCGCTTCCTACAAAACAACGCCGGTTTTAACATCCGTTCCGACAATCCTGACCGCGATTTCATGCAACTGGGATTTAACATGGCAGGTCAGTTTGCTGATGGTATGTCGGCTTTCGTTTCCTACAACACCATCATTGACCGGGAAAACGTTTCAAACCATGCCTTTTCCAGCGGTTTGCGCCTGTCTTTTTAATTAAGGGGAGAGGGATTCAGGCCCGCTAAGCTTTTTTACGCTGGCCTATGAGTTGGCCATCGCCGCCTAGACCGTGACACACGAGGACTAGGCGCTACAAGACAGGCCGGCAGCATGCGAATTAGACGGCGACATTTTTATCTCAAACTAAGTCTGTTTGCTATCTTGGTCGGCTGTAGCACACCGGCCATCCGTCTGCGCGAGCAAGCCATGGAATTTGGCTTTCAGGTCTTAGAGTCTGAAGCCGCCGGATTCAAGCTGACATCTTTTACCCGTTTGCCCCTATCAGCCGGTAAGCGCCTGCATGTTTATCTTGAAGGCGATGGCCGCCCTTGGGAACGTGGCGTGTTTCCTGCCTCCGACCCGACTACCCGAACATCAACGGTTCTAAGGTTAATGGCTGCCGATCCCGGACCGTCCTTGTATTTGGGCCGACCTTGCTACAATGGCCATGCAGGCGATCCCGGTTGTTCACAATTTCTGTGGACCGGCGCCCGCTATGGCGAAAGCGTGGTGGCTGCGATGGCTCAAGCCTTAAATGAGTTTTGTGCACAACGCAGCTACGCTGAAGTGGTATTGATCGGCCATAGCGGTGGCGGCACGTTGGCACTGCTGTTAGCCGAAAGATTGCCGCAAACGATCGCCATAGTCACGTTGGCGGCGAATTATGACATCAATATTTGGGCGGATCATCACGGCTACCAGCGTTTGAACGACTCGCTTAACCCGGCTGCGCGTGCCGCCAATCCCGGCATTCCGGAATGGCATCTGCTAGGCAAACATGACCAAAATATTCCGCCGGAATTATTTCAACAAGCGCTAGGGCAACGCCCCAACAGTAAGGTGGAAATCGTCGATGCCGATCACGGCCACGGTTGGCAAGTGATTTGGCCCCACATGCTAAAACGCTTGGAACAGCTGCGCCAGCCATATGCGGGTTAGCCGAATTCTGCTATGGTTGGCGGATAAAACCATTTATTCGAAGGCGGCACAACATGGCTAAACAAAGAGTATTGAACCGTACGCTCGCATTGGCAATCGGCGGCATTTTAATGTCTGCATGCGCCCGCGATGTCAGCCAAGAAGAAATGGCCAAGGCTACCGAAGGCTATATTGTGGCCGACACCACTAAACTGTTTGTAGTCGATTGCTTGCTGCCCGGACAGGTACGCAAGCTCGGCTCGCAGATGACCTATCTCAGTGCCCGCCGCCCGATTCGCACTACTGCCGCCGATTGCGAAGTACGCGGCGGCGAATATGTCGCTTACGACCGCGCCAACTACGCCAGCGCGTTAAATATCTGGCTACCCAAAGCCCAGGAAGGCGATGCCGCCGCCCAACTCTATGTCGGCGAGATTTTCGAAAAAGGCCTGGGTACTTCAGCCGACTATAAAGCCGCCGCGCAGTGGTACGAAAAAGCCGCGAATCAAGGTAACTCTCAAGCGCAGTTGAACTTGGGTCATCTTTATGAAAAAGGTATGGGTGTTACAGAAGACAAGGAAACCGCGTTACGTTGGTATCGTAAATCCGCAGGCCTGGACGAAGCCGGCATCCAGTTTGCACCCGCTGTGAATGCCCAAGCCATCGCCAACAGTGAAGAATTAGCGACATTACGCAGCGAAGTAGCTGAATCCCGCCGCGAAGCAGAACAGCTGCGCGAGCAACTGCAAAGCACCCGCCAGCAAACCCTGGATCAACAGGACAATTTGCGCAAGGCTCAAGACGAATTGGAAGCCTTGCGTAACAAGCTGCAGCAACAAAAATCCGTTAGGCCTAGCGGCTCCAGCGACATCGAATCCCTGGAAAAGCAATTGCACGAAAAAGAAAGCCAGTTAAAAGACCAGCAAGCTAAATTAGGCAGCCTGACACAGTCGCTCAGCCAGGAAAGACAGCGCATGAAACGCGAGTTGGAAGCGGCACGCCAGCAAAGCCCCAGTGCCAAAGCCGTTGAAAGCAAAACTAACGATATCGAAAACAAGCTCAGCGAAAAAATCGAAACCTATCAAAAACAATCTGCGGAACTGACAGGTTGGCTAACCTCTTCGGACAAACTGGATAGAAACCAAATAGATTTGCGCAAGCAGGCCTTGCAACAGCAAGCGAAGGAAATTGCCGCACTGAAAGAAAAACTGCAACAACAAAGCTCAACTCTGGTGGCGAGCGGCAATGGCCCCAACATCGAATTACTGGAACCCGCCGTCACCGTCACCCGCGGTATCCCCAGCATCCAGTTTGGCTTGGGCGAAAGCAGCAAACGTATCGTCGGCAAAATCGACGCAGCCACCGGACTAAGTCGCTTGCTGTTGAACGACAAGGCGGTGAAAGTCGACGCCAATGGTCGTTTTGAAACCGACGTTAGCCTAAAAGGCGAAGAAACCTTGGTGCGTATCGTCGCTACCGACAAGCGCAATCAGAGCAGCGATTTGAGCCTGCGCTTACTGGCTTCAGGCAATGTGGCCGAGGCAGTGTTTCCGGGTAGCACCGGCAGCGAATTGAAACGCTCCGGCAATATTCAGTTCGGCAAATTCTATGCAATCATCATCGGTAACAACGAATACGGCGCATATCCTTCGTTGAAAACGCCGATTGCTGATGCGAAAAGTCTGGAATTGCTGTTACGCGAACGCTACGGTTTCAAAACCAAATTGCTGATCAACGCCAATCGCCACGCAATCATGTCCGCGTTTAACGAGCTGAATCAAAAACTCACCGAACAAGATAATTTACTGGTCTATTACGCCGGCCACGGCGAGATAGACAAGAAAAGTCAGACCGCCTATTGGCTGCCGGTCGATTCGGAAACCGGCAATAGCGCCAACTGGATTTCCAGCCAAAGCATCACCGAATTTTTGAGCATCATGCCGGCCAAACATATCATGGTGGTGGCCGATTCCTGCTACTCCGGCGCGCTGACCGGTTCGGCAGTGGCGAAATTGCCGGAAGGCATGGACGACGCCAAGCGCGAACGCTGGTTAAAAGCCATGAACAGCCGCAAAGCCCGCACCGTTCTCACTTCCGGCGGTGTAAAACCAGTCATGGACCAAGGCGGTGGCGATCATTCGGTGTTTGCCAATGCGTTTTTGAAAGTATTACGCGGCAACAAACGGATTATCGAGGACTACGACATCTTCCGGGATGTGGCCAACCAAGTACGAGCGTCGGCTGCACGCGGTGGTTTCGAACAAATCCCGCAATACGCCCCCTTGCAGCATGCTGGCCACGAAGGCAGCCCATTCTTTTTCGTGCCGGAAGTTTAGACGGATTGGCTGTAGCAATTTAGAACTGCCACCCATTTCGATAGGGTGGCACCCGAGCCGAGCAAGGTCAGTAGCCGGTGAAAGCCCATTTCCGATAAAATTTAGGCCATATACTACTGGCTACTCTAGCGCTTCCCATCAGACATTCATGCTTCTTTAAAGATTAAAGACAAGCCGGAGAAGTGTACTCACATTCCAGGAGGTACTTTCTTCCAGTCATAGCCCTTTAACGCCAATTCGTAGCCAGTTTGGAATAGTTGCTGCATATAAGCTCTATCGAATTCTTCCTTGTGTAAGGCGTTAAAATCCTTAGGAATGTAAGCGAGGTTATAATCCAAACCGTCACGCCGGGCTATGGTAAAAATCTTGTAGAGATCCCCAACGCCCTGCGCTTGAATCAGGGCAGAGATGGCTCGGCCAGCGATGCTTAAAGTCGATCTTTCCACCTCTTCACGATCAGGGTCCAGGCGCGCATTGCGAATCAGATAAAGGCGTCGTTCGCGTTTTAAGCCCTGGTGCTTGATAACCTCCGACAATTTTATGGTGGTTGGGTAAACAAAGGCTTGAGATAGCGCGCCACCATCCACATGCATTTCCTGATAACGCTTTCCATTGACTTCCACATCAATCATAACCGGTGGAAATGCGCCGGGTATTGCCGACGACGCTAACATGATTTTATGAAATAAATCTAAAGCAGCGGCATGATCGCTAGCGGCAATTTTGCCCATGTTCCAAATCACGGCTTGTCGGGCATCCAAATTAGTAGTTGCCATTAATAGCGTACGTCCTTTCGCATATTCTGCGGCGATCTCTTTGAGCATGTCTTTGGTCACGTATTTAGCAACCAATTTACCGAGAGGTTCATTGTCGGCCAAGGCATCGTCAAATAACGCTGCCAACGGGCTACGTTTCTGCATAATATCTGTTGGCGTCACTTGAGTGAAAACCTCTCTCAGCGCATCGTCATACTTGGTGCCTAAAAAAGCAAATGGCGCCAGTAGCGCGCCAGTGCTGACCCCGGTCACTAATTTGAATTCTGGCCGCAGTCCTGATTTTGTCCATCCACACAACAGACCCGCACCAAAAGCGCCATCGTCACCGCCACCGGACAATGCTAAAAAATTCACCGGCGGTAGTTTTTGATTGTCTGAGGATTCAAGCGCGGTGAGATAGGCTCGCTCTTTTTTTATGCTATCGATACCTTCACTTAACTGCTCATCAGTAATTTCAGTACCTACTATGTATCGCACGCCAGGCATGTTCAACACCTCAGCCTTAGCTATCCAATCAGGCGGCACAGCTCGTTTTCGTGTGGGTAAAGAACAAGCGCAAAGCGCCAATGTTAAGAGCATAAGCAGCGCGTATTTCAGTCTACGGATAATGGAGAATGTCATAATAGGCTTTTTATAATGTCCAGCTTAAAGAGGCTATTCAGGGAAGCTTATACAGGCAAAACGGGCTTGGACAATTATTGACAGAACTGGTGTTGCACGGATGCAGGCAGGCGGTGAATATTCGCAATCGAACCAAAATCAATTAGTAAAACCGAGTTTGTATATCAACGGTACAGCATTTTTACATCATCAGGTTTGGCATAGTCCACGCCTACGCTAATGACAAAGCTAGAAACCTCTTCTAAGTTCATAGATGACTCTCTGATCTTTGATTTGTGCACCATAACAGTAAATCCGGATGTCGGATTCGGCGATGTAGGAATATAGAGAATATAGCAATCACCGACTCTGTTGGTGACATAGGCAGGCACCCACATACCATCTTTGGGATATTCGACATAAACCACTTCCCGAACTTGAGATTCTTCATCGGTTAAAAACAGTCGCAGCAGTTTTCGGGTAACTCGATAAATACTGCCGATAATCGGAATACGCTGAATAATGCCTTCGAGGAAATACATGACTGTGGCTTTGTCATGTTTCAGCAATTTACCAAAATAGCCTAAAAGACTTACCGCTGCGAAAAATAGAAACAAGGTGACGAATGGATTTTCATATTTGCCGTGTACCAGCAGCACAAATTCACGTAATAATCGTTCGACATAAATTACAATTTGAAACACCAAGGCAACGGGAATAAAACCGATTATTCCAATCAATACGTAATCTAAAAATGCTTTCAACGAAACTTTCAATTTTCCACCTTTCAGTTGATTTGAGTAGGTCATTTTATGTATGAATTACAGCTGGATTTCTTTTTGATATCAAGAACTTTGTTTTTGGGCATGACGTGTTTGCTCGAAAGGTAGGGGGCTCGGCCTGGTGTTGGCCCGTACCTTCTTACGCACCGTGCCACGTTACGATCAGCGTAAACACATCATAGCCAAATCAGCCAACTCGATTAGCACCGCTTTCCGGCGTCTGGATTTATCGCCCGCAAACGCGCTAGCAGAGTTAAAGCCCTTATTCACTGAACACGCGCACGCGCGCCTGACCGAAAGTAAGCTGCCACTGGATGAAATTTGTCGTCGCTCGACCGCCACCGGCCGTGAGCGGTTGTGTTTCGAAAACATCCATCCACCAATCATTTTCGTGCTTTTGGTGTTGCACAGTCTGGCTGGTCAGTTATTGGCGGGCCATGCTTTCCGCAAAGCTCAGATTCTGCACCGTGATACTGCCATCACCATGTTCTTGCCAATCCACCTGGTTCTGGACGTTTAATATCCAAGGCTTGGGCTGATTTGTATCGCTAGTGCGGATCAAACCACGCTGGACTTACGTGAGTCAATGCCTAGCGAACCATTACGACTTTCCCTCGGCTTTACCGCCAACCTGTTTGCGTAGTCGTTCCAGGCGGGTGATCATTTGCTGTTTCATTTGTCGGCGACCAATATTACGTTTCAAGCGGCTGCCTAGGCCGGCCAACTGATCGGTGGAGGTACGTTGTCGATAAAATACCAATGTTCCTTCTTTAAAAGGCAAGGCACCCAAGATTAACTGAGCTGAGTTGTATGAATGTCCAACATAAAACTGGCGGCTCAGCATGACAGTCCCTTGATCACCGCTATACACCAATCGATGACCCAAAATCGCGGTGGGACGGTTTTCAACTTTGCGATTCAGCCAAAAAAATGTTCGATCGCATTATTCGGCACATGTGCCGGATAAGTCAGCCAAGCCTGGTAAAGCTCAGGATACTGGGCTCTTAAAAGCTGGCTACTTTCTTGCCGCACTGCGTAATTCCGCTGAAGGACTGACATTGCCATCGTCGCCCGCGTAGTCTGCTATCCCGGCCAATACTTTGGCACGATAGGCGAGCACTCTTTTTAATAGGATTTCGCGGTAATGCTCCAAAACGGCTGCGGCTTTAGTTTTGGCGCTGGCACCGCTCAGCTTAGCCTACAAGTCTGAGAAGCTGGCGATTTCGCCAGCCGATAGATTAAAAGATTCTCTGACGTCGTCGTCCAGCAAATAATCCACTTCGCGGTGCTGTTTAGCGTTGAAAGCAAAGCGTTCGAACGCTGCCCCGTTGGCGCCAACCTGTATTTCGGCGTAGGCAATAATATCGGGATCAATGGCTGCCATTTCGCCCTGTGTAATGAAATCTGAGACAACGGCCGGGTCAACCTCAATATAGATGGCGGTGCTCAACGCCATTTCCTTGTCGCTTGCTTCCTGAAGTTCATGGGAAACCACGTTACCTTGCAGTAAATGTGCTGCCTTATCCGCGGGAATGCCTGCCTGCTGCAAAATATCGCGGTCGATTGGTGTGGCGAGTACCGTGGATGAGGTCAGCAGCAGCACCAAGAACACCGTACCAGAATCGTGCGCTCCAACCAATGAAACTTGGCGACACAAGCGAGATTTGCAAGCTTTTGTCGCGATTAACATGGCAGAGTTGGCTAATGATCATTCAGAAGAACGGTATTGGGAGACGAAGGCTCCCACTAGGCAGGCTACCAGCACGGCCAAATAAAATTGCCCGACTAATGCTTCGAAATACGACAATACGCGCGCTAAACCACTGCCGGGCGTAATGTCTCCGTAGCCTAGGCTAGCCAAAGTCACGAAACTAAAATAGATCAATTGAGAAAATGGCTCTTCAGTGACGATCAAGCCTGAAAATGTGGCCAGACCCAGTAACTGGAGCAAGCGAAACACAATTGCCCACGTAAAGCCAATCAGCAGGTAGACACAGAAAGCGCCGACCAACGAATTAAGGTCTACGCGGTGCAGAACGAAGACATGGCGTCCGGCTATCCAGGCGCTGATGCCGGCAAATATCAGCATGAAAAACAAGCCGGCGAATTCCAAGGCCCAGTTGGTAATCCCCAAGATGCCTAAACTGGAAATGACGGAAACAGCCAGGGCCAGACTCAAACCCATATAGAAAATGTGTCGTGTCCCCACCAGGCTCCAAACCGCAATCAGCATGAAAGTGTTGAATATCAGCGTCAACGAAGAACGACCTACCCCAGGTAAACGCGCCACGTATGGAACAGTCAACAGCATCAGTAGCAAACCCGCGAACAAATAAAAGAAGTTTCCGCTACGGTCGCTAACCCGTTGGTGTCCAGACTTATTTTGCGGTTGGATGGGATGTACCATTCGAGAACCAAAATCCGGCTTCGCCGTTTGCCTTTGCCTGGTAAGCCGCATCACAGAAATTGTCTCGCTCCATCATCCCATCCGCGGTCAACAACCCCACGTAAACGCCAAAATACATAGATATCTTCTGCCCGTATGTCGCCAACTCAGACGCTGTCATTGTGGTTTGATTTTTATCGGCAAAGCCGCCGTCAAAGGCTTTTTGGAATTTGTTTTTATCCAGCTTCAAATCCTGGCATAAATCACTCGCAACCGCCGAATAGGCCAAATTTGCCAATAGCTTCTGTTTGTCTTCGCCGACAAAATCGACAATTTTATCGCTGACCCCAGTCCAAGCCGGATCGAGCTGTTGCCAAGTGGGCGAATTGGATTCCTCGGCCTGGCTTTGCTCCTCCGCCGAAACCGAAGGTGAAATCAGGATCAGCGGCATCAATAATGAGGCCGCAAAGATATGCATTTTCATAGTCACTCCTACGAGTTTAGAACAACCGTTAACAGTAATCTCAACGGCTACGATTGAGGAAAGGTCAGGTCATGGCCTGGCGGATTAGCGATTTCTCAAGCGCCGGTGGTGACGATAAGGTCTATAAGGTGGCCGATAGCTTGGCCTGAGATGCGGACGTCGATCAATGATCACCGTATCGCGCCGATCATCATCCCTATCGGCAGCCACCGCCAGTGCCGCGGCTCCTAGGGCCAAGCCGGCAACCCCAGCCGTAGCACCATAATCGACACGCTGCTGCCCGGTGTAAGGATCAACCGTGGTGCAGCCAGAAATAAGTGCCATCAGAACGGCTGCCGCCAAAAAATTTTCAGCTGCTGTTTTAAAGTTTTTCATGCTACACCTCGACATTGAGCAGGTTGATTGATCATTAGTTGAACTGGGCCAGCGCAATACATCATTTCCGCCCCCACAGGATCACTTCGGCTTTCCCAGCATCCCTGAGCTTTTGATGCACGAACACTACCTTGCGAATCAAGCGGGCATTGCCGGGTAAATCAATCACTCGGGTACGTTCGCCGGCCTTGATGATGCTGCGAACGGGTAAATCGACGACCTCGCCATCACCGAGATGCACGGCGACTGAGTCGAAATACACCGCCGCGCCTCTGACCTCAATCACCACCTGTTTGACAAAACCCTTGCTGGCCGCGCGAATCTCATCCCGCTCCATTCGGGCGTTGACTTTTTCCTTGCCGAGCTGAATCCAACCATCTGAAATGCCCGCAAACACCGGGTGTGCCAAGCCAGCCATCAGCAGAAAAACTACCCACTTAATCATTGTTCTCATTGTGACCTCTCGAATGAACAGCATTGATCGGTGCTGGAAAATGCGCCATTTCCAGCTGAATCCGGTTTTCGATTTTGGCATGAATGGCTGTAGGGAAAGATATTGATGTACCCAAAATGGGCAGTTTTGGTTTCGTCGGAAAGCTAATCGATTTACTATTTTGGTAAGTCACCCACCGGGATTAGTGCGAATGGCAGCCGATCGTCAAATACAGCCGGAACAATTCCGCCAGCTCTACTTTCTGGTCAATGAATTTATTCTTTGGCACTTGAGCAGGGTGCGGGGGCGTTTTGACGGTGACCTGGATTGCGCGTTGATCTTGGGTGAGATCGGGCATTTCAATATGCAAAAAATCATTTCTCGGCATCGCACACCCGATGCAACCCTGCGCGAGGCGCTAATGCAAACGCAAACGGTTAAGTACTATTCCGAAATCCCAGACATTGGCGACTTAATCAAGCATTGCAATGCCTTATCGATCAGTGCCAGCACGGGCATTCCACGCGAGACCGTGCGCCGGAAAATTCAATGGCTGCAGGAACAGGGGTGGATCGAAAAAAATGCCAAGGGGCATTTGTCCATCACCCCCTTGACGGCGGAAGCATTCAAGGACTTCAATCAGGAAATGCTCACCGAGTTTCTCAATATTTACGAACAGATACAGACTGTTTTATTGCAAGATTCGGCCGATAAAGCCGCTCGCATCAATTACAACCAAGCTAAAGCCGAGGACTAAGCGAGAGTGCTGTCCGCGATGCTGTTCAAAAAACCAATCTAGTGTGCGTCATGAAGATACGTCCAAAGTTAACCGCCATTGGCAATCAAGCCTTGAATTTCAAAAGACCGTTGTTTCGCGGCGGTGTCATGCTGACCATCGGCGCGACCTTGCTGGGCACCATCGTACTGTCGCCAAATACTGGCATTATGGGGGTGCTGAATTATTCTGGTTGCTGTTCTGCGGTTATTTTTTGATGCTATTGGGATTGTTCGAAGCCGTCGACGCCTTAATGGCAGAGGAGTTACTGGGATTTTTATTGAGTCTGCAATATGCCCTGCTCGATATCGTCGTCGGGTTCATGATTGATTTCAATTTAGGCAACGATCCCTCACGCCTAGCGCTTTTGATCTCGGCATTTTTGATGATAAGGGGCCTGGGCCGGCTAATTTTTGCCAACGTGGCTGAACTGGATGAACGCCGCTCGATACAATAGGCGCGGTAATTTCGGTAGTGCTCGGCCTAATGATCAGTTTGCATTGGCCAACCGCGGCGGCCTGGTTTATGGCATTTAGCCTAAGTCTGGAATTTGCCTTACGTGGCTGGGCGCAAATGATGGTTGCGTTTTGGTTGAGCGCTCGAAAATTACCTGAATCTTAGGAATGAGCCTCGGGCAATCGATGACTGAGGAATAGTTAAATGCAAGCGTCATTGACGCTGGATGGGAAATTCGCAATATTTGCGTTATAAATATCCGCGCGAGAATACGCAGACCGGCGATATGGCTTTCAGCCAGCAAATATGGACATTTTGTGCGCGCCGGATACCGCGAAACTGATTTATAAATTGCTTGAAGGGCTTGAGCAAAAAGTAGCCTTTAAATCCTTCAATCCTTCGCTGTTCAACCACCGAGCTTTTCAATGAACAACCGCGCCCTATTGCCGATGCTGTTTGTTTCTTCAATGACCGTCATCGGTTGCAATCAAAGTTCACCCCAACCTTCAGCACCTGTTGCGCCGGTGGTTGAGGTCGTGACCGTGGCGGCACAGGACATTCCAATTCATCAGGAATGGATCGGTACCTTGGACGGTATGGTCAACGCCCAAATCACTGCGCAGGTGCCGGGTTATTTGACCAAACAGGCTTATCAGGAAGGTCAGCTGGTCAAGAAAGGCCAATTGCTTTACGAAATCGATCCGCGCATCTTGCAAGCGACATTAAACGGCGCACGCGGCAATCTTGCCAGACAGGAGGCCGTACTCAAAACCGCCAAGCTGGAGGTGGCCCGCGTCGAGCGTTTGCTGCCGGAAAGGGCTGTGAGTGTTCGGGACCGCGATAATGCCGTGGGCCGCGAAGCATCGGCGCAAGCCGAAGTGACTGCCGCCAAGGCTGCGGTGGATAACGCGGAGCTGCAACTGGGCTTTACCCGTATCAGCTCGCCGATCGACGGCATCGCCGGCATGTCCAAGGCACAGCTTGGTGATTTGGTAGGACCCGGCAGTTCGAGTGGCGAATTGACTATTGTCTCGCAACTGGATCCGATCAAGGCCTACATTCCTCTCAGTGAACAAGAATATCTGCAGTTGGCTAGGGAACGGCAGCCGGCTGAGCGCGGCAGCGACAATGGTGGCTTGGAATTGATTTTGGCCGATGGCTCGGTCTATCCGCATGCCGGTAAATTCTTTTTTGCCGATCGTCAGGTCGACAGCAAAACCGGTACGATTCAAGTCGCCATTCTATTTCCCAACCCCAACAATTTGTTACGTCCCGGTCAATACGCCAAAGTTCGGGCTGTGATCAAACAGAAAAACCAGGCCGTGCTGGTACCTCAACGTGCGGTGCTGGAGATGCAAGGGCGGCGGCTTGCGGCTGTTGTAAAAGCCGACCATACGGTGGAGATGCGACCGTTGAAACTGGGTGAAACCGTGGACAACCGTTATGTGATCGAGCAAGGCCTGCAAGTGGGTGACACGATTATTGTCGAAGGCTTGCTCAAGCTTAGACCAGGCATCACTGTCGACCCCAAGCCTTACAGCGCTGTCTCGCCGACACTGGCGCGGTAACGGTTATGGCCGCCTTTTTCATAAATCGCCCGATCGTCGCCATCGTTATCGCCATATTAATGGTGATGGTGGGTTTGGTGTCATTAACCCAGTTGCCGATTGCGCAATTTCCCAACATCGCACCACCCGAAGTACAGGTCACGACCACCTATACCGGCGCCGATGCGCTGACCGTCGAGCAAGCGGTGGCAACTCCGATTGAGCAGCAAATGTCAGGTGTGGATAACATGAATTACATGTATTCCGTCAACGCCAACAACGGCTCAATGTCGCTCCGGGTGAATTTCGATATCAGCACCGATCCCAACACCAACCAAGTACTGGCGCAGATGCGCAAATCGCAGGCTGAATCCCAGCTACCGCAAGACGTGCGCAATTTTGGCGTCAACGTGCAAAAGTCGTCGGCATCGCCTTTGTTGTTGTTTGGCTTGTATTCGCCCAATGGCAGTTACGACAACGTGTTTCTCGCCAACTATGCCTATATCAATATTAACGATCAGATGACGCGGGTTAAAGGTATTGCCAGTGTGACGGTATTCGGCGCCGGGCAATATGCGATGCGCATCTGGGTCAAGCCGGATCAGCTCGCCAAATTGAATATTACGATTCCCGAGATCGTCGGCGCGGTGCAGGCCCAAAATACCGTAAATCCGGCCGGCAAAATCGGTAGTGAACCGGTGCCAGCCGGGCAGGAATTCACTTTTGCGGTCCGCGCCCAGGGGCGCCTGCAAACCGAAGAAGAATTCGGCAACATAGTGTTGCGTGCCGATCCCGGCGGGGCGATGGTGCGAGTTAAGGACGTTGGTCGCATCGAGTTGGGCGCGCAATCCTACGATATGATCGGCCGGCTCAACGGTAAACCGGCGGCATTGATCGCGCTGTATCAATTGCCAGGTTCCAATGCCATTGAAGCCGCTGAGGGCGCCAAGAAAATGATGGCCGAGCTTAAAACCCGCTTTCCGGCCGATCTGGACTATGTCGTCGCGCTGGATACTACGCTGGCGGTCACCGAGGGCATTCATGAAATCCTCGTCACACTGTTCGAAGCGCTCGTATTGGTGATATTGGTAGTATTCCTGTTCTTGCAAGGCTGGCGTCCCACCTTGATTCCGTTGTTGGCGGTGCCGGTGTCGCTGATCGGCACTTTCATGCTGTTCCCGGTATTGGGTTTTTCGATCAACACCTTGTCGCTGTTTGGCTTGGTGTTGGCTATTGGTTTGGTGGTGGATGACCCAATTGTGGTGGTCGAATCGGTCGAGCACTATATCGAACAAGGCTTGACGGCCAAAGAAGCGACCTTAAAAACCATGCGAGAAGTGTCCGGGCCGATCATAGGAACGACGTTGGCGTTGATTGCGGTGTTTCTGCCTACCGTGTTTATTCCGGGCATTACCGGCCGCTTGTATCAGCAATTTGCCGTCACGGTATGCGTGGCGGTGACCATTTCCACCTTCAATTCGCTGTCGTTAAGTCCGGCCTTGGCCGCATTGCTGTTGAAACCGCGCGTGCGTGGCAACGGCGCGTTGCAACGATTTTTCGATGCCTTCAATCGGGGCTTTGGTCGCGCCAACCAAGGCTATGTCGGCGTGTGCCGCAGCATGATACGGAAAGCCTTATTGAGCATGGTTTTTCTGTTGATCCTCAGTGTGCTGGCCGGAGTATTGGGAAAAGGGGTGCCGATGGGCTTTTTGCCCGACGAGGACCAAGGCTATTTGTATGCGGGCTTGCAGTTACCTAATGTCGCCTCTCTACAACGCACCGATGCCGCTACTCGCAAAGTTGAACAAATACTGGCAAACACGCCCGGGGTTGCGGCCTATTCGTCGGTGATTGGTTACAACATGCTCAGCCAAGCCCAAACCACCTACAATACGTTTTTCTTCATCACTTTAAAACCCTGGGCTGAGCGCACTCAAGCAGAGGAACAATACGCCGCTATCAAACAACGTCTGACGCGTGAACTTGCCCAAATTACGGAAGGCGTGGGCTTTGCCTTTCCGCCACCGGCAATTCCCGGGGTCGGTACCTCGGGCGGCGTGACCATGGTGATTCAAGATCGCGCCGGCAACGATCTCAGTTATCTCACTCAAAACATCGATAAATTCATCGCGGCGGCGCGGCAACGACCGGAAGTCAGTAATATCTTTTCCACCGGCTTACCGTCGGTACCGCAGGTTTTTGTCGATGTGGATCGCGATAAAGTCTTGAAGCATGGCGTTAATCTCGCCGATGTCTATAAAACCTTGCAAGCTTACATGGGCAGCGGTTTTATCAATTACTTCAACCGCTTTGGCAGACAGTGGCAAGTGTATGTGCAAGCCGAAGGCGAGTACCGGCGCGACGCCCAAGCGCTTGGCCAGTTCTATGTGCGCAACAGTAACGGTGATAGCGTACCGCTGGCAACTTTGACCAGCGTGCGTAAAAGCGAAGGGCCTGAATTCACGATGCGTTTTAACCAATTTCGTAGCCAGCAACTCAGTGTCGCCGCCAAGCCCGGTTATAGCTCCGCTCAAGTCATGCAGGCCTTGGAAGCGGTTTTTGCCGAAACTATGCCCAGCGATATGGGTTACGACTATCTGGGCATGAGTTTTCAAGAAAAACAAGCGCAACAAGGCATATCCCCGGCCATGGTATTTGCCTTTGCGATCTTTTGCGTGTTCCTAATTTTGGCGGCTTTGTACGAAAGTTGGAGTTTGCCGTTGAGCGTACTGCTGGCCACGCCGGTTGCGGTATTGGGCGCTTTTGCCGGCTTACTGGTAGGCCAATACGAAAACAATCTGTACGCGCAGATTGGCCTGGTAATGCTGATTGGTCTGGCCGCCAAAAACGCGATTTTGATTGTCGAATTTGCCAAACAAGGTGTTGAAGAGGGGCTATCCATCCGCGACGCTGCATTGGAAGCGGCGCGCTTACGCTTGCGCCCAATCATGATGACCGCCGTGTCATTTATTTTGGGTTGTTTGCCCTTGGCGGTTGCCGCCGGTGCCGGTGCTTTGTCGCGGCAAGTGATGGGGTTTACGGTAATCGGCGGCATGTTGGCCGCCACTGTTATCGCGATTTTTATCATCCCGGTGTTATTTTACGTGGTGGAAACCAAAGCCAAACGCCCCTCTGCAACGAATGGTGCCGAGCATGAATAAGTATTGGCTCTGCGCTAGTTTGGCTGTTTTGAGTGGCTGTTTTCAAGTTGGGCCGGATTATGAAAAGCCCCAAATCGACGCGCCGCAGCAATGGCGTGTTCAGATCGCCGATGCCCAACAAACCGCCGATCTGCCGTGGTGGCAGCAACTCAACGATCCGGTACTGAACGAACTGGTCGAGCAAGCTTTGGCCAACAATCTGGATCTCAAAATAGCGATTGCCAACATCGAGCAATTCCGGGGCGTCTATGGTGCAACCCGTGCCAATTTGTTTCCGCAACTGTCCGGCCAAGGTGCTTACGACCGCCGGCAAAGCAGTGCTGCGCAAACCGGCATCGCGAATACCTTGCCGGATAGCGACTTTGCTCAACTGGGCGTCAGTATGCTGTGGGAACTGGATATCTGGGGGCAACTACGCCGGGCGAAAGAAGCGGCCTACGCCGATCTGCTGGCGCAACAATCCGTGCGCGACACCGTGGTGCTGACTTTGGTCAGCGCTGTCGCGCAAACCTACATCGATCTGCGCGCGCTGGATTACCGCTTAGCCATCACCCGCCAGACAGTGGATATCCTGACCGAGGAAAATCGTATCGCCAAAACCCGCCTGGATGCCGGTTATGCCTCTGAAATTGAAGTCAGCCAATCCAATTCCGAACTGGAGCGCCGCCGCGCGCAAATACCGCTTTATGAACAACAGATTGCCCAAACCGAACACGCTCTCTGTTTGCTGCTGGGGCAGACGCCTGCCGCAATTCCGCGCGGGTCGGAATTGGCGGAGATGCAAACCCCATCCGTGCCTGCCGGTTTACCGTCTGATTTGTTGCTGCGCCGGCCTGATATTCAGCAAGCCGAACAAAATCTGATCGCTGCCAATGCCAGGATTGGTGTAGCCAGAGGCGAATATTTTCCCAAGGTGCGTCTAACGGGAGATTTAGGTCAAGCCAGTTTGGAAATGGCCAGTCTGTTTACGCCGGGCGCCAACTTTTGGAGCATCGGCACCCGGGTGCTTGGTCCCATTTTCACCGCCGGAAGAATTGCCGGCCAGGTACAAACTGCCGAAGCCGCCCAACAAGCCGCGTTGGCAGGTTACCAAAAAGCCATACTGACCAGTTTTCGCGAGTTTGAAGACGCCCTGATCGCCCGCGCCAAGTCTGAAGAACGGCAGACGATGCAAGGTCAGCGAGTCGCAGCCTTAAAAAACTATCTGCATTTAGCGCATCTGCGTTTCGATGAAGGCTACACCCCGTATTTGGAAGTGCTGGATGCTTTGCGCCAATACTACGAAGGCCAAATCGAGTGGGTACAAGCCAAAAATGACCGATTTACTGCCACCATTCAACTTTATCGGGCGATGGGCGGCGGTTGGTTAACTCAGAAACCTGCAGGTGTTCAAAAGGAAGAAAGGGGCCCTGCTTTGTTTCCTTAATAAAATGGTTATGAAATATCAATGGTCAACATGGCGTGACATTCCGGTCAAGAAGTTATCAAGCCCCTAGAATGTTGAAATTGAAAATGGTCTGACGATGCAAGGAGCCAATCTCCAATTGCAGAATCGTTTAATCCCCAAACTAAGTAAGTATGGATATTGCTCATTTCTTTATACAATTCACTCAACGGCCACTCTATTTCCTGTTGTTATCGTCACCGGTGACAGGACGGTTTCATAGCCAACCCCCGTTCACAACAAGCAAATAAAAAACTGAGCAGGCATGTCTGCTTCACGTTACAAAGCAGCCGCTCAAGAACTTCGGTTTTTGTTGGATGAATGTAGCAAATTGGCCGGTACTGTGAATTCGCCACTTTCGATAGCTGACGTATAATTTTTTAGGAAACCAAGGTGCAAACCGAAGGAGCAAAACCGACCCTTAGCTGCCTGAAGCTCTGCACCAAATTGAATGTCTCAAGATTTTGCCAAAGCTGCCATTCTGAGAATTTTGCAAATTGCTAATCGGTCCTGGCAGTTTTGCCATCATCGATAAAACTCAGAATCATTGTCTACAATCAATGCTCGCGCTCCGCGAACGATCAAACCCCTTAGCAACAGGAGCATCAGTTGATTAATTCAGCGATAATTCGGCACGTAATCGGGTAGCCATCAGATCGACGAACGAACGAATTTTCGCTGACGAGTGGCGGCCCTCGCGATGCAGGATATGCACGGGGACCGCTGGACTTTCGAATTCTCCAAGCAAGATCTTTAGTTTGCCGCTTAGTAACGGCGCGGCGATTTGATAATTCAGTAAACGTGTGATGCCCAGTCCAGCCATGGCGGCGCTGGCCGCCGAGTC
Organism: Proteobacteria bacterium ST_bin11; assembly: GCA_002083615.1. GTDB lineage: Bacteria > Pseudomonadota > Gammaproteobacteria > Methylococcales > Methylomonadaceae > Methylomonas. The sequence continues at coordinate 7,699 of MSXO01000021.1, read as the reverse complement.
GTTATCGCTGACACTTAGTATCGGTTGAACCTTGATTGATTGCAGTTGGCCATCCCGCTGAAAGCGCATTTCGTTGTTCGGATTCAGGCCGCGCGCCAAAATGATTCGGTGCTTTAACAAATCGTCCGGCGTTTGCGGTATACCGTGATCGGCCAGATACTCCGGCGAGGCACACAATACCCGCCGCACCGAGCCGACTCGCAGTGCTCGGTACGACGAATCGGGCAAATCGGCGATGCGAATTGCCACGTCCACACCTTCTTCCAGCATATTGACGACCCTGTCGACAAACAACGCATTCACTTCCACCGCCGGATAGCGTTGTAAATACTCGACAATGCCCGGCATGATGAACAAACGCCCAAACAATACCGAGGCGGTCACCGTGAGTTGGCCGCGCGGTTCGGCGTTGATGCCCAGTGCCGCGTCGTCGGCTTCATCGGCTAGGGCAATGATGCGTTTGGCGTCTTCGTAATACTTCTGCCCGGCCTCGGTCATGCGGACGTAGCGGGTGGTACGGTTCAGTAACTTAACGCCCAAGCGCTCTTCCAGCGCCGCCACCGCTCGCGTCACAGCCGGTGGTGACATGTGCAATTTGCGTGCGCCGCCGGCAAAGCCTTCGGCTTCGACCACCGCGACATATACGCTCATTAAATGCAGACGATCCATTGATAATTCCTATTATCGGAATAGTTAATTGGAAATTATAGATATTCTTTATTTTTATGCAATAAGACACACTGTACCCGCCTGCTGAATTTAACCCAGGCATACGACAACTTATTTCATTTTTGGAGAACACTCATGAGCCGTATTACCAGCGTTAGTAACGAAACTGCCAATATCGAACAACTTGCCCTGTTTGAAGCCATTCAAGGTCAGTTGGGCATGGTGCCTAACTTCTTGCGGGTGTTTGCCCACTCGCCGGATGCCTTGAAAGCGTTCCTCGGATTGCATCACATTGCCAATCACGGCTCGCTGGACTCCACCACCCGCGAGCGCATCGCGCTGGCGTTGGCGCAACAGAATGAATGCGAATATTGCCTGTCGGCCCATACCGCCATCGGCCGCAAAGCGGGTTTGAACGGGGCGGAAATCGAAGCCAATCGCGCCGGTACCAGTCAGGACGCCAAAGCGGCGGTCGCGGTCAAATTCGCTCGCGCCCTGGTCGAGCATAAAGGCGAGGTGACCAATACCGAATTGCAATCCATGCGTGACGCCGGTTTCAGCGAGGCCGACATCGTCGAGGTGATCACCCATGTCGGCATGAATATCCTCACCAATATTTTGGGCAAAGCCAGCCGGGTCGACATTGACTTCCCGAAAGTCGAGTTAAAACAAGCCGCTTAAAGCCTAACCGGGCGAAGCGCAGAGATGGCGTTTGGCCCGGTTTATTGCACTGATTGGAATAAGGTATTGCAAATTATGACTATTCAGCACAGCTGATGATTGTGCCAGAGTAGCCATCAACTTTTCACCATCCGGAGTAAAGACCATGGCCCGTGCGTTTGCCAAGATCAGTTTCACCCCCAACGTCCAAGCGGTACAAACCGAAATGGGCAGTCGCACGGCCTACCGGACAGCCGAATTGGGCGACACCGAAACAGTAGCTTTGAGCGAGTTCGAACAAGCCTTCATCACCGAACGCGATAGCTTTTATCAAGCGACCGTGAGCCAATCCGGTTGGCCTTATGTCCAACATCGCGGCGGCCCGGCAGGATTCCTGAAAATATTGGATGAACAAACCATCGGTTACGCCGATTTCAGCGGCAACCGACAATACCTTTCGGTCGGCAATTTGCGCGGAGACGATCGGGTGAGCTTACTGTTGATGGACTATCAAGGGCGGCAACGCTTAAAAATCTGGGGACGGGCGCGGGTGGTGAGCGAACGCAGCGAGCCGGCATTGCTATCCAAGCTGGAACCGACGGACTTTCGCGGCCCAGTTGAGCGCGGCATCGTGATCCGAGTCGAAGCCTTTGATTGGAATTGTCCCAAGTACATCACACCACGTTACAGCCAACGCGAAGTCGAAGCGCTATTGGCTCAGGCTCGTCAACTAGAACCGGTGGTGAACACAACACACGTGCCCGCCGCGCTGGGAAATGGCATGTTGCCTTTGACCATCAGCGGCATTCGCCAGTTGACGCAGCGCATTCGCGCTTATGAACTGCGCCATGCCGACGGCGAGTCGCTGCCGCTTTACCAAGCCGGAGCCCATATTCGTGTGCCGATCGCGCTAGCCGACGGCAGTATTACCAGCCGCACTTATTCGCTAACCGACGTGCCGGACGATCTGGATTGCTACCACATCGCGGTGCTGCGGTTGGATGATGGCGAAGGCGGCTCGTCGGCATTGCACGACGGCTGGCAAATGGATACACGCCTCAACGTCGAAGCGCCGGAAAACTATTTTCCATTACACAATGATGACCGCCCGGCGTTGTTAATTGCCGGCGGCATCGGCATCACGCCGATCAAAGCCATGGCCGAAACCTTGGCCGCACGGGGTACGCCATTTCAACTGCATTACACCGGTCGAGCGCCACAAGACATGGCCTTTTTTAAAGACTTGCAACGACAGTTTTCCGATCGATGCCGGTTTTATTTCAGCCAGGCGCAAAGCCCTAGCCGGTTGGACGTATCGGCACTGCTTGCTAACACATCCACCGACACCGTCTTTTATGTCTGTGGCCCAACCCGTCTGATAGACAGTGTGCGCCAAACTGCTCGCCAGATCGGCATTGCCGACGACAGAGTGCAATTTGAGAGCTTTAATTAACCGAAGGAGTACAACATGATCACCCTGTACGACATGCCACTATCAGGCAACTGCCACAAAGTTCGCTTACTACTGAGTTTGCTGGATTTGCCCTATCAAATCCAAGCCGTGGATTTACGCGGCGGTGAGCAGCGCGGCCCAGCCCATTTGCAACGCAACCCCTTCGGCCAAGTCCCAGTGTTGGATGACGACGGCCGAATCATCCGCGACAGCCAGGCCATTTTGGTGTATCTGGCCAAACGCTTCGGCGGCGAACAGTGGTGGCCGGACGACGCCCACACACTGGCGCAGATCGCCGCCTGGTTATCGACCGCCGCAACGAAATTGCCAACGGTCCTGCCAAACTGCGCGTACACCACAAATTCGGTAGTCCTATCGATACGGTAGCGGCCGGGCAAACCGCCGACAAAGCGCTGGGCATTATGGACCGCCATTTGCAAAGCCGCGATTGGCTGGTCGGCGATTCGGTATCCATTGCTGACATCGCGGTCTACCCCTATTTGGCGTTGGCGCCGGAAGGCGGTTTGGACATCGGTGCCTTCCCCAATATCATCGCCTGGTTCCAACGCATTCGCGCATTGCCCGGTTACGTGACCATGCCCGGCATGTGGCAGGCTTAACTCAATCACCCTCATCACGGAGAAATCGTATGACCCAAGAAATCAAAGCCCCCGTACCACCCTTTACCGCTGAAACCGCCGCGCAAAAAGTGCGCATGGCCGAAGACGCCTGGAACTCGCGCGATCCGGACCGCGTCGCCTTGGTCTATACCGAAGACACGCTCTGGCGTAACCGCGCCGAGTTTCCACAAGGCCGCGAACAAGTACGTCAGTTCTTGCAACGCAAATGGGCCAAAGAATTGGACTATCGCTTGATCAAGGAATTGTGGGCGTTTACCGATCACCGCATTGCCGTGCGCTTTGCCTACGAATGGCGCGACGATTCCGGCCAGTGGTTCCGCAGTTACGGCAACGAAAACTGGGAGTTCAACCCACAAGGCTTCATGCAACGGCGCTTTGCCAGCATCAACGATCTGCCGATCAAATCGGAACAGCGTTTGTTCCACTGGCCTTTGGGTCGTCGCCCCGACGATCATGCCAGATTGAGTGATTTAGGGTTGTGAACAACAGTTAGCCATTCTTGTAAAAATCCTGACGAGATTGCCTGCGGCATTCATAACCAGAATGCTCGCGGGCGCAACTAAGATTTAACGTGCTTAGGGCCTCAAAACCTGACAGTTGGGGGCATTGTTACCAGTAGATCTGTAACGCCGTTCCTTAGCTAGGTCTAGCCAATTTCGGAAAAACCAATCCATCATTCAACATACTATGTTGCTAATCAGGAGGATCCACCATTGATTACTCGATTTCAGAATATTTTTTGTAAGGTTTGATCCTCTCCTAACGACTTATTGGCTATAGAGCCGATCTCATCTAAGGAGCGTCATACATGTTGACAAGTTTGCTATTCTTCGGCGTTTGCTTTTTGGCCTATGCTAACGGTGCCAATGATAACTTCAAGGGTGTGGCGAGTTTGTTTGGCAGCGGCACCGCCAATTTCCGTCAGGCGCTGACGTGGGCGACGCTGACAACGTTTGCGGGTTCGATTGCAGCGTTGTTTTTAGCTCAAACTTTGCTGGTCAAATTTTCCGGCAAAGGCTTGGCACCGGACGAATTGATACACTCGCTGCCGTTCATGATTGCGGTCGCGGGCGGTGCAGGGATGACTGTGATTCTGGCGACGCGTTACGGCTTCCCAATTTCCACGACTCACGCGTTATTGGGCGCCATGGCAGGTAGCACTCTATTAGCAACGTCCGGCAATATCAGCTTGGCGCCTTTGCTGAGCAACTTCGTGCTGCCGTTGCTATTGAGTCCGTTTGTGGCGGTATTATCCGCCGGCTTGTTGTATCGAGGTCTGAGTATGTGGCGTAACCATAGGCAACTAACTAACAACCTATGTTTATGTATTGAAAACCCGGAAAGTCTGGCGCTGACCAGTAACGTCAATATGACCCTGGCAATCGATTCGGCAATCGTCCCGTCTCTAACGCTTGATCGTCAAGATGCTTGCGCCGAGCGGCAAGCTAGCCAGATTTTGGGGTTCAATCTTGAGCGCCTGCGCGACGGACTGCATTTTTGCAGCGCCGGCGCGGTCTGTTTTGCCCGCGGCCTGAACGACACGCCGAAAATTGCCGCATTGTTATTGCTGGCACCCGGTTTTGATCTGCAATGGATCATTATCGTGGTAGCCACTGCCATGCTGCTGGGTGGCGTATTCAATGCGCGGCAGGTAGCGGAAACCATGAGTCATAAAATCACATCCATCTCTCACGAGCAGGGTTTGTCGGCCAATCTGGTGACGGCACTCTTGGTGATTTTCGCCAGCAAATTTGGGATGCCGGTTTCCACCACCCATGTATCGGTGGGTTCATTATTCGGTATCGGCTTGGTCAGCGGCAAGGCCAATACCGGCGTGATCGCATCCATTGCTTTGTCCTGGCTGTTGACCTTGCCCTGCGCGGCTGCTTGTTCTGCCGCAATCTATTCTGCCGCCAATCTTCAATAATAAAAACACGAGAAATCCCATGACTACCAGTATCGAAATCAGCGAATCGGTCCGCCATTACTATGGACAGGTTCTACAATCCAGCGAGGACCTTAAAACCAGCGCCTGTTGCAGCATCGACGCCATGCCAAGCTATTTAAAAGCGCTACTGGCCGGATTGCATCCGGAAGTGCTGGAACGGTTTTATGGTTGCGGTTCACCCTTGCCACCCGCGTTGACAGGTAAAACGGTGCTGGATTTGGGCTGCGGAACGGGCCGAGACTGTTATCTACTATCGAAACTGGTCGGACCGACAGGCCGGGTAATCGGTGTCGACATGACGCCTGAGCAGTTGGAAGTCGCCGTCCGTCATCGCGACTGGCACGCAGAGCGTTTTGGTTTTGCCAACGTTGAGTTTTTGCACGGTCATATCGAAAACCTGCATACCGTGGGGATTGCCGATAACAGCATCGACGTGGTGGTCTCCAACTGCGTCATCAACCTGTCGCCGGAAAAACCCCGAGCACTGGCGGAAATCTTCCGGGTGTTGAAACCGGGCGGTGAACTGTATTTTTCGGACGTGTTTGCCGACCGCCGCATCCCGGTCGAACTGCGCCAAGACCCGGTATTGCTGGGTGAATGTTTGGGCGGCGCGTTGTATTGGGAAGACTTCCGGCGCATTTTGCAGGACTTAGGCTGCCCGGATGTCCGTAAGGTCAAACAAACCCCGATTAGTATCGACGACCCCGATGTGTTCGCCAAAATCGGCATGGTCAAGTTCGATTCGGTCACGGTCCGCGCTTTCAAAATGCCTTTGGAGGATCGTTGCGAGGACTTCGGCCAAGTCGCGGTCTATTTAGGCTCTATCGACCAACATCCGCACAGTTTCGATCTGGACGACCACCATCATTTCGAGACCGGCCGGCCGCTAAGAGTCTGCGGCAACACTGCCGACATGCTGGCACTCAGCCGTTACAGCAATCATTTTAAAGTTCTGGGTGATAAATCCCGGCATTTCGGCTTATTCGATTGCTCGCCCGGACCTGGCAGCGAATCGGCCAACACTGATAGCGCGTGTTGCTGAGCGCCGAGATGAACACATCCGTTCAACTGAGCGAAGCCCTACTGGCCGAACATCGGCCGGTGCTGTTTCGCTATGCCTTGCTGCAACTGAAGGATAACGAACTGGCCGACGACGCCGTGCAGGAAACCCTGCTGGCCGCTTGGCAATCCTCGGCAAACTTCGAAGGCAAGGCTGGGTTACGCACCTGGCTAATCGGTATTTTGAAACACAAAATTGCCGACCACTGGCGGCGTAGCGCCCGTGAAGTCGCCACCGCTGACTTCGATCAAATCAATAACGACGAGGACGAAGTAGACGAAGACGCGTTTTTCATGAGCAACGGCCACTGGAACGGCGGCCCCACCACCTGGAACGATCCCGAGGCGGCGCTCAAGCAACAGGAGTTCTGGGCCATCTACGAAACCTGTCAGAACAATCTACCGCCGAAAATGGCCCAGGTATTCATGTTACGCGAGTTGGTCGGTCTGGAAGCCGAGGAAGTTTGCCGGGAAACCGGCTTAAGCGACGCCAATTACTGGGTCACCATGCATAGAGCCCGATTGCGGCTGCGTGAATGCCTGGAAATCCGCTGGTTCAATCAGTCAAAAAAGGAGAAGCGTCATGCGTAGTTGTCGCGATATTACCGCTCTGGTGTCACAGGGCTTGGACAAGAAACTTAGCGTTGGCGAACGACTGGCGATTGGTTTGCATGTGATGATGTGCTCGCGCTGCCGCAATTTCCAGAGTCAGAGCCAGTTTATCCGTAAAGCTGCGCATGGTTATACCGAACAGTTACAAAATCGTTTGGTTAAAAAACCTGAGTCAGATTGAAACTTGCATGTTGACGATGGATGAATAGGCACTTAGCTATGCCGCGTTTCAACGGCGTTTTTCCTGCAACGCCAGAATTAGCGGACAACTTGCCTCATTCTGATTGATTTGGCAACGTCCGATCAATTCCTGCAAGGCCGTTTCCATACGGCGTAACTCGGCGATGCGGTATTGAACATCTTCGAGTTTATGTTCGGCTAGTGTGCGTACCTCGTCACAATGACGGCTGTCCGCCAGTTTTAACAAATCGACCACTTCGTCCAAACTGAACCCTAGCCGTTGCGCGGATTTGATGAAAACGATCCGCTGAACGTCCGCCGTACCGTAACGGCGGATGCCTCCCAAAGGTCTGTCTGGCTCGGGCAATAACGCCAGACGCTGATAATACCGTATGGTTTCCACACCAATTCCAGCCGCTTTGGCTAATCCGCCAATCGTCAGGCTGTCCAGGGTCTTGTTCATGGCTATTGACTCCG
>MSXO01000080.1 GCA_002083615.1 Proteobacteria bacterium ST_bin11 | reverse complement strand
ACCTGGATATGCAAGGGCAAATAATCTCGGTGAACCGATTTGGCGCTCGCCAGTTGGGTTTGAGCGTTGAGGAACTACAAGGATGCTCTATTTTCAATTTTGCCCATCCAGAAGATATAAGTAACTGCAACCAGTTTTTCCAAATCTGCCGCAATCATCCCGAACAAGTCCATAAATTAGAAAGCCGCATCATCTGCCGCAACGGCAACATCATCTGGGCCAGGGAAACCGCGCGCTTAGTAAAGGATGAAAACAATCGCCCGCATCTGTTATTGGTTTGCGAGGATATTACCGAAACCCGACGCCTATCGGAAAAAATCGCATACCAGGCCAGTCATGACGAATTGACCGGTTTGGTCAACCGCCGCCAATTCGATATCCATATTCAAAACTTAGTACTAGAAGCCCAAGCCAACGATAGCTACCACGTATTGTGCTATTTAGATCTGGATCAATTCAAAATCGTCAACGATACTTGCGGACACCTCGCGGGCGATGAGTTGCTCAGGCAACTCGGCGAAGTACTCCGCCAACAAGTACGCAGAATGGATATCTTGGCCAGGCTGGGCGGCGACGAATTCGGCATCCTGATGTCGTATTGCTCACTCGAACAAGCCATTATCACAGGTGAGAAACTGCGTAATGCGGTATGCGACTTTCAATTTGCCTGGGAAAACCGAAGCTTCAACATAGGCGTGAGTATTGGCATCGCCCCGATCAATCGAGCATGCGGCAATGCAGTGGATGTATTGAAAGAAGCCGACGCCGCCTGCTACGCAGCCAAGGAAAAGGGCCGCAATCGGGTGCATATATTTAGTCCGGACGACGAAGAACTCACATTGCGCCAAGGCGAAATGCAATGGGTTGAAAAAATCCGCATGGGCATCGAGCAAGATCGCTTTCAGTTATTCGGTCAATTGATAGTACCGATTGCTGCAAATCGCGGCGGTCTGCATTTCGAAACATTGATCCGTTATCGAGACGACCAGGGTAAAGTGATTCCGCCCGGCGCTTTTCTCCCCGCGGCGGAACGCTACAATATGGCTTCCCCTTTAGACCGGTGGGTAATCTCCCGTTTGTTCCAATATTTGGCCGGTACGCCAAGCTTCCTGGACCGTTTGGAAATGTGCTCGGTCAATCTGTCCGGTTTATCCTTGTCGGACCAGTCCATGCTGGGTTTTATTGACGAGCAATTCCAGAAGTGGCAGATACCGACCAATAAAATTTGCTTCGAAATTACTGAAACAGCGGCTATCAGTAATCTCTCCTATGCCCGGCAATTTATCGATTCGCTGCGCCAAAAAGGCTGTTCTTTTTCCTTGGATGATTTCGGCAGCGGTTTGTCTTCATTTGCTTATCTTAAGAATCTACCAGTCGATTATTTAAAAATAGACGGACTGTTCGTGAAGGACATACTGGACGATAGAGTGGATTTGACTATGGTTAAAGCCATTAACGAGGTCGCCCACGTGATGGGCAAAAAGACCATCGCCGAATTTGTGGAAAACCAAAATATTTTCGATCTACTGCAAACCTTGGGTGTGAATTACGCGCAAGGCTACGGTATTGCCAAACCGGTACCCCTGCGGGAATTATGAGAACCCTTATGCTGAAATCACTCAAGAAACAGCTTTTCAAACGCTCTCTAGCCCTTAGCCTACTTGGCCAGCAGGCATATGCCGAACAAACGGTAAGCGATTTGCTTGATTTATCGCCAGCGGAATTAGCCAATATTTCAGTTAGTATCGCCTCTGGCACCGCCAAACCGGTCTCGCAATCGGCAGCGGTAACCACCGTTATCACCGCCGATCAAATTGCTACTATGGGCGTGACCGATCTGCATGAAGTGCTGGAAACCGTGCCGGGAATGCATGTTTCGATCCAACCGGTCACTAACGATTTTAGTTACACCATGCGTGGCATACGTAACGAAACCAATTCCCAAGTATTGCTGATGCTCAACGGGACGCGTTTTTCGGTGCCCTATCAGGGCACGCACATGGCTGGAATGGTTATTCCCGTCGAGAATATTCAACGCGTTGAGGTGATTCGAGGGCCGGGGTCCGCACTTTACGGTGCTGATGCCTTCGCTGGCGTGATTAACATCGTCACCAAAAAGGCGGCCGATATCGACGGCACCACGATTGGCGCACGCGGCGGTAACGCCGATACTAAAAGTGCTTGGGGCCAATATGGTGGAAAGTGGCAAGGTTGGGATGTGGCAACTAGCTTGCAATACAGTCATAACGGTGTCGATCCGGATCGAATCATTGAGGCCGATGCGCAAACCAGAATCGATCAAGTACTAGGTACGAATATATCGTTGGCCCCCGGCCCGATGCAAAATCAAAACGAACGCTGGAATGGTCATCTCAATTTACAGCGCAAACATTGGGATTTGGGGTTTTGGGCTTTTAACCAATCCGATTATGGTTTTCGGTCCGGAACCTTCGGTGCCCTTGATAACCAAGGCAAGGGGAATGGCTCCAATTACCTAGCGGACGTGCGTTATTCAACCGAGGAAGATCTAGAAGACTGGGAGCTGCAGGCCCACGCCAGCTTTCTGCATACCGATGTCTCGGCCAATATATATGGTTTTCCGGCCGGCACAATCTTACCAATCGGCGCGGATGGCAACATTACTGATCAACTGGCGTCGACCAGAGGCCTAGTGCTATTTCCAGAAGGTTTACGCTTTATCGCCGGCTTCAAAAACACGGTACCCAGTTTTGAGTTAACCAGTATCTACAAAGGCTTTTCCGATCACTTGATCCGCATGATCGCTGGCTTCCGCTATGAGGAAATGAACACCCAGGAAGCGCGCAATTATGGTGTAGGGGTTATTAACGGCGCAGCACTATCGCCGTTTCCCGCTATCAATCGGGCGGGCGGCTTACAAAACTTAACCGGAACCCCGCTGACATTCATCGACGACCATCACCGAGACATCTGGTCCGCAGCGATACAAGACGAATGGCAATTTGCCGAAAACTGGCACCTGACCACCGGCTTGCGCTTTGACCACTATTCCGACTTTGGGAGCACATTAAATCCCCGTGCCGCGCTAGTCTGGAATATCAATTCACAATTGACCACAAAATTGCTCTATGGTCAGGCCTACAGAGCCCCGAGCTTTCTGGAACAGTATCAACAAAATAGCCCATTGTTTCTTGGTAACCCTGGTTTGCGCCCAGAAACTATTTCAACCACGGAACTGGCACTGGACTATCGCCCCACAAAAAACCTGAGAACGGCTTTGAATTTGTATCATTATGAAATCAAAGATCTGATCACCGGCCCGATTTCGAGTACCGAGACGCTGACTGTACGGAATACTTCAGGTCAAGATGGCTACGGCAGCGAGTTCGAATGGGATTGGAAGTTTCATTCCGATTGGAATCTGCGCGGTAACTATGCTTGGCAATTTGCCCGAAACGAGGAGACTCATATCAGAGTTAGCAACGTCCCTGAACATCATGTATACACCGCTCTGGCCTGGAACTTTATGCCCAAATGGCAGGTTCAAACCCAAATTAATTGGATAGGCCACCGCCTTAGTACGCCAAACGATACGCGCATTTTAAAAGATTATGAAACGGTGGATTTAACTTTGAATGCTAAAAAACTGATGGGCTATCTGGATTTGACTGCGTCGGCTCGCAATCTGCTCGACAGCCAAGGCAAGGAACCCGCGACGTCCAGCTATCCAAATAATCTGCCCATCGCCGGGCAAACTTTTTATTTCGAAGCGGGGTTACACTTTTAGTTGATCGGTTGAACCGAATAATCCTGGTGCAGCGCATCCAGAACATAAGCAACAACTTTACGACTCAACCATGCCTCGCCGGCAGCGACGGCGTGGATCATTCTGGTGATATAGGCTGCCAATGACAAACTATTTTGATAGCCTTTAGCGCCCGCCAACACGCAGTGCAGAATTTGCTCTTCATGCAGGTCATCCCCGATGATAACGATATTGCTGGTCGGACTTGCTGCTAACAACAAATTGGTATATTCGGCTGTTTGACTGCCACGCAGCGCAAAATTAAGCAGAATAATATTGGGTTGGGTTTGTTCTGCAGCATTGAGAGCCTGGATCTCATCTGAATAAAAAGCAACATCTGCTTCCGCCATTAGCATCAGTGGCTGGATTTGACCAATGTTATCGATTACTTGAATTTTCATCATAAATCTTGCTGTCTGTTAGCTGACTGGCCTGCAACTTCGACCTTGGGAACAAATTTGTTACATTCCCAGGCATTGCCCCTGACTCTTAACTTCAGTTGGTAACGTCGATAAAACCATGTAATCCACGTTTAGAATCGACTGCTAGCCAACGTCTTAAGTATTGCAGTTCCTCGGTAGATTGCAATTCCTCAAGGCCTTTTTTATTTTTCAACAACCTAAACGCCGCGGAAAGCACTTTGTAATTCTCGCCGACTATACCGGCCCGCCTTAAACCCACGATGTTGAGCCGATAATGTTTCGCGGGCCGGCCACCAATCAGCATAAACGGAATCACGTCCATATTAATCCCAGTGGTGCCTTGGACAATCGCGTAAGCACCGATTCGGCAGAACTGGTGAACAACCACCGCGCCCCCCATAAAAACGTTATTACCGACGTCTACATGACCACCAATCGCTACATTATTGGCAAAAATAGTTTTGTCGCCAACCGAACAATCATGGGCGACATGGCTGTTATTCATGAAATAGCAACCTGAGCCGATTTTAGTCGCGCTACCTTCCTCGGTAGCCCTATGCGCCGTAAAACCTTCACGAAACACGTTGTTGTCACCAATTTCTAGCCAAGACTGGGTGAGGGCATCAAACCCCAAGTCCTGCGGCAAACCGCCAAGCACCGCGTGCGGATGTAAAACATTGCCGTCGCCCATTTTGACCTGCGCATGTACTACGGCATGTGCGCCTATTTGACTGTGCGCGCCTATCACAGCCCCCGCCTCTATCACTGCAAACGGCCCAACGCTAACGTGCTCTCCAAGCGCGGCACCAGTCTCGATAAAAGCGGTTGGATGAATCAGTGCGGTCATGGTTAGCCTCTTGGATGATGTTGGGTATGCAATGCTTTCAACCGCTGTTGGGCAATATGCGTGTAAATTTGGGTAGTCGATAAATCGGAATGGCCGAGCAATAGTTGCACGACTCGCAGATCAGCGCCATGATTTAACAAATGCGTGGCGAACGCATGACGAAGAGTATGCGGCGACAACTGTTTTTCTATACCCGCCAGTGCGGCATAACGCTTGATGATATGCCAAAAGGCCTGCCTCGTCATACACGTTCCCCGAGCCGTAACAAACAAATAGTCGCTTTGATTCATTCCCAGGATGGTTTGCCTGGCAGTAGCCAGATAGCGCTCGACCCAATCCATGGCCTCTTCGCCAAACGGCACCAGACGCTCTTTGTCACCTTTACCGACAATACGCAAACAACCTTGCCGGAAATTGATTTGACTGAACTTAAGCTCAACCAACTCAGACACTCTGAGTCCAGTAGCATAAAGCATTTCTAGCATGGCCCGGTCCCTGAATCCCAGCTTATCGGTAATTTCCGGGGCACTTAATAACAACTCGACATCGTTTTCCGACAAGGAATCCGGCAACTTGCGACCAAGTTGCGGGGCATCTATCAATTGCGTAGGATCGATGGATATCTTACCCTCGCGCAGCAGATAACCGTAAAAGCGACGTAAACAAGACACAATTCTGGCCGACGAGCGACTTGTGATGCCTTGTTGTTGACGGCTGGCCAAAAAACTCTTAATGGTCGCATTATCAACATCCCTTAATTCCTTACCCTGCAACCACTTCGCAAACAAATTGAGGTCGCTACCATAAGCCGATATCGTATTATCGCTTAAGCCGAACTCCAGCCACAATGCGTTTAAGAAGGACTCTATCGTTTGCGCGGAATTCATCCGCCGGTCAAACTCAGACCACGTTCGTAGTCAAGCAAGCGGCGCTTGAGCGCAACAAACTCGCCGTCCGCTTGCCCCATAAAACCGCCGATTCCGTTCTTTGCAACCACTCGATGGCAGGGAATAAGTCCCGCGTAAGGGTTATTTCGGCATGCTCCGGCTATAGCTCTTGGCCCTGAACCCAGTTTTTCAGCCAATCCAGAGTATGTTTCTACTTGTCCGAAGGGAATAGCCAATAACGCCTTCCATACAGCATTTCGATAAGCGTTACCCTGACTAAGCAAGGCAACATGCAAATCAGTTTGCCACGGTTTTAACAGATAGCTCTGCACACGGACTGCCAGGGGTGACAAACTCTTGTTTAGGCTGCCAGTTGTCTGCCAAGATGCATCTGTAATAATTTCACCGACCATGGTCAATTGCAATTCTGCGCCAAGTACTGGGACGACGAGTAGAGACTGCTCCTCATCCGCAACAGTTTGCCAAACGATGTGTAACGGCATGACTATTCTCTTGCTATCGGCAAAAAAAAAGGCAGCTAAGCAGGCCGCCTTTTCTAATTAACTGATTCGACAAAACGAACCAGATTGCAGCGTACTAAGAAAGTTTCTCTTTGATACGTGCGGCTTTGCCAGCCAAATCGCGCAGATAGTAAAGCTTGGCGCGACGCACGTCGCCGCGACGCTTTACTTCGATACTGCCAACCGATGGGCTGTGGGTTTGGAACACACGTTCAACACCAACGCCATGCGAGATTTTTCTGACGGTGAATGCTGAATTCAAGCCGCGGTTACGCTTCGCAATCACTATGCCTTCAAAAGCCTGTAATCTTTCCCGCGTACCTTCGGTTACTCTAACTTGCACCACGACAGTGTCCCCAGGTCCGAATTCAGGTATATCTTTTTTCAGCTGTTCAGCTTCCAATTCTTCAATAATTTTACTCATAACCACACCCTATTAAACAACTTCAGTTCTAAATTCTTTCAACAAAGCATCCTGCTCTGCGTTTAATGTTATTTTTTCAAGCATATCTGGCCGCCGCATCCAAGTTCGCCCTAAAGCTTGTTTCATGCGCCATCGCTTGATGTCAGCATGATTGCCTCCTAGCAACACATCCGGAACTTCGCCAATGTTACTATGCTCAGGCCGCGTGTAATGAGGGCAATCCAACAACCCGTCAACATGCGAATCTTGTTTGGCTGAGTCCTCATCACCAAGCACACCAGGGATTAACCTAGTAACCGCATCAATTACTACTAAGGCTGCAAGTTCGCCACCGCTGATTACATAGTCTCCCAGAGACCATTCTTCATCGCAACTATGCTCAATAAAACGTTCGTCTATGCCTTCATAGCGGCCAGCTACTAGGATCAATTGTTCGCAGTAACTAGCCTCCAATAGCAATTCCTGTGTAAGCAATCGCCCCTGAGGGCTAAGGCAAATCACCTTACTGCTCGCCATACAATTATGGTTTTTCGCCGCGTTTACCGCATCAAGCAAGGGTTGGCATTTCATCACCATTCCCGGCCCGCCGCCATAAGGCCTATCGTCGACAGTCCTATGTTTATCGTTCGTGTAATCACGAGGATTCCAAACAGATAACCCCACCAAGCCGCGTTCGATCGCTCTACCAGTTACCCCGTAACTAGCGGCGTCTGACACCATCTCGGGGAAAAGACTGATAATATCAAACCGCATGCCTTAGATTAAAAGTCTGGATCCCAATCAACGGTAATCTGGCCATCGCCAAGATCGATTTTCAAAATGGTGCTCTGCTGCAAAAACGGAATCAGGCGTTCTAATTCGCCGTGTACTACGACCAAAACGTCGTTAGCACCGGTTTCCAACAAATGATCAACTTTGCCCAATTTGCAACCGTCTTCATTAACTACGTCAAGTCCAATCAGATCGGCCCAATAATATTCGCCATCGTTCGCCTTGGGCAACTGCTCCTTACGTATAAGAATATCAGCACCCATCAACTCGGCAGCTATATCTCTGTCGCTAATGCCTTGTAACTCCGCGACCACCAAGCTGCCTTGCCGGCGTCCTCCAAGCAACTTAATCTCTTGAATTTTACCGTTTTTCTTTAAAATCCATGGAGAATACTGCAGAATGTTTTCGCGAGGATCTGTGAAAGAGTAAACTTTTACCCACCCTTTAACACCAAAAACGCCGGACACTTGGCCGACGTTCAAAAAATCCCCTACTGCCAAAACTTTGGATTAAGCAGCTGCTTTATCAGCGTCTTTAATCAGTCTAGCAACGCGATCAGTTGGTTGGGCGCCGTTAGCTTTCCAATATTGGACTCGTTCGCTGTCCAAAACCAATCTTTGCTCACCACCGCGAGCCAACGGATTGAAGAAACCTACTCTCTCGATGTAACGACCATCGCGACTGCTTCTGCTGTCGGTAACAACAACATGATAGAAAGGACGATTCTTAGCGCCGCCTCTGGACAAACGAATGCTTACCATTTGGATACCTTAAAAAACATTGAATCAAAAAACTTAATCAAACTATTCTACGCGATTTTCACAATAAGTGAAGGACAAATTAAACATATCACATCCGCATGCCACGCATATTGCTTTTTAGACCTCGCATCATGTTGGCGATATTGCCCTTGCTGAATTTTTTCATCATCTTTTCCATCATTTGATGCTGCTTCAGCACACGATTCACAGCCTGCAAATCCAAACCGCAACCATCAGCTATTCGTTGCTTACGACCTCCTTTAATCAAATCCGGAAAACGCCGCTCCTGCTTGGTCATAGAGTTAATCACTGCAATCTGATGCACTAAATCCTTATCGTTGACTTTGTCTTTAATATCCTTTGGCACACCACCCATACCCGGCAATTTGTCCATCATCGCACCGAGCCCACCCATATTCTGCATTTGCTCTAATTGCTCTTTCAAATCGTTTAAATCAAAGCTTTTGCCTTTTTGCAATTTTTTGGCTAATTGCTCGGCCTTTTTCTTGTCGACATTTTGTTCGATATTCTCGATGAGCGACAACATATCGCCCATACCCAGAATTCGAGATGCCAGCCGATCAGGATAGAAAGGCTCCAAAGCATCGGTTTTTTCGCCGACACCAATAAATTTGATGGGTTTGCCAGTAATATGCCGAATGGAGAGCGCTGCACCGCCTCGAGCATCGCCATCGGCCTTAGTCAGAATCACCCCGGTCAATGGCAATGCGTCATGGAAGGCCTTGGCAGTGTTCGCAGCGTCCTGACCAGTCATGCTATCCACTACAAACAAGGTTTCGATCGGCTTGATCGCCGCATGCAGAGCCTTGATTTCCGCCATCATCTCGTCATCCACATGCAAACGACCGGCAGTATCGACGATAACCACGTCCAAAAACTGACGCTTTGCCGCGTCTATGGCTCTGTTGACAATATCGACCGGGTTTTCGCTTGCATCGCTTTCGAAAAACTTTAGGCCAACATCTGCGGCCAACGTCTCCAATTGCTTGATAGCTGCTGGACGGTAAACGTCGACACTGACCACCCCGACCTTTTTCTTTTTCTTTTCCTTTAGGTGGCGGCCTAATTTTGCCACCGTAGTGGTTTTACCTGCACCTTGTAGACCTGCCATCAGAACGATTGCCGGCGGATTAGTGCGTAAATTCAGTTCTTCGTTAGCCGAACCCATCACCTTGACCAATTCCGACTGCACAACCTTGATCAGTGCCTGTCCAGGGGTCAAACTGGTTTGAACTTCCTGGCCCAACGCGCGCTGAGTTACTTGATCGATAAAATCGGTGACCACTGGCAAGGCAACATCCGCTTCCAGCAAAGCCATTCGTACTTCACGCATGGTATCTTGGATATTGCTCTCGGTCAGACGACCTTGGCCTTTAATTTTTTTTAGCGTGCCACTAAGGCGATCGGATAAATTATCAAACATATCTGCGTCTTTATTTTTCTAGGGTTCTGACTGATGTCTGCCAACACAAACGGATTACAACAATTGGTCCGGTTAGTTTAACATAACAGTATCGCAACACCTTTTGATTATTCCCCATCATCACCATGTACACCACGCCCATCGGTCTTTTTTCGATATTGTGCTACGCGATCGCCGCAACAGTGATCGTTAAAGAAATCTTTGGCGCTAAACAACACGGTATTTCTATGCAACTGGCTTGGGTGGGCGCTGGACTGCATAGCGTTTACATTGTCATGAATGTGCAAAACCATGATGGTTTCGACTTCGGGTTTTTCAGCACCGCATCGTTGGCAGGACTGGTTATATCCTTTTTACTATTGATTGCCTCACTGGACAAGCCAGTGGCGAAACTTGGTGTGTTGATTTTCCCGGTGGCTACGGCCATGCTAGCTTTAGACATGAGTTACCCAACCGCCCCTCGCCTGCTAATCAATCACAACTGGCAGATGAGCACCCATATTTTGACTTCAATATTGGCATTTAGCTTGCTAAACATCGCTGCCTTACAGGCCATTTTACTGGCCGTTCAAGACCAGCAATTGCGCCGCCACCATCCGAAACGTTTCATGCTGGCTTTACCCCCCCTGCAAGCCATGGAATCGCTATTATTTCAAATGATTGCGACAGGATTACTTTTTTTAACAGCATCTTTGCTGACCGGCTTCTTTTTCATCGAGGATTTATTTGCACAGCACTTAGTGCATAAAACCGTACTATCGATCATAGCCTGGGTAATTTTTTCAGCGCTATTGTTTGGCAGGGTTCGTTACGGCTGGCGGGGACAAAGTGCAATCCAGTGGACTCTGATAGGGTTTACCTCACTACTTTTAGCCTACTTCGGCAGCAAATTAGTGCTCGAATTGATTTTAAAAAAAATCTGAGCCAATCGACCTGTTCACATCAGCACCATTTCAGCCAAAATACTTTTTAAGAACTGGCTGAATGGGATTTTCCGGTTGATTTTTTCAGACAATTAACAATTCACAACCAAGACCACTCAGAAGTAGCCTTTAGAGACAGGCTGCGAATGGCAAGCTCTATCCCAAAACTTTCATGTCAGAAATGCGTCGTTTCAAAACAAGTGCTGATTCATAATTGGGTTTTTGATTTAAAATGAAATCCAACATCATTTCAGCCCCATCGTAAATCTTGCAATCCACATATAAAACAGCCAATTTCATCTGCACCAAGATATCTTTCGGAAACTGACGGATATAGGTAGCGTAGGCATCAAGAGCTGACACCGCATCACCTTGTAAACGCTGAATCTCGGCAAATAGCGGCAAATAGATAGGGTTTAGCTGAGACAGGCACTCCAAAGCCAGTCTAGCAGTCTGCGGATCATCGCGCTCCACGCCTATGGATGCAATCCTTGCCAATGCCTCCTCCAACATGCCATCGCCAATGTCAATTACTTGTTGATAGGCATCTAGTGCAGTATCAAACTTTTTGTCCAATTCAGCCAAATAACCCTCAACCAAGCAGCGGTAAGAAATTGCCGCCTCCTGTTGTTCATGTTTGACCAAAGCTGAGCGCAAATCAGCCAATTCACTTGGCTTATTGTGCTTGAACAACAAACTAGCCCGTTTTTTAACGGCAGACAAACTGCTTTGGTCTTTTGCACGAGCCATATGCCGCGTATTCCGATCAGAAATGACTGCCAGAAACTGCCTTTCCAATTCATCGAATTGGCTCTCAATAGCCGTCGACAACTGCCCAGGAGGGAAGCGCCTCCGCCACAACCTGACGCGACCAAAACCTCGATCTTTCCGCGCCTGCTCGATCAGCAAAGAAAAATCCGGCTGAAGCGCAGATTCCTGGCATCGCGCAGCTACGCGCTCTATTGCGGCATCAATCAATCCCAACAACTTGGTAGCGCCTTCTAAATAAGCGTTGTAATAAACATTTCCTAGCTGCCTGGCTTCTTCCGCGCTCCAATCCTCATCTTCAAAAGGTTTGGCCAACTTGATTAAACTACGAATACCAAATTTCTTAACTAATTTGCTAAATTCGCGATATTCGCGTTTAAATTTTTTCTCGATTTTGTCGAGTTTCTTCTTATCGTAAAAACTAATTACGGCGCCTTCCGGATTATACATTTCGTCATTAATTTGACGAGCATTTGCTGATAATTTTGCTATCGCCCTGACCTGATATTGCGCCCGTCTTAGCTCTTCCAGAACCGCATCAAAATCTTGAAATTGATCTTTAGACTGGCCTAATTTTGCCGCTGCCTCAATTCCGGCATCAAATATTTCGTCGTCAAGTTGAATGTCCGATAGAGGCTTAAAGTCAATGTTTTCTATTCTGGCAGCCCCCTCGGATACATTAATGATACGACAACCCGAGTTGTTCAATAACTTTGCCTGCCTAGACAAAGCTTGGGCAGCCTGGGCAAAATCGCAACTGGTCGGCGCCATGTAGCCAGCGTTAGTTTCCATTTGTAAAGACGTCAAATTAAACCTAGGCCCCGCCAATTGTTCGTCACTGCCCTTGGCATGAGTAAAACCTTCCCTTGTAAAACACAGATCGACACCAATCAAAATCATCTGGCTGAAACCAAATTCATAGGCGACACTTAATGCGGTATTGGTAACGGTGGGGCCAGCACTACTTAGATTTTTCACGTTCAAATCTGATTGCCAAGGCAATCGCGACCCTAAATACAGCAATATACCCGGCCACTGATTTACGAGTGTAGGAACGGTATGATGCGAGCAGACAAAAATTGTCTTATCGCTGAAATTCAGCATTTCCTTGCTAATATCAAAACTAAGCTCGGTAGGATCTACCGAAAAGACAAAGTCAGGCGAAATATCTGCCGCCAACAACTGCCTTGAAATGCGGGAAACGGCAAACACGGCCAATTGTTGCCGGTGCTGCGCGACCCATGGCAAAGCGTGTTCCAAAGACGGCCCACCAGCCAGAATTACCGCTGTTCTACCTAAAAACGCTTTTGCCAACAATTTTGCCGGCATCCGGTTATCGGCAACATTATGGATTTGGCGGGACATAAATGCCTCAGAACCCAACTCCGCGCTGTAACGCCAATTCAACTGGGACAACACTTCAGCGATATGCCAACTCAATTCTGCATATTCATCGATGAAATCGTCTTCAGCGCAAAACGCGTTAACCGACTTAACTGCATCAATATAAAAATAATCAGCAACTTTAAAATTTTGCAGCGCTCTTTGCCACTCATTAAGGCTTACGCATACAACACGTTCATGCAACTCACCCAATAGATCGTTGGCTTTTAACGCCAGTAATACTGAATCAGGTTCGATAAAAATATAACGCGTACCTTTCGGCAGGGGCTTGCTTTGGATGTACCGCAGCAGCATTCCCGAGTCGGTACCGACAATAATATTCAGTTCATCTTCATTGAACAAAATTTCGCCGAATTTGGTGTCGAACAACGCGCCAGCACTGACTTTGTCAAAAGCATGTCGATTCAGATTGAAGAAATAATTGTCCCCAAACGAATTAATGGTTATTGGACCAAGCAGTTGCTCATCTACCAAATTTATCGAATCAGTCATATGTCACTTGTTATTGATCTGTGTTTATTGCAATAGCTTCAGGACGCCTTGAGAGACTTGATTTGCCTGCGCCAACATTGCTGTTCCGGCCTGCTGCAGAATTTGACTGCGCGTCAAATTCGATGTTTCAGAAGCGAAATCGGCATCCATAATCCGTGAACGAGCGGCACTTTGATTTTCAATAGATGACTGTAGATTAGCAATCGTTGTCGTGAAACGGTTTTGAATCGCACCTAAGTTCGAGCGGAAAATGTCGATCTTTTCTATAGCGAGATCGATTGCATCTATGGCTGAGCGCACGAAAGTCGACGCTGCATCGCTACCAATTGAGCGATTGGTGCCAAACAACTCGTTAATGCCGGACATGCTGAGCAAATCTGAAACTGTAACTGAAATCTGATTATCCGACGCAGTATTAGCACCGATTTGAAAATTCGCCCCTTGCAAAGAGCCATTAAGAATCTTCTTACCGTTAAACTCGGTATTGGTAATGATCCGCTGCAACTCGTCACCCAACTGCTTAAACTCGGTTTGTAACTTTTCTCTATCACTATTGCTCACTGCCGCGCGGTTAGCAGCCTGAACCGCTAGATCGCGCATTCTTTGCAAGGTTTCCGTGAGAGTTCCCATGCCAGCTTCTGCAGTCTGCGCCATGGAGATACCGTCATTTGCGTTGCGCATCGCGACCGTCATACCTCGAATTTGGGATGTCATTCGATCAGCAATAGCCAAACCAGCTGCATCGTCTTTCGCGCTATTAACTCGCATACCCGAAGACAACCTCTCCATGGATGTTTGCAGGCTATCGTTTGTCCTGCTGAGATACTTTTGACTGTTCAGTGAAGCAATATTTGTGTTGATAACCATTGATGATGGCATGACCGTTCTCCCGATGAATCTTTGATGACTTAGGCATTATTGCCGCCAACACAAACCATTCACCTTTCATGCCACAATTACTTAATTCAATTGTTTCAATTGCTTATATATATAGACTCTTCACCTCTGTGGAAAACTAAACGTAAAATCTCAGTTTATTGCCGCCATCAAAGACGTAGCAGTCGAATTCTTGACGCGATACAACCGCCCATCAAAATAGCAGCTAAAAAAATAGACTCGGCGGATTCGATTACTTAAAGACCAAAGACATACCTGATTACTTATGAGTTTCAGCCGAATGGATGGCCCTTCAAATAACCGATAGGGGTAGGGAAAGCCGT
>MSXO01000020.1 GCA_002083615.1 Proteobacteria bacterium ST_bin11 | reverse complement strand
TCAGATCGGGCGGACCTTGCCGCTCGATGGCCTCCAGCGCCGCCTCGCCGCTGACCGCCACCTTGATTCGATACTCGTCGATCAAATTTTCCGCCAATACCTGAATGTTGGTCGGCGTATCGTCTACGATCAAAATCAAGGGCTTGGAGATCTCGGCAGTCATGACTATCCTCTGTTTTGTCGCTGTGACGCTATCCAGGTTTGCAACTCGGCCAACGTCACTCTAGCCTGACCATAGTCGATATTGCCGACCTGTTTTTCTATTTTTTTTATCAGTAACCGGGTTTCCGGGCAAGGCAGCGCAATCTTCAATTGCTCGATTAAGTCATTGGGCACAAAATCGCTACCCTCCAACAAGCCGCGCAACTGGCCGGCCAACTCGTTTGCCGCCGCCCAATCCGCAGCTTCGTTCCGCGGGTCGGCAACGGCGCCCGTCGCGGTGAAATCAGCAATCGTGCGCAGGGTTGCCGCCAGACTGGTCTCGCAAGCGCTGAGGCAAGCATCGAACGGCATACCGGCCTGCAAGGCATCCTCCAGATTCGCCGCGGCCCGGCTCAGTTCGACAGCGCCCAGCACGCCGGCAGCTCCCTTTAAATTGTGCAGCAAATCCACCGCCTGCTCGGTTTTTTCGGCGCTGTGCAACGCTCTTAGGCGTTGCATTGTATCGGCAAACTTATCTGTAAAACACTCGAACAAAAGCTGTAATTTACGACTGTCCTCGCCGATCATAAGCCGAATATACTCCATATCGAATCCAGGCAATTCCCTGGATAAGCCGGAGACCATAGACTCTGACTTCGGCGCCGCCAGCTCGACAGATGCGCTGCTTCCCAACGGTTTTATCCAGCGCAGCAAGGCGGCCATCAAGGTCTGCGGCAAGACCGGCTTGCCGATATGATCGTTCATACCGGCGGCGTAACAATCGTTGCGCTCGCGCTCCTGTACTGCCGCAGTCATGGCAATGATGGGCAAATCGACAAAACGCGCATCCTGGCGGATCAGCCGGGTAGCTTCGATACCGCTCATCTCCGGCATTTGTAAGTCCATCAACACGGCATCGTAACGGGCTTTCCTGACCGCCTCGACCCCTTCCCGGCCGTTATTAACCACGGTGACGTGCAAGCCGGAGCTTTCCAGATATTCCCTGGCGACCATTTGGTTGACCTCGTTGTCCTCCACCAACAGGATGCGGGCACCGCGTATTGAGGCCGCCATGCCAGCCAGCAGCGGCCGGCTTTTTTCAATGCCCTGCTCGGTATTGCCGCCCTGCAAACGCGTCAAGGCCTCGAGTAAGGTCGAAGGCATCACCGGCTTGACCAAAATACCGTCGGGTATCGCATCGCCCGCCGCACTTAACAATTTCTCGCGGCTGAAGGCCGTCACCATAATCACGACCGGGGCGCTACGAATCTCGGTGCGGCGCACCATCTCGCGAATTTCCCGGGTAACCTGCACACCATCCAGACCGGGCATTTTCCAATCCAGCAACACCAACTCGAAATCCCGATTGGCATCGTTGGCGGCGCGTAGCGCTGCCAAGGCTTCGGCCCCGGATGCGGCTTCCTCGACCTGAAAGCCCCAGGCCAGCAAAATATCGCGCAACATCTGCCGGGAAATGTCCAAATCGTCGACGATCAACACCCGCATGCTTTGCAGATGGCCGGGAATCGATCGCGCTTTCTGCTCGGACGGAAACGGCAGCAACAGCGTAAACTCGAATAAGCTGCCTTCGCCAAGCTGGCTCTGCACGGCTAAATTACCGCCCATCATTTCCACCAGCCGCTTACTGATGGTCAATCCCAGCCCGGTACCGCCAAAGCGGCGGGTAATCGAGCCGTCGGCCTGGGTAAAGGCATGAAACAAATGCTCGAGCTGTTCCGCAGACATGCCAATACCGGTATCACGTACCGAAAAACTCAAGGTGGAGTAGCCGTGGGTTTTTGCCAACTGGGAAACTTTGATATGAATTTCCCCCGCCTCGGTAAATTTCACCGCATTACCAACCAGATTGTTCAATATTTGCCCCAAGCGCAGCGCATCGCCAATCAAGCGCGGCGGCAATGCGGAATCCAGTTCCAGCACCAGCTCCAGGCCTTTTTCCTCGGCGCGGACGATGAACAGATTCAGCACATTCTCTAACACATCCTCCAAACTAAACGCTTCGGTCTGCAATTCCATGCGGCCGGCTTCGACTTTGGAGTAATCGAGAATATCGTTGGTAATCCCCAACAAGGCCAGCGATGAGGTGTGGATTTTCCTTAGATAATCCCGTAGCTTGGGCGACAGATCGCTGTTCAACGCCAAATCCGACAAGCCGATGATCGCGTTCATCGGCGTGCGGATTTCATGACTCATATTCGCCAGGAACATGCCTTTGGAGCGCGAGGCGGCTTCTGCTTCCTCTTTGGCTTGCAATAATTCTTCGGTGCGTTGCGCCACTTCGGCTTCCAGGCGATCGCGATGGCCGGTCAGGGTTTCGTCGCGCAGTTGGATCTCGCCCAACATGGTATTAAAGGCCTGCACCAAATCGCCAATCTCGTCCCGGTCGCGCTGCGCCACGCGTAACGCGTAATTTTTATCCTCGGCGATAAGCCGCGCGGCCGTAGCCAGCTCCTCTATCGGCCTGGAAATGATGCGCTGCAAGCGTATTGCCAACAGGTAGACCAATATCAGCGCCAGCCCTGCAGCCCCCAAACTCTTGCCCAAGTCGGCCAGTTGATCGTTCCATTGTGCGGTGAAATCGGCTTGCAGCAACACGTAGCCGACCAGCTCGGTATTTTTGATCACCGGCGTGAATAGCTCGGCGCGCCGGCTCCAGAAGTTGGTACGCAGTTCGCGGAAGGGTCGGCGGTAGTCGCTGGGTATGCCGATATCCGCTGTTCCCCGGCTCCATGACGCGAGTACCCCGCCATCGGCGGACACCATCCAGGCTGCATATAGCTCCGGCCGGTCTTTCAAAGACACCAGCAACCTGCTGGCTTCGGCTTTATCGGCAAACACCAGCGCGGCTTGGCCGTTTTCGGCTAACACGTCGGCCAAACTGGACAATTCGTGCAACACGCCTCGATAGCGACTCACCACCGAGCTAACCACCATTACCGATAGACTGACGAACAGGCATACTGCACAACTAAACATGATGATGGACACCAGCTTGCGCCGCAGGGACCAGTGGGCAAAATTGGGCAAAACGCGCATCAAACTATCTCCCGTAAACGATGGCGGCAATATTCAACAGTTGGCCGGGTAAATGCAGCCGTGCGTTACGAATCGGTTCCAGATTAACTTCAAATACCACCTTGTTGTCGCGAAACAGCAAGCTGATGCCGCCGCCTTTTTCGGCAAAATCGTCGATGTCGGATAAGGTCAACACCGGCGCATCGCGCAGCGCTTTTAAGGTCACCACGACGTGCGCTTTCTCGGAGCTGCCGAGGAACAACAGATGGCACTTACTCAGGTTGGGATCGGTATAGTTATGCTGCACAAACCGCAAGGTGCGTTCGCCAGCCTTGCGTCCATCCAGAGCCTGCAACTCGCCGTCCAGCACGCTATTGCCGACCACGCACAGTAAAATGTCCGCACCGGGCGGCAATACGTCGGCGGGCCATTCCACGAATTTGGCAAAATTGTAGAGATAGGCGGCTTTGATCTGCGCTTCCGAAAGACTCTCGGCGGACAATACTCTCCAGCCGGAGACCAGCAGGTAAAAACAGGCAAGAACCCATTGGCGCGTCGCATAGCGCCTGGATTGCGGCGCAAAAAAACGCTTGGTCAGATAGCTTTGAACCATACCCAACATTACGCCAGGCACACGGCGTAAACTTTTCTGTCCGGTCGTTTGGTAATGTATGCGTGGTCCTTTTTGCATCAGATTTTGGTTAAGAAACGTCCGGGCAGATTTGTGATATTTTTGATTGAAGCATCCCCTCAATCACGCTTGTTGATGCACTGACACACCACCCCAGCAACCTTGCCCGAGAACGACTGGCGTGTCTAAGCGAAGCGTAAATCATTTGTTAACCCGCCCCCTTAAGCATCATCGCTTCCGCAAAGGCGGGAATGACGAATCCGGAGAATTTAAGGGCCGGGTTAATAACTGAACATCCAAAAAACGTCCCATCCCACTAAGATGTCGTAAAAGCGAAACAGTCCATTGTCCCCCTTACCTTAGGGAGAAAGGGCATTCTTTGATTTTTTAGAATGCCCTTCAGTGCTCAACCGCCTCGACGGGGGCAACGGCAAAAACCGTTCAACTCCACGTAGGCATTACCGGCAGCTGAACCGGCCACGCTGCACGCGCCTTCCCAATATGTAGGCCCAACCCAAAGAGTATGCTGCGCGCGCAATTCCTGATCCTGCACCAAGGGCTGCACAGTAAATTTTTCCCCACGCACCTCGACTTCCCAGCCGGAGGGATATGTACAGTCGGTGTTGGGACTGGTCCATTCGCCCAGCACGGTTACCGTGAATTCGTGCGCCGCCAGCGTA
This sequence comes from Proteobacteria bacterium ST_bin11, assembly GCA_002083615.1. GTDB lineage: Bacteria > Pseudomonadota > Gammaproteobacteria > Methylococcales > Methylomonadaceae > Methylomonas. The sequence goes on along the minus strand of MSXO01000020.1, from coordinate 133,099 downwards.
ACAGTCTGCCCTTGGGCATCGGTAATCGAACCGGATTTTTCTACCGACGTGTCGCTACCCTTGAAGTCGAACAGCATGATTTGCCGGTTGTCCGCCAATTCGATCGCAAACCATTGCCAGCCTTGCAGAATGGCTTGGTAGAGTTCCCCATATTGTCTGTCGAACCAACTATTGCCGGTAACCTGAAAAGTCTGCCCGCCGATACTGATAGTACCGGTGGTCGCCATTTTCGGCCGAGAGTAATAGTAGGTGTAGCCGCCAAACCGGTAAGGATGAGGATCGCCACCGTAATGCAGCGCCGGGGGCTGGGTGGCATTGAGCTCCAAATCCAGCACATAGTCGCCAACTTGCGCGTGCAAACGATCATGGCCGTCGCCACCGGCTGCCGTCACTTTATTGTCGGCACCGGAGGTGAGATTAAAGCCGTTGGGCGTACGATTAGGCAAATGAAACTCAACGAACTCTTCGAACGAGAAACGTTGACCATTCACATCGGTGACCGCCGCCTGCACCAGCTGATCGCGAAAAATCACCCAACTGTCGAACGAGAAAAACACGATTTCAAAGCCAAAGCGGCGACCGTCGTCGGTAAATAAATGCCCGGTCCAATACCACCATTGCACTTGTTCGCTGGGTAAAAAGGCATCGTCGGCAGGCAACTCGACCGGGCCGATTAAACCCCGGCGCGGCAGAAATAAACACGCGGCAATGGTCAATATTAACAATATCCAAGGCAATAACGGTGGCTTCAGCAAGCCGATAATCAGCACAATGCCGGCAATAATCCAGGGCAATTTTTTCCAAAGCTTACGCATGGTCGATACTCTTTACGGGTTGAAAAATCAAAAGCGCCAGCTGAGTTTGCCGTAGATCGAGCGTGGCACTTCCACTGCGCTACTAGGCAAGGACAGCGCGGATGAATCTTTATATTCCGGATGGCTGGGGGAGAACAGATTTTGGGCAATGACGGCGAACTCCACGCCAATGTAGGGCTCGTAAGCCAGTCTGGCATCAAAGGTGGTGTAGGCCGGCACCGCCTGGCTGGTGGAATGCAGACGGCCGACGTGGCGCAGTGTAAAGTCGAGCTTAATTTTTTCCGGTAAATCCATCTGCCAGCGTAAGGAGCCGCGATGACGCGGGCTCAATCCGGCGATATCCGGATTGAGCGGATCCTGGGGTATTTCCATTTTCAGATGGCTGTAATTACCGCTGAAGCGCATCCAGTCCAGCACATGCCACTCACTGGCGATCTCGATGCCGCGCGTGGTGAAATCTTGCTCGGCGTTGCTCCAGATCAAGGACTGGGTGAGCCCTACCAACTGCCCGCGGCGGAATAGCACCAAATCGCTGTAATGGTTACTGAAGGCGGTAATGTCGGTGGAGAATTTTTCGGTCCACTGGGTACGGTAACCGATTTCGGCGGCGAAGATTTTTTCGGCGCGTAGATTGGGGTTGGGCTGCGCGATGACTTGAATCTGATCGAATGGCGCCGGCAAACCGGTCGGCACGCCGCCCAGCCCAACATTGGCCTGGGCTTCGCCGCGCGCCGGCGTGCGCGACGCCCGAGAAACTGAAGCCCACAGCGAATGCACAGGATCCGGCGTCCACATTAATCGGGCGTTGGGCTGTACCTGCGTGTTACCGAAATGACTTTCTTCCAACTTAGTACCTAGCGTCAAGCGCAAGGTGTCATCAATCAGCGTGATGTCGTCCTGCACGAACACACTGCCATTGTGGTAACCCAAGCTATTGGGGGTAAAGGCGATGGCTGATGTATTAACGGTCGTACTGTGAATAAATCGGTAGTTGGCGCCCCACATCAAGTCGTGGTCGGCGTTGGGATGCAAGCGATGCTGAAAATCGATGTCCAGCATATCTTGACTGTCAGACAGCGCCGCCGCGCTGAAATTGACTCGATCATAGTAGCCTTGCAACTTAAATTCGGAACCGTCGCTGAAATTACCTTCCCAGCGCGCCAGCAGGTTAGCGCCGTCGGCATGATCATCGACGTGAAACTCGCGGTTAAACGGCGGCAGAACGGTCTGAGGCACCACCGTGTTGCCTATAGTCTTGCGGTAGACATCACCTTGCAAGGTGTAGCGGCTGTCGTTAGAACTGCGGTCGTCGATGCGAAAACCACCCTGCACCGAACGCCAGTCGTCGTGCTGCCTATTTCCATCCGCATTGATAAAAGTATCGCGTTCGAAGGTTTTGGCATACACCCGGTAACTGCCGTCGGCGCCGATACGGCCACCATGCCGGTAACCGGCGAAGGCGCGCTCCTGGTTGCCGCCGCCGGCCACGAACAGATTACCTTGGGTGTCCTTGGCTTTCTTCGTGATAATGTTGATCACGCCGTTTACCGCGTTAGCACCCCACATCACTGCGCCTGGGCCGCGTATCACTTCGATACGCTCGATGTCTTCCATCAAGGTATCCTGTAAATCCCAAAATACACCTGAAAATAACGGTGTATAAATGCTGCGACCATCCATCAATACCAACAATTTATTGGCGTAACGACCATTGAAGCCGCGCGCGGTAACAGCCCAGACGCTGGCATTGATCTGCGCCACTTCAAGACCGGGAGCCAAGCGAAGCGCATCGGGGATAGTGGTAGCACCAGAGCGGCGAATGTCTTCCTGACTGATCACGAACGCCGCTGCCGCCGTATCGGATACGGTCTGCGACTTTCGAGAGGCCGACGACACTTCCATTTGCATCAATTCGTTGATGGAAAAATTTTCGATATCCGGCGCACTCTCGGCCAGCGCAGTAGGCGGAATACTGAAGTTAAGCGCCATACCAAACAAGAAAAGGTTTACTCGATTCGTCGCTTTTGATGGATACCAGCCATTGAGCCATACCATTGATTTCATTTTTTAATTATCTTGAGGTGACGAACTGCCTCTGGCTATCAACCCAACGATACCCTTTCCGGCAAACCTTCTACAAGATAGTCGCTAAATGCCGATAAGGCGCCGGCATTCAGTCAGCAAAGAAAAAATTATTGTGTTTTTTGAAAGTAATCACATTTTATTAATCAGAAATGCGGGTCTGCGGTAAGAATTCGACTAAACAGAGCCAATACAAAACCACGCTTGTCAGCGGCAACTGCTTACCGGACTATGGAAGTACCCTTGATTTGCACGTAAACAGCCATGCCGGGCTGCACACCTAATAATATCGCCGATTTTTGGGTGATATGCGCCAGCAGCACCTCTTCGCCTACCGCCAGTTGCACAACGGTTTGGCCCTGCCCCATTTCGCTAAGCGCCAGTACCCTGGCCGGCAGAATATTCAGGATGCTAGTCGCTTCCGGCGGTTGCAAGGTAATACTGACATCCCGCGCATAAATTCTGATCCGGACCGGAGTACCTACCGGTATATCCAAATAGGGCAAACTCAGGCTACCGCCAGCGAATTCGGCGTGGCTGAGATGATATTCGGTTTCATGACTGATGAGCGTCCCTTGCCAAACACTGGCTGCCTGCCGATCCAAAGCCAAAGGCCCATCCAACCTAGTCAGGGTTTCCGCCAAGGGGCCGCAAACCACCGTTTTACCGGCGGCCATTACCAGCAAATAGTCTGCGAGTTGATTTACTTCTTGTAATGAGTGAGTCACGTACAAAATCGGTATTTGCAGATTCTGATGCAAGCCGGTCAGGTAGGGCAAAATGTCCTGTTTGCGTTGCTCGTCTAGCGACGCCAGCGGCTCGTCCATCAACAACACATCCGGACTGGCTGCCAGCGCCCTGGCAATCGCTACGCGCTGCCGTTCACCGCCGGATAATCGCGCCGGCAAGCGCTCCAGCAAAGGGCCTATCGCCAGCAATTCGATAGCCTGCTCCAAGGAAAACAGCCGGTCTTTAGCACGCAAACGCCGCACGGCATAATCAAGATTGCCGCGCACCGATAGATGCGGGAACAGATTGGCTTCCTGAAACACATACGCCAGATTACGCTTGTGGGTGGGCAGGAAAAAATCGCTGTCGCTGTTTTGCCATAGGCTGTCGCCGATTTTCAAAAAACCCTGGGTTGGGCGTTCCAAGCCGGCAATACAACGCAGCAACGTGGTCTTACCTGAACCGGAATGACCAAATAGCACCGTCACCCCGCTGGCAGGTAAATTTAAATCCACATCCAAATCGAATTGGTCGTAAGCCAGACGCAAGCGGGCCTGAATGCTTGGCATTTGGGAATTAGTCATTTCAAGGATTGCGTCAGGGTTTGAGTTTGTTGGCTGTTGTACAGCAGCAATAACACCAGGAACGAGAATATGAGCAAGCCGCCGGCCAGCCAATGCGCTTGGCTGTATTCCAGCGCTTCCACATGGTTATAAATTTGCACCGATACCACGCGGGTTTTGTCGGGAATATTGCCGCCAACCATCAGTACCACGCCGAATTCGCCGACAGTATGGGTAAAACCCAACACGCCGGCGGTTAAAAATCCCGGCTTCGCCAACGGCAAGGCCACACTGAAAAACCGATCCAACGGCCCGGCTCCCAAGGTCGCGGCGGCTTCCAGAGGTGCATCGCCCATCGCCAGGAAGGCATTTTGCAAAGGCTGCACCACGAAAGGCAGCGAATACAACACCGACGCCACCACTAGACCGCCAAAACTGAACGGTAAGGTGCCGATACCTAACCATTGGGTAAATTTTCCCACTACACCTGCCGGGCCCATCAACACCAATAAATAAAAACCCAATACCGTCGGCGGCAACACCAAAGGCAGCGCCACGATGCTATTAATAACGCCTTTCCAGCGTGAACGGCTACGGGCCAACTTCCAAGCCAACGGCGTACCTAATAATAACAAGAGAAAAGTAGCCAAACCGGCAACGCGAAAGGTCAGAAACAAAGTGTCGAGATCGGCGGCGTTTAGCATGCAAAGCCTGGACAAAGTGACAGGGGAATCGCCAGGAAGCGATTTTTAGGACTATTCTCGCTAATCGGGCGGGGAAAATGCCAGAAAAATAAGCTTTGCAGCCTACTTATAATGAAAACAACAATCTAACAGCAAGATAGGTGCGAAGTGATTCGCACCTATCCGACAAAAGCGGAATTATTTTCCGCTAATCTGTAAACGATTTTCTACCTTGGCCGCCACCAACGCGTCGTAATGCCGTTGTAGCATCGAATCAGTTGGCCGAGGAAACAAGGTTGCTTCAATCTCGCTTTGCAATTGCGTCAAAAAATGCCGTTTGAGGACGGAATCCTCAGGCAGACTCCGCCCCAAATCACCAGTATTACCAGCAACGTTTTTGCCTGAACTGCCGGATTTATTAGACTTGGAATAAGCGGATAGCATGCAACCTAGAGGCGCGAACGCACAGGCTGCCACAATCAACATAATTAAACCCACCCATAGAACTTCGCTCATCTCATCACCTTAATGACATTGCCAAAAAATCGGCTACAGGTTTTAGTATTTGTCTGCAGCCCTCTTGAAAAGCCCAGTGGTTTTCAAATCACCCACAGCAATATCAATGCCACAGAATGCAACATCCACAAGCCCCGGGATACCAGGACTTTCAGGGATGTGTCACAGTTTAGGTGTATTGTTTTAGACAGGATTGCGACAAAGGCGCCACATCCAGGGAGAATTGTTAGCCATTCAACGACATATTCCATCTCAGTTCAGTCAACTGTTCCACTACAAACTAGGCCATAGTTGGACACGATCACGCCGTTATTGAATGACGGATTTTGGACGAGATGAATTGTCAAGATCGACCTGTTGCAGACGGTCGCCTCTTCTGATTCAATGACAGCAATCTGGAATTCACCCGTTATCATTACCTATCACCTGTGATACAGAGGATCAAGGTATTCGCCAACCAACAAATCAGGAGAATCGGATCCCCATGCTCACCGCTATCAAGACAGTCATTAAAAAATTACCAATAATTAAGGACATTATCTCAGAGCGAGACAAATTACATTCGGAATTAACTGCCTTAAAGAGAAATCTTCGCTTCGTTCCACCAGGTCATTTCTATTCTCCGATCCCTTCTTTAGACGAGGTAAAGAGAGACGAGTTAAAGATTTTCAGTAGTGTTAACAAAAAAATATCGGGGCTCGAACTCCATGAAACAGAACAACTGAAGCTCCTCAATAGTTTTATTCCCTACTACAGGGAGATGCCCTTCCAATCTGAAAGGATCGACGGGTTGCGGTATTACTTTGAAAACCCTGCTTACTCATACTCTGATGCGATTCTCTTACACTGCATGATTAGATTCGTGGAACCAAAGAGAATAATAGAGGTAGGTTCAGGTTATTCATCGTGCATGACGCTAGACACCAATGAGCTGTTCTTCAACAACTCAATTGATACCACTTTTATTGAGCCTTATCCAGAGCTTCTCATGTCCCTCATAAAGGATAGCGATAGGAGCAAGATAACTATAATTCCTTCCAGGCTGCAAGATGTTGATTTATCAGTATTTCAGACACTTCAAGCGAATGACATTCTATTCATCGACTCCACTCACGTAAGTAAAATTAACAGTGACGTGAACTATGTTTTCTTCGAAATTTTGCCAAGGCTATCTTCAGGTGTCCGTGTCCACTTCCATGACATTTTCTTTCCGTTTGAATATCCGAAAGAGTGGGTATATGAAGGGCGCGCATGGAACGAAGCGTATCTTCTTCGAGCCTTTCTCCAATACAACGGCGCATTTCGCGTCGAACTCATGAACACTTTTATGGAGCATTTTCACGATCCATTTTTCCAACAAAACTGCCGCTTTGTCTAAAAAATACTGGTGGCAGCATATGGATTCAAAAGATTTAATAACCACCAGACTAACAAATGCACAACCGTTACCAATTTCGCTCTGTGTCATGGTCAACAAAAACCGGGCACCTGTTTAGGCATCGTTCCTATATTCCCATTCGAGTTCGAGCGGGGACTGGATAAGGCCGCAGGATGTGCTGAACAGTGTAAAGAGCATCGTTCGCGATCGGCGCGGTTCGTAAATTCACCACACCCTTCGCGTGCTTTTGGCTGGATATTTGCCATTAGCACTTTGGTCTCGTCTGGCGGCTTTTGGCTGCGGCCCGCCTCTCAAAAAATCATTTTCAACCAATTTGTCAAACCCTTTAATACTCGACATCCCTCGGATCGAACTTAGCCCCTTCTCGCCTCACTAAACTCAACTCACCAACAAGATCTTGCGCGCCTTAACCCCGTAGGTGTCATCCGGCAAATCGGCCAGTTGCTGCAGCAATTGCGCGCCGGATTCCTGTTCGCCGTTTTGTTGCAAGGCCAAAGCCAAATAGAACTGATACTTGCTGGACGCGCGTACAGCCTCGTTTATCGACTCCAGTTGTTCCAACGCCGCCGCCGTATGCTGGCCGGATAACAAAACCACCGCCAAATCCAGACGGGATTCGTCATCGCCCGAATTATGTTCCAGCAGATGCTCGAACTGGGCGATGGCGACATCGCGGTTACCCAGACTCAAGTTCACCAAGGCCAGATGCCGCAAGGCGTTGTTGTCGTCGGGATTCAGCGCCAGTGCGGTTTCCAACGCGTCGCGGGCGCTGCCCAGATCGTTACGCAGAAAACAGGTAATACCCAATTGCGCCCAGGCTTCTTGATGCTTGTTGTCCAATGCCAAGGCTTGCTGATAATGCTGCAAGGCTTCGGGCAACCGTTGCTGAGCGGCCACGGCGATACCTAAACGGGTATGCAGCTGCGGCGCGTTGGGTTGCAGTTTCAAGGCCCGAATCGCCGCGTATTCGCCTCCCTCAAAATCGCCCAATAGCACTCTAATCCGCGCCAGATTGTCCCAGACCTTGACGTTATCCGGATCGCACGCCGTGGCCTGTTGCAGATGCGCCAGGCCCTCGTTGGCATGTCCGGTATTCACCAGCACCTGACCGAGATTGCAATGCGCCATCGCCATAGTCGGCTTCAAGCGCAACGCGGTACGCAAATGCACCAAGGCCTCCGCCCACTCTTGCCGCTGAGCCAGTAAAAAGCCCAGATTGTTATGCGCACTGGCATTGTCAGCGTCCAACTCCAGCGCCGCCCGATACAAACGTGCCGCCTCGGCCAGATTACCGGACTGATGAGCAATCACCCCTTCTCTAAGCAAATCGTTAAGGACAATACTCATTAGGCAATCCTTTCGATAAGTCCACTGAGAATATCACTCGGCGAAATGTCCGGCACCTCGAACTGCACATCGTCGAGAGAGATGTCGAATGGCTGTCCTTCGTGATAATGCACTGGCAAGCTGATACCAAAACGATAATCAGAACCGAATTGGTAAGAGGCCAGCTGCCAGCGTTGATCGTAGACGCTAAAGCCAAGCGCCGTCACCGCCACGTAACCGGAAATATCGAAGGTAAAGCTGGGTTGTGCCGATACCGATAGCTCGGCTGTCAGATCCAGACCGGTGGTCGGGGTCCAATCGATATGCACGCCGGCTTCCGCTGCACCTTCGATACCCAGCGTACCGCCGATTTCTAAACCGCCGGTGGCACTGGCGCCGGTAATCCCCAAACCGATGCCGGCCCGCACCGACAAGCGCAGACCGGCGTCGGCCGGCACCCGCAAATGCGCATCGCCGGTGACATGGGTATTTTCCTCGTGCGCCGGATTGTATTCGATGCCGATCCGCATTTGGTCGATCACTCCCGGTCCGATGCCGGCCACAGCGGTCAAGCCACCGCCTACTTCGGCGACGATACCGGGCACGATAGGCACCTGCACGGCAATGTTGAACAGCGATTTGTTGATTTCCTTGCGGGCAAAAATCTCGACGTTATTGGGAATGCCAATCTCGCCGGACACTGTGACTTCGCCACTCGGATCGAAACGGATGCCGGCCGTGCCTTGCAACCACGGGGCAATCTGAATCGTCGCCGAACCGGAACCGTAGATGTTTAACGCATCGCCGGGCAAGGGATCGCCGCTGGGCTGGCCGTCAGCGCCGACTGCCCGATTGCTGGCACCGACCGTGACTGTGCCCGACAGCATCCCTCTGGTATAGGAACCACTAAATTCAGCGGTAAAGGCACTGTCGTCGTAACTGACCGTCAATTGGCTGTCTACGCCGGCTATTGCCGGTTGGGCGCTGCCGGTGGCAGCCACTTTCCAGTCTTCTCCGAGCTTGTTGACGGTGACGTCAATCGAGCCGGAGCGGATTGCCGGATTAGCGGCTAGTTGCAGATTGCCGCCTATCGTCAAACCGTCGGCTTCGGAATAGGCAACTGTGAGACCAGCCTGCTGGATGCCGGGAATGTTGGGCTGCACTTCGCCGGTCGCCACGAACGCACCATCGTCATAACTAGCGGTAATATTTGCAGCACGGATGCCTTTAATCTTGTTGGGCTGATCGATACCGATAGTACCGCGCCCGCCAAACTGATTGTCCCGATACCAAACGTCGATTTCAGCGCGGTCGAATAAACGTGGATCAAAGTTGAATTTACCTTCAGCAAAAAAAGCTTGTTCGGTAGACATACCGGCTCGAATCTCACCGCTACCTAGATTGGCGATTTCCACACCAATTGCACCTTCGGCACCGAATCCACGCGAACCAGCAAACACATGCAAAGCACTATGGGTCACCGTTATAGGCCTAGGCAGGTTGATTTGCTCTATTGGTATCGAAGCATCCAGCTCCACATCGGGACCATTGATGACCAAGGCCAAGCTCGCGCCACTCAACAGCGGCAAATCGCAATTGATTTGGCCGCCAGCCACCAGACCCACGCCGCCATCAAGGTGGGCGTCGTTAATTTGAATCGGACTAAATCCCTTGGCCCGCAGGCGAGTACGCACCCAACTTTGCACACTGGCTTGATCGATAGCCCCGCCGTACATAACCCCTGGCATGGGCACGATATTCCAGGTAAACGGTTGCCCCTGTAAATACTTGTTTTGGCTATAGGCAAAGCCGGTTACCGTACCGGTACCTCCTTCAGTCGAGCCTGGCGCCTGCTGGTAATTCAACTGGGTTACTCGAATGCCTGCCGCGGAATCGCGTCCCGAAAAGCCCCAACCGGGATCGACGCCAAGCTCCACTTGCTGCTGGCCCTCATTCCATGGAATATTGGCTGGTTGGCCGCCATTTTGATTCGAAAAAATCACAATCCTGGTCGGACTACCCTGCAAATTATAAGTGCGAATCTCCCGCTCACTCAGCACGTCCAACCCCGTCAAATGGGCGCCTGAATTGATCTGGTCCACGGTGAAATGGTCATCCGGGTGGCCAGCGACCGGCATGCTGGCACCGTGATGTTCGACGGTGATCTCATCGCCGCGCCGGGCGTTTTCAGCGCTATTACGAACCGTAGTCGGCGACCAGACGTAGCGACCGAGATCGAGTAAGGATTCGAGCTTACGATTCAGTTCGTTGTTGATTTTGGCACCGGAACTGCGATTGGCCGATGATTCCAGTAACCAAAAATTGGCTATATCGCCATCGGAGCCGCCTAGCTGAAATTCCAATTTATGATCGACATCGTAACTACGAGACATTCCCTCCCGATTCCAGCGAGGTCGTTTTAACTGCTGAACAATCTGTGGCTTGGTGCCCATCAGGAAATGGCGTTCACGCTTCAACTTCAGATAATAAGCCGGTTGATTGCCTATCGTCATTGCCGGCGCACTCGCCAGTTTGGTGGTTAATGCGCCATCGATACTCCCCTCTTGGACCGCACTGTCCCATATGCTGCTCTGGGTATCGTCGCGCACCCGACCAGCCGGAATCACGCATGGTTGCGGCGTGAACGGTTTTTTCACTGCCGGCAAATCGATTTGCCTAAGTTTAACGGTATGTGCACTACGGTCCATCTCGCCCAAAGTTGGATGATTCAACTTACCATCGCTGGCAAGGGTAGCGCCGCGTTGGGTCGCTCTATCCGCTGGCGTCGCCGCCGATGCCGGAGCGGGTGCGCGATGGATTTTCCGCGACACGTGCCTGCTCTGTTGCACGGTGTGCGTCAATTCATGGGCTAACAAATTTCGGCCGACATCGGTTTCGGGTGCAAATTCACCCGGTGCAAAATAAATGTCGTTACCGACAGTAAAAGCGCGGGCGTTGAGCTGTTTGCAAAGTTCGGCAGCTTCGGCGTCGTTATGGATTACCACCGCCGAAAAATCCTTACCGAATTGCTGTTCCATATCGCGACGCACTTCCTCCGGCAATGGCTTGCCGAAGCCTTGGCTGTTTTCGATACGTTGTTCGATTTCCTGCTCGACTCCACCCTCAGCACCATCCGCTATCGGCGCTTCAGACGATTGCTGTTCTTGTTGTTCCATTTCGGTCCGCTGCAACCGGGTTTGCGTGATTGGCTGTTCTTCCGCCTGTTTTGCTTTACGCATCAGTCGCCTTGTTGCCGTCACTTGCTGCTCGTCCGGCGTTTCCAGCGTCGCAGCCTTGCGGAACAAACGAGCCGCCTTGGGCTCCTCCTCTTCCTTGGTTTTTCGGTGCAAGCGTTTGATCGATTCTTCTTTTTTATCCTCGGTTTCTACCGAGCGCCTTACTCGCTTGGCGGTAGGCGCTTGCGACTCTTCCTGGTTTTGATCTGCTACAGCCCGATTCAGCCGTCGCATCAGTCGTTGCGCACTCGGCACGGGCTTGCTGGAAATCATCTCCTTGTCTTCCTTCACCCCCGGCTGCTCACCGGTTTTTTTAGCGCGGCTGACTTCCTGCGCTACTTGGTCGGCTTCCTTTTCTTCAGGGTCATGCGGCTGACTGACCGCCATCTTGCGTTGCAGATATGCCGGCTTGCGCTGTGTTTTCTCTTCCTTGGGTTTGGGCGGCGCACTGGTTTTGCGCTGCGGCTGTTTTTTGCGGAGTCTGGACGCCAAGGTTGCCATAAGCTAACTCCTCAACTGCTTTAACTGCGCCGGCGGATTGCGGCCCAGCTTTTGATATTCGCGTTGCAAGGCCGACAACAGCGGCTCGACACCGATGGGCTGATCCGCCGGACTGCAACCGGCAGCGGTCAGCACCACATTCCTGATCTGCCCGCCGCTGATGTCGCAATAGCTGGCCAGCGTCTTGCACAAATCGTCACTGGGGCTGCGTTGCCCGAAATGGCTCCGCCATAAATCCAGACGCTCCTGAAACCCCGGCATTGGAAAATCCACAATCGCATCCAAACGCCGGGTAAAGGCATTGTCTATGCGCTCGCGGCTGTTGGTGGTCAGGATGGTGATGCCGGGGTGGTTTTCGATGCGGGTTAACAGAAAGTTGGTCAGCATATTGGCGTAACGCTCGCCGCTTTGCTGAGCGTCGGTGCGCCGGCCAAACAAAGAATCGGCTTCGTCGAACAACAATATCGCATCGGCGGCGGCGGCCAGATCCAGCAAAAGGCCCAGATTTTTCTCGGATTCGCCTACGTATTTGTTCATGATCGCCGCCAAGTCCACGCGATACAGCGGTGCGCCCAGCGCGGTGGCGACATAACTGGCGGCTAGTGTCTTGCCGGTGCCGCTGTCGCCGACAAACAAGGCCCGCAGGCCGGCATTGCGCGAGGCTTGCAAAGTTACGCCCAAGGCCTCCCACAAGGATTCACGGCTATGGGCGCGGGCGATAAAGTCGTGCAAATATTGCTCGACCAGTGGCGGAAATACCACCGCCTCTCGTTCGACCCGCCGCCGCACCGGCTCGGCCAATAGGCGTAAGCGCTCCGCGCCTAAGTCGCGGCGGGCTTGGGCAATATGCTCGGCGTTTAACGCTACACGGCTTTGTTCGGCGCGTAGCACCGCATTGCGCGCTACTTTCTGGATCACCGACCCGCTCAGCAACGCACTGGCAGCACGGCGGGCCAATTCAGGATCGGCAAGATAGCGCGCCCAAAGCTGGCGGCGTTCGGCTTCGTCGGGCACACCCATTTCCAATTCCAACAAATCCTGACCGGACACCGCATCGGTCATCCCCAACACAATCACATGGGCAATATTGGGTTGTATCGTCGGCAACTGCCAGCTCTCACCGGCCGCCAGCTGCGCCTTGATCACCGGCAGCCAGCCGGCCAATTGGCAGGCCAAGGGCAAAGCCGGCTGCTGTTGCCACAAGTCGCTCGGCACTTCGATAGCCGTTAATCCCAACAAGCCCGCCAATTCGGCGGCCAAAGCTCGCCGGCCGCAACCGCTATTGCCGCGTATTGCCAGGCCGCGCACCTCGCCTTTCGCCAATAAGGTCGCCAGATGCGGCAATTGCTTACGAATCCGTAGCGGCAATAACTCGCGGTCGGTCAGCGCAATCGCCCGGCAGCCCGGCCAAATCGCCGGCCGGCCGCACAATACCGACCACAAGGCCGGTTCAATGCGCAATTGCCTGAGCGAAAGCGGCCCGGTTCCTTCCAACAATAACACCTGCTGTTGCACCAATTGGGTCGCGTGTAAATCCAGCGCATCCAGCGTGCCGGCACCGAATAATTCGTCCAGCATCGTTAGCGCCAAATGCACGGCCAAGCGGTTGCCGGGATTGGGCGCTTGCAACTCACTCAGCGTCAAAGTCACCAGATAATCGGTCTCGGCGCTGCCGACCACGGCCAACAAAAAGGCCTGCGGCAAGTCGATATGTTGTTCGCGCAGCCACTGCCCAAAGGGACCGGGCAGGGCCTGTATCTGAGCGGCTGCGTTATCGCGCATTTGCGTCCAGCTCGGCAGGGCTTCGACGTTTAACTGCCGAGCGGCTTGCTGACGTAATTGCTCGGACAATTCAGTGTCGCCCGGCATCATCCGTTCCCAGAACTCCGCCAAACCGACGCGTACCAAGGCTGCCAGTGGTTGCTGCCGGTTAGCTTGTTGCAGATTCAGGGATTCAGCCAAGCGCTGCGGCGGCTTAGTCATAATGAAAACTCACGACTCGGCCCAGCCACGGCAACCAGCCCGGATTGATGTCCAGCCCGGCCAAACGAACCGGCAGACGGATTGCATTGATCGGCGCGTATAAGTCGATGTGGCTGGGGCTATAGTGAACTTGCGCGGAGAGCGCCAACAACTCAGGCTGCCAAACGCCGGTCTTGCCATACCAGCGCTCGGCCAGACTCAACACCTGTTCGCGGGCTGGAAAAGGCGGCAATTGGACCAGTTCGGCGCTATCATCCAGACCCAATTGCAGCGCGATGAAATCGACCAGCGCGTCGTCCTCTTCCAACTGCAATTCTTGCCCCAACCGATACAACCAGGCCCAGCCGCTAGGCAAGATTTCGGCATGCTCCAGCATCAAGCCGCGCATTTCCGCGCGGTTGAGCATATTCAATAAATACAACAAGCCGCCTTGCCGGGTATGGAAGCCAGCAAACTCAGGGCGTTCGCTGACTTGTGCGGAATGTAAAACCTGTTCACGCTCCGTGGCACAAACAGACGAATCGTCAAATGACCGGTCTGCTTGAATACGATTTTGCAATGATCGTCCGCTCTTTGTGCCATCAGGTCCGGCATCATAGTTACGCTCAGACAGCAAAGGCGTTTGGTTTTCCACACCGTTATCGGAATTTAATTTTATATCACTCCCTACCTGCGCTGGCGTCTGGCCGGCTTGTCTCACCGACAGTGCTTGGGGAAGGACATAAGATGGTGCCGGATGAACCCTTGCCTGGGTCGCGTCATTCATCTGCGCTGACCTAAGCTGGCCACCAACATCCTTTTGCTTGGCTGGCAAAGGGAAGGCAAAACAGCTGGATAAAAACGCCAGCACGTTAGCCGGCTGCTTTTGCAACAATAGCGGGGCCGCTTCCCGACCGATCAGTAACAAGGCCAATTGATAGCGGCCATCGGTGACATTCAACTCTTGCAACACCCCGCGCCAATGCGCCAATAATTCTGGCCGCAAGGATATTTGCCCAGCCCAAGTGTGTGTTGCAGCTACTGACGGGTGTAGCCTTTCCGCCCTCCCAATTCCAGGATCAAGTATTTCTGATATTTCCAACACAGTTGGCAACCGAAAACCATTCAGTCCAGCCATTTCAACCGCCAATTGCCGACCATCGCTATCGTTCAGGCTCAACCAGACTGCCGCCAATTCACCCCGTTGCGCCAAACGAGCGCAAATCGACGACAGCAAAGCCAGATGTTCCGATAATACGCCAGCGATCGCCCGAGACACCGGTAAATCAAACCAACGTGCCCAACGCCGCCAATACCAGTTAAAGCCGGCGCGGCCGCGCACCAGATCTGCCAGCAAGGCCGCCAACAGCTCGGCCAGGCTAGCGAAGCGCATCACCTGTTCGGGATTGTTGCTTTGTGTTAAGTACTGCCGGGTTTGATCAAGCAAATGCCGAGGTAGTTGCCGCGCCGCACCGCTGACTTGCAGGCGGCGGATAAACACCCAGTTGTCCTGCCCGGCTTGCGGCCAATCCGCACTTTGCAAACTGTCGCGCACGATTTCCGCCGCCCGCTGCTGTCCGGCCCGGACGGTCAAACGGTGTATCGCAACGGTATCGGCGGCTAGGGTGCTCATATCATCAGGTTACAAGCGCTGCTGCGTCAGCTTGTTCGCCACTACGCTGAAACGGGTGTTGATCTTTACGCCGCTTTGCAGCATGTCGACAATGGTTACCTGGGTACTTTGCGGACTGTGATCTTCCACCGCCAGCACCGCCACCACCCGCTGTTCGGTATCCAGCAATTGCAACCGGGTCCCCGGCAACGGCGGCCGGTTCAATTTGACCTGCAAGCGCTCGCCGACAGCCGCCAGGCGCGGCGGCACATGCACATTACCGCGGATGATTTCCTGCGGGTCGCCCAGCGAAGCATGAATCAGCACTGCCCGAATCATATTGCGCATGGCGCTGCGACTAGCAGCGGAGGCATCGCGGTCCAACTGCCGAAACCACCAGGCGATCAATTCCGACACGGTGCGGGCGGCATTGAAGTCATCGGCTTCCGCTCTATCCATGCCTGGCCACCAGGACACGTCTTCGACCCGAATTTGATCGTCTTCCGCCAATTGCCCCCATTGCAAACGTAGCGACGGCGGCAATAGATTGAGTTTTTCCAGCAGACAAGACTGGCAATGCTCCAGCTGCTCGCGAAGTTCGTGGGCTGGTTTGCGTAACGGTCCGGCCGTGCCGGCCAGATCTTCCAAAGCCAAGACCTTGGCGGCTGCGGCCTGGGTTTGCAAGCTGCTAGCGGTAAAGGCCGGCAAACTGAAACTGGCCCACTGCTGCATGACGATCTGGGTTTGCAGGTGCACGGTTTGCAGGCGGGCCTGCAAGGTATCGCTATTGGCCGGCGTCAGTAAGCTGGCGGGTCTGGCCTTGAAGCGGGCCTGGCGCAATTGCCCCAGATAATCGAATTGGTGAAACGGCGGCAGCCTGGGCCGCAAGGGTTTTAAGCCGGCCCAGTCGTCCATCGGAATTTCACAGATCGCCGCGAAAAACGGGTCCAGTGCTGCTGGCAAATCCACTTCGTCTTCCCAATCGCAGCCGGGGACAATGTCTTTACTGCTGCCGTAGCGCAAGGCCAACGGGTCGGCCAAGGACGCGCTGACCGGCGTACCGCGCACTCTGACATAGTATAAGCCGCGCAAAGCCTTGGTCAGAATCCGCGTACGTTCGTTATTCAACGCCCAAACCTGCCGCCAGTCTTCATCCAGCAAACGCTGCGCGACGCCATAGTCGCCGAGTTGCTCGACGCGAAATCTATCCAGGCCTTCCAGGGTTTCCCGCGCTACCTGAATCAATCCGGCCAATTTGTCGATCTGCGCCACCTTGTTGGCTTGTTCGCGTAATTTTCCCTGTAATTTGCGTTCGATATTGTTGTAACGCGCCTCGAAAACCGCGATCCATTGCGTCAGAATTCGTCCGGCCTTGAACAAGGCATGGTAACGATATTGGGTTTTTAACAGACTTGAGCGTTGCGGATTATTAGGTGCATTTTTATCCGCCAGATTATCCAGCACGCTCGGGGATTCCAGCTTACCGCTGCGCTCGAACGGATTAGTGGCATTCGCACCATCTCGATCATCTTCCACCACACCAATTGTTTCCATCTGCCTGCGCAAGGTGGCTGCGTCGGTGGGGTCGAACAAATCGGACAACGTCGCCAGCAACTCCTTCATCCCGTAATAGGCCTTGGCATATTCGTTGATTTCCGGGCTGATATGATCGATCACCCCGAACCGATATTCCTTCGCCTCGAACGCCGGCTTGCTGACCGCTTCCTTGGTGATGCGCGACAACATATCCAGACGATTTTTGTTGATGCCCAATTCAAACGCCGAATAAGTTTGCGGCTTACTGGTCAATAAAAATGCCGACTTGGACACCGATGACGTGGACGCCAGGGCGTTGCTCAGCAGATTGTTCGTCAAGGCACTGCTCGCACTGATTTTCGGCGCCGCCATCTTACTAACGGCGTTGTTGAACAGGCCTGCAGAGGCGGTGGCAAAAACGGCTTTGGGCGCCGTGTTGACTACGCTTTCGGTGTTTACCGCTTTTTCAACATTGTTGGGAATTTCGGTAGCGTTCAGATTAGCGTACGGCAGCCAACGCGCCACCTGTAACCCGGTGCCGTCGCCGGCCACGCCGCCGGCCAAGGCGGCCAAAGCCACAGTTTGCGAGTCCAGTTGCTGGCGTTGTAATAACAAAAAGTCGCGGGTTTTCTCAACCCGACTGCGGATGGCGCGAATCTGGTTTTCGATGGCTTCCAACTCGACCAAGGCCACCGCATACTGCACCACCAAGCCGTCGTCGCTCGGTACCGCTATCGGTGGCGGGTTGCCTTCTGCGCCCAACCAATTGCGGTAAAAATTGGGTAGCGCCGGCACGCCCTTCTGATAGG
Source organism: Proteobacteria bacterium ST_bin11 (assembly GCA_002083615.1). Taxonomy (GTDB): domain Bacteria; phylum Pseudomonadota; class Gammaproteobacteria; order Methylococcales; family Methylomonadaceae; genus Methylomonas. The sequence continues at coordinate 115,330 of MSXO01000020.1, read as the reverse complement.
GATAAGGCGTGCCGGGATTTTGCGGATCTTGTTGTTCCCTGTTGGCGCGGGCGATTACTTTCTCGAAAATCGCCAAGGGTAAGGCGGGCGGAATCTCCGGTTTGGGCAAATCCAAATTTTTGAATTGCGCCGGATCGAGCACCGCATGTTCGATCACTCCGATGCTGCCAGCCAATGGCGGGATATTGGACGGTTCGACGAAATACAACGCATCGAATTGCTGCCGCCATTTGCGCCAGGCCTCGTAGGCCCGCATATAAAACCGGAAGATATCGCTTTCCAATACGCTGTCGGTTTGCGGAATGTCCAATAGATTGGGCCGGTAATCCGGCTCGTTCACCGCCAGCAGAAGTCTAATCTTGTCGCCGGCCGGCTGGCGTAAATCGATCACCCGCCGGGCGATGTGCCCGTTTAGCAACTCGATCACGGATTCTTCCGGCACCGGCACCATGTCTATGCCCAGATGCGTGGGCAGCCAAAGCAGATTCGGGGCCAGCGCGGCAGGATCTTGCAGCCAATCCAAGGGCAATTGACCGGCAGCCGGCAGAAAATCCAGATGCAAATTGTCTAGTAGGAACTGTGGCAAGGAAATTCCGACATTAGCAGGCAAACCAGCCGCCTGCATGACTCGCCGCATCGCCGCGCCGGTCTGATTCAGCAACACCCGATAACCGCTGTTCGGCATGGCTTCGTAGCGCCCCGCCTCTTGCGACAACCAGGCGATTCGGTAGCTGGCTTCCTCGTTGATTACCACCGCCAGCAAGGCCAGCGGCACGGCATGGCCTAACTTGGCCATGAAACCGGCATTGACCCGGTCGGCGGCCACCCAGTTTTCGATGCGTTCGCGCGGCCAGGTATTGACGGCGGCGTCGCTGATATTGATACGTTGCAAGGCCAGACTGCCGGCCAATACGCGTTGAGTGTCGCGAGTAGGGTCCAACTCGGTGCGCTGACACGGATCGACGCTGGGCCCGTCGATTTGCCGGTCGCCGCGCGTTAGCATTAAATAATAAACGCCGACCGCACTGGCTACCTGGTTGCGGCTCAGGTAGGCGTCGATCAAATCCTGCCATTCGGCACGCAGCGGATAGTACAGCCCCAGCGCCTGGCCATTGGCTGCCAATGCCAAGCCGGCACTGACACTAAAACCGGGTTCGGATACACCGTTCGGCCCCAATTGTAAATCCAGGCCATGGACGATGCCGGCGGTTCTGCTCTGCAAGACAGTGGCCAGTCGCGCATCGGCATACGCCTGTTCGCGGTCGAATTCTTCCTCGCCCAAATGCCGACCGGGGAACATGTGCACCCACTGCAAGCTGCGGGAGCTGGCGATGGGCTTATGCAGCAGGATCATGGACATGATGGCTACTCCTTACTCTTCTTTCCATATCTTTTGGGGAAATTTTGTTCGCATAAACCTTCCCCAACGTGGAACAGCTTTTATTGTGTCGCTAGCGCGACGGATGTATTTAATGTCGGTTCTCGCACCGACAGGCGAGATACTTTTCTTTGCTCGTCCAAAGAAAAGTATCAAAAAGAAAAGACACCCGGAGCCGCTTGCTCCCTGCGCGCCGAAGCTTTTGAGTACTCATCAAAAGTCGAAACAATCGCCTCTCCCTCCGGGAGAGGGCTAGGGTGAGGGGGTTTAAACCTCCAATTTCCAAATTCCTCTTCAAAGCATTCACATTACCTAATCCTGCCAAAATCCCCATCACGGCACCAACGCCGTCCATTGCCCGATTAAACCATTCTCCAAACCCAACGCCGCACCACCTGCAACAACCAATTCGCGAGTTGTCTGGTTGGCTGGCTTAGCTCGCAATGCAGCCAAAAATGCATCCAGATTGTTAGCGGCAGCCAGTTGTTGCAGGGTTTGCCAGATTACCCGGTCGTATTGGCGCTCCACCAATAGCAGGATGCGTTGGCTGGCGGCGACTAATGCTGATTCACTGAAAGACTCCACCAATACCGCCAGCGCTGCGCGGCCGGCATCGTCGGCGGGCGCACGTAGTTCGGCCAACATCGAATAGTTCACCCGTTTCAAGAAGACACTGTCCTCGTCGTCGATCAAGCCGCAGCCGTCGGCTGGGCCGCCCACCACTTCGGGCGGTGCCGGTAAGGAAGTACCCAACGCCAACACGATACCGCTGATCGAGGTTTCCGCCGCGCGACTGGGCCGGCGCACGTAAAAAGGCGCGTTGCTGCCAAAGCGATCCCAGATCGCTTGCCAAGCGGCCTGGTCGGTGTCCAGCGCATGCACCGGCCTGACCGGATACAGTTTCAGGCGTAGTAGATCCAGTTGCGGCAGCAGACGTTTATTCGGATCGAAATTACGTTCCAGTTGCGCGGCGTAATGACCGTAATCCAGATTGGACAGCGGCACTAGCACCACAATGTCCACCGGCTCGCCGTTGCTTAAATCGATGGCCGGCAAAGCGAGGGATTCGGCGCGGATCTGTTCCACATCGGATTGCCGTAACGGCGCAATCGCCACTTGGTAGTTTTCCGGGAAATAGCCCTGCCGACCGTTGACCGGATCGACCGCTTCCTTGGGCAAACTGCCGACCGGCGGCAGCAAGGAAAAATAATCGCTGGCATGAAAGTCGCCAGTCAGGCCGCCGCTACGGCGATTAACCAGAATGTCGGCCAGCAATGCTTCATATTGCCGCGACAAATCGCTTTGCAAGGAATCGATGCCGGCTTCGGCGCGCAAGGGATGACGCAACAATTGTGCGTCCAACCATTGCGGCGCACCTTCTTGAATGGCTACCAAACCCAAGGCCACGGCGTCTTCCGGTAATAGACCATGCAGTTGATCGTCGCCAAGCAACTCCCGCATCAAACGGGCGCGGATCTGCAAAGGACTTTGCTGCGGCAGCGGAATCGGCAAGGGCACCAGGCCCATTTGCACCGATTCGGTGATCATCGCGAATTGAAAACCGCGCTTGGCGCTTAAATCTTTCGGAAACACCTCGGCGATATCGGTACCGACATCGACATAGCGCAGCACGACCGCGTACAAACCCCGGTTCAGATTGGAAAAATTGCCCTCATTCAAGCCGCTGATCAAGGCCCGGTCTCGCAGATTAACGATCAGCCGGCTACCCAGCTCCAGTACCCGGCCTGCCGGCGTCATTGCCAAACCCGGTTCCAAAGTCAGCAAACCGGTGAAGCGGTCGAAGCTCAAGGCCAAACCGGCGACGATGCCGCTGCCCAGCACCCGGCCCAACTCGCGCAAGCGCTGATCCAGATAGATTTGATCGCGGGTCAGGTCTTCGGCAGTCAGCAAGCGGCCGTCGAAATAATGGCTGCGAGTCAAGCGCGGATCGATGTCGGCGACCTGATCCAGCGCCAGCCCGGCGGCAATCGGATTGCCGAGAGGTTGAAATAAAATTTCGCTCATAGTCCCTCCATGATCAGGGCTGGCGAGCCAGCCAGGCCAATTGGCTGGCGGTGGCCAGGAACGGCCGCACCAAGTTGTTGATCGAGATTAATTGCGGGTTAACCAGAATGGCGTTGATGTCGGCGACGCTGATGCTAATCCTGGCCAGCAGCAAACGGGCGCCCTCCTCCAACTCGTCTTGCAGTTGTTGGGGATTAACACCGTTGCCATCCAGCGCGTGCAGCAAACGGGCATGCAGCGCCAGTTGCGCACCGGCCTGAGAGTTATCGTTTTGCACTTGCTGCAACAAGGCTTGTTCTGCGGCCGACAGTGCCGGCATCGCCGCCGGCAGCCCCTGATGGCAAGCCCAAGGTTGATAATCATCGTCTGCCGCTGGCGGCGGCAATTCCGGAATCAATTCCAGGCGCACGCTGTCGGCGGTGCGGCTGGGTTGCACCGCGTCGGTACTGAGATTCAGCTTGCGCGCCAGCACCGGCTGCATCGCCACCGGACAATCTTTTTGCCGCACACAGATTTTCAGCCAGAGTAGATTATCAGCGTCGCTGTAACCTTCGCGCAGATGACTTTCGGATTGCGCCGCCAGCCAGTCGCCGAGGTTGATGCAATAAGGCTCGTGGATCAGCACCTCTCGGCCCAGGCCGTCAATGCCGATGCCAGGACTCACCAGCAGGCGCACCGTCAGATTGTCGGTATTGTTGGGATGCGTGGCCGGCGCCATGCTCACCGCCATCCCCGCCAAGGTGCCGTAACCTTGCAGCCAGTATTGATGGCGGGTCAGGCGGCGGCGATGGTAGGCCTGCTCGTCGCGGGTCGCTTCCAGACCCAGCATCATCCCGGCCTCGTAAGCCACTCGGCGCAAGGGTTCCGACAAACTGGCGTCCTGTTCCAGCGTGGTGAAATCGTCTAGGGTATCCATACGGCCTCCGTGTGTGGTGCCAAATAGGAAATGCCAAAATCTCGGTATCCGGCAGCATAAATCCCATCGCCCACCAGGAGAGAGCTTTTCTTCCGGCCTCTGATAGGGACCGGGTTAATGGCCAAACTAATAAAATCGCTATGCCTGCGCATTGATATCCTCCGGTGAAAACGCCGCCGGGTTTTTCAAGACCCCCTCGCGGCCCAGATAGGTGTCGTCCAGCGTCACGCGGCGAAACGGCGGCGCGGTTTCTATGAAGGTATCCATGCCCAGCAGCGGCGCAATACCCAGCACGAAGGGGTGTTCGGTTTCGATGATCCGGTATTGCAAATGCGCCGGTAGCTGTTCCGTCAAAATGTCTTCCACAGCAGTCCGCAAACTCACCGCCCGCCCGTGTAGCAAGATGCTGACTTGGTGCGCGTATTCTTCAAAAAACGCTTTGACCTGCGCCGCTTCGTCGGCGGTTGCCAGCTCCGGGGCGAACAATGCCAAAAACTGCCGGGCATCGCTTTCCGACAGAATCAAGCTGTCGCCGACGATGCTGTTGCCGCTCATGCCGGTGCCTAAAGTTAAAGGATGATCGCCGTCATCCATGTCTATGCCCAGTATCGTCGCCATGGTCCGCCGCAAGCGGAAATTCTCTAACACCACGATTTCGCCTCGCTGCACACCGCCGTCGCTGACGATGTCCATAGCTAAATTTAACCCCGCCAACGTGCCTTTGTATTGTTGAATCAAGGTCAAGTCCCGCAGCCAGCGCCGCTGCCGGGCTTCCGGCCAATGGCTTGGCAGGCGGCCACCGACGGCCTCGGCCAACCAAGGCAGGTTAGCGACAGAGGTCGCCTCCGGAGCAAGCAATTGCTCGCTGGCGGCAATCCGGCCTTCCAAGGGGGTCAAAACGCCTTCGAAGACTGCCAGCAAACGCTCTCGCACATCGGCACCATTGGCCGGACCGACGGCTTGCGCCGGGTCGTAACTGAGCTCCTGCCGGTAAAATTCCGGGAAATAAGCTTCCTGATAGGAAAACCGCGGGTAATACACCCTGATGGCGTGCAAGGCCGGGCTTTGCCGGCCGTCGCCGCGCAAGGTCACTTGAATTTGCAGATAGCGCCCGCGCAACTGCCGTACCGGCCCCGTCGGCTGTTGCAACAAAATTTCGAACAGACCGCTAGTACCGACTTGCTGGCCGGCCAAGCTTGGAGCGAACGGCAATTCGGACGGCAACGGGTTCCACAACGGCGCGGGCTGGTCGATAGGCTTGGGCCGGACAGCCTGCCGGCTGGCAAATACCCGCACCGCAATCTGAATGTCGCAGCCGGGCGGTATGCAGGCATCCAGATACAGCCTGTGCCATTGGGTATCGACTTGGCCGGAATCCAGCTCATGCAGTAAAGCCGTGCCTTCCAGAAAAAACTGCGGTCGGCGCAAGGCATGCAGTTCTCTGGGGCGCGGCACAATCTGAGGAAAATCCGGATCTGCCTCGGCTTGATAACGCAACTGGCCGTCGGCGCTGCTGACAAAACGCGGCACGGCTTGCGACAACATTGGATAACGCTCGTGCAGCAAACGGGCCTGGCCGGTGTTGGTTTCGCTATCCCAATGCAGCGTCAATACCGGGCAATCACGCTGAACGAAATTCAGATCATCCGCCGCGCGCGGCACCAAAGCCGCCAGCCGACCGCTGTTCGGCAACGCCGAATCGGCAGCCAGAGCCAGATCAATTGCGAACGGCAAGTCTGAAGAACAGGCGTAGGCTTTGAATGGCGCATCAGGCAACGCCGACAAAGGCCGGGTCAGTATCGCCTGCTCACCGGCACCGTCGTGGCACAAGATATAGAGCTGCTGCAGATCGCAACACAGCGCCAGCGCCTGCACGTCCTCGGGCAAAGCTTGCTGCCAGATTCGGTTTAAGGGATGCGGATTGGCTTGCTCGGGTTCGAAGCGCACCGGTTGCGGCGTGTACGGTAAGGGCAGTGATTCGCCAGTGCATAACATTAAGCTAGTCGCAGAGATTAGCCAGATTCGTTGTTCCGCGTCGACACACGCCCTTAGCGGCATTTGCGACGCGGCATCCTCGCCTTCCGCATTGCCCCATGCACAGAAGGTTTGCCAGCGCCGGGCCAGGTGAAACAGCAGCAAGCCATGCTGATTGTTGCCGTCGCTGAACGGCAAGGCCAGTCTGCCGTCGCCGGCTGGTTGCCCGAAGCCCGGCTTGCCGCTGCTCGCGACCGCCGCGAAAGCCATATCGGCAAACCGGCCCTGCGGCGCCGTGACATCCTGCAATTCATTGTCCTGCAAGCTCAGATAGCCGCGACCGCTATTAAATTCGACGCGAGTACCGTCGTCGCTCAAACGCCCAATCTGATTAAAACTGTCCAAGGCCAGCGGCGCACTGTTCTGCCACGCCAGCAAAGCCGCCGCCGGATCGGAGGCCGGCAAACGCAAAACCTGGTTTTGTGCCAGCGTCAGCGCCTGCAAACCGGCATTCCAGCTCAAATGGCTGGAGCCTTGCTCGAAATCGGCCTGGCCTCTCAGTAAAAAATACGGGGTGTTGTTGACGTCCATGGCTAGCTCTCAACAAAGGTCCGGAATCACCGGCACCGCGACGCCCAGACTGTCGTCCGGGGTTTGGCCTTTCAGCAAACCAATACCGTCCGGCAAAGCCGGCGTGCCGGAACCGCTGTCAGCGCGCACCCCCAACAGCTCGGGCAACTGATATTTAGTCAGGCTGATCGTTTCGTCGGCTGGCAAGCGGCGCCAGCCATTGCTGCCGCGTTGAAACAGACTCAAGCTATTCACGGCCTGCACCCCGGCCACCCGTGCTGCTTGAGTCAATAATTCGTTGGCGCGCACGGCACCGCCCAAGGGCCACCCAGCACCGCGCGCGCCGCCGGGCGCCAGGGGCCACAGATATTCCAATAAAGCCTGCTGCACCTCGCGCAGGGTTTGTTGCTCGGTTTCAATGTCCCGCACCTGAACTTTTACACTGACGGCAATCGGCACAAACTCCGGACTTAATACATACAGCTCGGTGCCGACCATGGTCCGCTGCAATAAATAGGCAAACACGTCCTTCAACAAGCCCTGATTGGGCTTGGGCGTGTGACCCAACGCCGGTTCGGCCGGTGGCAGCACGAATACGCTGACCACTCCCGGCACGCCGTCGCGCGCCGCGCGGATGCTGGCGCCGGGCAGAAAACCGACTAATACTTCGGCGCGGGCTACCGGATTCAGCGGATTGGCCTCGGTGATGATTTTAAAATCCTGCTGGGTCACCGCCCGATTGCGATGGGTCAGAAATTGCGGGATGCGTTTTTCGGCTTGTTCGACGGTCTCCGCATCCAAACCACCTTGCAAGGACCATTCATGGCGAATTTTATAGCGAGAGCTGCCGTTGACCACCTCCTTGATGGTGCCGGCGGGGATATTGCCGGCGCTGCCGCCGCCAAACAGATAAGCCGCGATACGAATCCGGCTACCTGACGGCGGCCGGCGCCCGGTCGTACCGTCACCAAAGTAGACATAGCCGGACTGCGGATTGAGCCTATACACTCTGGCATCTGCGGCTTGACCGGCCAGAAAGGCCACCTGTTGCCAACGCACCCAGGCACCATTTTCCTCGACATCCAATTGCAAGGTCACCGCCTCGATATTCTGATCCGGCAAGACCACCACCTGATCCGGCTGACCGGTGCCCATGCCCACCAGCAAATCCTGCTGCAAAGCTTGCGCAAGCACATCGACGGCGTTCAGCGCCAGGTAGCCCAGTTGTAACGTGGGATGTTCCGGGCAACGCAAGCGCAACCAAAACGCCACTCGGCCGGCTTCGACTTGATCGGCCAATTCCGGCGGCCTATCCCCGACGCCGCTGAACATCGGATCGGTGGGTACAAAAGCCTGGAACAGCGCCGGATTTTTCGGTAAGCGCAAGCGCACCACGCCGGTTTGCCGCCCGCCTTTGGAGCTGTCGGCCAGCACGTCCAAAGGCAGGTAAATCGTTTCACCGGCTTCGCCGGTGGACACCAGTTCCCAGATCAGCTTGCGCGGATTCAATTCGTTGATCGCTTCGCCATCCAAAGTGTCAGCAGGCGCGATGCCAATGTTAAAGGCGATGCCGGCTAGATGGCTACGCAGCAAGGCAATTTGGCCTTCCAATTGGCGCGGCGCTATGCAGGCCAGGTAAAAGCTGCGATCCAGACTGCCGGTAAGATCCAGCACTTCCTTAACCGGCTCGAAGCGGCGCGGCTGAAACGGTTCCGGGCGTTGACCGTTGCGCAAACCGTACTGTTCCTGCAAGTCCTGCAAGGTCAACCCCAGCGCGGCCAGATCGGCAGCCTCCAGCTTCTGTTTGATCAACACTTGCAAACTCAGGCAGGTGGGCTGCAATTCGCCAACCGCCGTCAAAATTTGTTTGCCGGCCCGCAGCTGGCTGCCATCCGCCAACAATGCCGCCGGCAACACGCTGGTCGGTCCGGCGTCAACGCTAACGATGCCTTTGGCTGGTCGGGCGGCACGCACCGGAATTTGCAATAGATTTAAAAATACCCGGCGTTGGCGCTCGGGAATTAAATTGGCGCGATACAAAATGGTTTCGGTCAGCCAGGCAAACAAATCGACGAAGCTGTTGAGAGGGTCGCCGGGGGCAATCTGCGTCAATTCCGGCAAATGGCTCGCCAGCCGCGCCTTGGCCTCGGCAACTAGGTCGTCGAAGCGTCTGTCGTCTAAATTCGGTACCGGTAATGGCATAGCGGCCTCTCTTGCAGCCTCAAGCCGGCAGGCTCAGGTTTAGCGTGAATCCCAGTTCCGCCGGGCGCTGACTGTTACGCAGCCGGTAGCGGATATTGATATGCACATCGGCAACACTGGTAGGACTGGCCTGCACTTGCACTTCGTCGATTTCCACTCTAGGCTCCCAGGTCTCCAGCGATTTACGCACCACACCCGCGATCAAATGCCGGGTGGTTTCGTTATTGGGTTGATGCACGAAGTTTAATAAACCGGCACCGAAAGTCGGACGTTGCAAACGCTCGCCAGGCCGGGTCAGCAGGATGTTCAACATCACTTCGCGAATGCTCTGGTCGTCGCGCGTCCAGCTCAGACGGCCATCGGCGTCGATATTGCCCAGGGGCCAACTCAAAATATCGGGTACCGGCGTACGCATCCTCAACCTCCCTTAATCTTTGGAAACGGCAGGCAAATACGTACCCACGGCAACCAGAAAAATACGATATTGAGCAACGAGATCATGATCATCAGCAAAATCATCGCCACCAGCGTAATCACCGGCAGGCTGAACGAACAAATCCACTGAATCCCAAAGTCCGGCCCGGATGTGTCTTTTACCGTGTCTTCGCTGGCGCCTTTGTTCAATTTCAGTTTGTTCATTAAATCGAAGGTATCAGCCGGTGTAATCATTGCCGCACCTTTGGCGAGCCCGCGGCGCAGATCGGCCAACGACGGCATCTGGATCAAGGCCGGTCGGCTGGCATCCGGATCGAAGGGCGCGGCGACCCGGAATTGAATGCTGCGGGTGTCGGCATTGGCCCATTGAATCTGTTCCTGACCCTGCTGGTTTTTGGCGCGCACGAAAGCCACCACTTGATAAACGTCGCCGGCATTTTGCGCGAACTTGGGTAAGGGGATTTCCTTGACCTTGCTCAGCGCCTGATCGCTGAGGCGCTGGCCCAGCAACACTCGAATTTCCTGGGCGTCAGCGGACAGCAGCAACAGTGTCAGATTGAGATTGCCGACGCCGTTGGCATTGGGCAAGGCTGGTAATGCCGCTAGTTTGCCCAAGCCGCCGACCGCGTCTATCGCCTGTTCTTGTTGAATCAGCCAACGCACCAGCGGGTTATCGCCGCCAAGCGCAAAACAGGCTTGCAGATAGCTATAAAGGGTTTGTTGCCGATACGGGGCGAACAAGCCCTGGCTGGTTTCGGTGTAGGCTTGGCCTTGCAAACCCGCCGGCAGTTTGGCTTCATCGTAGAGCCACAATTGCTGCGACTTATTTTCCAGCGCGGCATTCTCGGCAATGCCGGCTTCGCCGAGGTGATAACGGTTGACCAGCATTCTCAGCAGTTCAAAAAAGCCTTTGCTGGGCAGGCCTTGCGCAAACGGCTTACTGTGTTCGTTTAGCCAGGTTTGATTTAGCGGTTGCCGATAACCGAACGGCCACGGCAACATCGCCGCCGCGATGCTGGCGGTTTGCGCTTGATCGGTACTATCAAACGCCTGGCTGACATCGCGCAGATAATAAAAACCGCCGAGCGGCAAATAACCGAACAACAGCGTGTGGGTTTTACGGTTGGCGTCGCTGGTTTTTAACACATGCAAGGGATGCACTTCCTCGCCGCTATAGGCCGCCTGATCATCTTGCTTGTGCAGCACGCCGTTGGCGCACAGCCGGCGATGCAGATCAGGGTCGCGCAGCTCGCTAGGCGCGTCCTGCCAGCCCAAAGCTTCGCCGTCTTCCAGCATCCAGGCCTGCTCGCGACCACCACTGAGCCGGCGGATCACGAAGCCCGCCGAGCTGATTTTCTGCGGATCCAGTGCCGGCTCGCCGAAGCGGTCGCAAACCACTTCGCAACTGACAATATGAAAAGCCCGATGCAGCGGTAACCGCAGCACCGGCTGTTGGCCATGACGGCTGTGGCGCTCTTCCTGCTGCCAGGCGCTGAACTGCGGCAGATCGAATTGGCGACGCTGCATGTCCTGCTTGAAGCGATTAATAAACTCCGCATCCAGATAACGATGCAATCCGCATTGTCCGCCCTCTTTATAAAACGGCGGTTTCAACTTAAGCGGATGCAGAGCCTGCTCTACTTTCATAATCCCTTACCAAATGTTGCCGGCACCCGGCGTGTAAGAACTGCCCACCACCGAAGTGGCGATCACCGTATCGGCTTGCACCACGCCGCTGAACTTGGACATGCTGGCATTCACCGTCACCATGCTGGCGTTAATGTTGACCGTGCTGGCATCTACCGTGACGCTGCCGCTGCTGCGCACCGCAATACCGCTGCTGTTGAGCGTAACGCTCTGGTCGGCGCGCTCGATAACGATTTCCCCGCCGCCGGCTTCGTCTATCGAAATTTTGTAACCGGAGCGGGTACGCAATTCCACCTTCGGGCCGTTACCGTCGTCGAAATCCAACACCGTTTCCTGAGGGGTGCGGATTACGTAATGATCTTCTTGCGGGTCGGCCTCTGCCGGCACGCTGCCGCTACCGGCCCAAACACTGCCCAGCACCAACGGCATTTCCGGAGTGATGAACGCCAGCACCACGATTTCTTCCAGGCGCGGCACGAAACTAGCACCGTACCCCTGACCGGCGGACGGCGCGACGACGCCCGCCCATAATTCCATCTGCGTCGCCAGCAAACGCACTTTGATACGGCCACGGCTATCCGGGTCGGCGTTATCGGTGACTTGCCCGAGTTGCAAACTGTGCAGATTACCCAAGGCGTGACTGTTCATGATTGCCACCCGCCTTTGTTGACTTTGAGAAGGGTTTCAAAGCCGCTGTTGTTATCGAAACGATGCACGCAATGCACAATCTGGTAGCGGCCTTTCAGCCGAGGCGACACGCCGTCCAACTCGATCTCCCGGCCAGGTTTTAAAGTCGCTTCGCCTTGGCAAATAATCTCGCCTTGAATAAAGCGTTTGGCTTGGCGTTTGAAAGCGGCCTTGGCATACGCTTCAGCTTCGCTGCTGGTGCCGGGAAACGGCTGCGGGACGATTTCCGGGCCGGGCCAGCTCAGCTTGCCTAAAGCCGCCGCCGCACTGGTGCCGCTGGCTGCAGGCGTCAGCACGTCAGCACTGAAATCCACTGATTCGGCAGTAGCCAGGTTAAAGCCGTTGACTTGGCTGCTGAGCGGTTGATGGTTTAAATCGGCGATTAACCGCACTTTCAAGGCACTGTCCTGGGCGCTGAGTTCAACCGGGTTCGGATCGCTCTCCTCAACTTTTGCCCGCAGGGTATTCCCCTCCAAGCGCACGGCTATATCGAAGCGGCTGCCGATGCGCAGCAGAAAGGCCAGATCGCTTTCGTTGAGTTGATGCCAGGTGGCGGTGATATTAGATAGTGACGCATCCGTTTGCATGCCCGCCTCGCCGGCGATGGCTTGCACCAAATCGTCCGGGCTTAGATCCTCGAAACTGCGGTTATGCCGGCTGCGCGCCAGTCGATGTAGTTTGTCCTGCAACAGCAGTGCGATATTGGGTGCGCCTTCGCCGTAGCTTTCCTCGATGGCAGTAATCTCGCCGCTGAACAGGTGTTGCGGGGTGTCGCTGCCCATTTCGATCTCGACGCCAGCACCCAAGGCTATGTCGTTCAAGGCAAAGTCAGGATCTTGCCCGCCTTCCGGCCTACCCCAATTAGACAGCTGCAATTCGGCATGCGCGCTGCCGTGCAAGGGCAGATTGACTTGCATCGCCAGCAAGGCCTGCTGCAGGTCATCGCGTTGTTCGCCGTCGATCTTGATCGTTGGGCGGGAGCTGGTGAAGGCGGTTTCGGGCATAGTGTTGTTTTTATTTGTTGTTGTTTATTTATTTATTTTTGAGTCGCTAACGCGACGGTTTTTCTAATGTCGGTTCGCGGACCGACAGGCGAGATACTTTCGCTACGAAAACCGTCCTTGGTTTTCGCCCTGCGGGCCAGCCAGTCGGCTGTTCAAATTCGCTCCAGGCGAATTTGTGCTCCGCCAAAAGAAAGTATCCAAAGAAAAGGCGGCCCGGATGCCGATTTGTCCGTTCAAAAGCTCCGGTGCTCGGCGCGGCATACGGGAAGAAACCGCTTCCGCAACTCAAAGTCTCCTAAAACCCTTGTACAAATCCCCTCTCCCTCCGGGAGAGGGCTAGGGTGAGGGGATAAAAACTGTGTTCTCAACTTTCTCCTCTCAATCAATTCTTAACCTTTCCTGCCGCTGCCGGATCAATTCCAGCATCTGCATCAACTCGATTTCCGCCGGCGCCAACGGCGTCTGCTGAGCAGTCGGTTGCTGTTCGGCGACTTCGGTTACACCGTCTTGCACCTCCAAAATCACTTCGTCTATCAATACCGGCATGTCTAATTCCCGCTCAATCGAAACCTACGCCGTTGTCAGCAGCGGCTTTTAATAAACTGCTTACCGATACACCACTGCTTTTGCGACCCACAGCCGCCGGTCCTGCTTGCTTAGCTGCGGCTGTTGCTAGTGGCATCTCGCCAGTCACCGCTGGGGCGGATGGTCCGGCTTGACCACCAGCACCAGTATTCTGGGCTGTTGGTCTTAAGGACACACTGCCTGTTTGAATATGGGCGGCATTCATACTGCCCTTGTTTCCAGCCGGATTGAATGCACCTTCTATGCCGGTTCCCAGACTGGCGGAATTGCCGAATTTAAAAGCAGGACTTGCCGGTGGCACCGCCTGCTGCGTGGCTTTTGCCACGCCGGCACTATTGGTCGAACCGCCGACAAAACTACCACCGACACTGACCGAAGCAGACAAGCTTGCCGAAACATTGGCGCTGATACCACCACGGATATTGACGCCAGCATTTAAGCCAAACCCCACTCCGCCACTAATCCCTACCGAAGCACTCAGACTCAGGCTAGGCACCGCCACCACCGAAAGCGACGGCATTCTGGGCGACTCTATGCCGTTAAATAGTGAAGTATCCCGCCAATTGCCGGCCCCTTCGCCGCTGCCGCCGGGCACCGGCGCGGCGCTCTGGTCCGAACCGCCTAGCGGGCCGGCACCGGTCGAACTCAGGCTGGGGGTATTACGGGCGGCTTGTTCGACGGCCCGATTCCGAAACTGGTAACGGTCCTCGCTGAGCTTTAAGGACACGGTGGCGCGCAGCGGTCGGCCTTCCGGGGAAAAGAAATCCAGGGTTTCGTCGAAGCTTTGCACCAAGGCCCAGAAACTCGAAGGCGCCCCATTGAAACAGGCAGCGTTTCGGCGCTTTCAATTTATCGCCCTCGGCCACCGGCTTAATAAAGGTATCGGCGATTTTCTTGGTCTCCAGCCGCACGTCCGAGCCCTGCTCGATGGCTTTCTTGGAGCTGCTGTTGCTGCCGGCATTGCTGGCGGTCTGCCCGCCGCCCTGTCCGCCGCCGGGCGCTTCGATATACGTCGTGTCGAAAATCAGTTCTATGGTCAGAGTTGGACGAGCTCTTATCGACAAACTGCGCGGCGCGGCTATTGCCGTTGCGAGCGTTTTCTTTCAAGGTGTTCGACAGACTGACTTTCAGGCTGGACGGATTGAATTGCACGTCGATGGCGTTATCCAGATCAGGACTGTCGTTGTCGCCGTTGACCGGGATCAGTTTGCCGCGTTCTATGGCTATCATGCCGCCCCCCTGCCTTGCGTGCTGGTTGGAGCCGGCCTTTGCAATTCTAGACCTTGATGCACCAGATGTAGTTCTTCTATGGCTACCTGGCTGGCGGTGGCGGACAAATCTGGACCTTTGAATTTGGTCGGCAACACCCCGCTGAGTTTCCAAACCAGCACCGCGTTATCGGTGACGTTGCCGCCGCTAACGCTGGGATTGCCGAACACGATAATCTCGCCGCTCAGGCGGTAGCCGTAGTTGGCTTGGCTGGTAGTGATGTCGAACCAGGACCACAAATCGTTGATGTCGGTGACGCCGCGTTTCAAAATAATCGGCGCGAATTTAGTCGGCCCGGAGCGGTGATGTTCGCCCCAATTGTGGCCGCCCTCGTTGATGACCTTAGGTTCCATCGTCGCTTCGAAGCCGGTCACTTCGCTGAAATAGCCGCTGCACAACAGGCTGCTCTGATCGCTGTTGTACAGATTGACCTTGAAACGGAAGGCGACGAATTCGCTGATTTCAGCCATCGACCACCTCCGAGCGCCATTCGCCATTCAGATTGGCGAAGGTCAGAAACAGCTTGTCTATCGGAAACGCCGGCGCCAGCATGATCTCGAAGAGCATCGCCCCTTCCTGCGGTATCGATTCGCTGATCGAAAAGGCTTGCTCGGCAGACGCGCCGCGCAAGGCGCCCTGGCTGTACAAGCGTCGAAAAAACTGCTCCAGCAGTAAACGTGGTCGCGGGTCGCGGTAATCCAGATTAAAGATCAATTGCTCGCCCAAAGCCTGCAATTGTCGGCACAAAAAACCCAGGAAACGCATCACTTCCGCGGATCGAAAGCCGTCGTATCGCTGGCGGTCGAACGGATAATCGGCGACCGGTAAGGCCGGCACCACCAAGCGCTCGTCGTCGAGACTGAGTTGCGCGCCGCCGCTAAACGAATGGCGATAGTTGATCACACTGATGCCGGGCTTATCGCGTAACACCAAGGTTTGGGCGATGGACAAACGCGGATACGGCAAAGCGTCAGTGTTTAAGGGCTTGGCCGCCATCGAGCGCCAAGGGCCGTCGCGCCGCGCCGCTGCCGCCTGCTGGCCGGCGATCAAACCAACCGGGCTATGCAAGGCAAAGCGCGGCCCGCGTAAGTATGGAAACAAAAACTGCACATACCTTAGCGCTTGCGCCGCATCCCGATTTTCTTGATACCCGGCCAGTGCTTGCAAGGCCGCCGGATCGAGTACCGGGCTATCCAGTTCGCCGGAGTAGGACAGCGGCAAGGTGAACAGACATTGCAAATCCGGCCGATGACTGCTGATGAATTGCAGCATGCCACGCAACACCTGCGGCAATTGCCAAGGTGGCGGCATATCGATTAACTCATTGCTGTAACGGCGTTCGCGGTGATCGTCATCGGTATTTTGCGTGCAAGGCAGAAACTGCGGATCGTTGTTTTCCAGACGTACCCTAGGAATATCCGGCAGGCGCGGTGGTACTTGCAGACGTTCCAAATCGGGAAAACTCACTACGCCCAAGGCCGGAATCACCAATACACAGGCCAAGCCTTGGAGAGTAGCAATATCATGCAATTGCGTGTTGGCAGCCGGCAGAAAACCGGCTTGTCCCGCGCTTTCCGGTATCCGCACCACCCAAAGTTTTTCGCCGCCGTTGGCGAAAAAATCATCTACCGCCAGCCCCAGCCAGGCTTTTTTACCGGCTAACAGGCTGACGTATGCGGTCCCGGCATCCAGCACATCCGGGAAAATGTCGTGAAATTCGGCGCTGGACTGCAACGGTATCGGCAGATGGTAAAGTTCGCTGACAGCACCGGGGCGCAACAAGGCATCGACCGCCAAGCCGTATCCGACCGCACGCATATCAGCCAGCGCCGCCGGCAATTGCAGCAGGCGCTCAAGCCTGACCCGGCCCGGACAATGGCCGAGCATGGCCGCTTCCAGCGCCGCAATCCGGCGTTCAACCGGCCGTGGCGTCAAGGCAATACGCGCTCCCGCTAACAATTCCATCCGCTATCGCTCCGGCTAGCCTTGGATGATGGTTTCAACAGAGAGAACCAGCTCTTCCATCGCCACATCACTGCCGCCCTTGGCGGTTAACGTCGGCCCAGTCCATTTGATCGGCATGGCCCTGACCAGTTTCCAGGTGACTACAGCACTGGCGCTGGTGGGATCTTCGTTTTTAAGCTTGATCACCACGTCGCGCTTGGCGGTCACATCGCCGCCGCGAATTTGCTCCAGCCAGTTATAAATGTTTTCCGCGCCGATCACGCCGCGCTTCAGCGTCACATCGCCGGCTTTGTTGATGGCCGGAATCTTCCGCACATAGTTCACTGCTTCGTTGCCGTTACGATATTCCGCAACCGTCACCTCGGCATTCAGCCCGGACACTTCAGAAAAGCCGCCCTGCACTTCGCCTTCACTGCCGTCGCCCAGGTTGACCAGATAATTGAACACCCCATAGGGCGTTTCCCGATATGTAGCCATGGTTTATCTCCAGTCTAGGGTTCAGGCGTCGGCGGTTTTTTGGCCGATGCGGAAAATCACAAATTCGGCCGGTTTCAAAGCCGCCACGCCGATTTCGCAGACCAATCGACCGTTGTCCAGATCGTTTTGAGTCATCGTGCTGCGATCGCAGCGCACGAAATAAGCAGTTTTGGCGCTACCCAACAGTCGGCCGTTGACCCATTCGTTGTGCAAAAAACTTTCCACGGTCTGGCGAATGTTGTCCCACAGCCGCTCGCCGTTGGGTTCGAACACCGCCCATTGCGTGGATTTGTCAATGGAACGTTCCAAGTACAAAAAGTAGCGGCGGACGTTGACATATTTCCATTCAGGATCGCTGGACAAGGTGCGCCCTCCCCAAACCCGATGCCCGCGTCCGGGAAACGAGCGCAAACAGTTGATGCCGTTTGGGTTCAGCAATTCCTGTTGGAACCGGTTGATTTCCTGGGCAAATCGCAAAGCGCCGATGACCGGTTCGTTGGCCGGCGGTTTGTGCACGCCGCGCTGCACGTCGGTATTGGCATACACACCCGCGACAAAACCGGACGGCGGCACATTGATAGTACTGAGCAGGCCGCGCGGATCGGAGATGACCACCCAGGGGTAGTACAGCGCCAGCCGCGAATCGTCGAAGTTGGAACGGAATTCGCGTATTTCCGACAGTGCCATGCTGTCGCGGCTATCGACAATGCCGACCCGGTAGCGCATTTTCAGACAGTGTTTTTGTACCTCGGCGACGATGGCTTGATGGTTGGCGGCGTCAGCCGCCGCTGCCGGAGTCATCACGATGGACACATCTTCGATATTTTCCAAGGCCACAAAACCGCTACTGCCGTTGACCTCGTCCTCCACGCCGCCGTAATGCACGGCTCCCGGCACGTTGCCATCGCTGCCGCCGGACAGGTTTATCAAATAGCGCGGGCCTTGGACCGACATGGAACCTGGATTTAAGCCATTCGTTTCGAATAAGCTGTACAAGGCTGCCACTACATCAGCCCCGCTAATACCGGCGCTGAGGGTGCAACTGACCGGACTGGTCAATTGGTCGTAACGCTTGTCCGGAGTGACAGGCAATATTGCGCTGAGACTGTTTTTTGCGTCGGGAGCGCTGGAAATATCGCCATAACTGTAAATCACCGGGCCGTCGCGGCCGCCGGCATGCACGGCAATATCGAAATTGCGCTGCACCACCACCGCCCGCACCGTATTCGGCGCAGCGGCCAACGCCGCCAGCGGCAGGGTAATGTCGGCATTGACGCCCACATTCAAACCGCCGCCATCCACCACAAACTCACTGCCGACCGCATTCAGCGTACCGCGCAACGCGGTTAGGGTGCCCCAATGCGCCGCGCCGGTATACACCGACAAATTGGTTTCCGCGCTCAGGGTTAACACCGCCGACGTGCCGTTAGCCAAGGACCCGCTGCTGGGATTTTTCGCAAACACCCGGGTGTAGCTGACCGCAACACCGGGACCGTTCACCAAGCCGGCCGCCATCAACACCCCCTGACTGCCGTCGGCCTGGCCGTTCGGCCGCAGGGCCGTGCCGCCCGCCGCGACATCGTCGGCGGTATCCAGTTCGCAGCGATTATTGACGATGACGAAACGATCGCCTTCCCGGCGCACCAGGGCGCGGACGTTCAAGGGAAAGCGTTCGTCCGGAAATTGCGCGGCGATGCCGGCCGAGCGCACCGCATTGGTTAAGCCGGTAGCATTCAGAAACACCACTTCTCCCTCGGCGGGCGCCGAAGTGGCCTCGGTTTTTAACAGATTTTCGCTATCGCGCCAGAGCAATTCCAGCGTGAAATCACCCATCGTTCCCGGAAAGCGGCTACTGAAACTCAGCACGTTTGCCACAGACCGCGTCGATATACCGGGCGCGTTTTGCGGAAAATTGCCGACCCGCGACACATAGAGTTGTTTACCGCCGCCGTCGAAAAAGGCTTTCGCGGCAATGGCGGTATGGTTAAGCACCGAAGCGCCGGCCAGAGTGAGATCTTGGATATCGCCGTAGATTCGGGTGAATTCGCCAAAGCTAGTCACTACCTCGGGATTACCCCGCAACGGCCCGAAACGCGTGGGGCCGACCACAGCCGCAACGCTGGTCCCCACCCCTTCGATCGATTTGGCGCGAAAGCTAACTTCTTCTACAAACACACCCGGTGCAAGATATTCAGGCATGCTCCCCTCCTTAATTTTTATGTGGACCAGCGTTTAAAGGACTAACTCAACTCATGGATGACTCAATTGGGTTGAACGGCGAGATGATCCCGATTGAAGGACCGTATCAAACCAATTTCGCCGGGCACCACGGACAAGGCAAGCTCGGCGGCAAAGCTGTTGTCGGCATTCAACGCCCCCAGCGTCATCGCTACTAGATCGTCTGGATCGATAGCGTCGGCGGCATCGGCAGCGGCAAGGGCGCGGATACGTAGTGTAGCGGCATACTCGGTTACCCCTTCCGGCAAGGGCGGCAAGCGGTGCATCGCGATGATGAAATCGCCGTTGGCGTCGGCTTGGGCACGGCAGATCAAATTGCCGCCGACACCCAGATTGACAGTCAGCGCCAGCAACGCCCACACGACCGGCGCATTACTATCGGCAAATCGTAATGTGCCGCGCAATCCGCCGCCGCGACCGAGTTTGGTACCGAAAGGTGTCGGATAAAGCACTACGCTGTGCCCGGCGGCATTGCCGGCTTGAATGTCGAAACGGCGCGGGACATAGCGGCGTTGACTGTCGGCTACCGAGCCGACGATAGCGTATGCCACTTCTGCCGGACGCAATTTGTCCGCCTCGCTAGGCGCGCCTTGCACCGTTTTGCCGGCCGAGCGCCGCCACAAAGCCGTTTTGCCTGGCGTGTGTAAAAATTGCAGATCGGCGGGACGAGTATCGAGTTGCAAAACAACGGCTTCGCTCAGCCGCCGCATATCGGCTTCAAGTGCCGCACTACTGCCGTCCAGCCAATAGATCACATCGCTGGCATAGAGGATATTGGTTTCCAGCACTTTAACGGCTTTCATACCGTGCCTCCCGGAAATATCCGGGTACTAACCGACGGACCTTCCGTGCGTGGTCGATGCAAGCGCAAGCGCACGGTGCGGGCCACATAGGGCACGGTACTGGTGTAAGGGGATTTAAAAACATCCCAGATGCGCATCAAATCTTCCGTGCTCATCTCGTCCGGGGCAATATTAAGCACTTCAGACTCCCCCCACTCGTCGTCGATGTCTTGAATATGCGAGATATCGAGCTGACATTCGTTAGCCAGTTCAACCATCGCCCAGCTGAGCAGGTCGGCTTCGATGGTGGCGCTAGCAGCATTGGCAATTAACAGAAAATGCAGATTGACCGGTAGTTCGGCCTGTGGAGCGTTTTGATCGCTGCCGCGCTGCGCGAAGGAGCGCTGCCGACCATGCGGGTCGATGGTAATACGATGCAGGTAAATACCCAACAGATTGCCGGTGAGGATATTAGCTATATCGGCGCTACCCAGCAGTTTTGCTTGGGCATTGGTTGGCTCGCTGCTCAGCTCGGCAGGTAATCTGCTGGTCAAGAACGATTCCAACGCCAACAGCGCGCCGGTTACACCCCGGTACGAAGCCATTTCTCCTCCCCTAATTGAGCGGTAGCATAGCCTAGTACAAAGGTCTACTGTACGCAAGTCGATTATGTGAGCTTATCCACCAATAAAAATCGAAAAAAGCGTTACTCAGCAAACTAAGCGGCTAAATTCCGTGCCTCAGTCAAATAATGATATTAATTTTTAGCAGAGTTTTTGAAAGTTGCTGGGAGCGAAACAATTAAAATCGGATTAAAAAACGACTTTAGCTTTCTAGTGGGACGAGTTCACGGCTAAAACAAAGACCCAATTCTGAGAAACTCCAGCCGCCACCATCTCTGGATGCACAAAACCGCCGACCGCTCAGCGGGGTAGACTCTTTGCACGCATGCCATCCTTGGCGACGGTACCTGCCCCGCTATTTCAGATCGCATCGAGCCCAAGCATTTAGCATCTCCGATGATTCAGCGAAGAGCAAAACAGCTCCTATCCAGTAGGAGGCAGCGAGCTTTCAGCGGCTGGCGGGGCCTATGTCTTGGAAAATCTACGGAAGAACCTGCGGCAGCAGCCTGCCAATTGAGTAATTAAGTATTTTCGCGTGCTGACCATGCGGGATATGCCGCATAGTCAGCGAAAACAGCCCATTCAAGTGGATTAAAAATTCAAACACTTGTTTTTTAATCAAAAACTTACAGGAAAAATCGGTGAATGGCACGTATTTTGTAGGATTCAAGCCAACGGCTGCCACTATCCTCAGTAGCTTTTAAGAGGCGAGCTCAGACAAAAGACTCTCTCGCCCGTCTTGAAACCGCCAGCCAAGCGGGTTTGGAACTTACTAAGGGCTGCACTGACGCTAGCCGAATGCACTAGCCATCTGGCGAGGAGTATGGCAAATGCCGCATCTCTCAATAACTACAGTAGAAAAATTAATGACAAGAACTTTTAAATTTGCAGTCAGCGGCGTTGCGCAAGCAAGCTTAACGACGACTAGCGGAACTGACACTAAATCTTGTCGGCAACGTGGTTGGCAGTGTTACGGCGGCTCCAGTGCCCGACGCAGCGTGGTTGTTCGGCAGCGTGATTTTTAGCTTGTTAGGCATCGGCCGGAAAAAGCTGGGTTAATCCTTGTTTGACTTTACAAAGGCGGAAAGCTGCGTGTTTAGCACAGCGCTTTCTTGTTGCACAAGTCTGACGATCAATCGAATGTGCGAGCGGGCAGTACATAGAGCGTAGAAAGGTAAAGTTATGGAATTAATCAGAATACTTATGTTGGGTATGTTGCTTATTACGCCTAACGCGCAAGCCAACTTAGTTACCAATGGCGGCTTTGAACTACCGGCTGCGCTGACCGCAGTTCCTGGTTATCAATATTTACCCAACAACAGCACCAGCATGACGGGCTGGACCTCGATTAGCGACGGCATTGGTGAAGAATCGTATCTAAGGAACAAAAATCGCGCTGGTAACAATTATGTATCACGGGTTTATCAAGATACTTATGCACTCGCCCTGAATACCGGTAACGCAATACAAACCAGCCTAAGCTTGGCAGTCGGCAGGGTTTACGATCTATCGTTTTATGCTAAAGCCAATGTGGCAGGCGCCGCACCTTTGCAAGTCAACATTGGCGGCTTTACAGACAGCATCGCCAATACATTGGCGTTTACCCATTTCCACTATCAGTTCACGGCTTCCAATACCGAACCAACCGCGGTCTTAAGATTTTCTAACCCTTCCGCCAGCGGCGGCAATCGCATTTGGAATTTGGATGCCGTGTCTTTACAAGCAGCACCAATCCCCTTGCCAGCGGCAGCATGGTCCTTTCTAAGTGGCTTTATGGGATTGCTGGCGTTTTGTAAACGTAAGCAAAAACGGACACAAGTCTAGCGCCAAGCGAAGGCTCAAAAACCCAAGCCCCATGCCGCAGCAGCGACATACAAAACCAGCCTGATTAGCCGTTTAGCGCCTCCAATCTACTGTTTCTTCACCGCGGCTCCGCTTCTTTCTCGCTCATATTTTTACGACGGCTTAACCGGAAGCAGCCGGTCCGGTTTAGGCGAAGCCGCCGATAAAACAGCGGATTCTTAACGCGGCTTATAGCTCAGGCTTTAGCTGAAACCACTGGTAGTGACAGCTTCAATACCGAGTTATTATAGGTATCCTTCACATGTGAGGACACCAAACATGCGTGTCAATAGCTCCTTACTAACCAGCCGCGCTTTTCCGACAATCTTCGGTAAACCAAAGGAGATCCTGGGCGTCAATCTGGGTTATTTTTGCCATGTAAATTGCCTCAATTGCCCTGCCAACGCAGAATCGAAACGCACCCAGCGGATGAACTATTGCAGTTTGGCGCAGCTATTGGCATTTAACGCGCGCCTTCTGAGCAGCAGGAGATCGGCGAGTTGAATCCCTTCATAGCTAAGGCTGCGTTGGGTTTCGGCTATTTTGCCGGCCAATATTGGAGCTGGGCCCGCGCAAGCAATGGGCAAACCGGATGAAACCGCAAGTCAGCATCATCATTCCGGTCATCAATGAGGCCGCGCAACTTGCAGACAAATTGAACGCCTTGCAAACACTGAGGACGCGCTGCGAATTGCTGCTGGTCGATGGCGGGAGTATCGATGCCAGTCCGGCTATTGCCAAGCCTTGGGTAGATCAGGTTTTGTTGGGTCCGCGCGGTCGTGCCAAGCAAATGAATCTGGGAGCGCAGCATGCGCAAGCGGAGGTGTTGTTGTTCCTGCATGCCGATACCCAACTGCCTGATCGGGCCATCGATTTGCTTGCGTCGGCAGTAGCGCAAGGAACATTGTGGGGCCGTTTTGATGTGCAATTCGATAGCGACCAAACCATTTTCAAATTAATTGCCCGCATGATGAACTTACGCTCCAGACTCACCGGTATCGCCACCGGCGATCAAGCCATCTTCATGACCCGCGAAGCGTTTCAGAAGGTGGCCGGTTTTCCAGAGATTGCATTGATGGAAGATATCGCCCTCAGCGCAGCGCTGAAAAGAATCCAAAAACCTAGCTGTCTAAACGCTAAGGTGACTACTTCTGCGCGACGCTGGCAACAACACGGTATCCTGAGAACGATTTTATTGATGTGGTGTTTGCGATTGCAATATTTTTTCGGAGCCACCCCGGACGAATTGGCGGCGCGGTATTATCGGAGGCAGTAATGGAAGCAATGGTGCGCTTGGGTGTTTTTTTGGGGATTTTCTTGTTAATGGCTGTGTGGGAGCTGTTTAGGCCCAAACGCTCATTAGGCTTGGAGCGACGCCGACGTTGGCAGGTCAACCTGGGACTGGCGGTGCTAAATGTCGGTGTGATGCGGCTAAGTATTGGTGCTGCGGCTTGGCTGGCAGCGCACTGGGCTGCAGAACAGCATCTGGGCTTATTCAACCTGCTGTCTGTGCCGCGCTGGCTGTCGATAGCGCTTAGCCTGTTGCTACTGGATCTTGCGATTTACGCCCAACATATTGCCGCCCATCGCTGGCGCTGGTTTTGGCGTTTGCATCAGGTGCATCACAGCGATATGGATTTCGATACCACCACCGCCTTACGCTTCCATCCCTTGGAAATTATGCTGTCGATGCTTTATAAGGTCGCGCTGGTGGTTTTACTCGGTGCCGATCCCCTAGCGGTGATAGCGTTTGAAGTGATATTGAATGGCTGCGCCTTGTTCAATCACGGCAATGTCAGCCTGCCGCCCGCTGTCGAACGCTGGCTACGTTATCTATTAGTCACACCCGATATGCACCGCATTCACCACTCTGCATTTCAAGCTGAGACCGACAGTAATTACGGCTTCTCATTGTCGTGTTGGGATAGATTATTCAAGACCCATTGTCCGCAAGCGCGAGAAGCGCAGTCTGTAATGATGATAGGCTTATCCGAGTTTCGCGATAGCACTAAGCTGAATTTTGTCGACTTATTGACTCTGCCGTTTCGGGGTTCGCGCCTTAGTTAAGCCAGCCGTCCATCGCTGTTATGAGCAGTCCTTTCATTGCTTATCGTGCTAATACGCTCGGTGCCGATGTAAAAAGCTTAAGCCTGCATCGGCAGCAGGCTTGTTTGTTTCCTTTTGATAATCAATCAATGCATTTTTAGTGTCATTGTCAATAAATGTAATCGGGCATATAGTCTAAATACGTTTATTACTTTGGGAAGCGAACATGAACCGCTTACATAAAGACATTTTGACCGGGCTGGTATTTGTCACTGGCGTTATCGAATTTATTTCGGGTGATTTTATTGTTTCATCGGCCTTGCTGGCGGCTACTACTTTTGCCAGCACCATGGGTTCGAATCGCAAAAAGCCCTAGCATCTAATTTTATTGCGGCTTGGTCGAGCTGGCCGCTAGTTCGCCAATCATTTTTAACGCTTGGTCTCACCGGGTAAGCTTGGATTATCCGCATCGCTTGCAGAAGCAATGATTTACAATATCGCGATGCATTTAATCTTGAACCGGCTGCAGTGAATGGCTGACGCAAAAACTTACCTGAACGTACCCTATGCCGAAAAGGATGCGGCGAAAGCGCTCGGCGCCAGATGGGATGCCGCAATCAAGAAGTGGTATGTCCCTGCCAATAAGGACATAGCGCTGTTTGCCCAATGGCAAACCGAATCCGGCCTTGCGCTATCGCCCAACGACGAATCGAGAAAACCAAAGGCTGACAGCGCGGTCGGCGGAACGACCCGGTCCAGCGATAAAAACTTCATCGCCTATGACGGAGACCAGCCGCCATGGGATTGAACCAACCGTTGGAGCAGGTGTTTGTCTTATTCTGCGCTAATCCATGCGCACGTTAAAATATTTGGCCGGCTATGCGCCTGCCATCACCGAGCAAGTTCATAGTCTAATCGACAGTGACAAACTGCCCACGCTACTGCTAAAAAAGTATCCGCGACCGCATGATATAAAGACCGACAAGGCGCTTTACCTCTACGCGATGGACCTTAAAAATCAATTTCTGCGGCAATCCAACTCCCTCAGTAAAGTCGTTTACGACGACAAAATCGATGTCCTGCACCAAGCCTTAGGTTTGCATTCCGTGATATCGCGGGTGCAGGGCGGCAATTTAAAATCAAAAAATGAAATTCGCATCGGTGCGATTTTTAAAATTGCGCCACCGGAGTTTTTGAAAATGATCGTCGTTCACGAACTGGCACATTTGCGGGAAAAGCAGCATAACAAGGCTTTTTACAAATTATGCGAGTACATGGAGCCGGACTATCACCAACTGGAGTTCGATATGCGGCTTTATCTGACCTGTCTGGATTTGGGCGGGAGGCTATATTGACGTGTTCTCACATCACCCACCTAACGGCTCAAGGCCCGCTGTTCGTGACTTAATGGCTCTGCTCAGCCATAAGACCTCGATATTTCTTGATTTTGCCTAGCTATAGTTCGACTATTGCGTCAGAATTTACTTACTTTTATACAGACATTTTTATCGGAGATAACATCATGCGCGTAGCAGATTTAATGACCACCAAGGTATTTACAGTCGAACCTCACGATCTTATCGATCGAGTGTTCTTTTTGATACATTACGAAAAAATTCGCCATCTGCCCGTCATTGAAAAAGGCAAATTGGTCGGTATCGTTTCAGACCGGGACTTATACAAAGCGTTGGGGCCAAAAAGCAATTCCAACGCGGTCGAGACCAACAAGGACAACACTCAATTGCACGTGGTCTCTCAGAAAGTTGTGCATATCATGCATCGCGGCGTTTACACCGTTACCCCGGAAACCCCAGCATCAGAAGCGGCGGCGATGATGGCTGAACACCGAGTAGGCGCACTGCCGGTGGTGGAAAAAGACAAACTGGTAGGCATTTTGTCCGCCACCGATATTTTAAGAGTGTTTGCCAAACTGGAACGTGCGCACGAAAAATTAGAAGAACAGATCAAAGGAAGCGCCGCGCACGGTTAAAACCGGGCAAGCTAGCTGCGCAAACCAAATGGGGCGATGCATCTGTTTCGCCCCGGGCCAAAGTCTTCAACCCGCAATTGCGGCCCTCTTGTCGACTAAATAGATCCAATCGTCTTGTTCTTTGACTTTCAACGCGGTCAGTTTTTTGCCAAGGCAAATTTCGCTTAAAGACTCTCCACTGATCGGATCGTAGCAAATGCTGTGCATGGAACACTGCAAATAGCGCCCCGATTCGTCGAAAATGTTGCTGTTCTCACAATCCAATGTCCTAGGCATGTGGACGCATTGGTTCAGATAGCCGAAAACCTGGCCTCGGAAGCGTACCAGCAGGGCCGGCCGTGGGTTGCCGCGATAGAGCACATCAAATGTAAACTTGCCGAGTTCGGGAAGTTGTTGCGCTGGGCAGATGGTAAATTGGTGTTTCACCGACATGATTTTTATCCTCCGAAATGTTCGGAAGCAAACCCCAGGCCACAAAACTTTCGATTTAAATGACTGGTCGTCGGCGGATTGGCGTTTGTCGCTAATGCTTAGCGAGCGTATCCAAACTAGCGGATATTAAGAAGTGCTGGCCTGTTTCTTGATTTTGTTCAATTGGGCCAGGAAATAGGTGTCATAGTGCCAACCGATACGGGGTGGCGGGGGGGTACGTAAAATCATAAAGCCTCGATTTTTGCTGGGGTGGTGCTGAATTAATTAAGACGTTTCTCGGGCTGCCGGATGGCAATTGCAAGATGAAACGGTAGGATTACGAGGGGCAAGGTTGCAGTTTTGCTGTCATTGTCGGTCGTTTATGATCTCACTGCGGTTCGATCACGGTTCTGAATCTAACAGGAAAGGGCTAACAATGAAAGCGATAACTTACTTTAGGCATTTTTAGTCCGGTATCGGGCTCTGAAAACCCGTACCGGCATTAGAAGTCGATTGCTGCAATTAGCTGTCATTCAAGCCGGAGTGGTCGTTCTGCGCCTCTTCATTTCGGATCAGCCAATCCAAAACCAAGGCATAGGTGGTTGCCAACAAAGTTGGGCCGATAAACACGCCGATAAAGCCAAACGCTAACAAGCCGCCGAAAATGCCAAATACTATCAACACAAACGGCAATTCCACTTCCCTGCTGATCAAAATCGGTCGTAGCCAATTATCGATAGTACCGACGAAAAGCAAAAACCATAGCGCGATAAAAATGGCCCAGCCGGGTTCGCCTTCCGCCAGTAACCATAAGGCGATCGGTAGCCAAATCACTGTACCCGCAGCCGGAATGATCATCAAAAAGAAGGCAATTACGCCCAACACAAAAGCATAAGGCACGCCGGCAATCACAAAGCCCAAAATAGAGGCCAAAGCTTGCACCAGCGCGGTACCGAGTATGCCGTACACCACCGCTCGCAAACTGGAACTAACGATATGCAAGATACTTTGGGTGCGCTCGCCGGCCAGACGTTCGACAGCAATTACCACATGCTGAGCGACGTGTTCACCATCGCGATAGAAAAAAAACAGCACCAAAATAGCTAGACCCATGTGCATTAGCTCGCCCGCCAAACCAATCCCCTGCTGCAGCACCCAACTGCTCGCACCCAAGGCATATTGACGGGCCAAATTGACTAGGCGACTGGAGTCTTCACCGAAATTTTGCCATGCCTCAACAACGTTGTCGCCGACTACCGGCAGCGAGTGCAACCAAGCCGGAGCCTCCGGCCATACATGTCGGCTTTGATTCAGCCATTGCAGGAAGTGGTTTATATCTTCGGTAAATGTCAGGGTTGCGGCTACGAAGGGCGTCAGCAGTAATATACCTATAGGCAGGACCATGGCGGTGGCCGCCCAGTTGGCCGAGAGTTTCCAATCGCGCAAACGCACATAGAGCGGCCAAGTGACAAAGCACAGAATTGCCGCCCATAACAAATCGAAAATAAAGGGCCTTAACACTTGATAACAGGCGAACAGCAGCAGACACAAGGCGGCCAGGCTGGCGATTTTTTCGTAACGGGAAATAGGGATAGGCATAATCGAATAGGCGGTAGCTATCTAAATTGGCTTGAATAATCCAGAGTTTACGGCATTATTTGTTAAGCCGAAATGACAGGTCACGAATTAAACAGTGCTTGCTTGTCCGGCGGCGCTTTACATAGAATGCGGTTGCCTTAGTCTGGAGCCATGCCGTGAGCCAAGTCCGCGAGTTTATGCCAATCAATATTGCCGTGTTGACTGTTTCTGATACACGTACCGAGTTAGACGACGTATCCGGCCAAACCTTGGTCACCGGCTTGACCGATGCAGGCCATAACTTAATCGATAAAAAAATTGTTCCTGACGATATTTACCAAGTTCGTGCCGCCGTCAGTCATTGGATTGCCGATCCGCTTGTGAATGCGATTATCACCACCGGCGGCACCGGTGTGACGGGGCGCGACGGTACCCCAGAAGCCATCCTACCCTTACTGGATAAAGTGTTGAATGGCTTCGGCGAAGTGTTTCGGATGATTTCCTATCAAGACATCAAAAGCTCGACGATGCAATCACGGGCTATCGCTGGCGTGGCCAACGCCACTTATATATTCTGCGTACCCGGTTCGTCCGGCGCTTGCCGAACTGCCTGGGAGTCTTTGATCAAGGAGCAATTGGATTACCGCACCCGACCTTGCAATCTGGTGCAACTGATGCCGCGTCTATTGGAGAAATAATGCGCTCACCTTTTATGTTTGTGGCCGCTATCGGCGGGTTTATCGGTGTGGCGATGGGTGCATTCGGTGCGCATGGCTTGAAGCATCTCTTATCCGAGCATCTGCTGGACGTTTATAAAACTGCGGTAAGCTACCAGATGTGGCATATATTGGCCTTGGCCTTGATCGCAGTGTTACCAGAACATAAATTACTGCGGTGGGCTGGCTGGTGTTTGGTAGCCGGCATCGTGCTGTTTTCCGGCAGTCTATACTTACTGGCGATATTCGACATTGGCTGGCTTGGCATCATCACGCCGTTTGGCGGCCTGGCCTTTTTAGCGGCATGGGCTCTACTGGCTTTTGTTGCTTGGCAGAAAAACCAGGAGTTGTAGATGGACACTAAACCGCCCGTTCGACCTTCCATGCCGCCGCCGGCATCTTCCCGTCCCAGCGCTAATCGCAATCTGCGTGAGGAAAGTCACGAAGTAAAAGTGCCGCAGGTTCCGGAAGATACCCTTTTGAAAGTGCTGCACGCAGTAATCCATTTCGCGGTCAGAGTACTAGCGGTGCTGATGGTATTGGTGATTCTGTGGGGCGTGGCCGACGTAGGCTATGTGATGTATCAGCGGGTGATCGCGGAACCGTTTATGATGCTGACAGTCTCGGACATTTTGGTGATTTTTGGTTCGTTCATGGCCGTGTTGATCGCGATAGAGATTTTTATCAACATCACGCTGTACATTAAACACGATACGCTACCGATCAGAATGGTCATAGCCACCGCCTTGATGGCCGTGGCCCGAAAAGTCATCATGCTGGATTTCAAGGATTTAGATCCGGCATATATTACGGCTATTGCTGCGGTGATCGTGGCACTGGGCCTTACTTACTGGCTGATTTCCTATAAACCGCCACAACCTGTCAAACAAGACGAGCGATAAATAATGCGCGATGCAAGCCCGCAAACGGTTTTCCTGAAAGACTACACTCCGCCCGAATATTTGATCGAGCAAATTGAACTGAATTTCGACCTGGACGAACAACACACGCAGGTGCGTTCTACTTTAAGTCTGCGCCGCAATCCGCAAAGCCAGGACAGCAGTGCCGCATTGACCTTGCTTGGTGAGGAATTGCAGTTGGTGAGTATCGCGATAGACGGCCAAGCGCTGGAGCAAAGCCAGTATTTACTGGGCGAAGAAGCCTTGGTCGTGCATGAAGTGCCGCAGGATAGGCCGTTTCAGATCGTCATCGAAAATGTCATCAATCCGAAGGCGAATACCGCGCTGGAAGGTTTGTACTTATCCAGCAGCATGCTGTGTACGCAGTGCGAGGCGCAGGGCTTTCGGAAAATCACCTGGTTTTTGGACCGACCGGATGTGATGAGCCGTTTCAAAACCACGTTGACTGGCGACAAGAGCCAATACCCCGTTTTACTGTCCAACGGCAACAAAGTCGGTCAAGGTGAACTGGAAAACAACCGGCATTGGGTGAGTTGGGAAGATCCATTCGCCAAGCCCTGCTACTTGTTTGCGCTGGTGGCAGGGCAACTGGAATGCGTGGCTGACGAGTTCATCACAATGAGCGGTCGGCGTATCGCACTCGAGATTTTTGTCGAAAAGCACAACATCGACAAATGCGCCCACGCGATGCAATCCTTAAAAAACGCAATGCGTTGGGACGAAGAAACCTACGGACTGGAATACGACCTGGATTTGTACATGATCGTCGCGGTTGACCATTTCAATATGGGCGCGATGGAAAACAAGGGGCTGAACGTATTTAACACCAAGTTCGTGTTGGCCCGCCCAGACACCGCCACAGACAGCGATTACGAGCATATCGAAGGCGTGATCGGTCACGAATATTTCCATAACTGGTCCGGCAACCGGGTGACTTGCCGGGATTGGTTTCAGTTGAGTCTGAAAGAAGGTTTTACCGTATTCCGCGATCAACAATTCAGCGGCGACCGCACCTCGCCAGCCGTAAAACGCATAGAAGACGTCAAGGCCTTGCGCACCCGGCAATTTGCCGAAGATGCCGGCCCCTTGGCGCATCCGATTCGTCCAGAAGCCTATATCGAAATCAACAATTTTTATACGCTAACCGTCTACGAAAAAGGCGCGGAAGTGGTAAGAATGCTGCAAACCTTGCTGGGCGCGGCCGGCTTTAGAAAAGGCTGTGATTTATATTTTCAACGCCATGACGGTCAGGCGGTGACTTGCGAGGATTTTGTCAAAGCGCTGGAAGATGCTAACGGCGTGGAATTAAATCAATTTCGCCGCTGGTATTCGCAAGCCGGTACGCCGGTATTGACGGTGAGTCAGCACTACGACGCCGAAGCGCAACAACTGCATTTGAACATTCAGCAAAATTGCCCGCCCACTCCCAATCAGCCGGTCAAAGCGCCACTGCATATTCCGGTAAGAATGGGCTTACTCGCCGCCGACGGTTCGGTAGAGCAGATAGTTTGCAACGGTGCCAGTCAGGCCGAAATCACCTTGAATGTTACCGAAGCCGAGCAAACCTTTAGTTTCGATAAGTTGGCACAGCAGCCGGTCGTGTCGCTGCTGAGAGGCTTTTCCGCACCGGTCACTCTGAAGATAGAACGTAGTCTGGACGAATTGGCATTTTTGCTGCGGCACGACAGCGATACCTTCAACCGTTGGGAAGCCGGCCAGCAATTGGCGGTACAAGTGATTTTCAAGCTGATCGACGCGATAGAGTTGGGCCGGCCTTTGCAATTGGAGCCGGTTATCGTCGATGCCTATCGCAGCGTTTTGACCGACAGCAACGGCGATTTGTCTTATCAAGCCTTGTTACTGGCCTTACCGGAAGAAAGTTATTTGTCCGGGCAGATGGCTGTTATTGATGTCGAAGCCATCCACCAAGCCCGCGAATTTGTGAAAAAGACCCTCGCTCAACAATTGCAAGCTGAGTTCAAACAGCTGTATGTGCAACATCACCGCGACGAATCCGGCAGTTTCGATGCCGGTGCAGTAGGACGGCGGCGTTTGAAAAATGCCTGCTTGAGCTATATGAGCAAATTAGAAAATGAAGACACTTATCATATCGCCGAGCAGCAATTTTACAGCGCCCGGAATATGACTGATCAACTGGCGGCTTTGTCGGCCATCGTCAACAGCAATCATCCGGCCAAGGCCAGAAGTCTGGATAGTTTTTACATGCAATGGCGGAATGAAGCATTGGTTATCGACAAATGGTTCACGTTACAAGCCACCAGCAGCATGCCCAATACCTTTGCAACCGTGCAGGCCTTAATGCAACATCCGGCTTTCGATATGAAGACGCCTAACCGGGTACGTTCGTTGATTGGCGCCTTCAGCCAAGCCAATCCCCTGCATTTCCATGCCCAAAACGGCGAGGGATACCGCTTCCTGGCCGATCAGGTATTGGCGTTAAATACGCTCAATCCGCAAATCGCCTCCAGGATGGTAACCGGGTTGGCGCAATGGCGACGTTATGACGCAGCCCGGCAGGGCTTGATGAAACAGCAATTACAGCGTATCGTCGCTACCGAGCATCTGTCCAAAGATGTCTATGAGATCGCCAGCAAGAGTTTGGCGTAGTTGTCACAATCACGTAAACTAGCGCCGAAATAAGCCACCCGCATCAAGCATGAACCCACGCATCGCTCAGGTTGAGCGCAATACGCTCGAAACCCAGATCAAAGTTTCCATTAATCTCGACGGCAACGGCTCAGCCGCGTTTACCACCGGCTTGCCGTTTTTGGATCACATGCTGGATCAAATAGCCAGACACGGCTTGATAGACATAGAGGTTGTGTCGCGCGGCGACCTGCATATCGATGCCCACCACAGCGTGGAAGATATTGGCATTACCCTCGGTCAAGCCTTTGCCAAAGCGCTGGGCGATAAAAAAGGCATTTATCGCTATGGTCATGCCTATTGCCCGCTGGACGAATCTTTGTCGCGAGTGGTCGTCGATTTCTCTGGCCGTCCCGGCTTATTTTATCAAGTGGAATTCAAACGTGCGCTGATCGGCAATTTCGATGTGGATTTGTTTAAAGAGTTTTTCCAAGGTTTTGTGAACCACGCTGGCGTGACTTTGCATATCGACAATCTGAAGGGCGGCAACGCGCATCATATTGCCGAAACCGTATTCAAGGCATTTGGCCGAGCTGTGCGGATGGCTATCAGCCATGACGAACGGATGGCCGGCATCATGCCCTCCACCAAAGGCAGTCTATAATTTCCACGCTTTCTGCCTAGAACCCCCGACTTTGAATCAGTAGTTTATGTCATCAGTAGCCGTTATCGATTACGGAATGGGAAATCTGCATTCCATTGCCAAAGCACTTCAACATGCCGATAGTCGGGTAAATGTGCAAATAACAGCCGATGCCGCATTGATCCGCATGGCCGACCGGGTGGTGTTTCCCGGTGTTGGGGCGATACGCGATTGTATGCAAGCCTTAAACGAAAGTGGTTTAGCCGATGTGATCCGTGAAGTAGCGCACAGCAAACCCTTTTTGGGCATCTGCCTGGGTATGCAGGCCTTGCTGACCGACAGCGAAGAAAACGACGGCATCGCCTGTCTGAATTTATTCCCCGGCCACGCCCACCGTTTTACCGATCATATGTTTGATGCAGACGGCAATGTCTTGAAAATCCCGCATATGGGCTGGAATCAGGTTAAGCAAAAGCCGCACCCGCTCTGGCGCGACATTCCGGACCACAGCCGCTTTTATTTTGTACACAGCTATTTTGCGGTGCCGGACGATCAGCGGCACAGCGCCGCAAGCGCCGATTATCCGCAAGCATTTACCTGCGCATTGGCAAAAGAGAACATGTTTGCCGTGCAATTTCATCCCGAAAAAAGCCAGACTGTCGGATTGCAACTACTGCAAAACTTCTTGGCTTGGGACGGGACTGCGTAACTCCCCAACCCTTAGATGTTGGCTTTACTAACCTTTAGATTTAGTGTTTTAACTGTCGAGATTTAGATATGTTGCTGATACCCGCAATTGACTTGAAGGAAGGAAAATGTGTCCGTTTGCGCCAGGGTCGTATGGAAGACGACACCGTATTCTCAGACGACCCGGTGGCTGTTGCCGGGCGCTGGGTAGAAGCAGGGGCGAAGAGATTGCATTTGGTCGATCTGGACGGCGCGTTCGCCGGTAAACCTAAAAATGCCGAAGTAATCAACGCCATTGTCCAAGCCTATCCGGACGTACCGGTGCAAATCGGCGGCGGCATCCGCGACGAAGACACCATCCAGGCTTATCTGGAAGTCGGCGTACAATATGTCATTATCGGCACCAAAGCTGTCAGCGAGCCGCACTTCGTCCGCGACGTCGCCATAGAATTTCCAGGCCACATTATCATTGGCCTGGACGCGAAAGACGGGAAAGTTGCGATCGACGGTTGGTCGAAATTGTCTCGTCACGACGTCATAGACCTAGCACAGAAATTTGAAGCCAACGGCGTAGCCGCGATCATTTACACCGATATTTCCCGCGATGGCATGATGCAAGGCGTCAATGTCGAAGCCACCGCCAAACTGGCGCGCTCGGTGCATATTCCCATCATCGCCTCCGGCGGCATCACCAACTTGGACGACATCCGCGCCCTTGGTGCTGTTGCGCACGAAGGGATCATGGGTGCTATCACAGGCCGCGCTATCTACGAAGGAACGCTGGATTTTGCCGAGGGCGAAAAGCTCGCCGAATCTTTCGGCCGAGCCGATGACTGAGCTATTAGTCGGTAAATCGTAAACAATGAGCTTAGCCAAACGTATTATTCCCTGCCTGGATGTCGATAATGGCCGCGTCGTGAAAGGCGTGAAGTTTGTCGATATTCGCGATGCCGGCGACCCGGTCGAAATCGCCCGTCGCTATGATAGCGAAGGCGCCGACGAAATCACCTTTCTGGACATCACCGCCACTCACGACAACCGCGACACCATTGTCCATGTCGTCGAGCAAGTGGCCAGTGAAGTGTTTATCCCGCTGACGGTGGGCGGCGGTATCC
The DNA here is from genome assembly GCA_002083615.1 of Proteobacteria bacterium ST_bin11. Taxonomy (GTDB): domain Bacteria; phylum Pseudomonadota; class Gammaproteobacteria; order Methylococcales; family Methylomonadaceae; genus Methylomonas. Next base: position 79,998 of record MSXO01000020.1, on the reverse strand, counting down.
GGGTGTTGGAAGACATCCGCCGCATGCTCAATGCCGGTGCTGATAAGGTAGGCATCAACAGTGCCGCCGTTTTCAGACCCGAATTCGTCAAAGAAGCCGCAGAAAAGTTCGGCTCCCAATGCATCGTTGTCGCCATCGACGCGAAAAAAGTCAGTCAGGACGGCGAGGAAAACCGCTGGGAAATTTTTACCCACGGCGGTCGCAAACCAACCGGTATCAATGCTGTGGAATGGGCCGTGCGCATGAAAGACTACGGTGCCGGTGAGATTCTGTTGACCAGTATGGACCGCGACGGCACCAAATCCGGTTTTGATCTGGCTTTGACCCGCGCTATCAGCGAAGCGGTCAGTATTCCGGTGATCGCCTCCGGCGGCGTCGGTAATTTGGATCATCTAGCGGATGGCATCATCGAAGGCAAAGCCGATGCCGTGCTTGCGGCCAGCATCTTCCATTTTGCCGAATACACCATCGAGCAGGCCAAAAAACACATGCAAAGCCGAGGCATAGAGGTGCGACTATGAGCCCGGCTTGGCTGACAGAAATCCAGTGGACGCCAGATGGCTTGGTGCCGGTCATCGCCCAGTTGCATGATACTGGCCGCGTGGTGATGTTTGCCTGGATGAATCCAGAATCACTAGCCTTAACCGTTGCCGAAGGATATGCCGTATATTGGTCCCGCTCGCGCAATCGCCTGTGGCGCAAAGGCGAAGAATCCGGCCATCGCCAAAAAGTATTGGATATACAACTGGATTGTGATGCCGATGTGATTCTGCTTAAAATTGAACAGGAAGGCGGCATCGCCTGCCATACCGGTCGGGAAAGTTGTTTTTTCCGTAGCCTAACAAACGGCGAATGGCAAACCACCGAGCCGATACTAAAAGACCCCAAAGCCATCTACAAATAGACAATCACACGCCGGCATAGCTCAGCAGGTAGAGCAGCGCACTCGTAACGCGAAGGTCGTAGGTTCGATTCCTATTGCCGGCACCATATTAAGTCATTGAAAGTTATAGATTTATAACTAGACTGCCTGTCAATCTTAAACAACATGACCGCAGCAAGGCGCAAATTTAGCCGCACTTCTGTTTAATTACGCTAAATCAGTTGGTTTAGACACCAACTAAAATTATCTGCAGTAACTTCTTTTTCTGTGTCAGAGGTGCGTGATGGCATGCGGCATACCTCCGTCGAACAGACACTTTCCTGCCGATGCCAGCATGAAAGACATCTTCGAAATCAGTGCGTTTCGTTCTGAATAGCGGGCTCAATCAGGGGCGGAGAAAACTAAACACAGTATCAGGACCGTTCCGAATCTGCCGATGGCGCGACTACCCGCGTTACGCTGTCAATATTGCGATGGCGATTACTGATTTATTTTCGACCGCTTCAGCAAAGACCTGGATTTGTTTGATACTCCCGGACACATCGACAGTTATGATCGATTCAAGCACGCCCGCCTCCACCATTAATTGAAAAGCAACGATCTTCTCCAGTCCGTTCAAATTGGCTGAGAATCTTGACTGAGCCAACTGCCGACCTGAAAACCCTGCAAACTATCGCCACAATTAAGGCCAGAATGGGATAATAAAAGTGATAAATTCTGGCACTAGGTATTGCCAAAACCCCAACGGAGCGCTACCAAAGCGCAAAAATAGCTTAGGACGTCACATCAGCCCATGAATCAGCAACAGATCAAACAACTCGAAACCGAACTCTGGGCCAGCGCTGATAATCTGCGGGCCAATTCCAAGCTGACGGCGGCGGAATATAAAGACCCGGTGCTGGGTTTGATCTTGTTGCGTTACGCGCAAAACCGTTACCAACAAGCCAAGTTAAGCCTGGAAGCCAGTTTGCCGGAAACCCCGCGTGGCAAAGTCAAACTGACTAAAGAACACTTTCTGGCGGCGGGTGCCATGCTGGTGCCTGAGCAGTCGCAATACGACTATCTGGCCAATTTGCCGGAAGGCGTCGGTATTTGTGAAGCCTTGAATACCGCCATGCGGCTGATCGAAGAGGAATACACCGATCTGGCCGGTATCCTGCCGAAAAATTATCAGGAATTGGACCCGGATTTACTGCGCGAACTAATCCGGATATTCAACAAGGATTCGGTCAAAAGCCTAACCGGCGATGTGTTTGGCCGAATCTATGAATATTTTTTGATGAAATTTTCCATGAGCGGTGCGGGTGCGCAGGAAGGCGGCGAGTTCTTCACCCCGCCGTCATTGGTGCAACTGATCGTCAACATGATTCAACCCGACCACGGTATCGTTCATGATAACGCCTGCGGTTCCGGCGGTATGTTTGTGCAAACCGGCCACTTCATCGAAGAACGCGGCGGCAAAAACGTTAACGAAACCATCAAATGCTACGGCACCGAATTAAAGTCCAATAACGCCAAGCTGGCGAAAATGAATTTGGCCATTCATGGCATTGAAGGCAAAATCACCGAAAGTAACAGCTTTTACAGCGATCCGCACAACTTGGTCGGCAAATGCGACTTTGTCATGGCCAACCCGCCGTTTAACGTCAACAAAGTCGACAAGGATAAGGATTACGTTAAAAACGACCCGCGCCTATTTAAAGACGTGGGCATTCCCAAGGCCGACAACGGCAACTATTTGTGGATACAGTATTTTTACCATTACCTAAACGACAAAGGCCGGGCCGGGTTTGTTATGGCCAGCTCGGCCACCGATGCCGGTAACAGCGAAAAAGCCATCCGTCAAAAACTAATCGAAACCGGCGCGGTGGATTGCATCGTGGCCGTTGGCAACAACTTTTTCTATACCCGCTCGCTGCCGTGTCATGTCTGGTTTCTGGATCGCGGTAAACGCGAAAAAAGCCGCGACAACATTTTGATGATCGATGCGCGCAACACCTTTCGCAAAGTCACCACCACCATCAACGACTACTCACCCGGCCAGTTGCTGACCTTCCAAGCCATCATGAATGCCTATCGCGGCGACTTGCTGGCTATCGATAAACTGACCATACAACTGCAAGCCCAAGCCATTGAACAAGCCGCCGCGCTGGTTGAGGCCGTTAATGAGTTGCGGCAAACGTGTGCGGGTAGCTTGTTTAACAACGTGGCTTTGAACTTTAAGCCCGCCCAACTGGAATTAGCGCACTGCCTGGTCCTGGCTAAAGATGCCGATTACGCCGCTTGCCATGCCTTATTGAAAACCTTTGAAAATCCTGTACCCAGGTTGGCGGTGCTGCTGGAAAACTACAAAACCCAACTGGATGCCGCCAAAAAAGCCCTGGATAAAAAAGACACGGCTGGCAAAAAGCAACTGGATGAACAAGGCAAACTGCTACGCGAATTAACCACCGCCATCAACGCCTATCAAAGCCAATACGGCAAAAGCCAGGTTGGCGAACCGATACAGGATTACAAACAGGCCCTGAAAGACTGGCAGCATGTCTTGCAATACTTTCCCGACGGCCACTATGCCGATGTCGAAGGCTTGTGCAAAATCGTCGATCTGGCCGAAGTGGCAGAAAACGACTACAGCCTGACGCCGGGGCGCTATGTGGGCTATAGCATTCAGGTGGATGAGGATTTTGATTATCAGGCAAGGATGACAGAAATTCATCAGCAACTCGACGGATTGAATACCAAGGCAAATGATTTAATGAGCTTAATTCAAAACGTGGTTTTATAAATATCAATTCGTCATACCAAGATAACTGAATGCTTTAAGGAACGCTGTGAAAATAGACTGGGCAAAAAAAAGCTTTGAAGAAATTGGAAGCATTGGTCGCGGTAAATCGAGACATAGACCAAGAAATGACTCCGTCCTTTACGGTGGAAAATATCCATTTATTCAAACAGGAGACATCCAATCTGCTGACTTTAAAATTACTCAATTCAATCAAACATACAGCGATTTTGGTTTGGCTCAAAGTAAGCTTTGGCCAGCGGGAACATTATGTATTTCTATTGTTGGTGCCAACACTGCTGAGTCAGCAATACTTGGCTTCGATTCTTGTTTTCCAGATAGTGTTATTGGTTTTAATGCTTATGAAGGTGAATTAGATAATTATTTTTTAAAATATTATTTGGAGCTTCTTAAAGTTCAGCTAAAAAACATTTCTGAAGGAGCTGCCCGCGAGAATTTAAGCTTAGAGAAACTACTAACTTTTAAAATTCCTTGGCCACCTACCTCTGAGCGTAAAAAAATTACCCGCATCCTGTCCGCCTACGACGACCTGATTGAAAACAATTTAAAACGCATCACGCTGTTGGAAGAAATGGCGCAAATCACCTACGAAGAATGGTTTGTGCGCCTGAAATTCCCCGGCCATGAAACCACGTCGCTGGATTCGATAACGGGGTTGCCGGTGGGGTGGGAGAGTATAAAGATTGGTTCTCTGATCGGGCATGACATTGGCGGCGGTTGGGGCGAAGAGGAAAAGGATAACGAGTTTTCAGAGTCTGCGTTTGTTATACGTGGTACTGATTTTGATAATCTGCCGACAGGTAATATTGAAAATGTACCTTTTAGATTTCATAAAAAATCCAATCTTGCATCTCGTAAATTGGAGGACGGCGACATCATTTTTGAAGTTTCAGGAGGGAGCCAGAATGAGGGCGTTGCGAAATCAGTTATTATTACTAACGAATTGCTTGCAAAGTTTAATGCCAATGTAATGTGTGCTAGTTTTTGCAAGCTTGCAAGACCAACTCGCAAGGAAAACTCTTATTTATTATTTCATTTTTTGCGTTTTCTTCGAGCAACCAAAGGGACCGAGGTTTTTGAGATAAGAAGTGCCAGTAATATAGTTAACTACAATTGGACGGCATTCTTAAAGTTTCAATTAATTAAATTGCCAAGCCAAGAGGTTTTAACAAAATTTAATTTTTTTGCAGAAGTGATACATAAGCAAATTTATCAATTAGGTACACAAAACCAACTCCTAAAAGAAGCCCGTGACATCCTGCTACCGCGCCTGATGACCGGCATGATCGATGTCGATACTGTAGGTGCGGATTTATCCGCATGATGGAAAACGGTTACCTCGTGCGAATACCCTCTGGGGCACAAGTAAATCCGCACCTACAGGGGCATTTTATTGCGGTGATGAATGATGGGTAGATTGATGTGGATGCTTTATCCGCATAATGTGAAACGAATTGGCCCGTGCGGATAAATCCGCACCTACAATCAGTATCTGAAACAAATTGGCTTGTGCGGATTACTCCGCAGTTACAAGGGGGGTGTTGTTTGCCTTATGATGATTTACGAAAAGGTCGTTATTCAGAAATAAATCGGATTTACTTTGTGACGACAGTCATTCATAACCGTGAGCAAGCGTTGTTTAAAGATTGGTTTTGTGCAAGAGCCGTGGTTAAGGAAATGCGCTATTTACATGATTCTGAAAAGGTTAATTCAATTGCCTGGGTGGTTATGCCGGATCATTTACATTGGTTGTTGCAATTAAAAATAGAAGAATCATTGCCGAATGTTATGCGAAGTTTAAAAGCCCGGTCTGCTCTTCTAATTAATCAGCATCGCAATCAAACAGGGGCGGTTTGGCAAAAAAACTATTACGATCATGCGGTAAGGCAGGAAGAAGATCTTAAGGGGATCAGTCGTTATATTGTTGCGAATCCATTACGCGCCGGATTGGTAAATTATATTGGCGATTATCCGTTTTGGGATGCGATGTGGCTTTAGGTGCGGATTTACTTGTGCCCCAGGGTATCCGCATAATGTTGCTCAATCGTGCGGATGAATCCGCACCTACAACTTTTTGAATAAGAGTAGCTGGTAGCTGATTGTACGCTGGCTGTAAACGGTGAACCCATTTTCCCTATCGAGCCTTTACTGTGATTGCCATGCTGCCTGACGTTTCCGACATAAAACCCTTACCCAATTATATTTTGCAGTTAACCTTTAGCAACGGGGAGCAAAAGAGATTCGATATGACTCCGTATTTGCAGTATCCGGTATTCCAACGCTTGAAAAATCCCGGTTTTTTTAAACTGGCCAAGGTTGATTACGGCACAGTAACTTGTGCCGGGCGATGTCGATATTGCACCGGAAACTTTATACCTGGATTCGATTTTATAGGTGCGATGCCGCTTTGAGAAGGCTATTACCGCGATTGAACCGGTTGGAAGGAACCCATAAGTCAGGGGTGGCGACAGTTTTCCACATCCCTGTGGACTGGATACCGGCAATCCCTGCCGGTATGACGTTGTTGCTGAAGCAGCTTTATAAATAGTGAATCCAGGTTAGCCCGTATCAAGAGCAAAACGTATCTCGCTTCAAAACAGAGTGTCGTTTGGGCTTTTATGTGACTGTAATTTGGAAAATTGACAAAAATAGCTATAAATCAATCACTTGTTATTTAACTGACATTCGGAAAGTCTGACTAACCTATCTACTAACGGAACACGATTATTGCCATGAGCTATGAATATTCGGAAGACGGCCTGGTTGAGGCTGCAACACAGGAAGTGCTGGAAGGACTGGGTTGGACTGTGGTTACCGCCTGGACCAAAGAAACCTTGGCGACTCAAGCGGATCGTAGCGATGGTTTGCTGGGGCGTGTGAATAAAGCCGAAGTGATTCTGGCGCGTTATCTGTTGCAGGCGTTGCGGTTGCTGAATCCGGATTTGCCGCACACCGCCTATCAGCAAGCAGTGGATTTGTTGAGCGAAGCGGCAGCGGATAAGCATTTGGCGACCATTAACAAAGAAAAACATGAGCTGTTGGTGAAGGGCGTACCGGTCAGTTATCAGGATGACAAAGGGGTGTTGCAGAAAAAACGCCTGAAGGTTTTTGATTTTGATGATGCCGCCAATAATCATTTTTTAGCCGTCCGCCAGTTTGAGGTGGTGGGTAAGTTGTATAACCGCCGCCCGGATGTGGTGGGCTTTGTTAACGGTATTCCGTTGGTGTTTTTCGAGCTGAAGGCGCATCACACCGATTTACGCCATGCCTTTGACAATAATCTGAGCGATTACAAAGACACCATCCCGGAAGTGCTGCATTGCAATGCGTTTGTGATTTTGAGCAATGGCATCGATAGCAAGGTTGGCACGTTAACCAGTCCATACAAGTTTTTCATGGATTGGAAGCGCATCGAAGAAGATGACGAAGGCGTGGTCAGCCTGGATACCCTATTACGCGGGACTTGTGCGCCGCATCGGCTGCTGGATTTATTTGAGAATTTTTTGCTGTTTGATGGTGAAGGTTCGGAAGTGACCAAAATCATGGCGAAAAACCATCAGTTTATCGGCGTGAACAAGGTGATGGATCAGTCGGCGAATATTGAGGTGTTAAAAGGCAAGCTGGGGGTGTTTTGGCATACGCAGGGTTCCGGCAAGTCCTTTTCGATGGTGTTTCTGTGTCAGAAAATGCTGCGCAAGCTGGGCGGCAGTTATACTTTTTTGTTGGTGGTGGACAGAACCGAGCTGGAAGGCCAGTTGTACGATACCTTCAGTGGTGTGGGTGCGGTGACGGAAGACAATGTGCGGGCGAAAAGCCGCGAGCATTTGCGCCAGTTACTGGCAGAAAATCATCGCTATGTGTTTACCTTGATCCATAAGTTTTCTATCGATCCCAAGAAGGAAACCGATTATCCGTTGATTACCGATCGCCGGAATATCATTGTGATTTCTGATGAAGCGCATCGCACCCAAGGCGGCGCGTTTGCCCGCAATATGCGTTTTAAAGGTATCCCCAATGCCTCTTATCTGGGATTTACCGGTACGCCGATTTTTAAAGACGAGCAGGAACTGACCCGAAATATTTTTGGTGAGTATGTGTCGGTGTATGACTTTAAGCGGGCAATTGATGACGGCGCGACTTTGCCAGTGCGTTATTTGAATCGCGGCGACAAACTGGCAATTGAAAATCCTGATCTTGACCAACGCATGGCCGACATCATCAGCGATACCGAGTTGGATGACGACCAGCGGCGTAAATTGGAACGGGCGTTTAAGCGCGATTATCCGATTTTGACGGCTGAGCATCGCCTGGATGCGATTGCCAAAGATTTGGTCTGGCATTTCAACGAGCGGGGTTATCAGGGTAAAGCCATGTTTGTGGCGCTGGATAAACCGACTGCCGTGCGTATGCATGGTTTGGTGATGAAATATTGGCCCGAGTATGTGGCTGAGCTAAAGCAACGGCTTGCCAAGGCAGAAGATCAGCAGGAAGCACTGAAACTGAAGCATCACTTGAAACGGGTTGAAGAAACCGAAGTGTGCGTGGTGGTGAGTAGTGAGCAAAACGAAGTCCAGAAATTTGCCAATCTCGGCCTGGATATTGAGCCGCACCGTAAAAAAATGGTGACTCGGGATTTGGAGACGGAATTTAAGGATGAAAACAATCCGTTTCGTTTGGTGATTGTGTGTGCGATGTGGATTACCGGTTTTGATGTGCCGTGCGTATCAACGGTGTACCTGGATAAACCCATCAACGGCCATACTCTGGTGCAAACCATTGCGCGGGCTAATCGGGTTTACGATGACGAAAAAGAAAACGGCCTGATCATCGATTACGGCAATGTTTATAAGCAATTGGAGCAAGCGTATTCGGTCTATGGTGACGGTGGTGGGAAAACCAAGCCAGGCCAAAAGGGAGAGGATGGCCAGGGTAATTCTGTCGAAAAACTAGTCGAATTGGTTGATGACTTGGACAAAGCGATTCAAGTCGTGCGTGATTTTTTGCTGGATGTTGCCTTTGATTTGGATAAATTGATTCATGCTGCATCGGCAGTTGAAAAATTAGGACAACTTAAGCAAGCAACCAATGCGGTTTGCTTGAATGAAACCACCCGAACTCAATATGAAGTTGCCGCGCGCGATGTGTTTCGTAAATATATGGCTTTGTTTCCAGAGCCAGAAACCAAACCCTTTTTGCCAGCGTTCAACGCCATTCAGGCGATTTACGATCAACTCAATCAAAAAACCAAGCAGGCCGATATTTCTGCGGTTATCCGCCGTTTACAGCAGGAAGTAAACTTCAGCGTCAGTACGCGAGACAATGAAGTGCGTGATGTGGATTATGTCGATTTGAGCACCTTGGACTTCGATAAACTGCGGGCCGCATTTGCCAAATCGAGCCAGAAAAATGCCGTGGTGTTTGACTTGCAAACAGCCATTGAGAAGAAACTGGCCCAAATGGTTCAGCAAAACCCAATCCGCCTGGAGTTTTACGAGAAATACCAAAAAATTATCGACGAATATAACAAAGGCAAGGATATTCAAGCGGTGCAGAAGGCCTTTGACGATCTGAACGAATTTATGCAAAACGACCTGTCGCCGGAAACCGAACGGGCAGTGCGTGAGGGATTGGATGAAGAAACTTTGGCGATTTTTGATTTGCTGAAAAAGCCGGAATTGACTAAGGATGAAGTAGACAAGGTCAAAGAGGTAGCCAAGCAAACATTGGCTGTTTTAAAAGCGGAAAAACTAAAAATCGAGCGTTGGCGAGAAAGCACTCAGGTAACGGCGCAGGTTAAAACTCTGATCGACCACAGCTTGCAATGGCTGCCGCAAGAGCCTTACCCGGATGAAGAAGTAGATATTAAGAGCTTGCTGGTTTATCGGCATGTTTATGCTAACTACCAAGGTGCTGGGTTTAGTCGGTATGGGAGTTTCTAATACCTAATGACATCGGCAAATTAACCATCACGCTATTCAAACCGTTGCAACTAAACCCCAATACCCATCAACTTAATGCAATGTTTAAGGAAAATTATCGGAGTGTTGCAGTGCTAACGCTCAAGAATATCGTTTTCGGTGCTTTTTGCACTATTGGGCTGTCTGGTTGCGCCACGTTTAAAAGCTTGAATGCCGATGTTCCCTTGTTCGAACGGGTATTCGTGTACAGTGGCACCAGGCTGAATTGGGCCGGGTTAGAAAACGACGATGCGACTATCCGAAAATTTAAAACTAAGCCTCCCAACCTCCCGTTAGTGGATTTGCCATTCAGCTTTGCTTTGGATTCGGTATTTTTACCGCTGTCGATTAGCGCGGAGATTTTCCACTGATGACAACTTAAGCCAGGGTCATGATAAAGCCTGCAACACCCCTGCTTTCATGATCCTCTAATGCCTCAAGGCATTGGTAGCGTTGATGAGCAGATTGAACACGTCGCCAACACTTTCTTTCGCCTAGCGGGACATGCTCGAAATTTGCTGAGGGTATTTGGTAATCAGGATAAAATACAAAATGCGTGGACTAGCCAAGAACTAGTAAGAAATGCACCTACTAGTTTTCCTAACGCGAAGGTCGCAGGTTCGATTCCTTCTGTCGGCACCATTAAAAAAATCAATACATTACTCCTGTTAAAACATGTAACAGCTACCTCCTGACACTGACGCGCAAAATGCCGAGGAGTTTGAGAAAGCCTGCAAAAATTCGGATGGTGTGTAGACTTATGCCATCTTACCCGGCCAGTCGGTTTATCCCGTCCGGCCAGGCTATCAGATAGCTATTTTTTTAGCACAGTTAGCGGGTCGCCAAGCCCGCACTTTTTATCCGAAGGTATCCCAATTTCCTTCCCTTGCACTATATAGAGACAACACATTTTGAGTTTAAATAGTTACCAATCGGTTGATCGCGAGCAATTAGCCAGAGACATCAGTCACATTCACAAACAAGCTTTAGCGGATATTGGTCCCGCCGACTTCGACCACTTAAAGAAGGTGGAACGTTGGGGAAAGGTTTGTTCGCTCATCGGCTACGCTACGGCCTGGATTTTCCCCAATCCGCTTTCCGCGTTGTTGATCAGTCAGGGTAGTTTTTCGCGCTGGACTGGGGTGGGTCATCCCGTCGTGCATAAAGCCTTCGATAAAATGCAGGACGTCGACAAAAATTACACCAGCAAGAAATTCGCGAAGGGTTGGCGGCGATTTTTGGATTGGCCGGATTGGATGACCCCAGCCGGTTGGCATCACGAACACGATTTATTGCACCATTACAACTTGGGTGAAGAAACCGATCCCAACAATGCCCAGCACAATATGGAATGGTTGCGGCAATCCAAACTGCCGATGTGGCAGCGCTATGCCATCGTGGCGTTTTTTTCCGGTATCTGGAAAATTATTTATTACACCCCGCGCACTCACAAAGAATTGGTTTTAAATGCCGCTCGTTTACAAGGGCAACCAAAACCCGAAACCACACGTATTGGGGCCTGGAGCCTGTTTACGCCGCAAGGTAAGGCCTTGTGGCTGCAAAGCGTGTTGCCGTATACAGCGTATCGGTTTGTGTTGTTACCGCTACTGTTCTTACCGCTGGGCAGCTTTGCCGTTGTCAGTGTGTTGATCAACTCCATTCTGGCGGAAATTCTCACCAATATGCACAGCTTTTTGGTGATGATCCCCAATCATGCTGGCGACGACGTGATGATGTTCGATGAAAAATCGCATAGCAAGGGGGAGTTTTATCTGCGGCAGATTTTGGGTTCGGTCAATTATCCAACCGGCTCCAATTTCAACGACTTTTTCTACGGTTGGTTGAATTATCAAATCGAACACCACTTATGGCCGGATTTGCCGCTAAGACAGTATCAAAAATTGCAGCCGCAAGTGAAAGCGCTGTGCGAAAAGCATAATATTCCTTACTGTCAGGAATCGGTATTTAAGCGCATGCTGAAAGCAGCGGATATCATGGTCGGTAAAACTTCTATGCTTAAGCCGGCGACTGCTTGATTCGCCCAGTGCCAATTGCTCGATCAATAATTGAATCAAGCTCAGCGTTTCTTGTTTATAAAACTGCTTCCGCCACAAGGTCGTTCCGGCAGGAAATGCCGGAAGCAGGCTACAGGCGGTGGTTGCTTGACCGCTGCTATCCGTGAGTCCTGATCCTCCCCTCCTGCCAACATGACGGTTTCAGAATGCGCGGAAAAATCGGCAACTTCTTAGGCAAACTTTTTACTCTACAAGGCTTTAGCGTAGTCGCTCCCTGTTTAGCGATACGCGCTAGTCAATGTCAACACCGTTAATCTCCTAACCCTACGAGTGCAATCAACGAAAATACTATGAGCGACAACAGAGATACCAAACCCGAACCCATTGCTGCTAAGCCAAACTGGAACTACGACTCGTATTTTCTAGCTCAACTTGAGCGTATCAATCAGCAGACCGCTGTTAAGCAACCCAAAAAACGCGCTGTCAAACAGGCGCCGAATGACCAAGAAGATGCAAACGACGAACTGAACAAGTAGTTTTATCCGCTCAACCGCGCAAAGCGGTTTCGCGTCGATAAACCTTACGTTAGCCAAATTGGCTTGCAGGCAGTTTTTACAAACTCAGCCTGACCAGGATTGATAGAGCAACAATTTAGCCCTGATCGCTTCGCGGATGGCAGTGCTAACTGTCTCAGGTCGCTCCAGCGGCATGCCGTATATCGCTGCTTCAAGAAGGGGATTAGAGATCAAAATGTACTGCCCAAATTGCGGAAAGCAAAATCTGGAAAGTGTTCACATCTAAATCTGTACGCAATGAGGGACAGCTATTCAGTCTCAGCGGCCAGCTACCGTGAACCGCTTAGCGCAGCAGTGCAAAAAGCATTTGTTTTTAGAGGCAGGGCACGAGAGCCGAATACCGGTGGCTTGGGCTTTTCGGCTATTAGTGCCGATGCCAGCAGAGATGATGGACCAAGCCATACGGCGAGCCGGCAACGGTTGCGGCAATCAGCAATCTGGTCGCTCCGTTTCTTTCCTTTGCCGTGAGTATCCGCCGCTACCATGACATAAGCGGCTGGTGGTATTTGGTTATTCCGACATTTCGCGGCATCATCCCTTATTTGCTAAAGATGGTGTCAAAAGGTGATGATAGTCAAAAGGCATACGGGCCACCCGGTTAATAGTTAAATAACGCTGGCTGGACACTAATCTGGAATGATGACAACTATTGGCCTGCTCGCATCGATAACAGTAAATGTTTTTTTGCTGGGATTCATCGTCTTCCAGCTTAGAAAAAATCGCCTTATCACTCAAAGGCAAAAACAGCCTGCCCTTAGGACCCCTGCCAATCTGCGAACAATCTCCTGTCCATCCTGCTCGCAACAGATTAAATTTACTTTGCCCATCGAAGGCAATAAAGCGCGATGCCGAAAGTGTCACGCACAATTCAAACTAGATATTGACGAGCACCGCAATGTCTATGTAACAGAAATAAAACTCCCAGAAGAGGATCACACTATTAAATCCCTAGCGGATTGTTATTCGATTCTCGGCCTGAGCGCAGACGCTATTCCTATGGATATAAAAACAGCCTACAAAAAGAAGATTTCCGAATATCATCCCGATAGGGTGGAAGTCTTGGGGATAAAAATCAAGCAAATCGCCGAGGAACAGACCAGACAGATAAATGCTGCTTATGCCATGCTGCAAGAGCATGGGATGCTATAAGACTAGGGCTAGCAAAATCGACAATCCTTTGCTTTGAGCCGTTCATGGTGAGCACTCCCTGCCCGGCTTAATCATTCAGACTTCGATAACCGCCGGACCAACTGTTAATCCTAAACTTGACGGTATAGGACTGACTATCAGCAGAGTCGGCCGCATTCAGCGGTTTGCCCTGTTTCGCGCTTGGCTGAATGGTGACGGCTTCTTAAAAATCGCGCTGCTTGCTAACCCAAGGCTCTGGGCTCGATAGCAGAACTGATCTGATTGCCGCTGCCGTTTCGTTTAAGACCACGAACAACTACCCGGCTACCCCACAACGCGGAAATGATCAGGCTAGCGTCTTCGGTGGCAGAGCTTGAAAAAAACCTAACGTCTGCCACCCGCTCTCGGGAAGCCGGGGTCAGTTTGCCTTGCAGGCGACGGCCCAACTCTTTTGCAACTGCAGTCGCCGGATCGATTATGGCAACATCCGGCCCGACAATTTTACGGATGAGTGGCACCAGAAACGGGTAATGGGTGCACCCCAGCACCAGGGTATCTGCGCCGGCTAGCAGCAACGGCGAGAGGTAGCGAATCAGAAGTTCGCGCGTTGTCTCGCTCTGCAATTGCACCTTTTCAACTTGTTCGACCAAGCCAGGACAAGGCTGCAAGATTATTTGAATATCTTTACCGTAGGCGGCGCAAAGTCTAGCCACACTCGGGCTGGCGAGGGTTCGGCTGGTGGCCAGTACACCAACTACGCCGGACTTAGTGGTTTGCGCCGCCGGTTTGATAGCCGGCTCCATCGCCACCACCGGCACCGGACACCATGAGCGCAGTTTTTCTATTGCGACCACCGTTGCGGTATTGCACGCCACCACGATAGCCTTAACGCCGGCATCGAGTAGCGATTCGGTAATCGTTGTCGCTCGGTCCGCAATAAAATCCTCATCCCGGTCACCGTAAGGCGCATGGCCGGAGTCAGCCACGTACAGCAAATCTTCCATCGGCAGCTCTTCGCGGATTGCCCGCAATACGGAAAGTCCGCCGGCACCGGAATCAAATACACCAATGGGGGCATTATTGCTTAGGCCTGTCATGAAAGAGTCTGTCGATTTATGCACGTATGAAACTGATCAGGCTTGATGATGTTGCAAATACTCTTCGTTAAGACGAATGGCTTTCAAGGCCGCCGGACGACTATAGACCCGCGCCACATAATCTTCGAACAGCGGATGTTTTTCAATGGTCCCAAACATCATCCCCCAACCAAGCTGCGAACCAAGATACACATCTGCTGCGGTAAACTGGGCACCGCAAATATACGGCCCCGGCTGCAACGCTTTTTCGACAGCAGCCAGGGTGGCCGCGTAACTGCCAAAACCTACAAACCCCTGCTTGCCCTCGGGTACCTGCCAATCCAGCGCCTTAGCGGTCATCGCCTGTTCCAGCGGACCCGCAGCGAAAAACAGCCAACGGAAATAATCGGCGCGCGCAGGATGGTTTAAGGCTGGAAGCAAATTTTTCTCCGGAAAATGATCAGCCAGATACGCGCAAATAGCCGGAGTTTCCGTGATGAACGCGGCGCCGTGTTTCAGCGCCGGCACCTTGCCCATCGGGTTAACCGTCAGATACTCGGCGTTTTTCATCGTAGCCCCGAATTCCAGCCAGATCGTTTCGTAAGGTTCGCTGATTTCTTCCAGCATCCAGTGGACAATACGCCCACGCGACTGTGGATTGGTATAGAACACCAAATCATTCATTGTGCGGTCCCCATGGCTAGACGAATTAACTTACTGAAATTGACCGCGAGATTTTACACCGATAAACCGATCGCGACGCTGCAGAACTTGATCGGCCAACAAAGGCACATGAGCGACTTAAGCACCCCAATTGCGCGCCACGTGGCAAACCGGAAAGCTATCCAGCTACTATGCCAACGGCTCCAGTGCGGCCAGCACTTCGATCATTACCCGTTTAAACTCGGCGTAGTCGGCTTGAACTAAAGTCTCCTGCTTTAACGCTATACAAAGCTTGCTCGCGGCATGTTCCAGGCTACTTGCGCCCAAGTTAGCGGCGACGCCTTTCAAGCCGTGCAGCAGGTCGCGGGCGGCCGGGAAATCCTGCTTATCCAACAACTCATCAAGCTCAGTTAAGGTCGTTGCGGCGCTATTACGAAAACTGTTGAGTAAATCGATCAAAAAACCTTCGTCGCCATCCAGAAGATCCAGCGCATTGTTGAAATCAAAGCCGGGCAACCCCCTTAAGCTAAACGACGCGACATCGCGTTGGCTTTGAATGGCAGCATTGGCCGCAACGCTGATGGAACCTGGCCTGATCTGCTCGCACAACACGTCAATCAATTGCTGGGGTTGGATCGGCTTGACGACAAACTCGTTCATGCCGCTAGCCAGGCACTTTTCCCGCTCTTCCTGTGTCACGCCGGCAGTCAGTGCAATAATCGGCAGCGCTTTATAGGCGGGATTCCGGCGGATCTGTTCGGTAGCAGCAAGGCCGCTCAACACCGGCATATGAATATCCATCAAGACCGCATCATAACGATGCTCTGCCAGCAAGGCTAAGGCTTCTTGGCCGTCGGCGGCAAGGTCGACCTTAACCCCGCATAACTCCAGAAACTCTTTCAATACTTTCTGATTGATAAGATGATCTTCGGCCACCAGAATCCGCGTATCCCGCAACGCGCGACCTCTCTCGCCAAGCGTCTTCGCCAATCCGCCGGCCTTGGTTTCAGAATGCGGTCGGGCCGCCGGTAAGGCCTCTTGCTGCTCGGCAACCCCGAGCAATAAGTCAAAACTAAAATTCGAACCCAGCCCCGGCTGACTTTCGACATTAAAATCGCTGCCCATCAATTGCAGAAGCTTATGGCTGATGGCCAACCCCAATCCGCTGCCACCAAAACGACGAGTAATCGACGCATCCAGTTGACTAAAGGCCTTAAACAACTTGGGCATATCCTCTGCGGGAATCCCGATACCGGTATCGATTACGCTAAAACGTAGCTTGACATGCACTTTGTGCAAATCAAGCAAAGCCACTCGCAAGGTAACGAAGCCGCGCTCGGTGAACTTCAGCGCATTGCCCAATAGGTTGGAGAGAATCTGTTGCAAACGCAGGGCATCACCCTCCAAGCTAAGAGGTACATCGGACGCGACCTCTATCTTGAAGTCCAGGCCTTTTTCCTCTGCGGATAAGGCAAACAAATTGCGCAGGTTGTCCAACACATAATTCAGGTTGAATTCGGCTTGTTCGACACCCAATTTACCGGCCTCTATTTTGGAGAAGTCGAGAATATCGTTAAGCACAGAAAGTAAACTTTCCGAGCTGCCGTGGATTTTTTGCAGATAGTCCCTCACCTCGTCCGATACCGGCTTATTCAAAGCCAACTGCGACAAGCCAATCACCGCATTCATCGGGGTGCGGATTTCGTGCGACATATTTGCCAGGAACTCCGATTTAAATGCCGCCATGGTCTCGGCCACTTCTTTTGCTTCGATCAAAGCCTGTTCAGCCCGTTTCTGCTCGCTAAGATCGCGAACCACGCCTTGTAAAACCAAATGGCCGTCCAAACTAATCCGCGTCAGGGTGACATGCGCGGGAAACACACTTCCGTCCGTACGTCGATGTAGCCACTCAAATTCCAGATGCCCGTTTTTGATCGCTGTGGCCATATTCTGGTTTGCCAACTCTAGCGAATCTCTGCCGTCTGCTTGGTTTGGGGGAGAAACATTACCCGGGTGCAAACGGCAAAAATCGGAAACCGCATCGTAGCCGAATAAATCCAAGGTGGCCTGATTACAATCCAGAAATCGGGTATCGTCGACCATCATCACCGCATCATGCGAACTATTGAATAGCTTTCGATATTTCAACTCACTTTGCCGCAGCACCTCTTTGTTGGCTTTGGCTTGCGTTACGTCCTCGGCAATGAACCAAATATAATCGCGACCTTCGGCACCGGCAACTTTGGTGCCGCTCAGTTGCAATGACACCGGCCTGCCTTTTTTATGTATGAACGTGGCTTCATCGGAACCGTATTGTCCGGTTTTCGCCAACCAAGTTAATTGTTCATCCAAATCCTGCTCTTTATCGGCGGATAAGCTCAGATAATCGAGTTGTTTGAGCTCCTCCAACGTGTACCCCGTCATCCGTTGAAACGCATAATTGAATTCAACGAATTTGCCGTGCACATCCAACAAAGCGATGCCTAACGGCGATAGCTCGTACAAATCATGAAGTTTTTGGCCTTTCTCGGCCAAACTGATATACGCATTCTTTAAGCTTGAATTTGCCGCATCAAGCTGAGCAGTACGCTTATCGACCAGTGCCGCTATCGTAGCCGCCCTACCGGTAGCGGATAATAGATACGCACTGAGTAGCATGGTAAACAACAATCCGCCCAATAACACCATCCATGGTAGCAAGGAGGCATGGGTCGAAAGGAATGCGGCCTCTGGTTGGACAATAATCTCCAAGGTGCGGTTAGCAAAGCGAATGGATTGTCTGGACTCGGTTAGGCCTGTCTTCGCCGCTTTCAGGGCCCCATACATCAAGGAGGTGCGGTTCTCAGCATCGTAATAATGAATCGCCACATTCATATCTTCAAGCGCTAACCCCTGCATGGCAGCATTTACCAAGGAATCAATCCGTACGACTGTCGACAAAAAACCGGTAAGCACGGATTCCATGCCTGAGCTCTTAGCGAGATACTGCGGCATGACTAACAAAACCGCTTGATTGGCCTGTCCGTCTTGCACCAGCTGGATGGGTCGGGTGACGCTGACTGCCTTATTGGCTCTGGCTTCCGTTAAGGCTTCCCTGCGAACCGACTCGGAACTCAAATCAAAACCTAAAGCCAGGCTATTTGACGCGAAAGGCTCGATGTAGGTGACCGGAAAATACTCGGCACGCTCTTGGGCCTTGATAAACTGGCGGTCGGCACCAAGCTCCTTGATCGTAAAATCTTTAAACCCTTGGTCGAGGAACGACTGTTCGTAAGACGCCCGCTGTTCGTTCGCGATCCGCGACACCCAACTCAACGCTTGAATATGCTTATTCTGGGTGAGTACGCTATTGGCAAAAACCCCGAACTTATCCCGGTCCACCGGGCCGACTGCTTGAAAAAAACTATCAAGCGACAAGGACGCCTTCAACGCTGCGGCAAAGTTCTCCGCCAAGGCTTTGTTGACTGCACTGGCATTGCTATCGAACTGCAGTTGTAACCGGCTGTCTTCCGCCCTTAAAACCAATACGAAGGTCACTATCAGTCCGGCCAGCATAGCCACCATTGGCACTGCCACACCCTGTAATCTGGGGCGCCATAACATTCTTGGCTCGGCAAACAAGCAAAATACCAACGGCGATATGATAATGGTTCCCAGACAATCGCCTATCCACCAATTCCACCAAGCTGGCGCGATGGCAGAAGCGGTTAATACAGCGAAGCCCATTAATGTACCAATCCCGACGCAAGCGCCGATCAAGCAACTCAGCGGCCCAACCAATATTACATACCGAAAGATAGTTTTGCCGGTATCAAGACGCGGCACGCCCGGCTCCATAAAGCGTTGGGACAACCACGCACCGGCCAGTGCTTGCAAACTGCTACCCGCAGCGATACCCATCGCTACGAAAACCGTCTGCGGCGTCAAAGAGCCGCTTAGATCATATCCATAAAACAGATTAGTCAGGAACGATGCGAACCATATCCCCGGCCAGATCTTGTAGCCCCAGACCAGCGCCGCAGCCAGCGCTATACCGGCCGGCGGCCAAATCGGACTGGCATAGCCCGGCGGCAAGGCTAGACGCAGCGCCGCCCACCCCGACACAACCATCGCTGCTGTTAGAAAAATATACCGGTAAAAGCTCAAATGCATTCGATCTCTATCCAACAATCCATCACATATAAGATGGAGATTATAGGCCAAATGCTTTGCCTGGGATGTCGCCTCGCCGAAGCCGCAACTATATGAAAGGATTCACCGCAGCTAATCGACCCTGCCGCTAGACTGATTCAGCCGACCCTAATTCCCTATGACTGTTATTCCGGCGAAAGCCAGAGCCGGCAGACCCAGTGGCACATCCCGTTTAGCAACCAGGTTCCCGCCTGTGCGGCAACGCCACTATTCAAGGGCTGGGAAAGTTCTTTTGACGGGTGCTTAGCCCTGTAAAGTTGCCATATCAATGACGAAGCGGTATTTCACGTCACTTTTTAACATGCGTTGATAAGCATCGTTAATACCGGCCATTGGAATCAGCTCGATGTCGGAAACGATGCCGTGCTCGGCGCAGAAATCCAGCATTTCCTGAGTTTCGCGGATACCGCCGATTAGCGAACCTGCCAAAGCGCGCCGGCGGAATATCAGGTTCCCGACATTTGGCGATGGATGCGGTTCGGACGGCACACCCACCAGACACATCGTCCCGTCGCGCTTCAACAAATTCAAATATTGATCCAAATCGTGTTGGACGGCAACGGTGTTTAAAATGAAATCGAAGCTGCTTAAATGTTTTTCCATTTCATCGGCATTTTTGGAAATCACCACCGCGCTCGCCCCTAGGCGTTTGGCATTGGCTTCCTTGCCCGGCGACGTCGTAAACAACACCACTTCCGCGCCAAAGGCATGCGCAAACTTCAGACCCATATGCCCCAGACCGCCCAGACCGACGATGCCGACTTTATGGCCTTTGCCGATTTGCCAATGCCGCAACGGCGAGTAAGTGGTAATACCGGCGCAGAGCAAGGGCGCTACCGCCGCCAATTCCAACTTATCGGAAACCCGCAACACAAACCCCTCATCGACTACGATCTGATTGGAGTAGCCGCCATAAGTCATCTTGGCGGTATGTTTATCCGGGCTGTTGTAGGTAAACACCGTGTGATTGCAAAACTGTTCCTGATGATCTCGGCAATCAGGACAAACACCACAGGAATCAACCATACAGCCCACCCCAGCCAAATCGCCCGGCTTGAAACTCTTTACTTGCGAGCCGACTTCCACAACCTTGCCAATAATTTCGTGACCCGGCACAATCGGAAACGTGGTACCGCGCCACTCGTTGCGCACTTGATGTAAATCGCTGTGGCAAACCCCGCAATACAAAATCTCGATAAGGACATCCTGCGCCCCCGGTTGCCGACGCTCGAAATGAAAAGAGCGAAGCGGTGTTTGCGGGTTATAGGCGGCATAGCCAAGCGTTTTAAGCATATCGATCTCCTGCATGTAGATGGCGCACCACTCGCCTCACCCAGCCAATTGAGTTGGCCGGACCGAGCGGTGGGGTATTGGAGCGACTAACTCGTCAGCTTCAAATACTTCTGGTACAGGCCGTCCTTGTCCTCGACCACATCCGGGTCTTTATCGATGCAATCCACCGGGCAAACTTCCATACATTGCGGCTTGTCATGATGACCGACGCACTCGGTACATAAAGAAGGGTTGATGATGTAAATCTCCTCACCTTGCGAAATGGCGCCGTTCGGGCACTCCGGTTCGCATACATCGCAATTAATGCAGTGGTCGCTAATGATTAAAGCCATGATTACTCCTCGGAGAATTTTTGGGTTAAGCGTTGTTTGACCAGATCTGGCACAAAGCTGGACACGTCGCCGTTCAATTGGGCGATTTCGCGGATCATGCTGGACGAGATAAATTCGTATTGTTCGGCCGGGGTCAGAAACACGGTTTCAATATCAGGCGACAGACGGCGGTTCATACCGGCCAATTGAAACTCGTACTCAAAATCCGACACCGCGCGCAAGCCACGGATAATGACGCTGGCTTGATGTTGTTTGGCACATTCGACCAGCAAGGTATCGAAACCAATCACGCTAACGTTGCTGAATTCTGTGACCACTTCTTGAATCAACGCCACCCGCTCTTCCAAGGAAAACAGCGGCTTTTTGCCGCGACTGACCGCGACAGCAACTATCACATGCTGGTAAAGCCGGGAGGCGCGGTGGATCAGGTCTAAGTGACCGTTGGTGATGGGGTCGAAGGTGCCGGGATAAATCGCGGTAATGTTCATCGGCTTTGAGTTAGGCAAAAGCCACTTATTTTAACCCATTCGCAGTGGCAAAAGTATCCGATTGCTTTTGCAGCAGCATATAGCTAACTTCGCCGGCCGTCTTGGCTTTCAGCACCTGCCAATCGGTCGGCAGGTTGATCAACGGCAAACCGCGTTCGCATTCCAAATAAATTTTGGCGTAATCGGCCAGCCAACCCTTGGCATCCAATAGCTGGCAGGCCTGCCCGAGCAAATCCAGCCCGAACGGTGGATCGAGGAACACCAAATCGAAAGGCTGCGCCGGCCCGTTTAAAAACTGACCAACATCTTGCTGCGCCACTTTAATCTGCGTCGCCGCCAGTTTAGCGATATTCTCACGCAGCTTTTGGCAACTGGCGGGGTTAATTTCCACTTGCACCACTTGCTTGGCGCCACGGGAAGCGGCTTCCACCCCCAAGGCGCCGCTGCCGGCATAAAGATCCAGGCAACGGCTATTTAAGATGTCGGCTTGCAACCAGTTGAATAGCGTTTCCCGCACCCGCGACGGTGTCGGTCGTAAGCCCGGCGCGTCCTCAAACACGATTTGCCGGCTGCGCCATTCACCAGCGATGATGCGGACTTGATTCGACATGCTTTACTTACGCGCGCCCACTGTCACAGTTTGCAACAACTCCGGTTTTACCCGGCGTTTGAAAGCATCCTTGATTTGCTCGATGGTGATCGCTTCGACATTAGCCTGGAAAGTCTCCAAATAATCCAGCGGTTGCTGATAAAAGCCGATCATCGCCACATAATCGGTCAGCTTACTGTTGGTATCGAAACGCATCGCAAAGCCGCCGGTGATATTTTGCTTAGCGGCGGTGAGTTCTTTATCGCTCGGGCCTTTATCCAGAAACTCGTTGAAGGTCTTCAGCAACACCTCCAAAGCCTGCTCGGTCTGATCATTACGGGTTTGCAGACTCATCATGAACGGCCCTTGACGGTACATCGGCGCGAACACGCTGTATGCGCCGTAAGCCAAACCGCGTTTTTCCCGTACTTCTTCAAACAGCCTGGAAACCATGCTGCCGCCACCCAGAATATGGTTACCCACATACAAAGCAAAATAGTCCGGGTCCTTGCGATAGGTACCGGGTAAACCGACCATCACATGGGTTTGCGTAGACGGAAACTCAATATGCTGTTTGCTGGACTGGCTGGGCATCGTCACCACAGGAATCTCAGCGGGCTTACTACCAACCGGCAACTTGCCAAGCAACTGGTTAGCAGTCTGCTCGGCTTGTTCGCGACTTACATCACCGACAATAACCACCATCGCGTTCGAGGCCACATAATGCTTTTGGTAAAAGCTTTTTAGATCGTCAGCCGTGAATCCAGCTACAGTTTCCACCACGCCCGTTTCGGGGTGCGCGTAAGGATGGTCGCCGTATAACGCTTTGTTGAAGGCAATCCCGGCCAATTCGCCAGGCGAT
The DNA here is from genome assembly GCA_002083615.1 of Proteobacteria bacterium ST_bin11. GTDB lineage: Bacteria > Pseudomonadota > Gammaproteobacteria > Methylococcales > Methylomonadaceae > Methylomonas. The sequence continues at coordinate 57,143 of MSXO01000020.1, read as the reverse complement.
TCTTCCCGATGTTTCAAGCCGGCGAGAGTGCGGGCTTTTTCCCGCTCAAAGTCGGCTTGGTTAAAAGCGGGCTTACTCAGCACGGTTTCGAAGGTGGCCAGCGCTTTGTCGAACAGGGCTTTCTCGGTCAGCGTGCGGATTGCCAACCAGGCCATGTCTTCACTGACACCGGCTGAATAGTTGGCGCCGACCGATTCGAAATGCTGGGCAATATCGTCAGCGCTCAAAGCACCGGCCCCGCTGTCTAGCAGCGCCGAGGTCAGTGCGGCAACGCCGAGCTGGGCTTCGTCGCGGGCACTACCGGCATCGAATACCACCCGCACATCTACCATGGGCAAGCCAGCGGTCCGCACATAATAAACTCGGCTGCCTTGCGGGGTTTGCCAGTTTTCTATTTTGGCTGCGGACCAGACTACCTGGCTCAACAGCAATAGCGCCAAGCCGATTAAATTAAAACGCATGGTGGCCTCCTATGGCTTTTGCAGGTTTGGCGGCTTGGGTGATCGGTTGCGGGTCGAGATAAGCGATGGTGAGCGTGTCTTCGATCAAATATTTACGCGCGACTTCCCTGACCTGTTCGGCGGTGACTTGATTGACCTTTTCCACGTACTCGTCGGCTTTCCGCCAACCGATACCGACGGTCTCCAGCGTACCCAACTGCATCGCTTGATAGAAGTTGGAATCTTTTTGGTAGACAGCGCTAGCCAGCACCTGAGCCTTGATACGTTGCAATTCGTCCTTGTCGACCAGCTCGCTTTTCAATTGGTACACTTCGTCCAACAAAGCATATTCCAAATCGAATACGGTCTTGCCTTCGGCGGGGGTTGCTTCCATCAGGAACATCTCTGGCAAACGCGAGGTAAAGTCATAACCCGCACCGGCTGCTACCGCAATTTGCTTGCCCCGGATCAGTCGGGAAGAAAGACGGGCGCTGTCGCCACCGTCTAGCACACCCGCCAATACTTCCAGTGCATAGGCTTCCCATTCCGGCTTCGCGGTTTTCAGCACAGGCACTTTATAGCCCATCATCAGATAGGGCAGCTTGGCAGGCGCTTTAACAGTAATGCGCCGCACGCCGCGTTGCTCGCTTTCATCTTGGGGCTTTACCGGTTTCAACTCGCTGGGCTGCAACGGCGCAAAATACTGCTCGGCGAGTTTTTCGACTTGTTGAGCATCCACGTCGCCCACCACGACCAGCGTGGCGTTATTGGGTGCGTACCATTGCTGATACCAAGATTGCAGGTCTTCGACCTTGTAGTTGGCAATATCAGAAGGCCAGCCAATCACCGGGTTTTGGTAGGGGCTATTGGTGAACGCGGTCGCCATGAACTGCTCGTGCACTTTGGCGCGCGGCTGGTCATCGGTACGCATGCGCCGTTCCTCGGTAACCACTTCCAATTCCTTTTTCAGCTCTTCGGCTTTTAAATCCAGATTACGCATCCGGTCGCTTTCCAATTTAAAGCTGATTTCCAGGCGCGACTTTTCCATGGTTTGAAAATAAGCGGTGTAATCCTGACCGGTAAACGCATTCTCGTTGCCGCCATTTTCGGCGATGATTCTGGAAAATTCGCCCGCCGGGTATTTCGCAGTACCTTTGAACATCATGTGTTCCAGCATGTGTGAGATACCGGTAATACCACCAGGCTCGTAACTGGAGCCAACCTTGTACCAGACTTGCGATACTACCACCGGCGAACGATGATCCTCCTTTACCAATAGTTTCAAGCCGTTGCTAAAAACATGTTCGTGTACCTTGCTGACCTCGGCATGCGCCACGGCAGCAGGGCAAAGCAGCGCTAACGCCGCGAGCCTATAGTTCATAAATCCCTCGTTGACTAAAAGATGGTGAGCGCCTGTGATTATTTTAATAATCAATGGTTCACTGTTATTCTATATGTTTAAAGACCTGCAAATCTATTTGGTACTTAATGACCGACACAACCTCAGCGCTATCCTGGAAAGACTACTTAGAACTCTGCAAGCCCAGAGTCGTGGCATTGATCGTGTTTACAGCTGTCGTCGGCATGTTGTTAGCAGTACCTGGCATGCCGCCCTTGGATAACTTTTTCTACGGCAGCATAGGCATCGCCCTAGCGGCATCCTCGGCAGCCGCGATCAATCACTTCATCGATCAAAAAGCCGATGCCCAAATGGGCCGCACCAAGAACAGGCCATTGCCAACCGGACATTTGAACTCGCATCAAGTCCTAGTGTTCGCTAGTGGTATTGGCTTCATAGCCATGGCCGTCTTGACCATCAAGATCAACGTGTTAACCGCCTTTCTGACCTTTTTGTCGCTGATCGGTTACGCGCTTATCTACACGGTATACCTCAAAAAAATGACACCGCAAAATATCGTCATCGGCGGTGCAGCCGGCGCGGCGCCGCCGGTACTGGGCTGGGCGGCGATTACCGGCGAGGTACCCCCCCATGCATTGCTGTTGTTCTTGATTATTTTCGTCTGGACCCCGCCGCATTTTTGGGCCTTAGCCATTGCCAAGCGCGAAGAGTACGCCAAGGTTGCCATACCCATGCTACCGGTAACGCATGGTGTGGAATTCACCCGCTTGCAGATTTTGCTCTATACCATCCTGCTGCTAATCACCACTCTACTGCCTTATTTGACCGGCATGAGCGGATTGATCTATTTGCTGGCGGCAGTGCTGCTAGGCATCGGGTTTATCTATTACGCCATCCAAATGATGCGTAAGAAAGATAATAAAACCGCGATGCGCACTTTCGGTTATTCGATCGTTTATCTGATGTTGATTTTCGCGGCATTGCTGATAGACCACTACTTCCCACTGTCTTTCTCATGAGTTTGTCCACCCAGGAACATCCCTTTGCAGAATTTATCAAGATCCTTGGCAAAGGCAAAAAAGGCGCCCGACCGCTGACTCAAGACGAAGCCTACCGAGCCATGCAAATGATTTTGGCCGATGGTCAAGTCGAACCCATTCAACTCGGCGCGTTTTTAATGCTGATGAGGGTCAAGGAAGAAACTTGCGAAGAATTGGCTGGCTTCGTGCAGGCCGCGCGGGAAAGCTTTGCTTTTCAATCCAATGTAGCAGTCGATCTGGACTGGTCGTCTTACGCAGGCAAACGTCGCCATCTACCCTGGTTTTTACTATCCACCCTACTGCTGGCTGAGAACGGCATCAGAGTATTCATGCACGGCGCTGGTGGCCACACCCAAGGGCGTTTGTACACTGAGAACGCGCTGCATGCCTTAGGGATTAAGTCCGCGATTTCTATAGCCGACGCAAGCGAACAGTTGGCGCAAGATAATTTCAGTTACTTGTCGTTGGAATACATTTGCCCCAAGCTTTATGACATGATCAATCTACGGCCCATTATGGGGCTGCGCTCGCCGGTGCATACTTTGGTCAGATTGTTGAATCCGTTCGACGCAACGGCCAGCCTGCAGGGCATTTTCCACCCTAGCTATCGCCAAGTGCATCAAAAAGCAGCATTGTTATTGGGTCAAAAACAAATGGCAGTGTTAAAAGGCGAAGGCGGGGAAACTGAACGTAATCCAGATGTCGAGTGCCTGGTGCAAAGCGTTAGTAACGGCGAACTTTATGACGAAACCTGGCCGGCCTTATTCGAACGCCGGCATATGAAAGCAGAAGATATGGACCCGCAGCTGTTAGCCCAATTCTGGCGCGGTGAATTTAACGACGAATTTGGCGAGGCAACGTTGATAGCTACTGCAGCGGTCGCGTTGAAATTGCTAGGCAAAGCCGATGACCAAGAACAGGCGCAACAATTGGCTACCCGCTTTTGGGCCGGACGTAACCGGCAACGTTTTTAACTCGCTTATCGACCTAGCTGGCTTCCAGCGGCGGGTGGCTGAAGTTGGGAATACCTTTGATGTAGTCGCGCTGCATATGCAGATATTGCAGACCCATTAGTGTGGAAATATCATCGTGATCCACCCAAACTACTTTCACCTCGCCTTCCAGATTCAAATGCCGATAATCGAACTTAGCCACAGTGCCGTCCGACACCTCAACCCGCCCCAACATGCGTATCATTAAGCCATCCACTGATACATTTTCGGTATTGAACGCATAATCGGTGTCGTTGAAGACGATATGGCCGGGGGCTGTCATGTTTTTGCGGTAAGCACGGCGACTGTAAAGCAGATTATCGGTATCGTAAGACAGATTGCGAAACTCGATGGCGATTTCAAACCCTTCTTCGCTAGCCTCAGCACGGACCATTTCGGCCTCCCCAGCCAAGCGCATGTCAGGCAGATAAAAATCGACGATAGGCGAAACTTGCAAAGCATTAAAAATGTCTTTAATACCGCTAACTTGCGGCCTGACCTTTAACTCGGCCAACAAGCCGGTCAACGACAGATTTACCACCCAAATCTCGTGCTCTTCAAAGCCCAAGTACAACAAGCCATGGCTGGCCAGATTTTTACGGTAGGCGCGGTTTTCGGTCGTCGACATAATGATCCTTCTGTTTGGCAGGACTTCCTAATGGTCAGTCCTTTTTACAATCTGATTCCTTAAGATATGAAAAGCAGAATAATTTTTCCCGCAAGTCTAGCCGTTTTATCAGCCTGCACAACCTTACCGCCGAAAAACCCTGACAATATCTGTCAGATTTTCCGGGAAAAAGACGATTGGTATCAAGCAACCTTGAGTTCTGCGCGGCGTTGGGGCGTGCCCATCGCGGTGCAAATGGCCATTCTCCATCAAGAGTCCAGCTTCGTGGCCGACGCCCAACCGCCAAGGCCGTTGATTCTGGGCTTTATCCCCTGGTTTCGTTCCAGCAGCGCTTACGGCTATCCGCAAGCCAAGGACGAAACCTGGGCCGACTATCAGCAAAAAGCCGGCAACAGCTGGGCGAATAGAGAGGATTTTGCCGACAGCTGCGACTTCGTGGCCTGGTATTGCGCCACCAGCAACCGCAAGCTGGGCATCCCCACTTCAGACGCCAATAAGCTGTATTTAACCTATCACGAAGGTTTAGGCGGTTATCAGCGCAGCAGTTATTTATCCAAGCAATGGTTGATGCATACCGCGCAAAAAGTCCAGCAACGCGCCCTGCGTTACGATGCACAACTGGCAAGCTGCCGGCAGGAGCTAGAACTAAAAAACTGATAAACTAGCCGCCCCAATAATCTAACGGGAGTTTTCATGAAATCCACGAAACAACGTGTCATCGCAATTTTAATCGCATTTATTACAGGATTTGCTATGTTCTCACTGGCCAACGCCAATGCCCCAACCCCCGCCGAAAATAAAGCTGCCGGGGAAAAATATCTGGCCGATAACGCCAAAAACGCTGGCGTGGTAAGCACCGCCAGCGGTCTTCAATATGTGGTCTTCACCGAAGGCACCGGCGCGCAACCCAAAGCCAGCGACAACGTCACTGTCCATTACAAAGGCACCACCATCGACGGCAAGGAATTCGACAGTTCCTACGGTCGGGGCGAACCCGCCACCTTTCCGTTAAACGGCGTCATCCCAGGATGGACCGAAGGCGTGCAATTGATGAAAGAGGGCGCTAAATACCGGTTCTTTATTCCTTCCAAATTGGCTTATGGTGAGCGTGGTGCGGGGCGGGATATTGGGCCGAATGCGGCGCTGATTTTTGATGTTGAGTTGATTAAGGTCAACTAAGTTGATGTCGCTAACGCGACGGTATGTTTAGAAGTCGGGTCTCGGCCCGACAGCCGAGACACTTTCTTTTGCTCCGCCAAAAGAAAGTATCCAAAGAAAAGGCGGCCCGGATGCCGCTTGCTCCCTGCGCTCCTCGCTTTTGCCGGGGGTTGCCGAAAGGGGCTTCCTGCCCCTTCGTCAACGCGCCGCATCCCTGCGGCGGCCCTACGGGCTATTCACTCGGCACTTCCCTGTACCTCGCCCTTCGGGTGCTGCGCATGCAAATCGGCCATCCTGCCGATTTGTCCCGCCAAAAGCTCCGGTGCTCGGCGCGGCATACGGGATAAAACCCATCCCAAAATCAAAGACCAAACTAAAGCACGTCAAGCTTCATCCTTAAGCATGTCGGAAATCATTTTTGGCTCGAACAAAGTCTGAATCCTTTTTCCAGCTAGAGTTTCCCGTAAATTGACATAATTTGTATATCACCCAATTCAGGGAGATATACAGAAACTATCTAATCACTTGTTAGGCGTTTATGGAACCATCCTCGTTCATCTTAGATTTCCACCCGCACCTTACTAAGGATTGCTGGGCAAACTTCCTCTTGGCGGTTGGTACTGCGGGGGCTACCAGCGAATGGTTATCTTCGCATCGGGTTGAACTTACCTGTGTCAAGCGCAGCCAGTTACAGCATGTTGGCTACATCATCTATAAGGTCGGTCAGCCTTCGCTTTGCAATGTGGTTGGTGTAACGGGCGAGGCAGAACAACGGGCTAGCGTATATGCACGGCACACCTAACATGGCGCTCAACCGGAGCGCGGTTATAATGCGGATTTGTTTTTTCAGCTTTCCGGGCCGCGCCCGGTTAGCTCTACGTTATAGATTTTGACCCGGTATGGCGAAATCACCTCGCAAATTGAGCCTCGTAAAGCTGAAAAAGAAATGGGCGGCGGAGCCCTCGGCCAAGGAATTGCCGTTTATCAACGACATGCCTTTGGTTTTCCTCGGAGAAATTCCGAACATGCCAGAGCATGGTGTGTTTGCTGGGCATAGGAGCGGTCAAATCTATTCCGGCTATCACATCTTTCGGTTTGTCGAGCTATCGGATAAAGAGGTTTAGTGTGTACAAAACCACCTATAACCAGCGGGTCGGTAATCCCCCCTTAAAAAAGAAACTCAAACCAAGGCCCGTGAGCTACTTAATTCAGGCATCAAAAAATCTGTAGTTTTCGCCCAACTTTCAGGTCAGGGCATTAAAGACAGTCAGTTAGCGCATTTAATCGCATCTTATGCAGACCAAAATCTTTGTCGTGAACATAAAGGAAAGGTGTACGCACTAATATCAATCATGCTGTTTCAAGCCTTTATTGCTTTTCTTGTAGGTCTTGGCGCTGATTCTGATATTGGGTCAAATTCTAAATGGTTGTTCGGTACATTAAACGCAATAATTCCACTGCTTTTCGCTTTTGGTTTCTATAAGCATTATGCAGGTGCTTACAACGCATACTTGGTTTTTTACATTCTTCAACTTCCAAAAACACTCAAAGGGGTCGTCACTAATTCGGTGGCAACTTATGTATTCCTTGCAATCTATATAGCGGTTTTGATCTACGTATGGTACGTCCGCAAAAAACTCTTCCCTGACTTCTCTTTTATCACGGCCAAGAAAATAAAAGGTCAGTATGTTTTTTCATAGTAGTCCGTTCAGTATTAGTGATTTTCCTGGCCTAACATGGCGGTCAAAGGGACGCGCCCGACGCAGGCACTTTTGAAGGCTTATGGTTTGTTCGGGGTTGCGCGGTCGTTAATTAGCCAAACGACGCCAGGAAGCTTCTTCATTTCCCCGAATACACTTCGCTATTCCGAGCAACTCCCCAAGGCAACATTTTTGCAAACTCAAATCCTGCAAATCGCGCGACGGTTTTCTCCCGTATGCCGCGCCGAGCACCGGAGCTTTTGAACGGATTTGCCCGTTAGGGGCGCCGCAGGGATGCGGCGCGTTGCCGAAGGGGCAGGAAGCCCCTTTCGGCAACCCCGTTCAAAAGCGAGGAGCGCAGGGAATATGCGGCATCCGGGTGGCCTTTTCTTTGGATACTTTCTTTTGGCCACGCAAAAGAAAGTATCGCGGTCGTCGGTCCGCGAACCGACATTAAAATAACCGTCGCGTTAGCGACACAACAACACAAAACCTCTAAGCCAACTTCCCCGCAAACAACCATTCCGAATAAGCCTGCTCCCTCAGCAAAACCGTCTCATTCTTCATTTCCTTGAGTTTTTTAACCAGCACTTCCCCGGTATCAGGAAAAAAGTACACCTTACGCGGATAGACATCGAGTATATCGGCAGCGACAACCGGGATGCCTCGACCAGCGAGGTAACTCATCAAAAACTGAGCACTACTGGCCCCCAGATTGGCGCGCTGCAGGCTGTTAAGAACATTGCCGCCACCGAACACCTTGGCTTCTAAATACTCCTCTTCCGCTCCCATCTCAATCAGACGGTTGATAAAGCTATCCATGCTGGCATTAGCCATGGCCTCCATCGCTTGGTTAAGCGGCTGATCCTCGCTGACATTAGCGACCATAAAATGATGCATCCCGCCGATGCGCTGACGGCTATCGCGGATGCAGGCAGTAACGCTGGAACCCAGTACCGTGACGATCAACTCTCCTGAGTCGATCACACAACATTCGCCAGGGCTGATTTTGATGGCGCGAAGTCGTTGATAGGGATCGTAGTAAGTTTCGGTGTGTTTTAGCGGATACATGGCCTTGGCCGCCTTTAATGTATTTAGTGTTAAAAAACAAAAAGCAAAAATTAAGCCATTACGAGATTTAGTCGCCAACTCAGATTCTTAGCTTTGCACGGTGGCAGTGATTGTAAAACGACTCGACACTTCTAAGCCGCCGAGGCGTGTTGCCGCTCGAGTAAGACACTCAGCCAACTTAATCAAGCACCCATTCAACTCAGCATAGTCATCAGTTTGCCTGGCTAGACGCTGTTTTGGTGCGTAGTGCCCGGCATTGGCGCGGAATGCTTAGCCTGGTCTGCAGTCCTGAAACCGGAAAACCCAAAAACACAAGTTCGATCTATTCCGTTAAACTGCCTAAAAGCGCCTGACTTTCCCCGCTACTACCAAGTGCTTAATGCCTTTGAAGAGGAGCTACCGATGAAAAGATTAGACTTTTCGGAAACCAAATCCCTCCGTTTTGCGCTGCCTCCGCTGCTGGTATACACGCTGGCACTGGCAATTTTGGAGTTTGGTGGATTGGGCTTCACGGGCATAGGCGAAAGCCTAAATCAGCAGGCAAATACCTCGACCGAACTTTCCCCCGCCCTCCTCGGCATAAATCATGCCCGGGTTACTTGGCTGTCGGCGGTCTTGATATTCGCTGTTTTCGCTATCGCTGTAGTGGCCGCTAGCGTTTTGATTATGCGCTCGATTTTATCCGCATCGGGATTTTTAAGTTTCCTGCTTGCCGGCACAGCCTTATCGGTAACGGGGCTCGTCCAACTCTGGGCCAGCACCATGCCCGACTCGAATCTGGGGCTGATATTTAGGCTCACCCATATCAGCCTCCACAACTCCGCGCGTTTTTCGGAAAGCGATTTGGACGCCATTACCTTGCTGGTCACGCTCGTCAATGTGTTGGCAGCCATCGCCCCCATCTTTGTGATGCTGGCGGGCTGCAGTCTATTAAGCTTACCCGATAGCACTGGGTCGAACGACCCTAAACGCCTGCTGCGCCGACGCATGACGCAATTAAAAACCCTCACCGACCTGGGCTCTGCGCTATTGGTGGCCGGCTCCTTGCACATGTTGGTTTGGCTGCGCTGGCCTCTGGCGTTTACCGCAGAGCCCGCCATGCAAAAAGCCCTCGGCGAATGGGCGTTATCGGTCACATTATATTGTGGTACGGCGTATTCGCTGATGATCGCCGCGTTTTACATCCCCTGCTGTTGGGCTTTGAGCAAAGCAGCGGAAGCCTGGCTTCAGCAGACTCAACCGGAGTGGTCCGAATCGGAGTTGGCAGACTGGCTGGATCAATACGGGTTTTCGGGCGCGCCCATCCGCCAACTCCCGCAGATCATCGCAACCCTAGCACCTGTGTTGGCGGGCCCGATCGGTTTGGCCATCAGCAGTTTGGGGACTAAAGTCAGCTAAGACCTATAGATTGATTTCCAGCTTGCCTGGTGAAACGCTTACAAACTAAAAAATCCGCCGCGGTAAGGCGACATTTTAGTATCCTACCCGACCATTCAGCAGCCGCCGTTTATCATGAGCCAATACTCTCTGTTTGCCACCACCCCAAAAGCGATGGAAGGCATTCTTGCCAATGAAATCAAAGCCCTGGGTGGCCAGAACGTCCGTGAAAAAATGGCCGGCGTAGCTTTCGACGGCGATCTAGCCTTGGCTTACCGGGTTTGCATGTGGTCGCGCACCGCCAATCGGGTGTTTCTGCCCTTGAGTAGTTTTGAGGTCAAATCGCAGCAGGATTTGTACGACGGTGTAAAAAAGATCAACTGGTTCGAGCATATCAAGCCCGACGACAGCTTGGCCGTATCGTTCAGCAGCAAAAACAACCCGGCCATCAACAACACCCACTTCGGTGCCTTGAAAGTCAAGGACGCCATCGTCGATCAGATGCGCGCCAAGTTCAACAAGCGGCCCAATATCGACACCGACCGGCCCAGCATTCGCGTCAATGTGTATCTGCACAACGAAACGGCGCAACTCAGTCTGGACTTATCCGGCGAGAGTTTGCACAGACGCGGTTACCGTGACGTCAACATTGCCGCGCCCATCAAGGAAAACCTGGCAGCGGCGATTTTGCTGCGCGCCGGCTGGCCGAAAATGGCCGAGCAAGGCGGTTCGCTGCTCGATCCGATGTGCGGCTCCGGCACCATGTTGTTAGAAGGCGCGATGATCGCCGCCGATTATGCGCCCGGTTTACAACGCGATTATTTCGGCTTCCTGGGTTGGAAAAAACACGATGCCGCGCTTTGGCAAAGCCTGCTGGACGAAGCCAAGCAACGCCGCGATATTGGCCTGAGCAAAATGCCGGTGATCGTCGGTTTCGATCAGGACCGGCGGACCGTGGTAGCCGCCTTGCAGCACGTTGAAAACGCCGGCTTAGCAGGCAAGATTCATATCGAACGGCGCGACATCGGCGATGCGACAGCGGCGGAAAGTTGGCCCAAAGGCCTGATCGCCTGCAACCCGCCCTACGGCGAACGGCTGGGCGACGAGGCGGAAACTTCCGAGCTGTATCGGCGCTTTGGAGAGGTGCTGAAACAGCGTTTCGTCGGCTGGCAGGTGGCGATGATCATCAGCAATCCGGAATTGGGTTTTAGATTGGGCGTACGTTCGCAAAAACCGATTACCTTGTTCAACGGCGCCTTGGAGTGCAAATTGCTGCGTTTTAATATCGAAGAACAGACCTTCTTCGAACCCAAAGCCAAATCCCAGCAAGAACGCATCGAACAAATCGGTCGGCGTACCGAAACCGAACAGCCTGATAATCAGGCGGAAATGTTCGCCAATCGCTTGCGCAAGAATCTGAAAAAAATCGGCAAATGGGCCAAGCAAAATCAGGTCAGTTGCTACCGACTGTATGACGCCGACTTGCCGGAATACGCGGTGGCAGTGGATGTCTATCAGGGCGAACAGACTTGGGTCAACGTCCAGGAATACGAGTCGCCGAAGACTATCGATCCGGCCAAGGCCAATCAGCGTTTAGCCGGGGCGATGATGGAAATCCCCAAAGTATTGGAGATACCCAAAGAGCAGGTGTTTTTAAAAATCCGCCGCAAGCAGAAAAGTACCGATCAATATGAAAAGCAAGGCGAGTCCGGCCGCTTTCATGTGGTCGAAGAAGGTGGCTGCAAGTTTTGGGTGAATTTCGAAGATTATCTGGACACCGGCCTGTTTCTGGATCACCGGCCAATCCGCTTGATGATACAACAGCAAGCCAAGGGCAAGCGTTTCCTGAACCTGTTTGCTTACACCGGCAGCGCCAGTGTGCATGCAGCGGTCGGCGGCGCGGCCTCCAGCGTCACGGTGGATATGTCCAATACCTATCTGGACTGGGCCAAGCGCAACTTCGACCTGAACAGTATCCAGGGCGATCACAAACTTATACGGGCCAATTGTGTGGAATGGCTGGCGGAACAGGCCGGCGCCAAAGATAAGCAGCAATTCGATCTGATCTTTCTCGACCCCCCGACCTTTTCCAATTCCAAGAAAATGGACGAAGCCTTTGATATTCAGAACGATCATCTGCATTTGCTGCGCAGTGCCACCGCCTTACTGGCTGCAGACGGCGTGTTGTATTTTTCCACCAACTTCCGCCGCTTCAAACTGGACAGGCAAGCCTTGGCGGATTTGCAAATAGAAGACATCAGCGCGCAAACCATTCCGGAGGATTTTGCCCGCGATCAAAAAATTCATTATTGCTGGAGGATTACGCGATGAGCGAGTGTCTACACATCATCGTCAAGGGCCGGGTGCAGGGCGTGTATTTTCGCGCCTATACTCAAAAGCAGGCGGTGAAGTTGAATATAAAAGGATTTGTCAGAAACCTGGCCGACGGCAGTGTCGAAATCGTCGCCAGCGGCCATCCGGACGAACTACAAAAACTGGTGGCTTGGTGTCATAAGGGGCCGATATTGGCCAAGGTATCCGAAGTGATCGCCACCCCATATGATGCTGGCGAGCATTTTGAGGTGTTTGAGGTTAGGTAGAAACGACACACCAAAAAATCAACAACATGGGTGTCACTCCGCATAAAGTCGGAGAAAATTTTAAATGTTAATATTTAAATCTACCGATTCAATAGGGAGCTAACTTATTTGCAATACTACGAATAAAATTACCTAGCTTTGTGCTTTTCAAATACTCCCATGTAGAGCTATTGCTAAGTTGCTTTCTTAATTGAGTTCGGTTCCGTTTAATCGCTCTAAATAAACGATGGACAATTCCAAATTTATCTGGACTGTATGATAAAACAGTACTTCCGAACATTTCACTAATTCTGATTGGTGATAAATGAGTGTCGTATGTTCTAAATTTTTTAGTTTCACAATAAGGTATGCCAAGGTCTGCTTGTGTAAAGAAATCCATATAGTGCTCTGCATATTTTGAGGTAGTTAAATATATTTTGTTAATCCCAACAAAAAATGGCACTAATTCCTTATTGTCCAGCAAAAAAAATTGATTTACTCCTTCTGAAACTCCAGGAAATTCCGGGTTGAAATAATCATCTAGTATAACCACACCGCCATCGCATATAGCTGAAGCAGCAGTATTTAAATCATGCCTGACTATATTTGGTAAATGCCCACCATCGATACTGAAAAGCCGCAACTTACCGCCTAGTTCTGACAATATTTCCTTAGCACCAATAGTTGTCGAATCAGCATTAATCGTCTTTAGCTTAGATTTCCCACCAGCGTATGTTTCCAAATTTCGCTCAAAAATCGATAAGTCTCCGCGACCTGATTTGTCAATATTCAAATTTTGCTGCTCAAAAATATCTATTGCTATTGCTTGCTCCTCATTTTGCATAAGTAGATAAAGGAGAATGAACAGTTTTCCGTGATGCACGCCAATCTCGCCCACATTCCCGGAAATGCCAAGTTTGGTTTGAACCGAGTTTATACGGGTGATTTGTAGGACAGTATCCTCACCAAGCCAACCTTCGACTTTTTTATAATTTCGGTCGATATAAGCGGGTAAATATTTCGATAGGTTTTGCATAGAACAACCTCTCAGATTACGATTGACATCTTCATCTCGTGAAGTCTCATCGCACATTGACTCAATGTCAACTGCAAGGATAAAAACTGCTCATTTGTTTTCTTTGTAACAAAACGTTTTTGCCGTCAAAATACTCCGCTAGTCAAAAAACAACTTCTACGCCCCCTTCCACACCAAATCGGATTACAATAGCGAACATTTATTCTCAACAAAGGGCGCAGCTTAGACGCCCGCCAGCAATCGGCAGGAGCAGCTTTGGCAGACAGAATTATTCGTATCGCGACCCGGCAAAGCCCGCTGGCCTTATGGCAGGCAGAACATGTAGCGGCGCGGCTGCAGCAAGCATTCCCCGGCCTAAAAACCGAGCTGGTAAAAATGGTTACCCGCGGCGACAAAATTCTCGACGCACCATTAGCCAAAGTCGGCGGCAAAGGCTTGTTCGTGAAGGAGCTAGAACAAGGCATGCTGGAAGGCACGGCCGACATCGCGGTGCATTCCATGAAAGACGTCCCGGTGGAATTCCCGGAAGGCTTGCATCTAGCAGTGATCATGGACCGCGAAGATCCGACCGACGCTTTTGTTTCCAATCGTTATCGCAGCTTGGCCGAATTACCCGCCACTGCCCGGATCGGCACGTCCAGTCTCCGCCGTCAATGCCAAATCAAGGAAAAATTCCCGCATTCCGAAATTCTCAGCCTGCGCGGCAATGTCAACACCCGTTTGGCTAAATTGGATGCCGGCGAATACGATGCGATTATTTTGGCTTCGGCCGGCTTAAAACGCCTGGGGATGGGCGAACGCATTACCGCTCAACTGCAGCCGACGGAAAGCTTGCCAGCAATGGGCCAAGGCGCAATCGGTATCGAATGCCGCATCGATGACGCCGAGATTCACGACTATCTAAAGGTATTGCACGACCAAGCTACCAGCATCCGGGTCGGTGCCGAACGGGCGATGAATGCCCGACTCAATGGCGGTTGTCAGGTGCCTATCGCCGGATTTGCGGAAATAAAAGGCGAGCGTTTGTTTATGCGCGGCTTGGTCGGCAGTCCAGATGGCAGTTTATTATATAGAGCGGAAGCAGAAAGTAGCCTCACCGAGTTTTCAGCATTAGGCAAGGCCGTTGCCGAAGATTTATTGGCACAAGGCGCGGACAGGATATTACGCGAGCTATATCAGTGATCTCCGCTCTAAACGGCGCGCGAATTTTGGTGACGCGACCGGCAGCACAAGCTGAAAAATTATGTAATTTGATCGAACAACACGGTGGCGTGCCGATCCGGTTCCCCACCCTGGAAATCGTCCAAACGCAGCCCGACCCGGATTTGCTGGCCCAAGCCGCAGCCAGCGACTGGCTGATTTTCACTAGCAGCAATGCGGTGGATTTTGCTATCAAGGCGTTCGGTGGCAAAATGCCAGCCTTGCGTACATTCAAAGTAGCGGCTGTTGGCGCAGCAACTGCCACCGCGTTGCGGCAATCGGGATGGCCGGTAGATTGCGTACCGGCCAGCGATTTTAGCAGCGAAGGTCTACTGGCTGAACCTGACTTACAAACTATAGCCGGCATGCGCTGCATGATTGTACGCGGCGTGGGTGGCCGCGAGAAATTGGCGGAAAGCTTGCGCAGTCGGGGTGCGGAGGCCGTTTATTTGGAAGTCTATAGCCGCCGACAACCAAGCGCGGACCGCGAGAATTTACGCGCGGACATTGCGCTGGGGCGACTGGACGCAGTAACTATTACCAGTGTCGAAGCTTTACAAAACTTGTTAGCGATGCTGGATGCCGAATCGACAGTATTGTTGAAATCGATACTTTTAGTCGTAATGAGTGAGCGGATCGGCCAAGCAGCCGAAAATTTCGGATTTAAACAGATTGCAGTGAGCGAACAGCCCACGGATGCAGCGATTTTAGAGACCTTGACGACGTTATTGAACGGGGAAAACAGTGGCCGAAGTAATTGAAGAACAACAAGAAAATCCAGCTCCGGTGGTGGTGGTTAAAAAATCGCATGCCGGATTATGGATAGGCATCACCTCTATCGTACTGGTGATTGCTCTGGCCGGCGCCGGTTTTTTCTTTTTCCAGCAGCTGCGCTTCAGTCAAGACACTGAAAACAGTCAGGACAATCTAAAATTGATTGAGCTAGATAAGGAACTCAACGGCCTGCGGGAGCAGTTGAACGGCGTGCAAACGCAGATTGCCAATGTCAATGCCGAAATGACCGGCAAAGACAATCATTTCAACGAAACTTTGGCCGATTTCTCCAAACTCCACGAAGAACGGCTAAACACCTCGCGCAAGGAGCTGGAGGCATCGATTTTGGCCTTACAGCGACAATTGGGTAAAACCCGGGGCGACTGGCTGCTGGCCGACGCCGAATATCTGTTGACCGTTGCCAATCAACGTTTGCACTTGGTCGGTGACGTCACCACTACCCGCGAAGCGCTGGAAGCGGCCGATCAACGGCTAAGGGAGAGCGGCGATGCAGCGGTGTTTAAAGTTCGCGAGCAAATCGCCAAGGAAATCGCCCTACTGAACGGCGCCACCGTACCGGATATTGTCGGCATCTACGGCGGCATTCAACATTTGCAAGACGCTGTGGAAAGCTTATCGGTATTTCTGCCGCATGCCGGCAAGCAACCGGAAAAACCCGAATCCAACAGCGACCTATCCGAACACGGCCATGAAATTTTGAGCACCGTCGCCAAGCAACTAGAAGGTTACGTGGTGTTACGGCATACCGAGCAACCGGTCAACGCCATCCTAACGCCGGAAGAAGCCCACTTTATCAAGCAGCAATTGAAAGTTAGGCTGGAAATGATCGAAATCGCCTTGGTTCAACAGAACGACACCCTGTTTACCAGCAGCATCGCCGATGCCAAACAATGGCTAAAGAAAAATTTCGCGGAAAATCAGCAAACCGATAAATTCGCAGCCGAGCTCGAGAAACTAGCAAATGTGCAGATCCGCAGCCAATACCCGGATGTGAGCGGCTCCTTGAAGCTGTTGAAAGACATTAGCAAATTGCGCATCGAATCGGACAAAGCGGTTTTAAATAATCCACCAGCGGATGCAACGCCGTCGGCTGCGTCCCCCGCCGCCCAGCAATAAGCGAGTGGTATTATGAAAAATCTCATGTATTTTCTCGGCTCCTTGCTCTGCGCCGTTCTGGTGGCGTTTTTGCTGCATAGTTGGCTGGTAAAACAGAACGACCCCGGTTACGTGCTGATCGGTTTCGGCCACTGGTCGCTCGAAACCTCCTTGACCGTGTTTGCGGTAGCGCAAGTGATCGGTTTTTTCTTTCTCTACAGTTTTTTCCGTTTGATGGGTGTGTTGATTCGCATGCCTGCGCAGTTTTCTAAACGCCGCCGCAGTATCAAATTTAATCGCTCGCAGGAGGCGTTGGTGGCCGGTTTGTTCGACGCGGCAGACGGCAATTGGGAGCGCGCCGAGAAGGTGTTGATCAAACATGCGGCGCATAGCGGAGCACCTTTACTGCACTACTTGACCGCGGCCCGAGCAGCACAGTCCCGAGGCGCTCTGGACAAACGCGACGAATATCTGCAGAAAGCCAGCGAGCAATCCTCGGATACCAATATGACCGTAGGCTTGACCCAGGCCGAACTGCACTTGTCCGAAAAACAATTCGAGCAAGCCCTGGAAACACTGGGCAAATTGCACTCGATCAATCCTGGCCACGCACGGGTCTTGAAAATGATGCACCAGGCTTATCAACATCTTGGTGACTGGGAAGGTTTGAGTAAACTATTACCGTCCCTGCAACAGCATAAAGTGTTGATGGAAACCGAAGTGAAATTGCTGGAAACGGAAACCTATAGCCGCCTACTGAAACAAACAATCGCGCAGAGCGATCGACAAGAAATTCAAACCTGCTGGGAAGGCATCCCTGAGCACATCAAGGCCTTACCCGGTATCGCCAATATTTATTTTGCGGCAATGATCGCAGCGGGCGCAGGTGCTAGCGTGGAATCAGCCATGCTTAAGCAACTGGGCAGACACTGGGACGACACCTTGCTAGTGTTGGTCTCGAATATTGACATGGAAGATAAAACCAAACAATTGCAGTCGGTCGAACAATGGCTGGCGGTTTACCCGAGCAACGCGGTGCTTTTAAGAGTACTGGGCAAGTTAGCATTGAAAGCCGAGCAGATGGAAAAAGCCGAACAGTACTTATTGAAAAGCCTCAATACCGAAGCCTCGGTGGCTACCTATCAACTGCTGGGAGAGTTGCTGCTTACTAAGGGTGACAAGGATCAAGCCTGCGATTATTTCAAACGCGGTATGGAATTAGCTTCAACAGAACTGATCAGTGGCGTCGAGTCCATTCGCACAGTATAGCGCGGCGAAAACAGACCACGGCTAGTGTGCTTCGCGGATAACTTCGGCATCGGCATATTCGCTTTTGATTTCCAGAATTTCAGGCAGATTTTTTCTCAGCAGTGGCGCCAATTTAGGGTCGAAATGTTTGCCTGATTGGGAGGCGATGTAAGTCAAGGTATCTTCAACCGTCCAGGCCGGCTTATAGGGACGCTGCGAAGTCAATGCGTCGAACACATCTGCCAGCGCGCAAATTCTACCGGCAATCGAAATATCTTCTTCTCTCAAACCATTCGGGTAGCCGGTACCATCCCATTTTTCATGATGATGCTGGGCAATCGTGCGGGCGGCCCGCATCAACTCGGTCGAGGAGCCGGATAAAATATTCGCGCCCATTTGTACATGGGGTTGCATGATCCGCCATTCTTCGGGATCCAGCTTACCGGTTTTTAACAGAATCCGGTCCGGAATACCGATCTTACCGATATCGTGCATCGGCGCGGCATTCAAAATGATTTCCGCTTCTTGCTCAGTTAAACCATAAGCCAAAGCCAACAACTGCGCATATTTACTCATGCGAATGATATGGTTGCCGGTTTCATTATCGCGGTACTCGGCGGCCAGCCCCAGCCTGCGTATGACTTCCTGACGAGTCCGGTACAATTCGTCGGTTCGGGTTTTTACCTGTTGCTCGAGAAGACGGTTTTGGTCGCGAATCTGATTATGCATCAACCGAACTTCCAGCAAATTATGGATGCGGGTGACCGCTTCAAGCTGATCGAATGGCTTGGTCAAAAAGTCCTTTGCGCCCAAACTCAGGGCTTTCAACCGGGTTTCCATGTCAGGTTGCGCACTGAGCACTAGTACCGGTAAATAGTCGCCCCTAAAGCTCAGCTGTAGTTGCTCCATAACATCGAAACCGCTCAGATACGGCATACGGATATCCAGTAAAAATGCATCGAAACGGGTTGTATCGCAAAGGGAAGTCACCTCGCGAGAGTCGCATGTCGATTGAATATTCCGATAACCCTGGCGCTGCAAAATTTTTTCTAACAGTTTAACGTTAGCGGGTTCGTCGTCGACGATCAGAATGGCGGCTTGCAGAATATGCTGTTTTAAGTCCACGTTGCTGTTATCAAAGAGTCATCAATTCGGTAGTGAAAACCTGGCGGGCCTGTTCGAGCGACTCGCCCTAGCACAATCGATTTTCCGGCGTAATCCTCAGTATAGCCAAAATAGGCAAGTCTGCGGTTTTACAGCCTTACCTACTCACTTAATCTAACAGCCCAAACGATTCCAGCAAGCAAAAAGCTTGTTCCTATCGGCAGCGGATCGCCATACAGGAAATATCGTCTTGCGTTTCCCGATTCGCCATATGCGCTTCGATAGCCTGCTGCATCGTCGCCACTTCCGTGCCGGAAGAGGCCGTCCTGAGAGTTTGCTGCACTCGCTCCTGGCCGAATAGCAGGCCATCCGGGTCTTGTGCATCGGTGAGACCATCCGAATACATAAACAACTCGCAGGCTTCCCGCCAATGCCAGATTTCGCAGGTATCGTCGAATTCCCGGTTGTCGAGAATCCCCGCAGAAGGGTGCAAGGAACGAAACAGATGAACCGGATTGCCCAAGCTATCCAGCGCATAAACATCCGGTAAGCCACCGTTCCACAATTCCACAGAGTTTTTCTCGCCATCGATCATGCCCAACGCCAAAGCCACGAAACGGCCCGCCGGCATCTGACTGTACAACAGCCGATTGATCTCGCGCACGATAATGGGGACGGCTAGACCTTTTTTGGTCATCGCCTGAAATGCTTGATTAACGATAACGGTTGGCACGGCCGCGGCCAAGCCATGGCCAGTGGAGTCGGCCAACATGAAATAAATTTGTTGATTGCTGACGCGCCTAGCGCAAATCAAATCGCCGCTAAAGCGTTTGGCCGGTTGTAACCAAAACTGCAAATGATCATCCTTGAGGTCGCTCTGTTTGATTAACTTCTCAAAAATACTCTGTAAAAACTGCTGTTCCGCTTCATTTTCGTCACGATAGGCCTTTAGCAACTGCGTATCGGCAATGATCAGATTTTGCATATCGATCACGCGTTGCACCGAACTTAACTTGGCCGCCAGAATAGCCCGATTGAACGGTTTGTGCAGATAATCGTCAGCCCCGGCTTGCAGGCCATCCAGTACATTTTGGTCATCGGCAAGCGCACTAAGCACAAAAATCGGCACCCACTTATCCAGGGTAAGCTCTCTAATTGCTTTAATAGCTTCAAGGCCGTCCATAACCGGCATCATGATATCCATCAAAATCAGATCCGGATTTACGCTAACCAGAGACTCAACCGCCTGTTCACCATTTTCGACCAAAAAAACTTCATGCTGCATCCTGCTCAGTAATTTATCGAGCAACAACCGATTTTCGTAGATATCGTCGACAACTAATATTTTCATTAGAGTTTGTACCGTTATGCAAGCAATTCGGCAGACTACCCTAATTGAACAAGGTGTCCCACATCGAATCGACTTTTTTTATCACGTCCTGATTCATCACGATAGGACGTCCCCACTCCCGATTCGTTTCGCCCGGCCATTTGTTGGTAGCGTCGAAGCCGACCTTAGACCCCAAGCCTGACACCGGCGAAGCAAAATCCAGGTAATCTATAGGCGTATTTTCCAAAATCGTCAAATCGCGTGCCGGGTCCATGCGGGTGGTAATCGCCCAAATCACGTCCTGCCAGTTGCGTACATCCACATCGTCGTCCACCACGATCACAAACTTGGTGTACATGAATTGGCGTAAATACGACCAGGTTCCCAGCATTACCCGTTTGGCGTGGCCGGCGTATTGCTTTTTCATACTAATCACCGCCATCCGATAGGAACAACCCTCCGGCGGTAGATAAAAATCGACAATTTCCGGAAACTGCTTTTGCAGGATAGGCACGAAGACTTCGTTTAACGCGACACCCAAAATCGCCGGCTCATCCGGTGGTCGACCGGTGTATGTGCTGTGATAAATCGGCACTTGCCGCTGAGTAATGCGTTCGATGGTGAATACCGGAAATTCGTCGACCTCGTTGTAGTAACCGGTGTGATCGCCATACGGCCCTTCCGGGGCAGTTTCACCGGGATAGATAAACCCCTCCAGCACGATTTCAGCACTGGCCGGCACTTGCAAATCGTTGGTCAAACATTTAACTAATTCGGTTTTACTGCCGCGCAACAAACCGGCAAACGCATATTCGGACAAGGAATCCGGCACTGGGGTAACCGACGCCAATATCGTTGCCGGATCCGCGCCGAGCGCCACGGCGACCGGAAACGGTTTACCCGGATGCGCCTGCTGCCATTCTTTGAAATCCAATGCCCCGCCGCGATGCGCCAGCCAACGCATGATGACTTTGTTTTTGGCTATGACTTGCTGGCGATAAATCCCCAAGTTCTGCCTGTCCTTATTCGGCCCTTTGGTAATCACCAGTGGCCAGGTGATCAAAGGTGCGGCGTCTTCCGGCCAACAGGTTTGAATCGGATAAGCGCTCAAATCGACCTCATCGCCGATCCGAATCACTTCTTGGCAAGGCGCGGAACTGACTATTTTTGGAGCCATATTCAATACTTGCTTGAATACCGGCAGTTTTTCCAAGGCGTCCTTCATACCTTTAGGCGGCTCCGGCTCTTTCAAATAGGCCAGTAATTCGCCGATCCCGCGTAATTCGGAAACATCCTTCGCCCCCATGCCCATCGCCACCCGCTTCGGCGTACCGAACAGATTGCCGAGCACGGCAATATTGGAACCTTTCGGATTTTCGAACAGCAAAGCAGGGCCTCCCTGCTTTAAAACCCGATCGCAAATTACCGTCATTTCCAACACCGGATCGATTTCCTGCTTGATGCGTTTCAGTTCGCCCTGCTTTTCGAGCTGGGCGATAAAGTCTCGTAAGTCTTTGTATTTCATGCATTGTCCTTAAAATGGGACCAACATCGTACCATAGGGGGCTAAACTAAAGCGGCAATCATACGCGAGGCAAGAAAGCCAAGAGCAGCAGTAAAGACTAAAGCACAGCTAATTAACGCCGCAACACCTGCAACGGCGGCTGATTGACGACTTGGCGCACACCCCAATAACCTGCCAGCCCGACGGTTATCGCGCCTATGGCGGGTAACGCGCCCCATAAATGGTAGGCCGGACGATAGTCGATATGCATCACTCGGGTATACAGCGCATACAATATCGCCTCACTAACCAATGCCGCCAAAACCCCAGCCAAGGTGCCGAGCAAACCAAATTCAATAACATGCGTCGTACGTAAAAAACCGCGCCTGGCACCCAAGGTACGCATCAGGGCACCCTCGTAAATCCGCTGATCCAACGTGGCGTAAACGGCGGCAAACAACACGGTAAAACCGGCCGCCAATGCAAAATACAGCAACAGATTAATGGCCTTGGTTAACTGAGTCAGGATCATCTTGAATTGCCTCAGGATCTGGTCGACTTCTAATATCGTGATAGCCGGATATTTTTTGAGTAGGGTGTTCAGCAGATTTTTTTGACTGTCGGCCAGATAGAAACTGGTCATGTACATAGTCGGGAAATTGTCCAGTGTGCCGGGCGAAAAGATCATGTAAAAATTGGGCCGCATCGTGTCCCACTGCACACTCCGCAGTTGGGATACCTTCGCGCTGAATTGCGCGCTCCCCACCGTGAAGGTCAATTCATCGCCCACCTTGATTTTTAGGCTTTCCGCCAATTTTTGTTCCACTGATACCTGCCCCGGCTGATCGGCTTGCCAAGCACCGCCATCAATGGCTTTGTTATCGTCCGGTAATTGTACCGCCCAGGTTAGACTCAATTCGCGCTGGGTAGCGCCTTCGCCTTGCGTGTCTTTACTGACACGGCCTTGTACCGCTTCCTTGTTGATCGTCACCAAACGCCCGCGTACTACCGGATAAAACCGGCTGCTGGCTATTTGGGCTTGTTGCAGTTCGTCATGAAACGACTGCTGGCGTTCCGGCAGGATATTCAAGGCAAAATGATTTGGGGCTTGTTCCGGCAATTGCTGTTGCCAGTTATTGATCAAATCGCTGCGCACACTAAAACTCAGCGCCATCGCGGTGAGGGTAATACTAAACGCTAATATTTGACTAACGCTGGCTTGACTGTTCCTCAGCAAACCCTGCAAACCGAAACGCCAATTCAAGCCCATCTTCGGCAAAAGCTTGCGCGCCAAGATTAGCAAACCGTATATTGCCGCACCCAAGCCCAATAGCGCCAGCGTACCCACACCCAAAACAATCGCGGTCATGATTGGGTCTTCGGTATAACGCCAAATCAAGGCGCCGATAATCGCCAGCGCAAAGCCGTATATCACCCAACCGCTGGTCGGTAGCGGTTCCAACTCGCGACGCAGCACCCGCAGGGGCGATACTTTCTGCAAGCGCAACAGCGGCGGTAATGCGAAACCCAGCAATATCGCCAAGCCGTTAATCAGTCCAAAAAATACCGCCAGCCAACTAGGACTAGCCAATTCTTGCGGCAATAACGACTTTAAGAGTTCGAATAATCCGAACTGCGCCAACCAGCCCAAGCCGCAGCCGACCAAACTGGCGAGCAAGCCCAAGACCAAAAACTGAAAACCGTACAACCAAACAATTTCCGATTGCTTACAGCCTAGACAACGCAAGATAGCGGTAGCGGTGAAATGCCGCTCGGTGTAACGGCGGGTCGCCATCGCAATGGCAACGCCGGCGATCAAGATCACCACGATGCTCGATAGACCCAAGTAACGCTCTGCGCGTTGCAGCGCCGATCCCAATTCTGGACGATCCTCATGAATATCCAGTATTTTTTGTGAGGCGTTCAGTTGCGGTTTCAACCAATTCTTATAATTAGCCAAGGCCAACTCGTCGCCGCCGAATTGGAAAGCGTAGCGCACATGACTGCCGGGCTGGATCACGCCAGTGGCGACCAAATCGCTTTGGCTGATCATCACCCGTGGCGAAAAGCTGTAAAAGTCGCCGCGTTTGTCCGGTTCGTAACTCAAGACCCGGCTGATTGTCAGCACTTTTTCGCCCACGGTCAGGGTATCGCCGATTTTTAGATGCAGTGCTGGGAGAATGCGCTTATCCACCCAGGCAAAACCCGGTTCAGGACCATGGCTGGTAGCGATTTCGTCCTGCGACTCCGCATTACTGGTTTTCAATTGACCGCGAAGCGGGTAGCCGCCGCTGACGGATTTTACCGAGGCCAACAGCATTTCGTTGTTTTCCAACAAAACACTGGCAAACTCGCTGGTTTGCGATTGGGACAAACCGAGTTCGCTAGCCTTGGCCAACCAGATTTCGTCGATACTCGCCGGCGCGGCCACCACCAGATCGCCGGCTAAAAACTCGGCAGCTTGTACCGTCATCGTCCGCTGCAAGCGGTCGGCGAATAGCGATATGGCTGTGGAACTGCTCACGGCTATCAGTAAAGCCAGCAGTAATAAGGTCAACTCGCCAGAACGACTATCGCGCCAAAGCAGCTTTAGCGCAAGATTTAGGCGCTTCATACTATGCTTCCGGCGTCCAGGCGAATGGTGTGTTGACAGCGTGCGGCCAGCGACATGTCGTGTGTCACTAAAATTAAGGTTGTATGTTGTTCCTGATTGAGTTCGAACAGCAGTTCGATGATATGCGCGCCAGTCTTGCTGTCCAGGTTACCGGTTGGCTCGTCGGCAAACAAAATTGCAGGACGCGTAACAAAAGCGCGCGCCAAAGCGACCCGTTGCTGTTCGCCGCCGGACAACTGCTTGGGCGTATGCGTCAAACGATGCGATAAGCCCACTCTGGTGAGTAAAGCCCGCGCCGCCGCTTCGGCTTGCGCATGACCGCTGAGCTCCAGCGGCAGCATCACATTTTCCAAAGCCGTCAACCCCGGCAACAATTGAAACGACTGAAATACGAAACCGACCAATTCGTTACGCAGTAAGGCGCGACCGTCTTCGTCCAGTTTGGTGAGATCACGGCCATCAACGACTACTCTACCGGTGCTGGGCGTATCCAGACCCGCCAGCAAACTGAGTAAGGTGGATTTACCGGAACCCGACTCGCCGACGATAGCCAGACTCTCGCCCGACTTGATGATTAAATTTACCGATGACAAGATGTGTAAAATACCTTCGTTAGTTGGCACCGTTTTACCGAGTTGTTCGGTAACGATGATCGGAAAACTGGTCTTATCAATATGAGTATTTAACATGTACAGCGTGGTCCTTGCGGTTGTCCTAAGTGTGTTGCCCATCGCCGCATTCGCGAAATCGATAGTGGTAGTGGGTGACAGTATTAGTGCCGGTTATGGCATCGAAGTTCAGCTTGGTTGGGTGGCATTGTTGCAAAACAAGCTGACCGACCTGCAGAGCAGCTATGTTATCAGTAACGAAAGCATCAGCGGCGATACTTCAGCCGGTGGTTTAGCCAGGCTGGAACAAATTTTAACGCGGCATAAACCGGATGTTCTATTACTCGAACTCGGTGCCAACGATGGCCTGCGTGGCTTGTCGCCACAGGAAATGAAAAACAATCTGACCGAGATAGTCCGGCGTTCACAAAAAATAGGCGCCAAAGTGATGCTGCTGGGCATGAAGATACCTCCTAATTACGGCAAACGCTATGTGGAGATGTTTTACGAGGTTTATCCGCAACTATCTGCAGAATTGCAGATTCCTTACGTGCCGTTTATCCTGGAAGAGGTAGCATTGAAATCGGAGATGATGCAGGCCGACGGATTACATCCGAATGAGTTGGCACAGCCACTCATTGCTGAGAAAATCTGGGGATATTTACAACCGTTGCTTTAGACGCGAATGCTAATTTGTCGACAAGGCTTGTTTAAACGCCGGCAGTTGCCGGTAACCCGCGATTTCACCCGCCGTGAACATCCATTTCATTTTTTTTTGTAAACGTTGCTGCTCGCGCGGCTCCAGCCAGAAACTCAGTCCCCTACTAAGATAATTCCGCAGCAAATACAGCGGGATACCGGCTATGTTCTTCCCGGAAGGCAAGTCGGCATACGCCAGCACCTGACAGCGGGCCACGTCGAACATCCAGTGGCACACATAGGCTTTCGTCATCCGCTCCGGGATGTTGCAGTGATAGAGCAACGCTTCGGGCACATACCAAAACTCGCCGCCGCCGCGCCGAAAACGACCCATGTATTCAGTGTCTTCCGTAAAAGGTACCGAGGTACCAGGCCCCAGTTCTTCGCGAAACCAACCATTTTTAGCGACAGCCTCACTTCTTAAAGCTGTGTTTACCCCGCCCGGAATGACCTGTTCATCCAAAATTTGCTCTGACATCCCAAAATCGCGAGTATTGGTAATACCACGCGGCAAAGCAAATTCGCCTTCGGTATGCAGCCAGGCAGGTATGTCGCCCAACCATTTGGGTAATACTTTGCCGGCAAAACCATTAATTTGCGGATGCGCGGCGGCGGCATCAATGTAGGCCTGCAACCAGGTTGATTGCGGTTCTACGTCGTCATCGGTGAACACCAATAGTTGACCTTGCGCTTGTTTTATAGCCCGGTTCAAGGCGCGGGACTTACCGGGAATCGGCTCCGATACGCAATGCACGGGCAACCGACCGCGCTCCGCTTCAGCCGCGATCACCGCGACGGTATCGTCGCTACTGCCGTTATCGACCATCAACAACTCCCAGCGGGTAACGCTACTCAGCCGCATAGCGGCCAACGCGTCGAACAAGCGCGGCAGTATCGACGCTCTGTTGCGGGTGCTGATAATTACGGAGGCGTTTAACATAGGTTGCGGACCAAATTTAAAATAGTGGATTGAGCCAAGTTACAGCTGATGATCGAAATAATCGCCATCAATCCCACTTCTAAACCAATTTTGCAAGACAGTATCGTCCAAAGGCGGGTCGCGGTAGATCATGTAGCGGTTACCGCGCGAAGGCACCGCTTCATAGCCAAGAAACCGAAACAGACCGGTCAAGGCCGGCGAAGCCACTTCCAAACTCCCCCAACTGATACCCTGCTCTCGCCAATAGCCGAAGAGATAATATAGCAAAGTCTGCAAAGCCGGCTCATCGTCCAATGCATAAAACACATCCCGCAACACCCCCATACTGATAGCATCCCCAAAACTTTGCTGGTGCCCAATAGCATAGGCGCGTAACTTGCCGGTGGCATCGCGCAGCGCGAAAAGTCTTAAAGGACAAGTAGGAAAATCGAATAAGCGCCAGTTTAAATAGCGGCTGCTGCGTTCCAAGCAAGAGGTATAGCCAACTTTAGCCAGATTCCACAATTCGTCAAACTCGGTATCGCAACGAAAAACCTCTGCAAATTGAAAACCGCCGCTACGCAATTTGACATTGCGTAATCGCAAGTTGACATCAAACAGGCTGCCCAATAGATAGCCCAACGATTTGCCGGCGCGCTTTTCCCAGGAGCCGCGATAACCAATCCGCAAGCGAAAAAAATCGTTATCGCTGCCGCCAATCGCGACAAAACCGGATTTTTTAAAAGCTTTCTGGGTAATCACGCCGGCTGTCACAGTGGCGTTGAATCGGGCAAACTGAAGGCTATGCTCGATCAGGCGGGTAGCCAAACCCTGCCCGCGAAACTGCTGATCGACACTCGTGTTGGAACCAAATGCTAAGGGTATGGATTCGCCGTTCAGCCACCAGGGTTGAACAAACATGCAGCGAAATCCCACCAAGCGCTGACTATGCCAAACCCCGACGCCGATACATGGCAATAATTCTTGCCAAGGATTCTGAAGGATACGACGTTCGAACCACTGCTGGATATAGTCGGGGTGTTGCTGAAACTCGTCAAAATTGGCAACGGCAAGTTGTATGCACTCTGGAATATCCGCCGGCTGGATAGGTCCATAAATAAAATGGTCTGCAACAGCGGACATAGGCTTTCTCAACAAAATTGCGGAAAATTGTAGGCAAGGCCTAACCAGTTTTGGTTTGGACGTCACCGAGAATCAAAAACTATTATCGACATAAACGCGCTGTAATACCAAACTACAGCTCGTATTTTAACGAGTAGCTCTGACAGCTAAGCCGATAAGTGAAGATTTGGCGAAGTATGGCGACTAAGGCAAAGCCCGGACCAGTGGGGAACCGTCGCTACGGAGCTTGATCAAAAACTGCTTTGGCAGCCGGCAAGCTGCTGCGTTTTTTCACCCCGAGAATGCCCATAATCCCACTGAGAAGTAACCAAGCGGCAGTCGGCAAAGCGGCTTTCAATTCAGCTGATTTGCTCTCATCAATCATCGGCTGGAAAACGGTACCAAACAAAGCGAAAATACCTGTTTGGGAAAGAAAATCACCCAGTCCCTGCGCATCCGACAAGGCCCGCTGAAATGTACTTATCGCATTCGTTTTGACACGGGTAAACAGGGTTATCGCAAAATCTTGCAACGGCTCAGCCGAAAACGGGCTAATGGATTGATCCTGATAAGCATTTGGCAAATCAGGCAAAATCGTTTTAAACGAATCGAGGGCGTTTAGAGTCTTTTCGCTAGTCGCGGCTTGGGCAAACTGAATCCCCCAGAACGATAGACCTATAAAAAATAATGCAGAAAGTAACGGTTTATTTGAGTCCATATTAAAACCCCAGAATTAATCAATTAGTTGAGAGGTGAAACCCTATTCTCAGAAACCGGATCAATGACAGAACTTGAATCGACTAAAGACGAAGGCATCCATTCGGATTAGATTAGCACTATATATGCCAATTGCAAGAAACTGATTTTCTTAATTTTTTCGGACTCAACCCTGAAATTTGTCCAGACAAAGACCACAAAAGCCCATTAAATGCAGCTAACACAACAACTTAGCCGCTAACACAGGTTTGGCAACGGCGCACCTCTGATCACCAGCAATTGACTAGGCTTTTTCTGTCCACATTGATTACTCAGCCATACCTCGGCCGCCCAAGTCAGAGCCCAATCCATCTGTGCAAGCGATGGTTTTCCTATTGAAAGATAGCCATAAGTTGTTAGAGTAGTAGCCAAGTTACTGAATACAACTACTCGGGAGCATCATGTTACGCAAAATATTGATCGCCAATCGCGGCGAAATTGCTGTCCGTATCATTCGGGCTTGCGCAGAAATGGGCATTCGTTCAGCAGCTATTTATTCGGAGGCCGATCGTTTTGCCTTGCACGTCAAAAAGGCTGACGAGTCCCATTACATCGGCAGCGAGCCGCTGGCCGGCTATTTGAATATCTACGGTTTGGTGGATTTGGCCCTGCGCACCGGTTGCGATGCGATTCATCCGGGTTATGGTTTCTTATCGGAAAACGCGCAATTCGCCCGTGCCTGCCAGGAACGCGGCTTGGTGTTTATCGGGCCTTCCGCAGAAGTGATTCAACGCATGGGCGACAAAACCGAAGCCCGCAGTGCAATGATTGCGGCCGGTTTGCCCGTCACGCCGGGCTCGGACGGCAATCTGGATAGCGTCGAGCATGCCTTGCAAGTGGCTGAACAGATCGGTTATCCGATCATGTTGAAAGCGACCTCCGGCGGCGGCGGACGCGGCATCAGACGCTGCGACAACCCGAACGAACTGCGCCAGAATTATGTACGGGTAATTTCCGAAGCCACCAAGGCTTTCGGCAGCGCCGATGTGTTTTTGGAAAAATGCGTGGTTAACCCCATTCATATCGAAGTACAGGTGCTGGCCGATCATTTTGGCAACACCATTCATCTGTACGAGCGCGATTGTTCGATACAACGCCGCAACCAAAAACTGATCGAAATCGCGCCGTCGCCGCAACTTGACGAAGCCCAACGCCAGTATCTGGGCGGTTTGGCAGTGATGGCGGCCAAGGCCGTGGGTTATACCAATGCCGGCACCGTGGAGTTTTTACTGGATGCAAACGGTCGGTTCTATTTCATGGAAATGAATACCCGGGTCCAAGTCGAGCATACCATCACCGAAACCATCACCGGTGTGGACATTGTTGAGGAACAAATTCGCGTCGCCGCCGGCTTACCGCTGCGTTTCAAGCAGGAAGAAATCGTCAGACGCGGCTATGCGATGCAATTTCGGGTGAATGCCGAAGACCCGAAAAACAATTTCTTGCCCAGCTTCGGGCATATCTCCCGTTATTACGCCCCCGGCGGTCCCGGCGTCCGCACCGACACCGCCATTTATACCGGATACGAAGTACCGCCGTTTTATGACTCGATGTTGGCCAAAGTCATCGTCAGCGCCATGACCTGGGAAGACGCTATCAATCGCGGCGAGCGCGCCTTGAAAGACATGGGCTTGTTCGGTATCAAAACTACGATCCCTTATTATTTAAAAATTCTCGGTCATCCGGATTTTCGCCGTGGCCGTTTCAACACGGGCTTTGTCGAAGCCAATCCCGATTTGATCAATTATTCCAACAAGCCGCGACCGGAAATTTTGGCCAGCGTGCTGGCGGCGGTGGTCGCTTCTCATACTGGACTCTAAAAAAAAGGAAACTGCAATGAGCAAAGTTTACGTAACCGACGTTATCCTCCGCGACGCCCATCAATCTCTGATCGCCACCCGCATGCGCACCGAAGACATGCTGCCAGCTTGCGCCATGCTGGACGACATCGGCTATTGGTCATTGGAATGCTGGGGCGGCGCCACTTTCGACGCCTGCTTGCGTTTTTTGAAAGAAGACCCCTGGGAGCGACTGAGCAGACTGAAAGCGGCCTTACCCAATACCCGCCTGCAAATGCTGTTGCGCGGCCAAAACCTACTCGGCTACCGGCATTATTCCGACGATGTGGTGCGCAAATTCGTTGAGGCTGCCGCCCGCAACGGCATGGATGTGTTCCGGATTTTTGATGCATTGAACGATATTCGTAACTTGGAAACAGCCATCGAAGCCACCAAAACCGCGGGCAAGCATGCGCAGGGCACGATCTGTTACACCACCAGCCCGGTGCATGACATCGCCAGCTTTATCAAACTGGGCAAAGGACTGGCTGACTTAGGTTGCGACTCGATTGCCATCAAGGACATGGCCGGCTTGTTGACACCTTACATTGCCGGCGAACTGGTAAAGGCCCTGAAAGACGCCATCGACCTACCTTTGCATTTACATTGCCACGCCACCGCCGGTTTGGCGGAAATGTGCCAGATCAAGGCCATAGAAGCCGGCTGCGAACACGTTGATACCGCGCTATCCTCCTGGGCCGGCGGCACCAGTCATCCGCCTACCGAATCCTTGGTTACCGCCTTAAACGGCACCGAATACGACACCGGGCTGGATTTGGATAAACTGCAAGTGGTGAATCAATACTTTGCCGACGTGCGAAAAAAATACCGCCGTTTCGAGAGCGAATTTACCGGTATCGACACCCGTGTGCATATCTTCCAAGTCCCCGGCGGCATGATCTCCAACTTGGCCAATCAGTTAAAAGAGCGCAACGCGCTGGACCGGATGGCCGAGGTGTACAAAGAAATCCCTGAAGTGCGCAAAGATTTGGGTTACCCGCCGCTGGTCACACCCACCTCACAAATCGTTGGCACCCAAGCGGTATTAAACGTGTTGACCGGCAAGCGTTATGAAACCATCAGCAATGAGGTGAAGCGCTACCTGCACGGTGGTTACGGCAAGGCCCCTGCTCCCGTCAATCCGCAATTGCAAGCCAAGGCGGTGGGCAATGAAGAAGTGATCGAATGCCGTCCGGCGGATTTGCTGAAGCCTGAATTCGAACATCTGCGTAACGAAATTGCACATCTTGCCTTGAATGACGAGGATATTTTGAGCTTTGCGATGTTTCCGGAAATCGGGAAACAGTTTCTGGAACTGCGTTCCACCGACAATTTAGTCTGCGAACCATTGGAATTGGAAGACGCACCGGCCAGCGGCGAAGCAAAGAAAGCGCCTACCGAATTCAATGTGGCACTGCACGGTGAGTCCTACCATGTCAAAGTGACCGGCGCCGGCCCGAAAAACCAGAGTTTGCGTCATTTTTATTTCACCGTAGACGGCATGCCCGAAGAGATCGTCATCGAAACCTTGGACGAAATCGTCCTGGACGGCGGCGCGCAAGGTGCAGTGCAAAGCGCCATCGCCAGCAAACGCCGCCGGCCCAGCCAGCCTGGCGATGTGGTCACCAGCATGCCCTGCAATATCATCGACGTATTGGTCAAGGAAGGCCAGAAGGTCAACGCCGGACAATCTCTGTTGGTGACGGAAGCCATGAAAATGGAAACCGAGATCACTGCACCGGTAGCCGGCATAGTCAAGGCAATTTATGTGGCAAAAGGTGATGCGGTTAACCCTAATGAAGTCTTAGTCGAAATTAATTAGGAGAAAAGACTAAAGGCGAAAGGTAAAATAGCCAGCTAGCTGTGAGAATGGCTTTCATGTATTTGTAGCGGTTTGCGTTGCCGAATGATTTCACCGCTACACTTGTGTTGGCTGCTCGTCTTTTTAGATTTTCATCTTTCGCCTGATTACTTTGAATCCTAAACCCGTAACCGAAGAATCCATCCGTCACGCCGTCGAACTGTTACGGGACGGCCAATTGGTGGCTTTTCCGACCGAAACCGTTTATGGGTTGGGGGCCGACGCTTCCAACCCTGCAGCCGTCGCCAAAATCTTTGCGGCGAAAGGTCGTCCTGTCGATCATCCCTTAATCGTGCATATCGCTAGTGCTGCCCAAATGCATGACTGGGCGGAAAGCGTTCCTGAAGCAGCTCTGCGCTTGGCGGAACGATTCTGGCCGGGCCCTTTAACCATAATACTCAACAAGAAATCGGCTGTACCGTCGGCGGTTACCGGCGGCCAAGATACCGTGGGTTTGCGGGTACCCGCCAATCCGGTCGCGCTGCAACTATTGCAGGCCTTCGGCGGTGGTATCGCCGCACCTTCGGCCAATCGCTTCGGCCACATTAGCCCGACTCAAGCCGAACATGTCGCGGAAGAACTGGGCGACAATGTGGGCTGCATCCTGGACGGCGGCCCGTGCGTGGTGGGAGTGGAATCGACCATCATCGATCTGAGCGACGGCATCCCCGCCATCCTGAGACCCGGTCGCATTACCCGTAGCCAACTCAAGGCGGTGCTGCAAACCGAGGTACGCTTGTCGGCGCAAAGCAAAATCCGCGCGCCCGGCATGATGGCAGTGCACTACGCACCCAACACCATGGCCTTGCTATGCCCGGCCGACACTTTAATCACCATGACCGACGATTTGTGCGCGCAAGGTAAGCAGATTGGCATCCTGGCATTCAGCGCTGAGATTGCCGACATTCCTTGTCTACATTTACTGCGCTTGCCGGCTGATGCCGAACTTTACGAACCGGCTTTGTACAGTTCACTGCGCGCATTGGACAACCTGCAACTGGACACCATCCTGATCGAACAGCCACCCGACAACGAAGCCTGGGCAGCCGTCAACGACCGCTTGAATAAAGCCACGGTTTAAGATGTCCGACGAGCAATGGCTGCGGCATGCGATCCGCTTGGCGCAACGCGCCGAAAGCCAAGGCGAAGTGCCGGTCGGCTCCGTGCTGGTGAATAACAACCGCTGCATCGCCGAAGGCTGGAATCAACCCATCCAAAATAACGACCCCACCGCCCACGCCGAAATAGTCGCCCTGCGCAAAGCCGGCCACGCCTTAAACAACTACCGGCTGATCGACACGACCCTCTATGTCACACTCGAGCCTTGCGTGATGTGCATGGGCGCCATCGCTCACGCCCGCGTCAAGCGACTGGTCTTCGGAGCATACGACCCCAAACGCGGCGCGGTATGCCACGCGCTGCAACTCAGCGATGCCGCGTTTTTAAATCATCGTGTGGAGTGGACGGGGGGAATTCTGGAGGCGGATTGTGCGGAGCTTCTCAGCGACTTTTTCAAAGCCAGACGTGCTCAGTCTAAAGCTAAATAAATACCCGTTAAGTGGGCGTCGGCGAAATTTGCCGCTCTATCTTGGGTTTAAACCAACTGCCTATGCCGATTGCCTGGATCCGCTGCAGTTATAAGTGATTTAAATACCTTGATAACAATCCTCTTTAAGCTGTGAATTAGTTTGCGAACCGGCTTTTTTAATGATTTTTACAAGCCAAATCGCTGTGGTAACCGTCTTTACATCGTCAGTCGACAGCCGTGTTTACTTGGTTTGAGTCAATTCGGAATGTTTATCGTCAGACTCTTTGGCTACATTTTCTATGCGCCGATGAAACACAAAACGATCGAGAGTGCCGCTATACATCACACCCGCGTCGGAATCATAAAGCTCTACTTCGGCTTCCTCATCGTCTTGGAATTGCGCTTTTAGCTTGTTACTTTCATGATGCTCCGCCATGGCAGCGCTTGATAGCCCCATGCTTAAAATAACAAATATGCCGAGTTTTATTGTGTTGTTAACTCTTTTCATGATGATCTCTCCTATCCAATAGCAAAGAATCCAGGCGTTTTTGCGACTTAGCAAACTGATGATAGTTCATAAATGTTCTAACTGTTGCTAAACCAACTAGGTTCACAATCATCCAAGCGCGCATTGCCATGCTCCTCCTTTCCGACAAGTTATTCTGTCTTCAGCCTAACTGACTTGAAATTCGATAACCGCGTTACCATTTTGCGCAAAGAGCGGCATGTTCAAATCAAACCCCTAGTAGTGCCGCAGTTACCAAGACCATAACGATGAACCCTCAAACCGGAGGCCGACATGCAACAGCCAAATAACTCATCCGATGTGTTTATCAAACGTGTCTTCGCCGTCGGCGCGGTGGCGGCAGCACTCATAGGTGTTTGGCATTGGCAGCCTGGAACACCCAGCGAACCGGTGGCGGTGAGAACGGTCGCCGCGCGGGGCGATTTGGCTGCCGATGAAAAAAGCACCATCGAACTGTTCGAAAAATCCCGCGACTCGGTGGTTTTCATCACAACCGCCGCCTTAGTGCGCGATGCTTGGACCCGAGACGTGTTTTCCGTTCCCAAAGGCTCCGGTTCTGGGTTTATCTGGGACGAAGCCGGCCATGTGGTGACTAATTTCCACGTGATTGCCGGCGCGAACGAAGCCACGATCAAACTGGCTGATGGTCGCGATTACAAGGCTGCACTGGTTGGCGCCAGCCAAGTGCACGATATTGCGGTACTAAAAATTGGCGTCGATTTCAAACGGCCACCGCCGGTCCCGGTCGGCACCAGTCGCGATTTGAAGGTCGGGCAAAAAGTGTTCGCCATCGGCAACCCCTTCGGATTGGACTGGTCCTTGACCAGCGGCATCGTCTCCGCACTAGACCGCTCGTTGGGCGGACAGGAAGGCCCGACTGTTGAGCATTTGATCCAAACCGATGCGGCCATCAATCCCGGCAATTCCGGCGGACCGCTGTTGGATTCTGCCGGGCGCTTGATCGGTATCAATACCGCAATCTATAGCCCGAGCGGGGCCTCTGCAGGCATTGGTTTCGCTGTGCCGGTGGACACGGTGATGCGAGTGGTGCCGGAATTGATCAAGCAGGGAAAATACATTCGTCCGGCCTTGGGCATCGAAATAGACCAGCAGATGAACGAGCAGTTGGCAGCCGTGACCGGCACGGTCGGCGTCGCGATATTGCGCGTGCAACCCGAATCCGCCGCGGAAAAAGCCGGCTTGCAGGGCGTATCGATAACAGCGAACGGCATGATGCCCGGGGACATCATCGTCGCCATCAATGGCAAGGACATCGACTCGCTGTCGAAACTGTTCGCCCGCCTGGACGACCAGAAAATTGGCGATGTGGTAAAGCTCCGGGTGGTGAACAACGGCAAAGCCCGGGAAGTCGAAGTGACCTTGCAACCGGGGAATTGATTTTTCAGGCATGCAGTATGGAGTGCCGATCTCGCCATTTCGAGATCGGCTGGTATGCTCGGAGCCTATATTTCCTGAGCCGACCACGCCATGCCAACCGCCAAACCACCCAGGCTGAACCCGAACAAACTGTTGCTGAGCAAATGGACTGCCGTTGCGCCGCAACACAAGGAAAAGCACTTTATCGTTAGTAAATTGCTGCTGCCAGATGACCCGGACTCGCCGCTGGAAATGATCGAACTGGAGGCGGTGTTTAGCAAACGAACGCAAATCATGCCGTGGCGGGAGCTGCGCGATGCCGAGATCTGGCGCCAGGGCTGGCTTTGAGGGATGAACCAAAACCTGGTCTGGTTTAAGCGCGATCTGCGGTTGCATGACCATGAGCCGCTGCTGCACGCCAGCCGCAACGGATCGGTGCTGTGCGTGTTTATCATCGAACCCAGCCTGTGGGCGGCAGCCGATGCGGCCACGCAACACTATCTGTTTTTACGCGAAAGCCTAATTGATTTGGATGCTGCCTTGCGCAAACGCGGCGGCGGTTTACGCATCGAAGTGGGCGAGGCAGTGGACGTGTTGGAACGGCTTTGGCAAGAAGCCGCATTTTCGGCCTTGTATTCGCATCAGGAAACCGGTAACTGGCTGAGCTTCCAGCGTGACCTGACCGTGCAACGCTGGTGCCGGTCGCACAGCTTAAAATGGCATGAGTTTGTACAATTCGGCGTGGTCCGGCGTTTGCAAAATCGCAACGTCTGGCAAGCGCATTGGGAAGCATTGATGGCCAAACCGTGTCTTGATGCGCCGAACGGCCCTTGGCTAGCACCTCCGCATCCGCCCATACTCCCCGCGCCACACACCTTAGGCTTAGTCCAACCCGACCCACCGCTGCGTCAAAGAGGCGGTCGCCGCCAAGGCATCGAAACCTTGCGGGATTTTCTGTTTGAACGCTGCAGTGCTTATCGCGGCGGCATCTCCTCACCCTTATCCGCGCCGACAGCCTGTTCGCGACTGTCGGCTTACTTAGCCTTCGGCTGTTTGAGTTTGCGGGAGTTGGTGCAAGCCACCCGCCGTCAGCTCGATGCTTTACCCCGCGGCGATGCCCGTCGTGCCGGCTTGACGGCCTTCGTTAGCCGCTTGTATTGGCATTGCCATTTCATGCAAAAGCTGGAAAGCGAGCCAGAACTGGAATTTACCA
This sequence comes from Proteobacteria bacterium ST_bin11, assembly GCA_002083615.1. Taxonomy (GTDB): domain Bacteria; phylum Pseudomonadota; class Gammaproteobacteria; order Methylococcales; family Methylomonadaceae; genus Methylomonas. The sequence continues at coordinate 20,425 of MSXO01000020.1, read as the reverse complement.
ATCTGCATCGCGGCTATGACGGCTTGCGCGAAGCCGACTGGAACCCAACGCATTTTCAGGCGTTGACCACGGGACGCACGGGATGGCCGCTGGTCGATGCCTGCGTAGCGATGCTGAAGCAAACCGGCTGGCTGAATTTCCGGATGCGGGCGATGCTGGTTTCGGTAGCCAGCTATCCGCTCTGGCTGCATTGGCAACCGGTCGGCACCTGGCTGGCGCAGCAATTTCTGGATTACGAACCGGGCATCCACTGGAGCCAGATGCAAATGCAGGCCGGCACCACCGGCATCAACGCCACCCGAGTGTACAATCCGATTAAACAGGCCCGCGACCACGATCCACACGGTCATTTCGTCAGACATTGGCTGCCGGCCTTGCGCCGGGTGCCGCCGGAATGGCTATTCGAACCGTGGCGCATGCCGTTAAAACTGCAACAGCAATGCGGCGTGGTCGTCGGTGTCGATATTGCCGAACCGCTGGTAGATCTTGAATGGGCCACCCGGCAAGCCAAGTCCCGTCTTTACCAGGTGCGTGGTCGCCTCGAGGTGAAAGCCGCCAGGGCCGCCACCGTTGAAAAACACGGCTCACGTAAACTGCTCACTCGGCGCCGTAAAACTAAAGTCGCAGCCGGCGACTGGGTGCAAACCCAGCTGGAGCTTTGATGCATCAAAAAGCCCTTCTACCCGCCAAACCCTGCGCCGTCTGCGGCCGCCCTTTCGTTTGGCGTAAAAAATGGGCCAGAGATTGGGATGCCGTCAAGTATTGCTCGGAGCGTTGCCGCCGGCAGCGGGGCGCAGTGGCGACAGCATGACCATCCTGCGCCTGATTCTGGGCGATCAGTTAAATCCACTCCACAGCTGGTTTGCGCAAACCGATAGCAACGTGGTCTACACGCTGATGGAAATCCGCCAGGAAACCGATTATGTGCTGCACCATGCGCAAAAAATCATCGGTATTTTCGCGGCGATGCGCGATTTTGCTAAGCATTTGAACGCCCAAGGCCATCGTGTGCATTACTTGAGAATCGACGATAGCCATAACCGGCAGTCGTTGACTACCAATCTGGATGGCTTGATCGCCATATATCAGGCCGAGCGTTTTGAGTACCAGTTTCCCGACGAATGGCGACTGGATCAGCAATTGCGCGCGTATTGCCAAAACTTGGCTATCAGCAGCCACGCTTGCGACAGCGAACATTTTTACAGTCAACGGGATGAGGCGGCACAACTGTTCGGTGCGAAGGCGCATTGGCTGATGGAAATGTTTTATCGGCGCATGCGCGTCAAACATGGCGTGTTGCTGGAAGACAATCAACGTCCGATCGGCGGGCAATGGAATTTCGACCACGACAACCGCAAGACTTGGCCCGGTGTGCCGGCGGTGCCGGTTGACAATCGACCGCGCCACAATCATGCCGCGCTGTGGCAGGGCATCGTCTCTGCTGGCGTGAACAGTTTCGGCACCGCGGACGCCGACGATTTCCGCTGGCCTTTGAATCGTGCAGAAGCCTTGCAGCAACTCGAAGCCTTCATCGCCGATGGCCTGCCGCAGTTCGGCGATTTTCAGGATGCGATGAGCCGGCGCAGCTGGCGGCTGTTTCATTCGCTATTGTCGTTTGCCCTGAATACCAAAATGCTTAACCCCCGCGAAGTGGTCGAACGGGCCGAACATGCGTATCGGGAAGGCCACGCGCCGCTAGCGGCTGCAGAAGGCTTTATTCGCCAGATTCTCGGTTGGCGCGAATACGTGCGCGGCGTCTACTGGGCAAAGATGCAGGATTACGTCTCGCACAATTACTTCGGCCATGACCTGCCTTTGCCATCCTGGTTCTGGACCGGCGACACTCCGATGAATTGTCTGGCAGCTGCGATCGGCCAATCGCTGCAATACGCCTATGCCCACCACATCCAACGCCTGATGGTAATCGGCAATTTCGCCCTGTTGGCCGGCTTGGCCCCGGATGCGGTGCATCGCTGGTATCTGGGGGTGTATATCGACGCCTTCGAATGGGTGGAGTTACCCAACACGCTGGGTATGAGTCAGTTCGCCGACGGCGGCTTGCTGGCGACCAAACCGTATGTGTCCAGTGCAGCCTATATCGACCGGATGAGCGATTACTGCAAGGGCTGCCACTACGACAAAAAAGCCCGTACCGGCGACCGCGCCTGCCCGTTTAATGCTTTGTATTGGCATTTTTTTATGCGCCATCGCGACAAGCTCAAGCACAATCCGCGCTTGGGGATGGTGTACCGCAATCTGGATAGATTTTCGGCTGCGGAACGTGAGGCGATCGAGCGGCAAGCGGAGACCTTGCTGTTAAATTGGGATAAATAGACACCTAAATTCAAAGCCGGATTCATTGGCCGCAGAAAATTAGCCGCCGCAACAACTCAGTGGCGGTAAGTCAGCCCTCTCGGGGTACTGCTTATAATTGTTGTTGACGTCGCTCAACGGCCAGCTAGGTTGTCGTTGCTATCAAATCTGGTTGCAGCGCCTTAACTTTGTTTAACCGACTGAGATTGAAGTGCCTACCCAACCGGGCCATAGTTTTGTCAGCGGTAAACCGGCACAAAATACCTCCCGATAAGAAACAAGATGGACTATTCGTTAAAAAATACCGAATCAGCCTTTAGTAAAAGCGCCTCGATCTAGGCTTGGTTTATTTTGGGGCCGTGACGGATTGACTGCCACAGCGAATGCAAATCCCGGCGCAGCCTTTGGGTTCTGGATAACTGCAATGAATTGTGGAAAACTGATTCCAGCAGTTATTATCTCCCGCCACTCGGATGGCGTTAAGACCATCTGGTTATTTTAACAAACACATTTAAATCGCGACTATTCCTTATGTTTCGCACTTTGTTGGTCATTATTTCAAGCCTTGTTTTTACTTCGACGGCGATTGCCACGCCATTCTGGGGAGACAAAAATTCAAGGCCCGTCGATACCGTTCCAATGATGCTCAACCCCGGCCAGTTTATTTGGAAAGGCGAGGCGGTGCCCGCTGGACCTGTTGTGGTAATAGTGAGTCTTGTCGAGCAAAAAGCCTATGTGTACCGCAACGGCATTCGCATTGGTGTGTCGACCGCCAGTACCGGTAAACCGGGTCATAGCACGCCAACCGGGGTATTTATGGTGCTGCAGAAAGACAAGGATCACAACTCCAAGACTTACAACAACGCGGCGATGCCCTACACCGAACGCTTAACCTGGGACGGTGTGGCGCTGCATGCTGGCGGCTTACCCGGTTACCCTTCGTCTCACGGCTGCATCCATCTGCCTTCAGAGTTTGCGCGCCGCTTATTTGATATTTCGCCGATGGGCATGACGGTGGTTATCGCCGATGAGCAAACGGAGCCCGACGAGGTTGTGCATCCCGCAGCCCTCGCCCCAGTTGACGCCAGGAAGGGTAAGTTGGTGAAAGTGGCGCGTTTGAAACCTAATGAGGATTTTCGTTGGCAACCGGAGAAATCAGCAAGCGGCCCGCTATCTATCGTATTGAGCACCGCCGACCAGCGGGCCCTGGTTTATCGCAACGGCATTGAGATTGGCCGCTCAAAATTAGCCGTGGCGCAGAGCCGTCGGGTAGTCGGCACCCACGCCTTCATTATGCAAGAGGGACGAGGCGCGGGATTTAGCCCGCTGTTAAAAAAAGCCCCGGCCCATCGCTGGCTGGCCGTTGGCATTCCGGGACATTTCAGTGAGAACAAGCAGCCTTTGAATCCCGCCGATGCCGATGCTATCGCCTTACCACCGCGCTTCGCCAAAGCGCTGTATGACAGTTTGACCCCAGGCACCACACTACTGGTAACGGACGCACGGGTACTTGAACAACAAACCACAGGACTTTCTCTCAACATTATAAATGCCGATCAGCCGGAATCGAGCCAATTGTAGTAACGCTATAAAAAACTTAAATAATTATAAAAACAAAGACTTAACTACCATTATCCAGGTCAACACATGAAAACAACATCACCATTAAACCCAATTGCCGGTGCCTTGCTAGTCATCGCCCTGCCCCTCACGGCCTCTGCCAATGAAGATGGTCTTTTATTCGATGGCGTCAATCGTTCCGCATTATTCAAGAACTGGGGCTTACACGTCGGCGGCTGGGTTGATAGCGGCGTGACTTACAACGCCAACGATCCGAAAGACAAGTCCAATGGCCCCAATTCCTACGCCGACAGGGATTCCGAGTTGCAAATGAATCAATTGTATTTATTTGCCGAAAAGGCTGTTGATCGTAAAAAACATGCCTGGGATTTTGGTGGGCGCGTGGATTTCATGTTCGGTACCGATGCTTATAAAACCCAAGCATACAATCACTGGGACTCCAGGTTAATTGATAGCGAAAACGAGCGTTTCTACGACATAGCTTTTCCGCAAGCTTACGCTGAAATTCTGGCACCAGTGGGCAATGGTCTGAGCATAAAAGCCGGCCACTTCTACACCATCGTTGGTAAAGAAGGCGTGATGGCGCCCAGTAACTTTTTCTACTCCAGAAATTACAGCTTTACCTGGGCCGGTCCGTTTACCCATACCGGCGTGCTGTTAAATTATCCTATCAACCAGAATTTCAGCATCGATTCCGGCGCGGTGATGGGCTGGGACAATACCAGCCGTGATTCCGGGGCCTGGAATTATTTAGGCGGTGTCAGCTGGAAAAATGACTTAAGCACTACCTCGTCCAGTTTGCACATTGTGACCGGCCCTTACGATGACTCTAAATCGAGCAACCGCACCCGATACACGTTTTTGTTTAACCACGACTTTGCCCCGTTCCTGCATTACACCTTCCAGCAAGATTACGCCTTTCAAGACAACATGGCTCAACTGGGTGGCGGCACAGCGGACTGGTACGGTGTGAACAATTATTTGCTGTTTGATATCGACGACAAATTGGCGGCCGGCCTGCGCGCGGAATGGTTTCGCGATGCCGATGGCGTGCGGGTGACACAAAACGCTCGCGGCGGTCCGTTGAATGGCGCCTCCAGTTACTATGCCTTGACCGGTGGCGTGAATTGGAAACCGATGCAATGGGTCAATGTACGCCCTGAAGTGCGTTACGACTGGGCCGATGGCGCCAAGGCTTTCGATAGCGGCAATCGGGGCGATCAATTTACATTTTCGGCGGATGTCATTTTGCATTTTTAGCAGCCGCGTGTTGGCTGGCCTTGGCCGGCAGACCCGACGCAAAGCTGGCTATTGCCAAGCAAGAAGTTTGTCTTAAGTATCCTTAAAATTATCCAACGAAAAACGGAGTATGCCGAAATGAAAAAAATAATAAGCGCCTTATTCACCAGCACCTTGTTGATTGCCAGTCTAGTTGCCAGCGCAGACGCAGCGACCAAACACGTTCAATTCCCAAAAGGGAAATCAAGCACATCCATCAAAGGCACGGTTAAAGGCGGCGAAGACATGGATTACGTGTTACGCGCCAACGCCGGACAAACCTTGAATGTCGACTTTAAAGCCAGTAAAGGCGCCGCATTTTTCAATGTGGTACCACCCGGCAGCACCTACGAAGCACTATTTGTGGGCATGAACGAAGGCGATCACTATTCCGGCACCCTGCCCAAAGATGGCGATTACATTATTCGTGTCTATCTGAAGGGCGGCGCCAAAGACAGTGGTAAGCCGGTAAGTTACACGATTAACGTCGGCATCCCCGCTGACAGCAATGCGGATATCAAAGCCAATATAAGCAGCACGGCGGAGAAAGCCTGCCTGGCGGCCGTCGCAAAACAAGTCGGGACGGACAAAAACCTGCTGACAGTCAAAGACATCTTTTCGTCGGAAGCGGGAATGGCAATTATGGTGCAAGTGCCCGAAGCCACCGGGCCCTGGAAATGCTTTTCTGACGTAAGAGGCAATGTTTCCGCTGTCGAGTTCACCGGCTCAGAAGGCGGGTTGTAATCCCCCTACTTAAGGCATTCCGGCTTAGCCGGGCACGGTTAGCTACGAACTGCATCGCTCTTAGTGCAAGAAGCATGCAGTTCATCCTCTCCCATCTTCTGGAGTCAGCCACAGTGACTCAATCAGGGTCCGCTTTGCCCTGAAACACAATGGTTTAATCGGTCGCGGGCAGCTAGCCCGTTTTGCCATTCAAGATGAATGACCGATTTGCCTTCAATCGCAATATCGAACGATTGCTGGTCCGTCATATTATCCAATAGCGCTTGGATTGTCGGCACCGCCAGCGAAATCGCACCGACTTTGCCATTGGGAGACGCATAGTTAAAAGCCGAGACGGTTTGCGGCTGGCCATCCGCTTGATCCAGGGTGACTTTAATAGTGCTTACTGATGGAGGACTGGGAACATCCGGCCCCCAAAAAGTCATCAGCGCACCTTTATAGTCGCCATCCGGGCCGGACAAGACAAGCGCGCCCTTCAGGTTGGTATACAGCGCACTGCAACCTTCGCCTCGCAGGGGCGGCTGACCATTTTGCTGATATTGCCACATGCCATTGCCCATGGCTTTGAGTTCCGGGTCTTTATTAAGCGCGTCATGCAAGCGCTCGTAGCCCATGGACATCGCTTCCAGCACCGAACTGACCACGCCAATCCGGGTTTGCAGCGGATCTGCGCGTGGTGCTGGCTCATCGGCGTCTTCAACCGAGTCTTCGATATTGTTAATATTCTCTTCGCAAACCGGCATTGCTGCGACCCCGTTCGAACCGCCGGTAATACCCAACTGAACCTCGCCAGGCCCCGGCCCGTTGGGGCAAATATAGGAAGCGTGGGCTGTGGTCGGCAAGCCAAACATTAGGAGCAAACAGGCAACTGTCCGCCGCAACGCCCGCTTGCAAACCCGATTTTTTAGGGCCATCAATACTCCAAGTGAATAGAAAAAAAGTATCTCGCAAGTAATGTCCGGATGACACAGTAAATCGGCACGCGCTTCATCCTACCCGGGATTTCTAAGCAGACCGACTAACTTATCATCATTAACCCTTTGCGAGGGTGGGCACCTAGCCGCCTTGTTCTGCGACAGGCAATAACCGGCAGAGTAATGTGTGCAGCGCCTCTGGGTCCAATGGTTTATGTAAAACCAAGTAACCCTCCTGCTCGGCTTGCGCCAAAGCCGGTGAGTTGAATTCGCCGCTAATCATCGCCCCGGCAGCCGTCGGGCAGCGATCCAGTAAAGCTTGCAACAACTCGAAGCCGCTCTCGCCGGAGCGCAGACGCTGATCGCAAAAGATCGCGTGAGGCTGGAAGCCAGCATCGAGCATGGCAAATGCTTCGTTAGCCGACGCTGCGCAAGCGGCTTCCACACCCCAAGAACTGAGCAAAGCCTGCCATGCGCTGCGCACTTGGGGCTCGTCATCAATGACCAGGCAACGACCATTCAAGGCACAGCTAAGCGCAGCCGGTAATAAGGCTGGCTCGCGCACTGCCGATCGCCGTTCGGTACGTTGCGCGGCGAGCAACCGCAACCAGAAACGCGAGCCGCGCCCTTCCCGCGAACTTAAGCCCTGGCTGGCACCCATCAAATCCGCGCAACGCGCCACCACCGCCAAGCCCAAACCGTGACCGGCGTTGTCGATACGCCAGGCATGTTCGGGGCGAAAGAACGGTGAATAGATCCGTTGTTGATCATCTTCCGCAATACCGACACCTGTGTCCCACACCTCAAATTGCCAATCGCCACCTCGGCGCCTAGCGGCCATTAGTACGCCTCCCTGTTGGGTATAGCGCAAGGCATTTTGCATCAGATTGATCATGGATTGGCGCAGCAGCATCGCGTCGGCCGTGACTAAGGCTCGACCGCCACTTAACCGCACTCTGAGATCGATTTGTCGAGAGCGGGCTTCTTCGCGAAACAGGGTGGCGACATCGTTCATCAACGGATCCAGCGCCACGGTTTGCAGATTCACCGGCTGAGCACCCAACTCGATTCTGGATAAATCCAGCAGCGAATTGAACATCTGCGTAATCGATTGCACGCTTTGCTGCAAATCTCGCAGGGCCGGTTGCAGCGCCGGCTCCTGATTGCGCCGAGAAATCGATTCGATCAAAAAGCCCATGGCATGCACCGGCTGGCGCAAGTCGTGGCTGGCCGTGGTCAGAAAGCGGTTTTTGGCATACAACGCTGCTTCGGCTTCTTCCTTGGCGCGGCGGTAATCTTCGGCTAGACGCTTGCTGTCTTCCTCCAGCCTGACCTGTTGCAAAAAGAATTGATGGGCGATCGCCGAATGGCGGTGAATCGACAGGATGTAGCTGATGCAGAGCGGCATGATCATATGCCAATGCTCGGGGAAGGCCCAAGGGGTCAGCAGCGTGCAGCCGCCCCAGCCGGCATAAAAAAACCGTTTGAAAGATTTGAACACTGGGGATTGATGCGTGGCATTGGCGGCCATGATTGCCGCCAAACTCATGTAGAGCAGCAAGGCAAATTCAAACGGCACCCGGCCGGCGATCACCATAACCAGCGCCACTAGGCCCAAGCCATGAGCCCAGGCCATACGCAGAATGATTGGCATCCACCTACCGATCGCATCGGTCGCGCAAAGCGCGCTGCGGTCTTGTTGGTATTGCCGAAATTGGAGGCGCACCGCCGCTACTGCGAGCAGATAAGAGATGGTCCAGACCAGCAAGCCCCAGGCGTTTTGGTCTAACTGGTATTTCCAGTATAAAAAAGGCATGCCGACGAAGGGGATGATGGTAATCCCGAACACCAACCGGTTGTGGGTCATGTCCAATAATCGGGCCTGGCCTTCCGGCTCCAGTTCTTCGAAGCGCAGGCGGACTTCTGCCGGCGTAGCTTGGCTCGCCGCGGCACTCATGAATTCTCCAGGCTACGCCCGCGCAATTTGGTGATAACTTCGATACGATTCCTGGCTCCGAGGCGCTCCAGGATGCGGGTAACGTGTTCTTTGACGGTATGCTCGGACAAGGACAGATTCAGGGCGATGCGCTTGTTCGGCAGACCTTTCAGCATCATCGCCAATACCTGGCCTTGGCGCGGCGTCAAGCCCAACTCAGTGACGGTAACCGGCAGCTCGCGAGTCACCATAAGCGCACCTGGCTGGGCGCGGAACCACGCGCCCCCAGCCATAACTACCGCCACGGCATTGGCAAAGACGCTCGGTGCTGCCTGTTTGTGGATGAAGCCGTCGATGCCCGTGGTGGCGACTTTTTCGGCAACGGCCCGATCGTCGTCCGCGCTGATCGCCAGTACCCGAAGCGTCGGATGCCGTTGTTTCAATTCCGCCAGCAGCGATAAGGAAGCGCCGTCCGGTAACCAAAAATCGACCACTGCCAATGCCGGCGGCTGGTCGGATTCCAGCAAGGACCAAAATTCGGCGACAGACGATACCGGCTGTGCCCCACAAAAGCCGCAATGCGTCACTAAAAAATCGGCGATGCCGTGCGCCACCAGCGGATGGTCGTCCACTACCGCTGCCCAGGCCGAGTCTTTCACGTTAATGTTCTCCTTGCAATAAATCCAGGCTATCGGAGTTTTATCCCGGCTCTTCAGAGCTGAGACCGTTTTTATACATGCAAATGATTTGCATCTTAACAGAATTCAACGGCTATCCTACCCCCACTAGGGTGGGGGTTCCACCGGCAAAAACCCTTCTCGATAATGCTCCGTAACTGAAGCGACTTTTGGTTATTTTCCTGTCCGGGGCTTATTTATGAAACTCAAATTGATTGCCTGCGCTGTTGGCATTCTCCAATCCGACTATTACTGGTTCGGCACACCCTACGGCAATTCTGTAAATTTGGCGTGGTCCTTTCGGCTATCTACAGGGGAACAATATTACCAATCGGCGGCCGGCAGTCTGATGCGGGCTTGGGCAGTGCGCGACGGCGATGTCGCGGCGGTCCCATTACCTGGCGCAGCCTGGCTGTTTGGCAACATGCTGACGGGATTTATCTATGCCGGTCGAGCCAGGACCGGCAAGTTTCAGCACATTTAAGCATTCTATTAATTCGAAGTGAACGGAGAAAAACCTATGAAAAAAATATTGATGGCTGGTCTGTTAACGGCATCGCTCGGCAGTGGTCTGGCCAACGCGGCGACTATCGTCGTCGATTTCGAAGGCATTCACAATTGGGATTTGGTCGACGGTTACGGCGGTTTGTCGGGCTGGGATTCGATGGGAGGACAGATATCAAGTTATTCGGATTTCGAAACGCACGGTCCTGAATTGGGCGAGAACCGGTTACATACCCGGGCCGGCGAGCTGACGTTCGACCAGGGGCCGGTGATTTTTCAAGGTCTGTATTACAACTATTGGGGCTCCGATACCGACGTCAGCTTTTCGCTGTTTTACCAGGGGGAAAAAGTCTACAGCTCTCCGCTGGATGGTGAAAATCAACCGCGCGATATCTATTGGCTGGCATCCGGCTACGCCGGACTGGTCGACAAAATTCAGTTCCACGGGCAGAGCGGAGACGGATTCATCGTCGACAATCTGACGTACTCCGCTGCTCCTGTCCCCTTGCCGGCCCCAATCTGGCTGTTCGGCACAGGTTTGATCGCTTTGTTCGATAGTCGGCGCTGGCGGGTCTAAGGAATACGTTGCCGACTGAAGACTTTTTTTGTTGAAGGCTCGGTATTCGTCATTCTTTCGATAGCGGGACTCCAGGCTCGGTGCCGGGTTTTCCGTTATTGGCGGAAGGAAGGATAGACGAGGCCCGATTAGTAAACACCGTACTCTGTGCCGATTCGATGAGCCTGTGTTTGTAACAGGCCAATTTTGCAATTCGGGACGAAAAAGATGTAACGGCGCCTTCCACCAGCGAATGGGTGCAGTGCACTTTTCATACATAGCAAACTAGGAGAAAAATGATGTGGAATACTAACTACCCAGTAAATGGGATTGGCAAATTAACGGCGATCGCGCTCTTCGCTGCGCTGCCTTATTCGGCTGGCGCGACGCCGATATTCCTGGGACCGAGCGCTTACACAAGCGCTGCAGATAGCCCTTTCCAGGGACAGAATTTCGGATATTTCCACCTCGAAGACTTTGAAGATGGCGCGTTGAACACGCCTGGAGTAAGCCTAGGCGAACTGGCGACCACCGGCATTACCACCGCGTTCAGTGATTCGGTGGATGGTGACGATGGTCTGATCGACGGAGTTGCCAGCGGTCAAACTAGAAGTTTGTTCAGCAATTTTAGAACCAGCAGTTTTACCTTCGATTTTTCCGCTGCGGCGCTGGGTGGAGTCCTACCCACGCACGCCGGAATCGTTTGGACCGATGTGGGGCGAAATAACGGCGGCACCCCGCGAGCGGTCGATTTGGTGGAAAACACAATCTTTGAAGCATTCGATCATTTGGGTAATTCGTTGGGCGTTATCGGCCCATACTCGCTGGGAGATTCCAGCATTTCGCGCACCACTGGCGAGGACCGTTTTTTCGGTGTCATAAACGCCGGCGGTATTTCCGCAATTCGAATTTCCATGCCCGGCAAAAACAATTGGGAGGTGGACCATTTGCAATACGGTTACGCTCCGGTCCCGCTGCCGGCATCGGTAGTGCTATTCCTGTCCGGTTTAAGTTGGTTGGGCTTTGGACTGCGCAGCAAAACCGCGGCGACTACAAGTGGCGGGAAACGGGAGCTTGTTTCGGCCATCGGCTAGCCCTTGCCTACTGATTTGATGAGTTTATCCGGCAAATCCGGTGGTCGAGAATGTCCTGCTCCAAGCAGCTTCGCAATAACTCTAGCAGTCTTCCGTCACTGATCAGGGTTTCACCGATCATCAATCCTTTATGCGGAATGATGTCGACTTCAACTTTCAGGTCGGCATCTACCAATTAGGTTTAGCCGACGCCTTGAGCAGTCGATCAACTTCCCGCAAGGCACCCTTGCACAGCCGACCGGGACGAAATCCGCAGATGGTCGCCAGGAGCGTCATCTCGAAGATCGGTTCGGCAACGAGTTTAACCGCTGTCTGTACGATGCGATCCTTGACAGCCGGGGTGCCCAGGGATCGCGTTTGTCCTCGGCCCTTGGAAAGGTCTACTCCGAATTCACCTTCTTACCGATGAATGAGCTAGGTGCGCTTTTTGAATTTAAGCGCACCTAAAGCCAGCAGACCCGATAGAAACGGCCATACTGCGGCAGGCAATGGAACCGGCGCTAATCTAGCTGACCAATCGTTGCTCGGAATAACGGATCCATCCCAAGAGCCATTGATTATCTCCGTACCCGAGTCAGCCTAAATTGCAAAGTAATTGGTGAGTCCGATCCCCGATGCCGGCTGGACGATTTCATATCCTGAGAATTCGATTTCGCGATTTGAGAGTAAAACGCCGGTGAATCGCTCGCGACCAAATGCGCCATTGCTTCCCAACCAGTCAAAATAGCCCGTTAAGACGAGGTTATCGCCTGTTGCTGTTTGCGTTTCAAAAATCAGAGTCGAACTATGCCATGTGGCCCTCTACAATCCACACCTGAAACCAGCCAGGTACTCGACGTTAAATCAATGCTTATCGGCGCTGCAATCACTGCTTTGGAAGCCGCGGCAAGTAGAATGATGAACATCAAAAAGTAGTGGGCAGTAGTATTTCTTAATTTCATTTTGAGTACTCCTTACGTGTCAGAACTGTTTGAAAAACTGTTAACTGATTTAGAACTGGTGTTACAGGCATCACCCCCGCTTTGGCCGCGCAGCCAACTGGCAAATAATCCGCACAGCATTTTTGCCTGAGCATCGAGTGTATTGATCGCCAGCGCCTCATCTGCCGCGACAATAAACCTAGGTCCAGGGCAGGGCTTTAGGTCAGCATTTGCCTGCGGCAAGCAGCAAAGCGTTGCAGTTTGCCTTGTTGGTTTTCCCTACGTCCTTTGCTCCTTTGGTGAAATCGGTGCACATAGCGTCCGCCCCACTTGCCATGCCCCAAGTCGCGACTTTCCCTAAACCGGATGGCTCCAATATTTCACATTTGAAGGTGGCTCCATCGTCGGTTTTAACGGTGTACTGCATGCCGTTATATCCGGCTGGAGCCTCCGTTGCCTGAGCACTGGCGATTTTAAAATTGCCAATTTCACGGCCAATAGCCATTGATATTTTGCCCTCGGCTTTGTTGCTTCCTTGAGCGGAAGTATTATTTGCGGTTGTTGCGCAACCAGACAGCATCAACAAGAGCGTTACCGTCAGAAGTTTTTGTACCATTTTGATTCTCCACCGCTCCGAAATAAGGAAACGCAGGGCATAGGAGCGTGAAGATATGCCTAACGCACAGCTAATCTGCGGCACATTAGCGCCGTCTAACGACCTAAGGGAGCGAATGTTATCGGTTGTCTTTCCGAAGGGCGCCATGATTGGCGCATTTTTCTCGCTCCCCAATACTGCGGTCGTTCGGTTATAGTCTTCTTACATCGTTGCCTTACTTGAGCGCTTGGTCAGACAGACGAAAGCAATAGCTATTATCCAGCCCTTTCATATAGTCAGTGCCGCGCGGGCAGGAGCCCCATTGCGGCAGTGGATTGCCGCGCGGCTCTCCGCTTTCGCGGTAATGAAGGCCACAGAGAAGTTAATGGCCGGGGTAAATAGGCTGCTAAGACTCGGCTAGCGTCAGAACTAAGCACGCAAGCGATGCGAAACGACACCCAGCAACATCGAACCAAACAACCAGATCGCGCCGGGTATTGGCACAGAAGTAACCGGATTTAATAGAAAGGCACGCTGAACACCATTCGCGGCAATACCCACACCAACAATTTGCCCGCTATTATTGACATCGTAAGCCGTTGTCAGCGTCCAACCGAGACTTGCTGAAATCAGCGTATTCAGGTCGGTCATGACACCGTTAATGGTGACGAAAGCTCGTTTCGCCCCGCCGGAATTGTCGCCAAAATATCCAACTGCTTGACCGGTATTATTGATGCCAAAAGCCTCGCTGCTATAGCCGGCCAGACCAATATCAATCATCTGATCGTCAACTGTGGTAATGAACGCATGCTTTTCGTTGCTGGTTACATGGGATGTACCGGCTACCTGGCCCGCGTCATTTATGGCATAGCCTGTGCTGGTACCCCAGGCAAACGCGCCTAGATCAACCATTTGGCCGTTACGCGTGACAAAAGCGTGAGCACCATACGCTGTCTGACTCGCGCCGGTTACCTGACCACTGCTGTTGATCGCATTACCCGCACTCCAGCTACCACCGTTCAACGCCCCCAAATCAGTCAAACTTCCATTACTGGCAATAGTGGCTCGCTGATTTCCTTCGGTATTCCAGGCACTGCCGACGACCTGCCCGGCGTCATTGATGCCATTGGCCACACTGGAAAAAGGACTGCCGCTGAAACCGCCGATTATCTGAGTAACGCCATTGCTGTGCACTATGCCGCGCCCGGCGGAATTGCCTACCACCACACCGTTTGAATTAATCCCGGTAAGGCTGGAATATCTGGGTGCAGACAGCATGGTCAAATTGTTATCTTTGTAAACAAAACTTTCACCACCCCCGGTAAAACCCAGAACATGTCCTAATTCATTAATAGAAACGGCTCCCGAGTTTATTGAGGTATTCTCCGGCATTAGGTCCACCAAGGTATACATAACACTGGCGTGAGCCGGGAATACCGGCAGTAATAAGCCTAGTGCAAGGGATTTCAGACTGATTTTCATGGCAAATTCCTGTTTAAAATTGTCGGTCCAATAGTGGACTTATAAATACATGTTAACAAACCTGCCTAGCGTTCCGACACCCTACTCTGGTAGGGTTACCTGTTTGTTTGTAGGGGGACGAATAAACACTGCGCGGGGGTTGTGTCGCGGTGCTGATCCGCTTGGTCTCGACCGCGAGTTGCAGCAAAAATGGCGAATCGGCGCGCAATCTACTGCTCTGTCAGTGAACGATTGCCATAATTTTCCGGGAAGTGTTTCCCGCACTGTAAGACATTAGTATTTCTAAGCCGCCTGTGCGGCGGCGGACGTATTCATGGAGTCTGCAAGCGACACGCCGCTTTTCTAAGCCGCCTGTGCGGCGGCGGACAGTCTACAGCGGTGAAAATTGCAGCCATGATATTTCTAAGCCGCCTGTGCGGCGGCGGACCGCGACCGGGCCGCTGCGCGTTGGCTCCAGATTTTCTAAGCCGCCTGTGCGGCGGCGGACGTAGCGATAGGCACAAGACAGTTCTTTGACTTTTTCTAAGCCGCCTGTGCGGCGGCGGACAGTTCGCCGTGGCCGGCTTGCAGCTGCACCATTTTCTAAGCCGCCTGTGCGGCGGCGGACCGCTAGGAGCTACCGCATCGCCCAATACCATTTTTCTAAGCCGCCTGTGCGGCGGCGGACATTTCACGACAAAATCGGTGGATCGTGAAACATTTCTAAGCCGCCTGTGCGGCGGCGGACTTAAGAGAGCAGCGCGGATGGCCTGAAAGCGATTTCTAAGCCGCCTGTGCGGCGGCGGACACTGTGGAGAAGTCAACAGCGGCGGTTAAGCTTTTCTAAGCCGCCTGTGCGGCGGCGGACCAGCCGAACAAGAGTGGGTTAACCAAAACAAATTTCTAAGCCGCCTGTGCGGCGGCGGACACCTCTTCAGGTGTCACACCTAATATCTCTGCTTTCTAAGCCGCCTGTGCGGCGGCGGACTTTGTCGTGGATAAGATCCATGAACTCATAATTTTCTAAGCCGCCTGTGCGGCGGCGGACCGATGATTCGCCCACGTACATCAATCCATTTTTTTCTAAGCCGCCTGTGCGGCGGCGGACATTGTTTGCGAATAAAGAAAATTCGTCATATTTTTCTAAGCCGCCTGTGCGGCGGCGGACGCGGCTCATGGGCTGTTGTGCGGGTCTGACGATTTCTAAGCCGCCTGTGCGGCGGCGGACCCCGGCATAGTATTCTCGTTAATAGCGCCCCATTTCTAAGCCGCCTGTGCGGCGGCGGACCCCGCGAAAACATCAAAAGATAGACCGAGTAATTTCTAAGCCGCCTGTGCGGCGGCGGACCCTATGGGATTTGCTTTGCTCGATGTATATAATTTCTAAGCCGCCTGTGCGGCGGCGGACCACTTCAAACCCAATGGGAAAAGCTCCCCAACTTTCTAAGCCGCCTGTGCGGCGGCGGACCGGCTTATATTGACAACCGTGATCTGATTTTATTTCTAAGCCGCCTGTGCGGCGGCGGACAATCAGCAGCTTGCCTATAATGCGATAACATCATTTCTAAGCCGCCTGTGCGGCGGCGGACTTAAGCATGATTCAAAAGGTAATTATTAAACCTTTCTAAGCCGCCTGTGCGGCGGCGGACCTAAACATCAATCTGCAAAGCGGCATTGATATTTTCTAAGCCGCCTGTGCGGCGGCGGACGCGCATCCCCTCATTTTTTTGATAATGCCTCCTTTCTAAGCCGCCTGTGCGGCGGCGGACGCGTCGAGGAAACCATCAAATTATTAACTCATTTTCTAAGCCGCCTGTGCGGCGGCGGACTCAAAGAGCATAGGCACTACAAAGATTCAAAATTTCTAAGCCGCCTGTGCGGCGGCGGACCGGTATTAATACGACGCATACGCATGTATTTTTTTCTAAGCCGCCTGTGCGGCGGCGGACACAAACCTGAAAGTGCAAGTAAATATAAGGCCTTTCTAAGCCGCCTGTGCGGCGGCGGACGGTATTGCCGCTCGCACTAAATATTTCAATCATTTCTAAGCCGCCTGTGCGGCGGCGGACTTTCGGTTAAAAGTATGTAGGCAGTACCTACATTTCTAAGCCGCCTGTGCGGCGGCGGACTGGAACGTCGATAACTTTAGATGAACAACAATTTTCTAAGCCGCCTGTGCGGCGGCGGACAGGGCGAATGCAACACGCAATGCTACCGTTGCTTTCTAAGCCGCCTGTGCGGCGGCGGACTGGGTAATTTCCGCAATATTCATATTCTTTATTTTCTAAGCCGCCTGTGCGGCGGCGGACAAGCGATAACCCTAAAACTGGTGCATAAAGTATTTCTAAGCCGCCTGTGCGGCGGCGGACGGCTTTATGCTGGTTCGTCGTCTAATCAAAATTTTCTAAGCCGCCTGTGCGGCGGCGGACTTAATGTTGGCATGGCCTAATAGCTCTTGTAATTTCTAAGCCGCCTGTGCGGCGGCGGACATCCGGTCCCCACACGTTGCGCGTGGGTTCATTTTCTAAGCCGCCTGTGCGGCGGCGGACCCGCGATACCGCCAACGAACGTTAGCATAATCTTTCTAAGCCGCCTGTGCGGCGGCGGACGGGTTATCAATGGAGGGTTTACAACTGCGATATTTCTAAGCCGCCTGTGCGGCGGCGGACCATCCCCCATTCTTTAATCGCAATCGTGAACATTTCTAAGCCGCCTGTGCGGCGGCGGACAATTCATCATGAATTTAGATGAATCTTCAGGATTTCTAAGCCGCCTGTGCGGCGGCGGACACTTGGTTTTGCAATGTTTTAGGGGTTAGATATTTCTAAGCCGCCTGTGCGGCGGCGGACAGCGACCCGATTCCAAATACCCATCAACGGTATTTCTAAGCCGCCTGTGCGGCGGCGGACGCATGATGACGACGGCCAATAACGTGTATTTCTTTCTAAGCCGCCTGTGCGGCGGCGGACATCCGGTGTCATCGCTTCGTTTTGTTCCGGCATTTCTAAGCCGCCTGTGCGGCGGCGGACAATCGTTTCTCTTTTCTTTTATTAATTTATGATTTCTAAGCCGCCTGTGCGGCGGCGGACCCATCAACGAAAACTAGACGTTAACTATCAACTTTCTAAGCCGCCTGTGCGGCGGCGGACACGCGAGACAGTAACAAAACCTCATAACGTTTTTTCTAAGCCGCCTGTGCGGCGGCGGACCCAGTGGGTTTAGTTCTCGAACGGTGTCTAGTATTTCTAAGCCGCCTGTGCGGCGGCGGACATCCCTCGCGGCGCAAAGCCTGAAGTTATTAATTTCTAAGCCGCCTGTGCGGCGGCGGACTTGACTAATTTTGATAAATTTGTAGTTTTTTATTTCTAAGCCGCCTGTGCGGCGGCGGACCTTTGATTCTGCCAATAAAGGGCATTTTCTAATTTCTAAGCCGCCTGTGCGGCGGCGGACGAGGATGATTCTTCTTTTAATTATTCTCCATTTTTCTAAGCCGCCTGTGCGGCGGCGGACGGCTAAGATACCAGCGCGTAGAACGAAAAAGATTTCTAAGCCGCCTGTGCGGCGGCGGACTTTCACCTTGGCCGCGTCCGCAAACGGCGTCTGTTTCTAAGCCGCCTGTGCGGCGGCGGACCAGGCGGCAATACGGCCAAATCCTCAAACCTATTTCTAAGCCGCCTGTGCGGCGGCGGACCCTGCTGTCCCGTTCTGCCGACGAAATATCTATTTCTAAGCCGCCTGTGCGGCGGCGGACAACACCATCAGGAAGAGGATATAAAGAACCACTTTCTAAGCCGCCTGTGCGGCGGCGGACGCAGAACTAACGAGAACGACCGCAAAAGTATATTTCTAAGCCGCCTGTGCGGCGGCGGACAATCAACAGCGGCGGTGAGGCTGGTAAATGCATTTCTAAGCCGCCTGTGCGGCGGCGGACAAAATGGCTAGCGAACGTATGCCGCAAAATGTTTTCTAAGCCGCCTGTGCGGCGGCGGACCGAATCATTACGCCAATTGGCTTTGCGTTTGTTTTCTAAGCCGCCTGTGCGGCGGCGGACAAGAGTTAGCGGCGGATTTTGCTCAAGATCAATTTCTAAGCCGCCTGTGCGGCGGCGGACGGTCGACGACTTTTTAAACGCCACCGAGTACTTTTCTAAGCCGCCTGTGCGGCGGCGGACGCCTCGGCCTTGCTTTTGTCGCCTTCCGCTGATTTCTAAGCCGCCTGTGCGGCGGCGGACCAGCGGTCGCGGTAAGATTCGGCCATTAGTTATTTCTAAGCCGCCTGTGCGGCGGCGGACAATTTGAGGCGGATGGCGGGGTGGTTGCATACTTTCTAAGCCGCCTGTGCGGCGGCGGACCACCATTGCGGAGCGTATAAACGATACCGTTATTTCTAAGCCGCCTGTGCGGCGGCGGACTAGCTTTGTGTCGTCACAAAGCGTTGCAATGCTTTCTAAGCCGCCTGTGCGGCGGCGGACTTCCGCGTCCGTCATGCGTTATATATATGATCTTTCTAAGCCGCCTGTGCGGCGGCGGACTTGCGGCTAATCAAGCTTTTACGTTATCTCGTTTTCTAAGCCGCCTGTGCGGCGGCGGACTTCGGCAACTCTACAATGGTGTGCTCGATGAATTTCTAAGCCGCCTGTGCGGCGGCGGACGTGACTTATGCAAGGTTCACTCGTAATTATTTTTTCTAAGCCGCCTGTGCGGCGGCGGACGGTTTTCGTCGTCTGTGTTGACTGGTTTTAATGTTTCTAAGCCGCCTGTGCGGCGGCGGACTTATCGGTTACTTGCTAGGGTCTTTTGCTATTTTTCTAAGCCGCCTGTGCGGCGGCGGACCTAGATGGTTCATAATGCCCTGTACATCTAAATTTCTAAGCCGCCTGTGCGGCGGCGGACCAGTGATAGTTAAACATCCTTGTTCGCTAAAATTTCTAAGCCGCCTGTGCGGCGGCGGACTACATTCAAAAAATCGTTGCGCAACCGAAACATTTCTAAGCCGCCTGTGCGGCGGCGGACGTGGATAAGTCCGCGTTGTCTAGCAGGGTAATTTTCTAAGCCGCCTGTGCGGCGGCGGACGCGATAGACGGCATTAGCAAATCAACTTTGTCTTTCTAAGCCGCCTGTGCGGCGGCGGACTGGTTCTGGCAGTAATCAGTATTCAAAATTATTTTCTAAGCCGCCTGTGCGGCGGCGGACCGGCGTATCCAGTGCGCGTGACATTTTGTTCATTTCTAAGCCGCCTGTGCGGCGGCGGACGGGAAAACCGCTCTCAAATCCTGTTGTTTAGTTTTCTAAGCCGCCTGTGCGGCGGCGGACTGAAGATATCGGTAGCGTCTGGCCACGGTATTTTTCTAAGCCGCCTGTGCGGCGGCGGACCTGGAAATCGAGTGGCGCACCGGCGAGGAATGTTTCTAAGCCGCCTGTGCGGCGGCGGACTTGTCGTCCATGGAGCCTTTACCCTCGTAGCCTTTCTAAGCCGCCTGTGCGGCGGCGGACTTGCGGATCGGATACTGTGCAGTAGCGCGCGATTTCTAAGCCGCCTGTGCGGCGGCGGACTACTTCCTCATCAACGCGTCGGCCTGGCGTTTTTTCTAAGCCGCCTGTGCGGCGGCGGACTGACCGGTCACAGTCAAGCATTATTTATCACATTTCTAAGCCGCCTGTGCGGCGGCGGACTAAATTTCGCCATGGCTATTCTCGGTCAAAAATTTCTAAGCCGCCTGTGCGGCGGCGGACGAGCGGAGCGCGTGTTAATCCAGCGCGCCAAATTTCTAAGCCGCCTGTGCGGCGGCGGACTATTAAGTCACGTGCTGGCAACAAAAAAACGATTTCTAAGCCGCCTGTGCGGCGGCGGAC
>MSXO01000019.1 GCA_002083615.1 Proteobacteria bacterium ST_bin11 | reverse complement strand
TCGACAACGCGTCTGGCGCGGTGTGGGATGCGCAGAGTAATCATGAGATCTTTGCCTCCACTTTTTCCGATCTCAACACCCTTGCCGGTTTCCCCGCCTTCAACAATGCGGGTACCTTCCGCAAATCCGCCGGCACCGGCACCTCCACGGTCAGTGTGGCGTTTAACAACACCGGTACGGTCGACGTACAAACTGGAACTGTGAGCTTATCCGGTGCCGCGACGGCTAACGGTTTTACCAACCAAGGTGACATCGTGGTAGCAGCTAATGCGGTATTTGAGACCAATTCCAACAACCGTGACTTCAACAATCAGGGTACTTTGGAGGGTAGCGGCAGTATTCGCGTAGCTGGTTCCAGCAACCGCTTATTAAATAACGGTAACATTAACGCTGGCGGAGAAAACGCTATCGGTGCGCTGAATATTGATTTCGGTAATAGCGGCACTTTCAGACAACTAGTAGACGGTTCGCTAAATTTCGAATTGGCTTCTGTATCGAGCTTTGACACGCTGGCGATTCACGGCACCAATAGCAGTTTGGCTTTGTCTGGCACGCTGCAAATTAGCAGTCTGAACGGTTACAACCCTGATCAAAACGATTCGTTTACGTTGATAACCTTTAATCCTGGCACGTTAACCGGAATCTTTGACAATGTGGTTTTTGCTGGCTTCGATCCCTCCATTCATTTCGATGTTCAGTATCTGAGCGACTCGATTGTGATCGGAACATCAGCACCGGTACCTCTACCTGGAACCTTCTGGTTTATGCTGTCGGGAATGGGTTTATTGGCGACACGCCGCAGATCGGCCAAGAATCCCGCGTAGTCTGATCGTTCCGGTAACGTTGGCTGGATAGGAAAAATCAGCCAACTTTATTTCCAAACCTTATCTGCAATAAAAAAGGCGTTAAACCGGCAGTTGGTTTAACGCCTTTTTTTCGATGCTCAAAACTTAGATTTCACCCTTCTCAACCACCGGCATGATCCAGTAATGGATACCCGATCCGGCAAATTCAGACTTCAATTTTTCCAGCAAGGCGGAAATAGCCATTTTTTCTGCATAAATTTGAAAGCGTGCGGTTTGCTGTTCCTCATCATCGGTTTCTGTGAGAAATTTGGTGATTTTGTGTTCGCCGGTATCGCTGTTGTTCAGGAGATCTTCTTCGAAACTGATCAGGCATTCCATCATAGGACCCTCCATGACTGGCGGCACGATGAATGAAATAGAGAACTGTTGATGATGGACAGTGCGGAAAAAATCGTCTTCGCTGTTGAAACGATCAGAAGCGTTTTTTATGACTTGTAGATATTTACCGCGTCGGCGGTCACCCTTGCGCTTTTCGATAATATCAGCTGAAACAGGGGTTTGGTTTTGTCTGGGGTCGTTATACCAACTGCGATGGTAATAGGGCCTAACGACCACCATTCTGCCGTTAAAGCGCCGATTTTTTAAACCTTTGATGACTCTTTGCACCGAAAGCTCGGAATCCAAGGTTACCACGCCGTGATATTCGATAGTGCCTATGCGGGTATCCTGCAAGGCCAGAATCTCGACATCGACAATACGGCCCGACTTTCTGAGCAAGCCGCTTTTCAACGCTGGGGCCACAAATTCGGAAATTTCAGTATGCCTAGTGTTAGCAGGAATTCGTCGCAAAAAAATGTTCATAGGGCTATGTGTGGCAAGAAAAATAGCTCATTCAAAAATGTTTAACTGCTGTTTGCCTGAACTGTAGCATCCTCAGTACATTTCTGCATACTTTATGCTTAGATGATGCCCTGTTCGATGGCTGGCACTAGCCAATAATGTATTCCGGAACCGGCAAAATCCGCCTTTAGCTTAGTCAATAATGCTGAAATGTTTTGCCTTTCGACATACATTTGAAATCGAATCTTGCGTTGATGTCCTGCTACCTGTTCCGCTAACGACAAACCCTGCTGCTGATGATCGTGAACATTTGCGGGAAAACTGGTGAACCCCTGCCACCATTCCAATGACAATAAACAATCCACCAGCGTTTCTTCCAAACTGGGAGGCACATTCACAGTCAATAAAAATGCTTCGTGACTCATGCGCAATGCTCCGGGTGGCGACCAAATAGCTGATAGAGTATCGGTAATAAGATTAGTGTCAACAATGTCGAAGACAGCAGGCCGCCGGTAACGACGATCGCTAGCGGACGTTGAATTTCCGAACCAGGGCCCGAGGCAAACAGTAACGGAATTAAGCCGAAAGCGGCGATGCTCGCCGTCATCAACACGGGCCGCAAACGCCGTCCGGAGCCGACAATCACCACCCGTGACAATTCCATGCCGGTCGCGCAGAGCTGATTGAAATAGCTGACCATTACGACCCCATTCAATACCGCAATGCCGAGAAGGGCGATGAATCCCACCGAAGCTGGCACCGATAGATATTCGCCGGACAACCATAGCGCAAAGACGCCGCCTATCATCGCCAAGGGGATGTTTGACAACACAAGCACCGCTTGCCGCACCGAGCCGAACGTAGAAAACAGCAGCAAAAATATCAAGCCTAGTGAGACCGGTATAACCAGAGAGAGTCGGGCAGAAGCCCGCTGCTGATTTTCAAATTGACCACCAAATTCAACATGAAAACCGCTGGGTAATTTGACCCGTTCAGCAACCGCCTTGCGCGCCTCATCGACAAAGCCCACCAGATCACGACCTTCGACATTGCAGCGTATCACTACGAAACGCTGACCTTTCTCCCGGTCTATCGACACGACGCCTTCTACGGCTTCAATTTTGGCGACGCCGGTAATTGGCACAGGCTTACCATTCGGTAAGCTGATTTGCAGATTCTTGAAATTGGCAGTATTGCTATTACCGCGTAACAACAGGGGGGTGCGCTTGATCCCCTCCTGCACAATTCCAAGTTGCACGCCTTCGATCTGGGCTCGCAACATGTCTTCGATGCTATTGCTATTCAGCCCGAACCGGCCAGCGGCATCCTGGTCGATAGTCAGTTGGAGAAACTGCATACCTTCATTTTTGCGGGTAAACACGTCGCTGGCGCCGGGGATGGTCTTGAGTACCGCTTCGATTTGTTCGGCCTTATGATTTAGGGTATCCAGATCGGCGCCGAATAATTTAATAGCGACATCGCCGCGGGTGCCGGTTAACATTTCCGAAACCCGCATCTCGATAGGTTGAGTAAAGCCGAATGCAATTCCCGGTGTGTGATCCATAATCTTCCGGATTTCCTCGATCAGTGCTTCCTTGGTCTCCATACGCCATTCCGCTTTGGGCTTGAGGATCAAAAACGTGTCAGTATCGTTCAAGCTCATGGGATCCAAGCCCAACTCATCGGTGCCGACCCTGGAAACCACCGTCTGTACTTCCGGAATATGCTCTAGGATGTTTTTCTGCACGCGGCCATCCAGTGCTACCGAATCCAGCAAATTAATCGAAGGCAATTTTTCCAACTGCACGATAATGTCGCCTTCGTCCATGGTAGGCATGAATGTACTGCCGATCTGCGTGAAGACCAAGACGCTTGCCGCCAGCATCGTGCCGGCACCCATGAAGACTTTTTTGCTGTTGGCCAAACACCAGGCTAGAACAGGCAGATACCACTGCAAGAGCTTGCGCGGCAACCAGGGCTCTTCATGAGATACCTGTTTCAGCAGTAGCGAGGCCAAAACCGGAATCACGGTTAATGACAAAATCAACGAACCGCTTAACGCAAACACGATGGTCATTGCTACCGGCCCAAATAACTTACCTTCCAGACCTTGCAAGGTGAGCAACGGCAAGAACACGATGATGATAATCAAGATGCCAGAAGTCACCGGCACCGCCACTTCACGACTAGCCCGATAAATTAAATGCAGGCGCGGTAGCCTTTCGGCTTTCTGATGATCGGCCAATTGGGTGATTACGTTTTCCACCACCACCACCGCGCCGTCCACCAACATCCCGATTGCAATTGCCAGTCCACCCAGGCTCATCAGATTGGCAGACATACCAAATGCGTGCATCAGGATAAAAGTCACTAAGGCCGCCAATGGCAAGGCTAATGCAACGGTCAAGGCTGCGCGCAAATCGCCCAAAAATAGAATCAGCAACACCACTACCAAAACAATGGCTTCAAGTAAGGCTTTGGATACAGTATTTACCGCTTTGCCAACCAGTACGCCACGGTTATAAAACACGTTGATATGCACGCCATTCGGTAAGCTCGGCTGCAAATCCGCCAATTTACTTTCCAGTTGCTCTATGGTCTGCCGGGCATTAGCGCCGCGCAAACTCAGTACAACCGCCGTGACTGCTTCACCATTGCCGTCCTTGCTGACTGCGCCATAGCGGGTCAAAGCGCCGATTCTTACCTCGGCAATATCTTCAACTCGGGTCGGTAAGCCTTCGTGTTGCGCCACCACAATGGCCTTAACATCCTGCTCGTTCTTGATCCGGCCCTCGGCGCGCACAATCAGCGCTTCCTCACCTTCAGTCAGACGACCGGCACCGTCATTGCGGTTATTGTTTTGCAAAGCTGCTATCAATTGCTGAGTGTCGATATTCCGCGATGCCATCCGGATGTTATCGGTCACCACTTCGAAACTGCGCACTAGGCCGCCGAGTGCATTCACATCTGCCACACCGGCTACGGTACGCAGGGCTGGGCGGATGGTCCAATCTAATAGCTCACGCCGCTGCATCAAAGTTAAATCGCCACCCTCGATGGCGAACATGAACATTTCTCCCAGAGGTGTGGTCATCGGCGCGATGCCACCTTGGACGCCTTCGGGCAAATTGCCCCATAAGGCATTCAGCCGCTCGGCCACTTGCTGTCTGGCCCAATAAATATCGGTGCCTTCTTCAAAGTCCAGTGTGATGTCAGTAATCGCATATTTGGCCAGCGAACGCAGCATGGTTTGATGCGGTATGCCCAGCAATTCGACTTCGATCGGCGCGGTAATGCGCGCCTCCACTTCTTCCGGCGTCATGCCGTTGGCTTTAACGATAATCTTAACCTGGGTTGGCGATACCTCTGGAAACGCATCAATAGGAATATGTTTCAGTGCGTAATAGCCGCCACCTATCAGTAATAGTACGCCGAGTAAAATGAGTAGCCGTTGGGTCAATGCAAAGCGAATCAACCCGCCCATTATTCAGCGGCTCCCAAACCTAGCCAATTGGCTTTCAAGGCCACCGCGCCTTTGGTGGCAATTTGTTCGTTGCCGGACAACGGTCCGCTAATTAAGGAATTGGTATCCTGTTTACCGGAGACTGTTACTTCGGTAGTCGCAA
Organism: Proteobacteria bacterium ST_bin11; assembly: GCA_002083615.1. Taxonomy (GTDB): domain Bacteria; phylum Pseudomonadota; class Gammaproteobacteria; order Methylococcales; family Methylomonadaceae; genus Methylomonas. Next base: position 39,790 of record MSXO01000019.1, on the reverse strand, counting down.
AACCCTCTGGGTTGCGCACGAAGACATAGGTGTGACCTTTGTTTTGCGCGATTGCGGTATCGGGCACTATAAAACCGGTCTGCACACTGTTTTGCATGATTTGCACATTGACATTCTGTCCGACGCGCAAATCCTCTGTTTTGTCGTCAATCACTGCTCTCGCCAACACTGTTTGATTGTCGTGATCGACACTTTGCCCCAGCAGACTAATTCTGGCGGTGATCTGGCTGCCTGCCAGTCGCACCGAATCGCCCAGGCGAATATTGCTCAAACGCTCCTGCGGAATATTGATTTCCAACCACAGTTCCGATAAATCGGCTATCCGATATAGCGGTGCCTGGATGTCCAAACGCGCACCCAAACTGGTGAGACGCTCCAAGACCACGCCGGCGATAGGCGAGCGGATATTTAAGCGATTATCCAACTTATGGTTTTGACCAAGACTATTTATGTCGGCGCTCGACATGCCTGCCAATAGTAATAATTGCCGCGCTTCGTCGGCTTTGGCAGATTTACTGTTGTGCAGCATTTCGGTTTCCTGCCAGCGCCGCTCGGCAATCACGCCTTCCTGCAATAATTTTTTATCGCGCCGCAGCTCATGGGCAGACAAATTCAGTTCGCTAACGGCGGTTAAAAATGCTTGCTGTAATCCGACGAGTTCCGGACTATTTAACTGTGCCAATAGTTGGCCCTTGTGGACTTTGTCTCCAATATTGGCCGGCAATTGGGTGACCAAACCGGGCTGACTGCTGCTGATCAACACCTCCCGATCAGCCGGCACCACCACTTTGCCGGGCGCATAGAGTAACGGAATTTGCCGGCTAGCGGATAGCTGCGATACTTGTATGTCCAAATTGTCGATCTGCTGCTGCGTAATCCTGATCTGCGCCTCTTGAGCAAACACGTCTAAAGCCTGCGCAAGTAACAGACAGAAAATCAGCCTGATCATGGTTGTATGCCTACCGCTTGGTTGTAGAATGCGATATTGCGCTGTAGTTTTACTTCCTGTAGTTTGGCGTTGCGGATTGCATCCAGACTGCGAGCTTGGATTTTTAATAGATCAAGCTGATTAATTTCCCCGGCTGAAAAACTGATTTCCGACATTTTCAGATGCGTTTCGGCGATTTGTTTCAGTTCGTTGGCTATTGCCAATTCTGCTCGCGTTACTTCCAAGGCGTGTTCGGCTTCATGCAGATTTTTCTCCAATTGCCGGTAAAGATGCTCGCGCTGAGCCTTGGCATTGTTCAGATCCAGATTAACCCTTGCGATTTCCGGCGCGTTGTAGGCATCGCCGCCGAATAACATCACCATGCCGACACCAACGCTCTCGAGGTCTTGCCCGCTACGACCATCACGTTGGCTTCTTGCGCCCACACTGAGCTTAGGTTGGTTGATCGGATCAGTGGTTTTTGTCCATTGGATTTCCGCTTGTTTGCGGTCAATGATAGCGCTAATGGCTTCTAACATCGGGTGATTACTGGTCACCGAAGTAAGGTCACTTTGCTTCTCCCGATAATTGCCCGGCAGACGCGATAAGGTAGTCAAACTGGCGTAGGCTTTGCGGCTATGCATTACCTCTGCCTCGGCCTGGGTTACCAGTGCTCGATTTTGCAGATATTCGCCTTTTGCCAACAACATATCCGCGCGCGGCAAATCGCCAAGCTCGACCCGACGTTCGACTTTTTTCATCAATTGCTCGGCAATCGACAAGGCATTTTGGGCCTGTTGCAAACCGATATTGGCGATTTCCATATTCCACAAGGCGTCCCTGATCAATCGGGTTACTTCCAGCTTAACCGCCGCCGATTGTTTTTGCGCTGATACGCCTGCTCGTTCCGCCACCGCCTGACCGGCATCCCGCTGTCCCCAGTCCCAGGTAGTGATTTCCACTTGAGCGGCCGCCTCACGCGAGCCCAGGTTGTCAGCGAGTCGATCGTCGCTGTAATTTAACGCTAGTGCCGTGGAGCCGGCCACCCAGGAATCGCTGCGCTCAGTCAGCGCACTGGCTTCCAGGGCTAACGCTTCGGCAATTAAGCGATCCGGGTATTTTTCCAAGGTTATCTCGACTAATTGCGACAGACTAAGCGATGGGTCGATTTCTATGGGATCCATGTGTTCGACTATCAAATTTTCCGCAAGCGTATCGCGATTTGGCGCGCTTAAATTCTCTTCGACAAGGTTTAGTTCGGCGAGACAAGGTGTCGTTACCAGCAACAAAACAGGCAAACCGCGTTTTAGATGACGGTATCCATTCATAGAACACTCCAAAGCAAAAATTGAATAAGCCTGAGCAACCAAAGACCAAAAGGTCTTTAGCCATTTTACGGGACGAGGGCTGGCTACGTGTTAAACAACCACGCCGCAATAACGAAACCGACCCCTTTCAGAGCGGTGGCGCGCGGGACGGGTTTTGATTGAGTAAGGGTTCTGGCGCGAACAGCGGAATATGCGGAGAAAAATTTAATACGTCGATTTGGCCCATAATCGCAAAATCGGGAACTATGCTGCCAATCAGATAAAAGGCCGACATTGGTCTATCCAGCAATTGCTGCTGTTTTATCGCCGAACCTAGAATCACAACGCTGCTTTTAATGTCCAGGTCATGATCGACAGCCATAAGCCCTGACTGGTCGTGCTCGCTGTGCAAAGCCTCAAATCCGTGAAAATGCAAACCTCCCTGCGCGTTATCTTTTCCGACATGCGCGTGCACCAGCGGCGCCGCTATTTGCAAAAGCAGCAAAAACATCACTAGAAATTGACGCAAATATGCAACCATTTGTGTTTTCAGAATGTCTGTGGGGTGTCGTTAATCAGTAGACGGCGGTTGTATAGGGCATTGCGAAAGGCTATTCTACTTGAATTACACGATTTTACCCCGATTATCGGCATACATTTATTTACATTAGGCAAACATTCCTATGAACAGAAAGATCGGTACCTTGGCAACATTATTCATTGCACTGGCCTTACTGCTAGGCAGTGTCCAGGAAGCTCAGGCTAAACGTATGGGCGGCGGCAAGTCTTTTGGCAGTAAGCCGAGCTACAGCGCGCCGTACCAACGCTCGACCACACCGGGAGGCGCCGCCAGTCAGCCGACCCGCTCGGCTAGCCAACAACAAGCGGCAGCTCAAAATCAAACAGCCAGACAAAATTGGGCAGGTCGCGGCGGCCTGATGGGTATGCTGGGTGGCTTAGCACTGGGTGGACTGTTAGGTTCTTTATTCTTCGGCGGTGCATTCGAAAACATTAATCTGATGGACATGCTGCTATTTGCCGGCGTTGCCTACTTGCTCTATCGCTTGTTTGCGTCCAGAGCGCGTCAACAGCCCGCAGCGCCGACCGGCTTTGGATCCGCGCATTCACAGCCAACTGAATCGCAAAACTATTACCGCGAGAACCAGCCGGCAGCCGCTCAATCGGGTTTTGACACCGATGTATTGTTCAAAAAAGGCAGAACAGCCGGCTCAAACCACAATGATTATCAACAGCCCGCTAGTTTCGATGCGAACACGCTACCTGCTGGATTCGATCAGCGGGCCTTTTTAAGCGGTGCCGAAAGCGCATACCGTCACTTACAAGCAGCGTGGGATGCCCGCGACCTGGCGGAAATTCGTGGTTTAACCACCGACAAGGTATTTGCGGAAATTCAGGATCAATTACAAGCATCCGGTGTTAGTAACAAAACCGAAGTGTTGAAAGTCGACGCGGAATTGCTGGATGTGCGAGAAGTCGGTTCGGAGCTGGAAGCGGTGGTGATGTTCGAGGCGGTGATCAGCGAAGACGGCGCTAAAGCTGCACCCATCAAAGAGATATGGCATTTTGTTAAACCCATAAACAGCAAACAAACCCGGTGGTTTCTGGACGGCATTCAGCAATTTGGGGAATAAGCCGGCATGAGGGCGGACACTGCTAAAGTCAGGCAGCGCTACGATAGACTGGCGCCATATTTCGATGGATTGGAAGGCTTTTTGGAGGGTTTGCTGTTTCGCCGTTTGCGGAAAAAGCTCTGGTCACAGGCCAGTGGTGCCCACGTTTTGGAGGTCGGGGTGGGAACGGGGAAAAATTTCCCGTTCTACCCTGATGATGCCAGGATAACCGGTATCGACTTCAGCCCGAAAATGCTTGAAATGGCTCGGCGTAAACAGCAGCGCAAACACATAGTCATGGATCTGACGTTGATGGATGTCCAGGCTCTTGATTATGCCGACAACAGTTTCGACACGGTTGTTGCCAGCTTTGTGTTCTGTTCGGTGCCGAAACCCAGGAAAGGTTTGAAGGAACTCTATCGGGTATGCAAACCCGGTGGGCAAGTGCTGTTGCTGGAGCATGTACTAAGCGCCAATAAAACCCTCGCGTTCTTGATGAATTTGTTCAATCCGCTGGTTGTGAATACCTTGGGCGCCAATATCAATCGACAAACCCTAAAGAGCGTTCAGGCCTGCCCGTTCCAGAAAATATTTGTTGATCCCGCCAGTAGCGACATGATCAAGCTAATCCGCGCCATCAAGTAGATCTCCGTTACACACCCGCCGAAATGGGCGGTTTTTACTATTTAACCGCCGCCGTCTACAATGAACGCGTGCTTAATTCAGGCGTAAATGACGGAAATTATGGCAAAAACGTTAAAATCGGCGAGCAAAACTCAGCGCGTAGCGCTTTTCTGTATTGCCTGGGCAACAGCCCCTGTCGGGGCGGATGATACCCTATCCCAGCTAAAAGCCTTATCTCTGCAGGAGTTGAGCGCGACGACCGTCTCTATCGCCTCAAAAAACCAACAACCTATCAGCGAAACCCCGTCGGCAGTATTTGTTATCAGTCACGAGGAAATCAGGCGTTCCGGCATGCAATCAATACCGGAAATGTTGCGCAAAGTGCCCGGCTTGGAGGTCGCGCGGGCGGACGCCAATCAATGGGCGATCAGCAGCCGCGGCTTTAACGGCATTTTTGCCAACAAACTATTGGTGATGCTGGACGGTCGTACCGTTTACGATCCGCTGAACTCCGGCGTTTACTGGAACGAGCAGGACTACCCGCTGGAAGATATAGAGCGCATCGAGGTAATTCGCGGTCCAGGCGCAACGCTTTGGGGCTCTAACGCTGTCAACGGTGTTATCAATATCGTCACGCGTTCCGCTCAGGAATCACAAGGCGTATTGCTGTCAGGCGGCACCAGCAAGGAAGAACCCGGATTTGGCACCTTTCGTTATGGCGGTCAACTCAGTCCGGATTTAAATTATCGAGTCTACGGTAAATACAATCATCGCGAGGATTTTCATTTCGGCAACGGCGAAAAAGCCAATGACAGCCTGGACATGGGCCGCGCCGGTTTTCGCAGCGATTGGACGCCGAATGCTCGCAAAAACCTGATCGTGCAGGGCGACTATTTCAATGGCGAGATGCAGCAATCGATAAATAGCCTCGACCCGTTAACGCCGATTAGCACCGACAACACCAAAAAATATGGCGGCAACCTGCTGTTACGCTGGCTGCAAACCCTGGAAGACGATAGCCGCCTACAAATCCGCAGTTACGTCGATCATGCCGTCCGCAACAATAGCCTATTGGACTATAGACGCAGCACCTTCGACCTGGATCTACAGCATGATTTCAGTTGGCGAGCTCACAACGTGACTTGGGGTGCCGGTTATCGGTTCAACAGCGATCAACTTGAGCAAAAACAGGTTTTGTTGCGTTTCGATCCCGCCCAACGCGATGTGCATTTGTTCAACGTGTTCGCCCAGGACGAATGGCGATTGCTTGCAGACGAATTGCGCTTGATATACGGCAGTAAAGTCGAGCACAACGACTTTACCGGCTTTGAGATCCAGCCTTCCGCTAGGGTATTGTGGCTGCCACATCGGCAGCACAGCCTATGGGGCGCTGTTTCACGAGCGGTTAGGGTGCCCGCACGAGTCGATCACGACGTGAATGTATTGTTCAAACTAGGGCCGAATACCACTGCAAACGTATTGGGGGACGATAATTTCGACTCGGAAAGCGCGGTTAGCTATGAATTGGGTTACCGATTTTTCCCCAGTGATGTGTTTAACCTGGATACCACGTTGTTTTACAGCGATTACGATCGGCTGAGCACCACCGAACCGCAAACACCGCTCGTAAATAGCCAAAGCGTTACTATCCCGTTTTTGATTGCCAACAAAGCCAATGGCGAAGCCTACGGCTGGGAGACCGCACTGAATTGGCGGGTTTCCGAGCGCTGGCGGGTGCAAGGTAGTTACAGCTTGTTTGCGGTGGCTCTGCATCAGCGCGACGGCAGCCTGGATAGTGCCGCTACAGTGGCTGAAGGCAATAGCGCCCGCAACCGTTTCAACCTCGGCTCCTATTTCAATCTGCCGTACCAATTGGAATTCGATGCGCATTGGTATTACACCGATCGCCTGATCAATCAAGTACCGGCCTATCATCGTCTGGATTTACGCTTGGGTTGGCAGCCAAATCTGCATTTCGAACTGGCTGTCGGTGCGCAGAACTTGTTGGACGACCGACACCTGGAGTTCAGCCCAAATCTAGACAATGCGGTGATCAGTAGCGAAATCGAGCGAAATTATTACCTTAAAGCCACGGTGCGCTACTAGATGCTATACCGGGGCCTATCGGCAGTCGTGGCGCTCACCGTTGCAGTAGCGTGGCGAGGGGTATTGATGTGGTTGGGCTGTTTGCTGTCGCTACAAATGGCTAGAGCAGACGAGCCGCGCTTTAACGAGACGGAACTTAAAGCAGCCTATTTATATAACTTTGCCTACTTCGTTACCTGGCCGACGACCACTCAGGCGTTTCTGTTTTGCAGTTACGCCAATTCACCGGTAACCGGCGTGCTGGCCAAGCTGATCGAGGGCGAGCGGGTTAACGAATTACCGATTCAGCTGATTATCGATCCGATACCCGAACAACTGCACGATTGCCAGGTGATATTCATACCAGCGCAACAGGAAAGAATTCTCGCGGCAACTCTGGAATTTGTCAGGCAATCTCCGGTACTGACTGTCAGCGATATTGCCGATTTCGAGCACCGTGGCGGTATGATTCGTCTAGCTAACGATGGCTCGCGTATTCAACCGGTTATCCAGCTAAAAAATGTGACGCGAACCGGTCTAGCGATTAGTTCCAAATTGTTGCGCAGCGCACGGCTAATCGAATAACGAGATTGTTAACCGCCATCAACCTCGCTAAGGCTATTCCTCTTACATCGCTCGGTACAATTGACGCTATCGATGCGCCTGGTTGCAGACAGAGGATTTTGGTATTGGGCGGCGAATTTAGCGCTATCCTAACGCCAGCAGCCATACCCACTAACGAACCGAGTTAATCGTACGCTCCAGCTCTTCGCGACTAAGGTGACGCACATCCTTGCCTTTAACCATGTAGATCACTTGCTCGCAGACATTACAGGCGTGATCGCCGATTCGTTCCAGCGCGCGAGCGGCCCACAGCATATCCAAGGCGCGGGTAATGTTTCGCGGATTTTCCATCATCTGCGTAATCAATTGCCGGGTGATGCTGGTGTATTCTCGGTCTACCTTAGTATCTTGTTCGGTGATGGCAATTACTTCCTCGACATCGTTTCTGGCATAGGCATCCAACGCGCCGTTCAGCATGTCCTTGACCAAATTCAGCAGATGTTCAATTTCGTAATACTTGTCTTGATAAAAATCGGTGCCTTCCAAGCGCATGGTCATTTTGGCGATACGTGCGGCTTCGTCGCCTATCCGCTCCAAGTCGGTGATAATTTTTATCGTGGCGATCAACATCCTTAAATCAAAAGCCGCAGGCTGGCGCTTGGCCATGATTTCGGTGCACTCGTGGTCGATGTCTTTTTCCATTTCATTGACATACTGGTCTTGCTGCACCACTTTTTCGGCATTTTCCATGTCGTTACCCATGAAAGCCTTGGTCGCCAAATCGACTTGCTGCTCAACCAGGCCGCCCATAGTCAGCACCTTATTGCGAATGTCTTCCATCTCCTCGTTAAATTGACGGGAAATGTGCTGTTTGATTTTGCTGTTATCCATTGTCTACCTCCTAGCCGTACCTGCCGGTAATGTAATCTTCAGTTTGTTTTTTCGCCGGATTGGTAAACAACTCGCTGGTTTCACCAAATTCGATTAATTCGCCCATATACATAAAAGCGGTGAAGTCGGATACCCGCGCCGCCTGTTGCATATTGTGGGTGACGATCACTATCGTATATTTTTCTTTCAACTCATTGATGAGCTCTTCGATTTTCAAGGTCGAAATCGGGTCAAGCGCGGAAGCTGGCTCATCCAGCAGGATTACTTCCGGCTCGATGGCAATCGCCCGGGCAATTACCAGCCTTTGCTGCTGACCGCCGGACATCCCAAGGGCATTGTCGTTAAGACGGTCTTTCATCTCATCCCATAGGGCTGCGCCGCGTAAAGACTTTTCGACCACTTCATCGAGAATACGCCGATCGTTGATGCCTTGGATTCGCAAGCCGTAGGCCACGTTTTCGTAAATGGTTTTCGGAAACGGATTGGGTTTTTGAAACACCATGCCCACTCGCCGGCGCAGAGCCGCGACATTCACCGATTTATCGTAAATATCCTCTCCATCCAGCAGAATTTTGCCTTTTATAGTTACGCCGTCAACCAGATCGTTCATCCGGTTGATACAGCGCAGCAGTGTCGATTTGCCGCAGCCGCTGGGACCAATATAAGCGGTCACCTTCTTATGCGGCATTTCCATATTCACGGCATGCAAAGCCTGTTTCTGGCCGTAGAACAGGTCGAGATTTTCAACTTTAATACAGGTTTCCAACTGTTCAGCGCTTTTTCTGTCGTCCCTTTTCAACGCGCTAATGTCAATGGCGTGGGTATTCTTTTGAGCTGTTGTCATGGTATAGGGTCCGGTCATGCGGATGGATAAGCGAATTTAACTTTCTAGGGCGCGGTATTTTTCCCGCAAATTGTTGCGTATGGAAATAGCGAACATATTCAGACCGATAATAACCATCACCAGTAGAAGAGACGTTGCGTAAACTAAGGGTCTAGCGGCTTCGACATTAGGACTCTGAAAGCCGACGTCGTATATATGAAACCCTAAATGCATAAATTTTCTATCCAGATGCAAATAAGGGAAATTACCATCCAAAGGCAAGGTCGGCGCCAATTTCACTACACCCACCAACATCAAGGGCGCTACTTCGCCGGCGGCGCGTGCCACCGCCAAAATCAGACCGGTCATTATCGCTGGACTGGCCATCGGTAATACCGTGCGCCATAGGGTTTCGGCTTTAGTGGCACCTAGCGCCAAGCTGCCTTCCCGAATCGATTTAGGAATCCGCGATAAACCTTCTTCGGTGGCGACGATCACCACCGGCAAGGTCATCAGAGCCAGCGTCAGCGAGGCCCAAAGCAAGCCGGGGGTACCGAAAACCGGGGCTGGCGCGGCTTCCGGGAAAAACAATCGGTCAATATTGCCACCGATGATATACACGAAAAAGCCCAAGCCAAAAACACCGTAAACGATGGAGGGGACGCCGGCCAAGTTATTCACAGCGATTCTGATCACGCGGGTAATAAAGCCCTGTTTGGCATATTCGCGCAAATACACCGCGGCTATTACCCCGAAAGGCGTAACGACGACAGCCATCAACAATACCATTAACACTGTGCCGAATATAGCGGGAAAGATACCGCCTTCGGTATTGGCTTCACGCGGTTCGTCAGAAACAAACGTCGCGAAATTCACCACATACTCGATGCATTTATCCAGCACGCTCATGGTATTGGGACGGGTCATATTGACCACTCGATGCAAGGGCAGGCTGATTTCCTTTTGCCCGGCTTCAGCGACCACCAGGCTGTAGCGCTTGCTCTCCTTACTCAACTTGCCTATTTTTTGCTGAATGACTTGGTATTGCTTCTCATAAATCTGCTTTTGCGCGGCAAAATCCTGCTTAGCCGCATCGTTCCAGGCATTTTTCAGCTCCAGGCCGCGTTGCTTCAAACGCAAACGTTCCAAGTCATAGTTGATCGCGCCGACTTCGTGATCCTGCAAGCTATCGATTTCGTCGTGTTGGTCCAGCACTATCGCCAGCTTCTGTTGGGCGACTGGCCAAGCTTGCTCACCTTGAGCGATTACCACGCCGTCTTCCTTAACTGCCAGTAAACGACCATAAAAATTACCCCATTCTCGACGTTCGACCATGATCAAATCGTCTGGGGTGGCTTGGCTGTGGATGTATTGTTCTTGGATCCAGCGAAAATCGCTACCGAGAATATCCCGATTACCGGTCTTTACCAGGTGCTGTACCAAGTATTCACCATTATTTAACAGCTCATGCCCGGCGGATCTGGCTTGCGCGGCGGGTAATAACGACGTTGCCACGGCTTCGCCGATAATAGAACTTTCCGGGCCATCGCGGTCTTGATAACGATATTCGATGATGTCGGCCGGCCAAAAATGCCCCAAGCCCCTCACCGCAATCAGCAGCAGCAAGCCTACCACCAATATAAGATTCAAACTGACCGCGCCAGCGGTCATCCATATCCAGGGCGAACCGCTCTTAAACCATGCTTTAATCATAATGAGCTGTATTTTTGTCTTAGATTCTGGCGAATAATTTCGGCCAAGGTGTTGACTACGAAAGTAAACATGAACAGCACGAGGGCCGCGAGGAATAATACGCGGTAGTGAGTACTGTTTACCTCCGATTCAGGCATTTCGACCGCGATGTTGGCGGATAGTGTGCGCAGACCCTGGAATATACTCAAATCCATCACAGCGGTATTGCCTGTAGCCATCAACACGATCATGGTTTCCCCAACCGCGCGCCCGAAACCGATCATGATCGCCGAGAAAATGCCGGGGCTGGCGGTCAGCAACACCACTTTGGTCATGGTCTGCCAGGGCGTGGCACCCAGCGCCAGTGAGCCGGTGGTTAAATGTTTGGGCACACTGAAAATCGCGTCTTCGGCAATGGAGAAAATCATCGGAATCACCGCAAAACCCATCGCTAAACCGACCACCAGGGTGTTGCGCTGATCGTAACCTATGCCAAATTCCTCACGCATCCAGGTCCGCAAATCGCCGTTAAAACACAATGCTTCGATCAACGGGCTTAGCTGAAACGACAGCCAAGCACCGAAGATTACCACCGGGATCAGCACCACTGCATCCCAACCGTCGGGGATTTTATGCCGGGCTTTTTCTGGCAGATATTGCCAAAAGTAGGCAAAAACCATCACGGACAGCGGCACGATCATCAGTAACGCAAAAATCCCGGCGAGATGGGCCTCCACGAACGGTGCCAGCCACAAGCCGGCCAAAAAGCCCAAAATCACTGTCGGCAATGCGCCCATGATTTCCACGCCGGGCTTTACATACTGGCGCACGCTGGGCGCCATGAAGTAACCGGTATAAATTGCGCCGAACAAAGCCAGAGGTACGCCCATCAACATCGAATAAAACGAGGCTTTTAAGGTGCCGAACACCAGCGGTGTCAGGCTCATTTTCGGCTCGAAATCGTTGCTAGCCGCCGAGGACTGCCAAATGTAATCGGGTTTTGGATAACTTTCGTACCATACCTTGTTCCATAACGAACTCCAAGATACTTCCGGATGTTCGTTTTCAATAGTCCAATGATTGATTTTGCCATCTTCGGACTGCAATAGCAGGGCGTTGGCGCGCGGTGACAAGGTGACAGAAACAGGCTTACCGCCAGCGATTTTCTCCTTGATCAGTTCCCGTTCGGCGGTAGAACTATAGATACCTATCTCGCCGTTGGCGTCGGCTGCGAGCATGCCTTTGCGGCGCTGTTCTGGATTTATAGTAATGATCGGCGCATCGGATACCTTAAACGCACGCAGTTTTTCAATGCTGAAATGGTTTTGCTGATCACGGACCATAGACCATTGCGCCATGATCCCGCTGCTATCGCCTATCAGCAGGGAAATATCGCCATTCAAAAACTCCATGCTGCTGATTTGCACGCCTTGGTTCAGCACATTCAATTTGTGTTTGATTTCGGGTTTGCTCTTATCGGTAATATCGACCACGGTTAAATCCCCGGAGCGACTGGCCAGATAAAGATTGCGTAGCTCTTTATCCAGCAAAATGAAATCGACTTGATCCGCAGCCATCTCCACCACCGAATCCGTGGCTTCCCAATTGGCTTCGTCGTCAAACAACGATTCCTTTTTACTCAGACTGCTCAACACCATTCGGTTATCAGCGGTTTTTGCCAGCAAGCTACTGTTTTTGTCGCCCAATTTTACCGCTAGATTGGTTAACGCCTGTCCTTGCTTGTCTACCACCAGCGGTTCAGCGCCCAGCGGATATTGGATGGTAGGGGTAATTACCCGCTTGCCGTTGGGATAAGATAGTTTGTAATCGTGTTTAACGACGACGGCACGGCCGTCTGACAAACCAAAAGCGATTACCCCTTTATCCACGCCGCCGTGAGCATAGCTCGTAATTTGCACTTGTTCGGGAATTGCTAATGCTTCCGCGCGAATAAGCTGACCAGTACTAACGCTAAAAAATATTGCTTTGCCGGTGTCGGTGAACCGCACGGCCACTTCATTCTGTTCTTCCATCGACAGAAAAACCGTATTGCCCAGGGCCTGTTCCGGCACGTCGTAACGACCTAACGCCTCCGCATGGGATGGCAGCAGTATCGGAAAAACCACATACAAGAGATAAAAAAAGATCAATACCACGGCTAGGATGATACTCAAACCACCGGCTACCACGCCGCGCGCCACCATCTTATCTTTTACCAACCGCCAACGCTGGTAACGGTCGTTAGTCGCTGTTTGGAACAGCGTGGTTTTCGCTGGAGTAGGATGAGCTTCAGTCATAACAAGTTATCGTGGGTTAACAGAGCCGCGCCGGACAATCGCAACGCATTCACAGAAAAAAGCCGATAACTGTTTAGGAGTTATCGGCTTAGTATTATACAAGATCATCCGCTATTACTTAGCGAGAGGAGGTAATGAGATTGTCTGTTTCAGCCAATCCCTTGCTGCGTCCATGCAGAGTTGTCCCTTCATCAGGCATCCGTGGCTGATGTAATTACTCAATCAAGGTTAGAGCTTTTTCGACGGCCTTGGCTGGCAGTGGAATGTAGCCGTCCTTGATCACGACTTGCTGGCCGGTTTTAGACAACACCATTTTTATAAACTCTTTTTCCATGGGTGCCAACGGCTCATTAGGTTTTTTGTTGACGTAAACATATAAAAAACGCGACAACGGATAAGCGCCAGATGTGGCGTTCTCTGGAGTGGCTTCTACAAACGGCTGACCGTCTTTTAGCGCCAAGGCCACGGCTTTTACCCCCGAAGTGGAATAGCCTATACCGGAATAGCCAATGCCGTTTGCTGAGGTAGTAACCGATTGCACGACCGAAGCGGAGCCAGGCTGTTCGTTGACATTGCTTTTGAAGTCACCTTTGCACAGCGCTTCGTCTTTGAAGAAACCGTAAGTACCGGAAACCGAGTTACGACCATACAATTGAATCGGTTTGCTTGCCCAGCCACCAGTCAAACCGGCTTGGCCCCAAGTGGTGATGTCGGTGGCAAAACCGCATTTACGGGTTGACGATAAGATTGCATCCACTTGCGGAATACTTAGGCCTTTAACAGGGTTGTCCTTGTTGACGAAAACCGCTAGGGCATCGATTGCCACCGGAATTGCAGTGGGCTTGTAACCGTATTTGCTTTCGAAATCGTCAATTTCATTGTCTTTCATTTTCCGGCTCATCGGACCCAGGTTAGATGTGCCCTCGGTCAAAGCTGGCGGCGCGGTCGAAGAGCCGGCTGCTTGAATCTGGATATTGACGTTGGGATAGATCTTGCCGAATTCTTCGGCCCACAAAGTCATCAGGTTAGCCAAAGTGTCCGACCCTACACTAGAGATGTTGCCGGACACGCCGCTGGCCGCCGCATATTCGGGCAAAGCTGGATCCAAAGTCGCGGGAACCGCAACTGCATTGCTGCTGACCAAAGCCGCAGACGCAAAACCAAATCCTAAAACCAGCGATTTCAGCTTGAATGTATTTTTCATATATTTTCTCGATATGTTTAAAACTTAAGATTCATATTGCCAACCTAGCGTGACAATAGTATGAAGCAAATATGACAGTTTTATGACAAAAATGCCCGATTCTGGACAGCAAGCCAGTTCTAGCTTGCGCTAGGGCAAGCTGGAGTATTTCTGAGTTTGATAAAACTGTAGGTAAAATCAACAGTTTGGTCGTTTTTTATGTCTTCGCGGCTAATGTCTCGCCATTGACCAGAATCGATTTTAGGAAAGAAGGTATCACCGGCGAAAATCTTATGGATCTCGGTCAGATACAAATAATCCGCGCAGGGCAGCATTGCTTCATATAAGGTGGCCCCGCCAATCACGAACAACTCCTGGCTACCGGCATAGCATTGCAACACGCTATCGATGTCGCCAAACACCCGGCAACCAGGCTGTTGATAACTTGGGTCCCGGCTGATAATGATGTTCTCCCTTCCGGGCAAGGGCCTGCCGATGGCTTCAAAAGTTTTACGGCCCATCAATATCGGCGCGCCCATGGTGATTTGCTTGAAGCGTTTCAAGTCAGCCGATAGATGCCAAGGCATTTTGCCGTTGAGGCCGATAGCGCGATTGCTGGCCATCGCCACGATCAGTGATATTTTCATGCGGAGTGTTTAAGATGGGCTATGTAAGCAAAATATCATACTAGAAACCATCCTTTATGAAGAAAAACATCCTGCTGGTGTTTACCGGCGGCACTATAGGCTCCGAACTTGCCGGCGACACCATTAATACCAACAGCAGCGCCGGTTTCAAGCTATTGCAACACTTTGCGGAGCAAGACCCTAAGCCGGACTCTGTAAGTTTCAAAAGCTTGAAGCCCTTGCAGATTCTTAGCGAAAACCTGCATCCCAGCCACTGGACGCAAATCATTGCCGCGATCGAAGCCGAGGACCTGGAGCAATTCGACGGTATCATTGTCACCCATGGTACCGACAGCTTGGCCTTTAGCGCTGCAGCGTTGAGCCAGTATTTCAATGGCCTACCGATTCCGCTGCTGCTGGTTTCCAGCGATTTGCCGCTGGATAACCCTCAAGCCAACGGCGTGGCGAACTTCCTCTGTGCCGTCGCGTTTATCCGCCAACTCGGTCAACCCGGGGTGTTTGTGCCCTATCGAAATCCGGGCCAAGTCATGCAGATTCATCTAGGCAGTCGCCTTTCGTCCTGTCTGCCGTTGAGTAGCGATTTTATTAGCGTCCAGTCAAAGGCCTGGATGCACTTCGAAAATGGGCGGTTCCAGTGCCAGCAAAATGTTGAGTTAAGCGCGCGTTCGCCAATTACCCTTCAGCCTAATTTTTCCAAACGAATATTGTTGATTAGGCCTTATCCAGGCCTGGATTATTCCGCTTACCATCTGGACAATTTCGCTGCAGTGCTTCACGATCTTTACCATTCGGGAACGGCTTGCGCCTCTAGTGGCGCAGGGGAGCAATACAGTTTGGTCGAATTCCTCAGACGCTGTAGAGGGCAGGCTATTCCAGTGTATCTGGCGTCTGCACTATATTCGGAAGCCGCTTATGCCTCAACCCGAGAGTTATTAAATGCGGGCGCGGAAATGCTCTGGAATATTTCGTTTGAGGCAGCTTACGCTAAATTACTCTTGGCTTACGGCAATTTCGATACGCCGCAGGCTATTTCTGGATATTTGGGGCGGGATTTAGCTCACGAGCAAGTATGAGTAAGGCTCGATTTCCGTTTAGGCTGGGCTCTCTAATCACAGATTAGAAGCCGTCAGACTGTTAGAGTTTAGCGATAAGCGGACTACCAAAGGGCAATCCGCTTGAGATTTGAAGCTTAGGGCTTGGGTGGCACTGGCGCCGGTGGTTGCGGCTTTCTAACCAAAACCTTAGCATCCGGGCCCATCGAGACTGAGTAGTCGGTGGAAGAAATCACGTTTTGGCTGGCGACATCTACAACCCGCAATGAAACATAAACATTGTTGTAACCCGGCGCAAACGAACCAACGATAACCGCTTTAGCCCCGACATTGTTTAAAGCTTCTTTGGTTTTATCGGGCAGTTGCAATATACCCGCCTCGTTTTTAGCGAATATCTCGGTTGGCAATTCCATACCCATCACTCGGTAACCCGAACGGTGAAAGGCAGAGGAAATTTGGTCGGAGACTATCCGGCCAAACGCCAGGGTTTGCTCGAGTTCACCGACATTAACCAGCGAATTGATAACCACTAAACTACCCTTGGGCAGAGGCTCCCGTAAATCGAGAATCAGCCGATCGACGGCCTCGTAGCTTACCTCCACTAAATCATCATCTTTGACTTCGCTAGCCCGAAACCCCCGGCTGCAACCGCTCAACATGATCAGCGCCAACAGCATAAGCACCATTGTCTTTTTGTTAACCATAAGGCCTCTCCTCTCGTAATTATGTAAGTTATCAGAGCTTAAAACAGCAAGCGAGTCAATCTAATTTACTACCTAAACGCACACAGCATTGGGCTGGGGAATTGCTTTAACGACGCCAGAGCAAACGCTGGACTTCTTGAGCGTTTATTGACCGCTTTCAGTAACAATCACGCCTATGCCGTTTTTTTGCAGCAATTCCTTAATTGTGGAAACGCTGGCCGGATTATCGTAAGGGCCGACCTTAACCCGGTGCCAGATGACATTGCCGACTTTAGCCTTTTCAACCCTGGACTCGATGCCCAGCGATGCCAGCTTTGCCTTGTGTCGCTCGGCTTCTGGCGCTTCTCGGAAGGAACCGGCTTGCATGATGTATTTGGCAGCCTTGGTTTTGCCGACCAACTGCTCGCGCACCCTGGTCTTAATTTCGTAATCGGGTACTACCACTTCCGCCTGCGGCAAGATGGTATAAAAATCGTAACGAGGCTCTTCTGGTTCCACAGGCTCTGCCGGCTTTTCAGGCTCAGCGATCGATTCAGTTTGCGGTTTGGCCACCAATTCCTGCTTTAACTTTTCCACTATTTGCAGTTTTTCCGCTTCCGGTTTGCCGGCAACTAATTCCGGCACCATTTTGCGGATCATGTTCAGAAATACCCCAAATGCCACAATCAGCGCTAACACCAGTAGCCAGCGCCACAGTGCTACCGAGGATTTTTTCGGCTTTCTGCGACTGTTAGTGTAGCTGGGGCTTTGAACGCGGTGCTTATAGTCTCTGGCCATTACATCGCTTCAGGTGCATTGATCTTCAATAAGGATAGGCCATTGACCAATAACTGCTTTACGGCGCAAATCAAATTGATGCGGGCGTTACAAAGCTTGTCGTCGTCTACCAGGAACTGGTGTGCGTTGTAATAACTGTGGAACTGATTGGCCAGCTCTCTTAAATAATGAATCAATTGATGAGGCTCGTAATTCACAGCGGCACGTTCCAAAGTTTCCGGGTACTTCGAAAGTGTAGTCAGTAACGCGGATTCCTGCTCCTCGGTCAACAATCTCAGATTTTCCATGCCCAAATGCGGATTGCGTTGTCGACCTTTTTCGTCGAGTTGGCGTAACACGCTGCAAACCCTCGCATGGGCGTATTGGACGTAATAAACTGGGTTTTCGTTAGTTCGAGAGGTGGCCAGTTTCAAATCAAAATCCATATGTTGCTCGGATTTGCGCATGACATAAAAAAAGCGGCAAGCATCCCTGCCCACTTCATTGCGCAGCTGCCTCAAGGTTACAAATTCTCCAGAACGGGTCGACATTTGTACTTTTTCGTCGCCGCGATACAAAATCGCAAATTGCACCAACAATACTTTAAGTTTAGATTCGTCCGCACCCAGGGCCTGTATCGCTGCTTTCACCCTTGGAATATAGCCGTGGTGGTCGGCCCCCCAGATATTGACGATCTGGTCGAAGCCGCGATCCAGTTTGTTCATGTGATAGGCGATATCGGAAGCAAAATAGGTGGTCTGGCCATTGTCGCGCACCACTACTCTGTCTTTTTCGTCGCCCAGCCGACTGGACGCAAACCAGGTGGCGCCTTCCTGCTGATAAAGGTAGCCGGCGGCATCCAGACGCTGCAAGGCTTGCGCCACTGAATGATCTTCCATTAGCGAACTTTCGGAAAACCATTGCTGATAGCTGACGCCAAACTCGGCCAAGTCATCCTTAATATCAGCCAAAATTTCGTCCAGGCCCGCTTGGAATACTTCTTTATACGCCGCACCGAGCAAGGTTTTTGCTCGGTCGATTAACGCATCAATATGTTTTTCCTTGTCGCCACCTTGGGGTTCATCTGCCGGTAAATCGGCCATTACTACCGCGGCTGCTTTACGGTATCCGTCACTGGCTTTTTTATGCAAGTTTGCGGAAATGTCTCGGACATATTCCCCGCGATAACCGTTGCTTGGAAAAGGCAGAACCTCGCCGCATGCTTCCAGATAACGCAGCCAGACGCTGGTGGCGAGAATGTCCATTTGCCGGCCAGCATCGTTGACATAGTATTCGCGCTCGACTTCAAATCCAGCGGCAGCCAGCAAATCCGCTACAGCGGAACCATATGCAGCACCACGGCCGTGGCCGACATGCAACGGCCCGGTGGGATTGGCGGAAACGAATTCGACTTGTACGCGTTTGCCCGCACCAATCTTGCTTAAACCGAACTCCGCTCCGGCATCGAGTATGTGTTTGACAATCTCAAACTGATTGTCAGGATTGATGAAGAAATTGATAAATCCGGGGCCGGCAATGTCGACTTTGCTGACCATCGCATCGCTCGGCACAGCCGCGACGATTTTTTCGGCTAGTTGTCTAGGACTAAGTTTGGCCGGCTTAGCCAGCAACATTGCCAGATTGGTGGCAAAATCGCCGTGTTGCGCATCGCGGGTGCGCTCTAAATTGATTTCCGCAATAAAATCGTTTTCGAGAATACCTTGAGTTTTAAGGGCTGTAACGGCTTGTTGTAAAAGGGCTTCCAGCTTTTGTTTCATCGCGTTGAAAAATGGGGATTTATCGGAAAATAGCCGCCATTATCCATTAAAAACAAATTATTGGCTAGGACGCTCGCCGAACAGTGCGGTGCCAATTCGCACCAGCGTTGAACCTTCGGCAACCGCTGCCTGCAAATCGCCACTCATCCCGAACGAAAAGGTATCGAGATCGCCACGATCAATCTGCCGCGCTGCTTGATAAAGCCGCCGATACGGCAGGCATTGCGCATGATAATCCTGTTGCGGCTCCGGAATCGCCATCACCCCACGCAAACGCAAGTTAGGCAGTTTGCCAACTTGTTCGATCAGCCCCGGCAAATCGGCTAACTCAATGCCGGACTTGCTGCCTTCGTCGCTGATGTTGACTTGTAAACAGATATTCAACGGCGGCAAATAGTCCGGACGTTGCTCACTGAGGCGCTCAGCAATTTTCAAGCGATCAACACTGTGTACCCAGGCAAATTGCTGAGCGATAGGTTTGGTTTTATTGGATTGAATTGGCCCGATGAAATGCCAGCTGATGTTGAAAGCCGCCAGTTCCTGCTGTTTTTTCAGCGCTTCCTGTAAATAATTTTCGCCGAAATGGCGCTGACCCAAGCGGTAGGCCGCGGCAATATCGGCAGCTGGCTTGGTTTTGCTGACGGCCAAAAGTTGCACACTATTGCGCGGACGTTGCGCGTCGATTTCTGCTTGACGGAGCTGTTCGCGTACCTTGGCGAAACGCTCATCGATGCTATTCACGACCTTCTGCCGCAGACCGCTTTGTGACGAATAGTCGTGAAAACAGCAGGCCCGATTCGAACAACAACCACATTGGCACTGCTAATAAGGTTTGCGACAAGGCGTCGGGCGGCGTTAGAAACATCGCAATAACAAATACCCCGACGATGACATACGGCCTTTTTTCGGACAGCGTTTCCGGCGTGATAATCCCGGTCCAGACCAAGACGATAGTGAATATCGGAATTTCAAACGATAAACCGAAGGCAAAAAACATTGCCAACACAAAATCCAGATAAGTGGCGATGTCTGTCATCACCGCCACACCGGCAGGCGCTGCCGAGGTGAGGTAGCCAAACACCAACGGGAATACCAGGAAATAGGCGAACGCCGCGCCGCTATAAAACAACAGCGTACTAGCCAATAATAATGGCGCCACCATCAGCTTTTCGTGACGATACAGTCCCGGAGCCACAAAGCCCCAGAACTGGTAAAGAATGAAGGGAACAGAAACGAACACCGCGACTACGAATGCGAGTTTGAACGGCGTAAAAAATGGCGACGCCACATCAATTGCGATCATCGTGCTGTTTTTCGGCATGTGCTGCAATAGCGGTTCTGCCAGATAAGCATATATCTCGTTGGCGTAGCTGGCGGTACCAACAAACACCAGCAACACGCATAAGACCACCTTTAGCAGGCGGTCGCGCAGTTCCACCAAATGACTAAAAAAAGACTGCTCGTTATCCTGCGGTGCTTGTTTTGTCATCGTCCTGATTGATTTCGGCGGCAGCCTGAACATTGGTGTTAATATCATCAAGGGCCGAGCGGGTGTCCTGGACAATTTTTTCCAATTCTCCGGCTATGCTTTGCTGTTGGATCAACTGACGCATTTCTTCCGCATGCAGTTCCTGCTTAATTTCCGCCTTCGTAGTGGCTAATACAGTACGGGCTTTTCCAACCCAGAAACCCGCCAATCGGGCAGCCTTCGGCAGTTTTTCCGGGCCCAGTACCAGCAGCGCCACCAGTCCAACCATCAACAATTCTGAAAAGCCTACGTCGAACATGTTGCGGACTAAGCCTGATCTTTTTCTTTGCTGCTGACCTCGCCTTCCAGCGGCTCCTCTTCCTTGCTGGCGATAGCTTTGTCTGCGCCGCCTTCCTTAACGGCTGAACGAAATCCCCTGATCGCCTCTCCGAGGTCTGCGCCAACATTTTTAAGGCGTTTGGTGCCGAACACCAACACCACGATAACTAACACTACTAATAGATGAGGAATACTTAAACCCATTTTTGACTCCTTAATTTAACCATCAGGAAATATCGCGCTGCGCTTTTTCCTGTAAACCCGACAATCCGAAGCGTCTTTGCAACTCATTGATAACATGTTCCGGCCCGAGTTCCTGATGTGCCAACATAACCATGCAGTGAAACCAAAGATCAGCAGTTTCGTATACTATTTTATCTTTGTCGCCATCTTTGGCGGCAATCACTGTTTCAGTAGCCTCCTCACCGATTTTTTTCAAAATATGGTCCAGTCCTTTGGCGTATAAACTTGCCACATAGGACTGATCGGCGGTTTGCAGCTTACGCTGCTCAAGCACCAGGGCTAATTGCTGTAGAACGTCGCTCATTAGGTTTTGTGTGGATTAGAGGCTGCGAAATCATAGCACGTTGCCGAAACAGCCCAAAAAAATCTATTGGCAAAAAAAAGCCTCCCAATGCTTGCGCAGAGGGAGGCAAAAAACCAGCGGAGTGCTTAGAAGGAGGTTCCGCTCGTTATTACAACACCAGGAGGTAGTTACAAATTCTTGGATCAGCTATTCGGCTGGGCCTTGGTTGATTTATTGCTCAACAAGGGCGCGGCAACGAACAACACAGTGGAGGTTACGAACAAACGTGAAATAAAGGCCCTAGTGTCGGTGGCAAAGGCCGCACCGGTTAATGTCCCTTTTTTAACTCGTTCATTGTGCTCTGATACTCTGTTTTGAAATCTCGTGCTTGACAAAATTTCATGCGTTTGATCATCAGTTGGTGGGCACTATACAGGATAGAAAAAAGTTTACAATTCGGTATTTATTAAATAAATTGTATACAATTGAGAAACAATTAAAATGTCAACGCTACTTGGTAAGTTTTTACTATTCAGGAGATTACATGGATAAGTTAACCAGTATGAATGTTTTTGTCCGCGTCGCCAAAGCCGGCAGCTTCGCCGGGGCCGCGAAGGATCTCGATATTTCCAGGGCCATGGCGACCAAACATATCATGCAGTTAGAAAGCGAATTGAACACCCGCTTGTTCAATCGGACCA
Source organism: Proteobacteria bacterium ST_bin11 (assembly GCA_002083615.1). Classification (GTDB taxonomy): domain Bacteria; phylum Pseudomonadota; class Gammaproteobacteria; order Methylococcales; family Methylomonadaceae; genus Methylomonas. Next base: position 17,794 of record MSXO01000019.1, on the reverse strand, counting down.
CCCGCAGCTTAAGCCTAACCGAAGCTGGCGAAGCCTATTTGGAGCGATGCCAACAGGTTCTATTGGACGTGGCAGAGATGGAATCGGCAATCACGCATCTGCAAACAGAGCCGCGCGGCACCCTGAAAATTCTAGCGCCGCCGGTGATCGGTGCCAGTCATATTTCACCGGGCTTAACCGAATATCTAAAAAACTACCCCGATTTGTCGGTTGAGATGGTGTTGAAGGGCGGACAAGTCGATTTAATCGATGAGGGTGTCGACTTGGCGATATATTTGGGACAACTGAATGACACCAGTTTGGTTGCTCGCAAGTTGGCAAGTTCATCTCTAGTGGTATGCGCCTCTCCGGAATATTTAAAAGTGCATGGTATCCCCCAAGATCCCGAAGATTTGGAAGACCACAGCTGCCTGATCAATTGGGCCATTCCGCCACGCAATAAATGGCGCTTCAAGGGCATACTCGGTGAGCGCACTGTCACCGTCACTGGCAGAATGCAGGCGAATATGGCTGACCCGATCCGCAACGCGGCAGTGAATGGTTTGGGTCTTATCATGTTACCCCGCTATATTGTGGGTCGCGACATCGAGCAAGGTCGCCTGCAAGTGGTCATGGAACAATACGGTATTTCGCCGCTGGAAATTTATGCGGTTTACCCGCATCGCAAATATTTGTCTGCCAAGGTGCGTTCGTTTTTGGAGTTTATTCAAGCCTGGTTACCGCATCGGATCGGCATGAATCCATGACCGATTTGCAAGACAAGTGGAATGCAATCTATCGAAGCGCCGGGGCTCCGATACGCCCTGCCGAGGTGCTAAGCCAACATCAATACTTGCTACCCAAGCGCGGCAAAGCACTGGATTTAGCCTGTGGTCTGGGCGCTAACGCCTTACTTTTGGCCGAGTTCGGCCTTGATGTGGATGCTTGGGATATTTCAGCAGTCGCTTTGCAAATGTTACAAAACCAGGCTATCGAAAAAGGCCTTTTTATTGCCGCTCAGCAATGCCGTATCAGCGCGGAAACGCTTGCGCAAGAGGCATATGATGTAATTGTCATCTGTCGTTTTCTTGACCGAGCCCTGTGTAATGCGATAATGGCAGCCTTGAAACCAGGCGGCCTGCTGTTTTATCAGACATTTACCCGCCATAAACTTGACCAACAAGGCCCCAGTAATTCCGACTATCTTCTGGAACACAATGAGTTATTGCGGCTGTTTAGCCCTCTAAATGTGGTTTTTTACCAAGAACACTCAAGACTCGGCGACGTGCGGTTAGGCAATAGAAACGAAGCCTGTTTTATCGGGCAAAAATAAAGCGGTAACTTAATGATAGAAAATCTCGACCCCAAACAATCTTGGGCGGTGTTACAAACTAATCCGGCAGCGATCCTAATCGATGTCAGGACAGCTATCGAACACGGCTTTGTAGGTCACCCGCCGCAAGCGATTCATGTGGCCTGGAAAGAATTTCCCGGCATGCAATTGAACACGGGTTTCGTAGACCAAGTGCAGCAGCATGCCCCGGATAAAGCCGCGCCGATTCTGCTGCTGTGCCGCAGCGGACAACGTTCTGTAGACGCTGCCAAAGCCCTGGAAGCGGCGGGCTACGAGCATCTGATCAACATTCTGGAAGGCTTCGAAGGCCCGCTGGATGAAAACAAGCATCGCGGCAATACTGGCGGTTGGCGTTTTCATGGCTTGCCTTGGCAACAAAGCTGACCACTCAGCCAATCGGTGCGCGCCACCGCACAAACCAAAACTAAATCTTGTTGGTCGGCTTAACCGTCCAGCCTATCTGTTCCTTAAAAATCATCTAGTAAATCATTGTGATAGAAAAACTTAGAAACATCGCGATCATCGCCCACGTCGACCACGGCAAAACTACGCTAGTGGATCAACTTTTACAGCAATCCGGCACCTTCGACGCGCACACCAAAGTCGACGAACGGGTGATGGACTCCAACGCGCTGGAAAAAGAACGTGGCATTACCATCTTGGCAAAAAACACCGCGATTGACTGGAACGGCTATCACATCAACATTGTCGACACCCCAGGCCACGCTGATTTCGGTGGCGAAGTCGAACGGGTCTTATCGATGGTGGATTCTGTTTTATTGTTGGTCGACGCGGTCGACGGCCCTATGCCACAAACCCGTTTCGTCACCAAAAAAGCGTTTGCCTTGGGTTTAAAGCCCATCGTCGTGATTAACAAAGTGGATCGCCCTGGTGCCCGTCCTGATTGGGTGGTCGATCAAACCTTTGATTTGTTCGATAACTTGGGCGCAACCGATGAGCAATTGGACTTCCCGATTGTGTATGCGTCGGCGTTAAACGGTTTTGCCGGCCTGGAAGCCGATGTATCCGGTGGCGATATGACGCCGTTGTTTCAAACCATTGTTGATAAAGTAGCGCCGCCGCCGGTTGAGGTCGATGCACCTTTCCAAATGCAGGTTATCAGCCTGGATTACAACTCTTATGTCGGCGTTATCGGTATCGGTCGCATTCAACACGGCAAAGTAACGCGCAATATGCCGTTAACCATCGTGGACAACGAAGGTAAAAATCGTAGCGGTCGGATGCTTAAACTGTACGGCTTCCATGGCTTGGAACGCGTTGAAGTGGAAAGCGCGCAAGCGGGCGACATCATTGCTTTCTGCGGTATTGAAAACCTGAAAATCTCGGAAACCTTGTGCGACCCTAATAACGTAGTTGCCTTGCCGCCGCTATCCGTAGATGAGCCAACCGTGAGCATGACCTTCCAGGTTAATAACTCACCGTTTGCCGGCAGAGAAGGTAAATTCATTACCACCCGCCAAATTTATGATCGTTTACAAAAAGAATTGCAGCACAACGTCGCTCTGCGCGTTGAAACCACCGATGATCCAGACAAATTTAAAGTATCGGGTCGCGGCGAGTTGCATTTATCGGTCTTGATCGAAAACATGCGTCGCGAAGGCTTTGAGTTGGGCGTATCGCGTCCGCAAGTTATCATTCGCGAAATTGATGGCGTTAAATCGGAGCCGTTTGAAAACGTCACGATTGAAGTAGAAGAACAACATCAAGGCACCATCATGGAGAAATTGGGCGAGCGGAAAGGCGACCTAAAAGACATGGTGCCCGATGGCAAAGGCCGTATTCGCTTGGAATATGTGGTGCCATCTCGTGGCTTATTGGGGTTCCAAACCGAGTTCCTGACCGCAACCTCAGGCTCCGGCTTGTTCTATCACGTCTTCGACCATTATGGCCCCGTGAAAGAAGGTGCGGTTGGTAGTCGCGTGCGTGGCGTGTTGATTTCGATGGCTAAAGGTAAAGCGGTCGATTATTCGCTGTATCCGCTGCAAGCGCGTGGTGAGTTGTTGGTGGTTAATGGTGATGAAATCTACGAGGGGCAATTAGTCGGCATCCATTCACGTAGTAGTGATTTAGTGGTTAATCCAACCAAGCCCAAGCCTTTGACCAACATTCGTGCCGCGGGCACTGACGACAGCTTGACCTGTGCCAAAATTCAAAAAATGACCTTGGAACAAGCTTTGGAGTTTATCAGCGATGATGAGCTAGTCGAAGTAACACCTAAATCCATTCGTCTACGTAAAATCCTGTTAACTGAAAACGAACGTAAACGCGCACCGAAATAGTCCCACAAAAAAGCCGTTCTCGTCTTTCAACGAGAACGGCATTTTCAATTCCCCGCATTTACGTAGCTGCTTTACTGCAATACAAACTTCACGCCTATTACCAGCAACAAAGTGGCCAATACCGGCCGTAAGAAATGTTCCGGAATCTTGGCGCTTAAATGACTGCCGATCCAGATTCCCGGCACCGACCCCAGCAGTAAGCTGATCAACAAATCCAGATCGAAATTACCCAAGCTCAAATGCCCCAAACCTGCGACTGCGGTTAACGGTATCGCATGCGCCAAATCGGTGCCAACAATTTTCAACGTGGTCATTCTCGGATATAGAAATAACAAAGCCACAGTTCCTAAAGCTCCGGCACCAACAGAGGAAAGAGTAACTAACACCCCGAGCACAGCGCCGGTAAACACGGTGGCGACTTTTTCCCAGCGCGGCGAGAATCGACCGCTATTTTCCTGATTACTATGCTCGTCATCGATCGCCGGAGTCTTGGCGGCTTTACGCAACAGAATACTGCGTACCAACAAAGCCAGAGCCGTCAGTAACAACGCCACACCCAAAGTAAAGGTAATTGCGCCGGTAACTTCCTTGCCGACTGCCATCAGATTTTTCAGCACATACAAAGTTATACCCGCGAAAGGCAAACTACCCAAGGCCAACCAACAGACGATTTTCCAGTCCACTGAGCCATGCTTACCGTGATGAACAAACACGCCGGCGGTTTTCGTAATCGACGCATAGAGTAAATCGGTGCCCACCGCCACGGCTGGTTTAAACCCAAATAGAAAAACCAGCAGGGGGGTCATCAAGGAGCCGCCACCCACTCCGGTAATCCCCACCAGCATACCCACGACAAATCCGGAAGCCGTATACATTAAATTCATAGACAATCACCTGAAGCTTCAGAATATTCGATAAGGGACCGCATTATGCCAGCGCAATCGCCGGGCTTAATAATGATTAAATTGCATATCTATATTTAATTTTTAGATATTGGTCCGATTGGCTACACTTAGGCTCTTAGCCTTGAAGAGCCCGACAGAAGCCACCGAGCTAACCTAGTCCTCCAGCATCCTCGCTCCCGTGCCGGGAAAATCCGGTTTTCGCCATCGATTTCCTGCTGCGCCAATGAAGGCATGCACAAATCTAGGGTTTGACTGCCATTCAGGAACCAGCGTAAATCGTGCGTTTTTCAACGTTGTGTCTGTTGATGTCGTCGGCCCAAAACGAATCCCAAACCCGCCCAAGCGCTGGCAATAACAGCGGCGATCAAGCCTATGCCTAAGGCGCCGAATGGCGCATATAGCCAACTGGTCAGGGCATCACCCCCGCGAAAAACGACGGTATCGATGATGTTTTTGGCCTTGTATTTGGTGACCCGATCCAGTGGCGCGAACAGCATTTCGCGTGCTGGCCGCAGAATGGCGTAATCCCCGACCCGGCGTAAAATCATCAATACCAGCAACAAGGGCAAACTCGGGTTCCAGCCAAATGCGGCAAAGCCGAGTGCCATGACGATGGGAATACTCGCCAGTGTCCAGGCCGCACCCAGCGTGGCGATAATGCGGCGGGTGAAGATCAGCTGCACTAGAATCGACAAGCCGTTCACCACGCTGTCTATCGCACCGAAGACTTGAGTCTGCTGGGTTTTGTCAGTAAACGTGTTGGCCACAAAATCGGCCTGCAGCAAATACAAAAACGTGCCGTTGGCACTGGCCAGCAAAATAAAGCCACTAATACCCAACAGGTAAGGACTGCGCAACAGCAAGCCCAAACCGGACAAGACACCACCCGCCACGGGCTGATCCCCAGCAAATCGGACTGAATGGTCGGTGGTTTGTCCGGCTTGCCAGCGCAGCAAAAAATGAATGCAGGGTAAAGTCAAAGCCAGCAATAGGGCGGACAACAGTAATAAGCTTGCCGGGCCAATAGCGCCCACCAGACCGGTTGCCAGCAACGGGCCCACCATTGCTCCCAAGCTACCGCCGGCGGAAATAAATCCAAACAAGCGTTGTGCGAGCTGCTTGTCGAACACGTCGGTCATAAAGCTCCAGAACACCGAAACCGTAAACAGACTAAACACGCTCAGCCAAACAAAAAAACCTCTGGCTACCCAGAGATTGTTGATGTCCCATTGCAACAAGCCATAGAACAGCAGTAAATGGCTGATAAAAAAGCCATACACCCAAGGCAAAAAACGACGACGTGGAAAACGGCTGCAAATCCAGCCGTAGGCGGGTACGGCTAACAGCATGGCGGCAAAGGTAGCGCTAAATAACCAGGGCAGGTTTTTAGTACCACCACTTACCCCCAGCATTTCCCGCACAGGCCGTAATACGTAATAGCTGCTGAGCAGAAAAAAGAAATACGCAAAGCCCACCCAAGCCGCAAGCCGGGACTGACCCGGCTCGTCACGCGCCAGCAAGCGTAAGGTTGAATTCAGCATGTTTTAATCGCTGCGCAAGTCTGCAAAAAAATCGGCCCAATCGCTGATCGGCTCTTCATTACGGTCACGGGAAATTTCAAAGGTTTTCCGATAGGCAGTCGGTTGTTTCAGCGCAGCAACACAAACCCTTGCCACGTCGTCTCGGGCAATACCTTCCCCGCGTTGATAGTCGCCTTGCGTCACGAGCATGCCGAATTGTCCACCCTCTTCATCCAGCAAACGACCGGGACGCACCAAAGTGTAAGGAATGCCACTGGATTGAACGGCTTGCTCAGCTTGTTTTTTCCACAACAAAATCGGACGATTTTTGACCGATTCGGCGTACACCGAATCACTCAAACCTGCGGTCGAAACCAATATGATCTGCTGTATGCCGTATTGCTGAGCGGCTTTGACGAGATGCTGCGTACCTTCGTAATCGACATAACGCGCACTGTTGGGATCGTCTTCATCCTGACTCCGTGCACCGACCGCAGAAATAATATGCGTGACCCCTTGCACGGCCTGAGCGACGGCTTGCGAATCGCGAATGTCGCCGATATGGACTTCCAAGCCAGCTGTCGAGCCGAACAAGCGTTGTGCTTTGTCAGCATCGCGAGCAAAAATCCGCACCGACTCTCCTTGTTGCAGCAAATGATGCACGATGCGTTGTCCGGTGCCGCCGGTGGCACCGGCAACCAGAATTTTATCGGCACTGACTGTCAGACTGGTTGCCCATAATCCGAGCATGAGCCATTTGCTTAAACCGGAACGCAGGCTCATTCTTTGTCCGGCTCCACGCCAGCAAATAAAGCCGACCAATCGCTAACATCGCCGGTTTGATCAGTGTTGGTCAGCTCAAAGGTTTTACCTTGTGCGGCGGGGTTGAACAATGCCTTGACGCACGCTAATGCTACATCGGCCCGATTAACGGTACCTTGTCCCGCTTGATCGGCAGCCGTTAGCCGGATGCCCCGTGTCCCCGCCGCATCGTCTTTCAAGCCGCCAGGGCGAATAATGGTGTACGGAACACCGCTTTTTCTAAGTGCTTCCTCGCCTAGGTATTTCCAGATCAGCACATTATTGAAGCGTCGATTTAAAGGGTGTTGCAAATTGCTGATGCCCATCGAAGACACCAGCACCATATGCTGAACACCGGCAGCTTTGGCGGCTAAAGCCAGATTTTTGTTACCCGCGTAATCAACAAATTCCGGGCCGTTATCACCGAACCAATCACCGCCCGAGCCTATTGCCGAGACCACTGCGGTCGCGCCGACTAACGCACGTTGTAAACTGGCCGGGTCTTTAACATCCGCTATCACGGTTTCCACACCATCCCCCAGAGTTTCCTTGGCTTTGTTGGCATCGCGCACCAAGGCCCGCACTTTAACTCCCTGTCCCTGAAGCTGTTGCACGACATGCAGACCAGTGCGCCCGGTGGCCCCGGCCACTACCACAAGCTGATCCGCATAAGCGACTTGCAGCCCAAGTAAACCCACCAAAATCATCCATCCTTTGTTCATTATGTACACCTCGTTAAAAAATCAATCCATCAAAAAACTGGACACTCAATCATTATGCGCAAACAGCGCTGAAAACCCTTTAAACTACCCGTATTGCCACGTGACGGTTCACTGAGTACTCCGTAGGGCGTAATAGCGACAGCGTATTACGCCGCATGATCGAAGGCCAACACGGCGCAATGCCCGTTGGTTATTGCGCCCTACCTGCTGCCGTTAACGCTAAACCTTTATTTTCCAACCCATCATGAAATTTTGGCTACCCCATCTGTTATTTGCACTCGTGTTGAGTTCGGCGGTCTGGTTCTATAGTCAGTCGCATCGGCCAGTCGAGCGGATTGAGTCCGTGCGCTATACCAATCTGCAAGGCGAACCCCAAAGCCTGGAGCAATGGCGAGGACGTTGGTTGTTGATTAATTTCTGGGCGACTTGGTGTCAGCCCTGTCGCACCGAAATTCCGTATTTCAATCGGCGTTTTGCGCAAACCGATCCCCAGCAGTTGGCGATCTTGGGATTTGCGGTGGACACCCCGGAAAACGTCAGCCAGTTTATGCAAACCACTGCGATTGATTACCCGCAATGGGTGGATGAGCGCGGCATGGACCTAGCCTTTAAATTGGGCAACCAGCGTCAAGGTCTGCCTTTCACAGTATTGGTCAATCCTCAAGGCAAAGTCGTTACGCGGCATTTAGGTGCTTTAAGTGAAGCAGATTTAGACCGCTTGCTGGCAAAATTGCCCCAAGCTAAGGGGTAATCCAGCCCATCCAGGTACCGACGCCCATCAGCAACATCATCCCCGCGCTGGCGTACTCCAGATGTGGACGCCAGCGTCCCCAGTTGGCGCGCAGTTCGCTGGCAAAATGCGCAACGCCGATGCTGAAAATCAAGGTCGGCAAAATCACCGCCCCCGCACCAAACGCTAATCCCAGCCCCAGGCCCGATAGTGCGCTCCCTGCAGTGGCTGCTGCGAGTAACAAGGCGCTTAAAGGTGCACAAGGATTAAAGGCCATGCCCAGACCCATTACAAATAAGCCCGTACCCAAACCAAAGCGGCGATTGGGTGTTTGGCGGGTGGTGGCGCAAGGCTTGTGCGCACCCCGTTTGGCGCGAAACAGCGAAATCGCCACCCAAAAGGTGGCAAGCCCCAGCAGCCAACGCAAACCGGTTTGTTGCAAGGTATCGGCTAATAAATCGCCCAATACTCCCGCTAATAACCCGGCACAGGCGTACCCCACCAGCCGTCCCACCGAGAACGGTGTGACCCTCCGCCAGGCCTGTTTTAAACCGCCGGATTCGGTGGCGAAAAACACCGGCCCCAAATACGGCAAACAGGCGATATTGCAGGCTCCGGCACCATAAGTAAAACCCATTATAAAAGCGGCACTCAAGCTTAGGCTGGTCGGTTCCATGACTATTGAGTCTCTTGTGCGGCCTTAGGTTTGCGGTGCAGGTTGGCCAAGGAAATCGTTTCCCATTGTTTCTGGCTTTGTTTGCGGCGCTTGAAGTAGGCGCTGGTCGAGGAGAAAATCGGCAATCCGGCGTAACGCAATTGCAAGACTTTATCGTCCGGGCAAAACTCCACACAACGACCACACAGCGTGCAACCGGGATAAGTAATGTCATATTTGTGCATTTCAGTATGGATTTCTCGAATATCCATCGGACAGGCATTGGCGCATAAACCGCATTTATCACAACGTGGCGTGGCGTTTTTTACCAAGCGCAATAAACCGACTTTGCGAAAAATGGCTTGCAGGGCCAACATGGGACAAATCCGACAGAACGGCTGGCGCACCGTCAACCCCAGCGAGATCATCAAACCAAACAAAAACACGCCCGCAATGGACAGACCGGTCAAACTGGCGCTGGCCGAATCCACATACAGTTGATCGGTGCTGCCGGTCATCAAAGTAGTCATAATACGACTTGGGCAGACCGCACAAAACGGCGCGCCCCAGGCTTCATCGACATAACCGGCGGCGGCCAGCAGCGGAAAGCCAAACACCAGCAGTGACAGCATCAACCACTTAACGGGCCGAATTTTATCGACGGTACTGTCGGTTAAGCTTTGCTTGCCTTGCAAACCCAATTTTTGGCCGACAATGCTCAGCATGTCCTGGAAGAACCCCAATGGACACACCCAGCCACAAAAAGCTTTGCTAAACAGCACAAACAACACCACAAAGGTACCCAGGGTAATGGCAATGGGCAGTAAGGCCATCCACAGCGGCATTTGTCCGGCAAACACCCGTTCCAACCCATGATGAATCTGGTGTTGCAACGGCACCAAGGCGCAATAATCGGCACTTAATGGATCGTAAGCACAACTTAATGCCGGCAAGGCTTTGCTGAGTTTGTCGGTGGTATAGGGGCCTAACCAGTAGCCGCCATACACCATCAGAAAAAACAACGTCCCTTGCACAGTTTTACGCATTACGGATAGATTCATGACACAGCACTCGCATATTTTTTGACTTTTAACGGCTTGTTGGACAAACGTCTGTTTAACCACAACCCCACCACAACACCCAACCCGGCCAAACCCGCCCCCCAAGGCACAGACTGCCAATGCAGCGGCGAGACGTAATAATCGCCTTTGAGTGTGGAACGATAGCGTTGGTCGTTGGCACTCAATTCGGTGCTAATCGCAAACTCGGCGGGCGGATTGGCCATTTGTCCCGGCTGAATCGCACTAAAGTCGTCCGGCAATGTAAACGCCACGCGTCCTTGTTGATCGGTCGTACCACTGAGTTGACTGCCGTTTTGTGAACGAAATTGCACAGCTTGATTCGGCACGGGTTGCCCCTGAAAGCGCACTTTGAAGCGCCAGGTTTTGCCACTGAAGTAGCGGGCATGCTCGGCGGGATGCGGATCGGGCTCGATTTCCAACACGGTTTTCTGCAAGCCGAATAAGGCTTGAGGCTTGGCTTTCATCGGGCGACCGTTTTTATAGCTGTAGCGCACTTCGGCTTCTAACAGGCCGGGCTGCGGTTTCTCCAATACCAATGCGTAATAGCCTTCAAAGCCCAGTTTTGGCAATTCCAGCTTTTCCAAAACCTGACTGCTTAAATCCGGCAAGTAATAACGAATCACACTGGGTTCGCTTAAATACGTGGCATGGTGATTGCCCCCATGATGTTGCATATCATGAGTCTTGGGGGTTTCCTCAGCCCAGGCAGTCACGGCACTCAGCGCGCCGATTAAAATAAACCAATACGGCATGTCGCCTCCTAGTAACTGACGTTAAAGCCGGTGTAATAAAAACGGCCACCTGGGTCATTGGGAGTGCCTTGCAAGCCCATGACAAATGGCGTGACACGATTAAACACGTTATCGACACCCACAAAGGCGGTCAGCCATTGGGTGGCGGCATAATCCAGCTTGGCATCAAACTCATGGTGGTAAGCGGACTCACGCACCCGATTGGCATTGGTGCCGACATAGCCGTCATAAAATCGGCCATTAAGTGATAAATCCACTTGAGGATGGAGATGAAAGGTATTTTGAAAGCGAAACGAATGACGTGCTCGGTCGATGAGCCGCTCTTTAGTTTTAGTATCTTCCGCGTCCAGATATTCGTACGAGGCGAATAAATTGTAATACTCCTTAACACCCAGGTTAAAAATGATTTCGGCACCACGTACCTTTGCCTGTCCGGTATTGAAGTTATTAAAATCTGAGAATATCACTCTCCCCACAGTGCGATTGCGGGTATTTATAGACTGGATTAAATCCTCGTGCCAGGTGACGTGACCAATCGCTTCCAAGCTGCCGTAGACATTGTTCTGGTCAAAACTGTATTTGGTGGCCATTTCCAGGGTTTCAGACTTCTCCGGCCTTAAGTTTGGGTTGCCGTTAATCGTTGACACACTGGTAAACGGACCTCTTAAGCTGGTACGCACAAAGGTGGGAAACATATTAACAAACTCGGGAGCTTTAAACGCAGAGCCATAGCCCACCCGAAAATTAAAATCGCCTGGTGACCAGGATAAACTGGCGCGGGGATTGAGTGCATCGCCAAAATCGCTAAAGCTGTCGTAACGCACTCCGGCCAATAACTTGACATCGCTGACAATATCCCAGTCGATTTGCGACAAGGCGTGAAAGACATGTCGGCTTTGCGTGCCAGGGAAGCGGGCACGATCAAACGTCGATATATCAATATCCTGAAATCGCCCCCCGGTACCTAAGGTAACGGTCATATTATCGGCAGCGAACCAGTTTAGAAAGCCTTCTATCTGGCCCAACTCATATTTAGTTTTTTCAATATCGGTAGGATCTTGCGCGTTTCGTCCGACATTGGCCAGGGTTTGCCCATAAGTACCCAACAAACGAGCACTGCCCCAATCATAGGCATCGTCATAAGTTAAGCTGATTTGTTTGCGATCTTCGTTTTCAACGCGACCGCCCCCATTAAACGCTGTGCCGGTGTCGTTCTGCTCCATTAATTCGCCGGTCCAGCGCAGTTTACGTTGCGGGGTAAAATCAAATGAACCCGCATAATTAACGTAATAACGATCAATATCTTGAAGCGTGGTCGTGGGCAAAGTCGTATCGGCGCGTAAAGCGTTTTTATTAAACACTTCCGCAGAAAAGCGATTTTTCAGACCATGAAAATCGCCGGTAGAAACGCCAGCCCGTTCAATAAAGGTGTCACGCTGACCGCGCTCCGCCTGTCCCCAGGTGAAACTACCAGTTGCGCCAAATTGCTCGCCGGGTGCCTTGGTAATAATGTTAATCACACCACCAATCGAGTCCGCGCCATATAAAGCCGACATGGGGCCGCGAATAATCTCTATCTGCTGGATATTTTCGATACTCAGGCCCGTTAAATCGGTGGTACCGAACTTACCGGTTCTGCGCAAGCCATCGACTAATATCAAGGTCTGGTTATTCGATGAGCCGCGCAGGTTAATCCGTGAGTTAGTGCCGGAATCGGCCACAAACCCGGTACCCGCAGCATATTGCAAAATCTGCGGCAAAGTTCGTAGCGAAAGGCTTTTTAACCGTTGCGGGGTGATGACTTCGACACTGGCTTGTACGTCTCTGACCGCCAGACTGCGTCCCGGCGTGGCGGTAACAACCATAGTATCCAGCTCTGCGATCGGCGTGCTATCGTCCTGGGGGTTGGTTTGAGCGGACACTTCGCTGATGAGAATGGCTAACAGCCAAGCAAAATGCGGCTTATTATTCATTATTCTGCCCTATTCAGATTAGAAAATTAGCTTAAAACGACACTTGATACGCGCAGTTATTGGCGTCGAATGTGTAAATAAGCTAATTTTGTGCCGAGCAAATAAATTGAATAAAAATCAAATAGTAATATTAAAATGAGCCATTCTAAAATCGAAAAAAAATAGGTGATTTGACAGAGTTATATACTATCAGCTGCGTGATTTGCCTGATTAAGCAGGCTGTGGCAATTGGCTAAAAATGATTATCAGGCTGTCCTGGATTGAGATTGTTCGAGATACTTGATGTCAGTTACGGCGTCTGTATGAATATCATTCGCGTATTGATTGTAAACAAATTGGCAGTTCGAAATTCTCGTTGGATGGTTTAAACTGAAGAGTAGTTATTGTTGACTAATTCGGTTGGATTGATTTTCAGAAAAAATGCCGATTTCTGGCCGTAATGCTTTCTGCTTCAACATCCTTAAGTTAATGCGCATAAAGAAGGTATTCCTCTAGTTTCCTAGCTCATGCTCAGGAAGTGGAGAATTTTATCAGCCTTCGGAATCTTGCTACTTAACCCATTAACGCCATCCGTACCTGAGCCTGCAAACCACCCAACTCTGATTTAGCAAAATCGATCTCTGCCAAGTGCAAGGTCAGGATGCGTTGCACAATCGATAACCCCAAGCCGCTACCCTCAACGCTGTTGGCTGTTTCCACGCAACGGTAAAAGCGTTGGGTTATACGTTGGTAATCGTCGTTGGCAACGCCGGGACCGCTGTCTTCCACAGTCAGATACAAGCGGTCCTTTTCTCGGCGGCAAGCCAGTTGGATTCGGCCATTGATAGGCGAATATTTGATCGCGTTATCAATAAGGTTGCGTAACAACACTTGAAACAAGTGAGGATTGGCTTCGATCAGCAAACCCTGCTCGCCTAACAACTCTATGTCGATGCGTTTGTCGCGGGCGGCATGGTCCAGATCGGAAATGACGTCTATCAATGCTTGATTAACATCGACGGGCTGTTTGGCAATCCCGGCCTGCTGATGTTGCACCCGCGACAAGGTCAGTAATTGTTGCACCGTGTGCGTCATCCGCGATACCGCTTGTTGGGCTTTTTGGAGAGCCTGGTCGCGCATTTGCGCATCGGTAGTTTTTTGCGCCACTTGAATTTGGGTTAACAAGCCGGCCAACGGAGTGCGCAGTTCGTGGGAGGCATCAGAGGTAAAGTTGCGCTCGTTGGCAAAGGCCTGTTCCAACATTGAAAACAAGCTGTTGATTTGCGTGACCACCGGCAGCACTTCGTCCGGCAAATTATCAACCGACAGCGGTTGCAGATAGCCGGCGGCACGGCTGGCCAGTTGTTCCTTGACCTGGTTGACCGGCGACAAAGTGCGACTGACGATCCACCAGATCATTACGCCCAAAATCGGTAAAGCAATCAAAAAACCGATCACCTGTTGGCCGGCGATGTCTTCCACCAACTCCCGGCGGATATCGTCGCGCTGGCCGACATGAATCACATAATTACCGTTTTCGGTACTCAAACTGAATACATGCCAAAGCTGGCTGTCGATCAGGGTTTCGCTGTAGCCGTTTCGAGTCAAGGACAAGGCAAACTCCGGTGCGCTTTCCGAGCGCAATACCAGGCCCTCTTTTACCGAGCGTAACTGAAAGGCAATTTTGCGCTCGTACTTGTGGCCGAGGATGGGGGTGTCTAAAAGCTCAGGGGTTTTGTCGCGCTCCCAAAGTTTGGTGAGCGCCCGTTGCCGGACCATGTTTTCCACAAAGGCGTGGACTACGCGGGCCGACTGGGCTAGTTCGGCGTTAAAAAGTTCGGTGACTTCGTCGCGGGTTTGCTTGTAACTGACGTAGGCGGTGACACCCCATACCAACAACAGTGAGGACAATAACGACAGTAAAAGCTGCTTTTTAAGCGACTGCGGCGCCAGGCGAAAGCGCTTAGCCATTAGTTCTCGTCGATAATATAACCGACCCCGCGAATGGTGCGAATCAGATTGGTATCCAGCTTCTTCCGCAGATGATGGATATGCACTTCTACGGCATTGCTTTCCACTTCCGAGCCCCAAGCATACAAGGATTCTTCAAGGCGGGCGCGGGAAATAACCTGACCGATATGTCCCATTAGATAACTGAGAACTTCAAATTCTTTTTGCGCCAAATCCACCGGTTTGCCATTGAAATAAACCTGGTGCGCGGCGGGATCGAGAGTGACGCCTTTATGTTCCAGCAAGGGTAAACTATGGCCATCGTGACGCCGGGCCAGTGCGCGTAGACGTGCGCAAATTTCCGCCAGATCGAAGGGTTTGGTGACAAAATCGTCAGCGCCATTGTCCAGTCCTGCCACCCGCTCGGCCACGCCTTCTCGAGCCGTCAATACCAAAACCGGCGTGCTGTCTTTACGGCGGCGCAGGTTTTTTAACACACTCATACCGTCCATGCGCGGCAAATTCAGATCCAATACAACCAGATCATAATGGTTCAATTTCAGAGCTTCGTCGGCTTGCGCGCCGTCGATCAACCAATCCACCGCATAACCTTCCAGGGTTAAGCCGGCTTTCAAACCATCACCGAGGATGGCATCGTCTTCTACCAATAATAAGCGCATGATGTTGTATACCTATGGGCTGAGTGAATAACTTAGCCTGGATTGTAGCAATCATTCTGTAGTGTTCTGTGAGCGAGTAAGCAACTTAAAAGTTCGCTGGGATCAGGTTAGTCCCAGCGAATTGTAAGCGCCTAATTACCCGGCAAGGCTTTTTTCTAAATTGATGCGCAAGGCTTCCAGAAAATCCTCGGTGGTTAAATAGTGCGAGTCGTTTAAATCATCGCCATAGATGCACAAAGCCAAATCTTTGGTCATTTGTCCGGCTTCAACAGTATCGACGCAGACCTTTTCCAAGGTTTCGCAAAAATTGATCAACTCGGCGTTGTCGTCCAACTTGCCGCGAAACGCCAAGCCACGGGTCCAGGCAAAGATCGAAGCGATTGGATTGGTCGAGGTTTTCTTGCCTTGTTGATGCATGCGGTAATGCCGGGTAACAGTGCCGTGCGCCGCTTCAGCCTCCATCGTTTTGCCGTCCGGCGTCACCAAAGTGGAGGTCATCAAACCCAGCGAGCCGAAACCTTGCGCGACGGTATCGGATTGCACATCGCCATCGTAGTTTTTGCAGGCCCAGACAAATGCGCCGTTCCATTTCAAGGCAGAAGCGACCATGTCGTCGATCAATTTGTGTTCGTAAACGATGCCTTTGGCCTTATACAAGTCTTTGTATTCGGCTTGATAAATCTCTTCAAAAATATCTTTAAAACGACCGTCGTATTTTTTCAGGATGGTATTTTTGGTAGATAAATACAGCGGCCAACCTCTATCCAGCGCCACATTGAAACAACTCCGGGCAAAACCGGCGATGGATTCGTCGGTGTTGTACATCGCCAACGCCACGCCGTCGCCGTCAAAGTGATACACCTCGAAGGATTGTTCAGGGCTACCGTCATCTGGGGTAAAGCTGATTTTTAACTTGCCTTTGCCCTTGGTCACGAAATCGGTGGCGCGGTATTGGTCGCCAAACGCATGTCGGCCAATGCAAATCGGTTGGGTCCAATTCGGTACCAGGCGCGGTACGTTATTGCAGATGATCGGTTCGCGAAACACCGTGCCATCCAAAATATTCCGAATCGTACCGTTCGGCGATTTATACATTTTTTTTAAGCCAAACTCTTCAACCCGCGCTTCGTCAGGGGTGATGGTGGCGCACTTGATACCCACGCCGTGTTTTTGAATCGCATGGGCGGCATCGATGGTGACTTGGTCGTCGGTGGCGTCGCGTTGTTCCATGCCCAGATCGTAGTAATCGATCTGCAAATCCAGGTAAGGCAAAATCAGTTTGTCTTTGATGAAATGCCAAATGATGCGGGTCATTTCATCGCCGTCGATCTCCACCACTGGGTTTTTGACGGATATTTTCTTCATAACGGCTCCTCACCTTTGGCTAAAAAATGCTCTCAAGTATATCCCGCTTGGCTGCGAAACACGGAATCTTTAACACCACCTTGCCATCGGCATTGAACGGTTTTCGCATTAATCGAATCACAACACGAACTAGGCTATACTGCCGACACGGCGTCGACGCTTGGCGCTGCAAGGCATTGTTCTGTACAGGGTTTTGACCACAAGCTTAGCTTGGCAACAGCGATTTTCTACAACATTCGATAGCAGGGCAATGAACTAACAATAATAAAAAAGTCTTTCTTGAGGAGGTGTAAATGGCTAATCAGAACTTCGATTACGAAGCGATAGTCATCGGTAGCGGCTTCGGCGGCGCCATTAGCTTTTGCCGGCTCGCGCAAAAATGGGGCTCCAAGGTGCTGTTACTGGAACGCGGTAGGCATTATCCGATGGGCTCTTTCGCCCGCTCACCCAAACAAATCGCCGACAGCTTCTGGAGTGTGGAAGGCGAAGCAGTAGACCGACCGCGTCACATTCAAAACAAAAATCAGCGCGGCCTGTTCGACATACGAAATTATAAGAAAATGGATGCGGTCATTTCAGCTGGCCTGGGCGGCGGCTCGCTAATTTACGCCAACGTCTTCCTCGAACCGCCCGAGCAACTCTTCGAGCAGGGCTGGCCGACCGGCTTGGACAAAACCACCCTCGCTCCCTATTATCAAATAGCCAAACAAGTCTTGGGCGCCCGCCCGGTGCCATCCTGGCAAACCGACGAGCGCCGAAAAATCGTCCGTACCGAACTTTTTCAAGAGTTTGCCGCTCAGGAAAACCGCACCAGTACCCTAGCCGACATTTGTGTTTTCTTTGGCAACGCTTACAACTACCAAGCTTCGGATTCGCCAATCCCCATCGGTTTGCAAGAGAAAAACCGCTACGGTGCCACGCAAACCTCGTGCACCTATTGCGGCGAATGCGATATCGGCTGCAACACCCACTCCAAAAACACGCTTGATCTGAACTACATTCACGCCGGTCAGCAAACCCACGGCGGCCAAGTGTTTACCGACTGCC
>MSXO01000018.1:3621-73947 GCA_002083615.1 Proteobacteria bacterium ST_bin11 | reverse complement strand
AGGCCTAATCAGGCTTCCAGAATCGCCAAAGCTCCAAAAATAGGAGCTCAAACCGAAGGTGTGTCGGTAAATTTCAACAGCCTGTTAAAGCTGAAACCTGGAGGCTAATTTGTCCAGGATTGCCACTTGGCCGGCCAGTTGTTCCGAGTTTTTTCTGGTTTTTGATACGGTTTCCGCCAACGAATCTGCGCCGCGTGACACCATTTCTACCTGCGAGGTCATGTCCCGAGTGGCCGCAGTTTGTTCCAGCAAGGCTTGGTTAATGCTGTCGATAGAGACCGTTACTCTGGCTTGAGCGTCGAGAATTTCCTTCACCGAGTTGCCGGCCTTGCCTGATAATTCAACGCCGGATTCGACGCCTTTAACCCCACTTTGCATGGCTAATACCGAGGCGCGCGAGGCTTCCCGGATCTTCTCCACCATGATTTTAATTTCATTACTCGAAGAACTGGTCCGTTCTGCAAGGGTTCTGACCTCGTCGGCGACAACGGCAAAGCCCCTACCGTAAGAACCGGCGCGGGCCGCTTCGATTGCAGCATTTAACGCCAGTAGATTGGTTTGTTCGGCGACGCCGTGGATCACATCGACGATCGTAGTAATTTGCGAACTGATAGTTTCCAGGTTTCGGATATAGCCGGCTGCGTTCAACACTAACTCCGAAATTTTGTGCATTTCTTTAGCCGAAGAATCGATGACTTTTGTTGACTCTTGGGCGCTTTGCCCGGATTCCGTGGCAATGCGTATGGCATCGGCGGTGTTGATATTGACTTGATTGAGGGAAACCGAGAGTTGCTCAATAGAGGCCGCCATCGTATTTGCGGCATGTGAGCCATTTGCGGCGATACTATCGCAACCTTCTAGCGCGCTGTGTAATTCGATAGAGTGCCGGTTAAGTTGAACCACTCCGCTGCGTATTTCATAAATTAGCGTGTGTAATTTGTTTCGCATCAACGATAGTTTCTGAAACAACAAGCCTATTTCATCGTCACCGTAATCCGGTACAGCGATGCTCAGATTCCCATCGGCGATTGTTTGTGCCATTTGGCCGGCCAAGTTCAAACTGGCTCGGATTTGCCTAGCAATCAGGAAGGCCATCGCCAACGATAATATCGCCCCAAACAACGCTAAGCCCACCAGATACCAAGTAGTTTTTTCGGCGACACTGTGTAAATTATCCAGGGTTTCAGTTGCAAATCGGGTGGAGCTTGTGACGGTCTTATTGACGAATTGCCGATGTAATTCGTAGTAATTGTCTAACCGAGCCATGGATTCTTCTTTGGCTTTTAAGTCGCTTCGCTCCAAGGCAGGCAGGTAGTTGTCTAGCATTTCTCGCCACCAATCGTCTGCATACTTTCGTTGCGCTCCGAGCAAATCCTGTTTGACGACGTCGATCAAGCGTTGGTTGGATTCCCAATAACGATTACGGGTATCGTAATCGGTTTTTAGCTCCTTAAGACGCGCGAGTAGCGAGCTAACATCGCTATCGTGATACATGCGTTCGGCAATCAATTGTCCTTCCACCAAATACAGGGGCGGAGGAAGAATGTCCGCGACAACGTCTTTTCCTTCCCCCATAACTTCCGCAGCATCGCCGACCTGATGTAACGATTGATACCCGAGCAATGCGACGCCTACTAAAACCGATGAGGCTATTCCAGCCATTAATTGCAGTTTAGTGGCCAGCGATATGCGCTCTAACATGATAGACCTGTTCCTTATGGTTGATTGAGTGATTTTAAACGTAGACCAGGCTTGAGAATTCTACAACCGATTTACTAGGTTTTTGGGCTATCGTGGCGCTGTTCCCCCAAAGCTGAGCCAGTATGGGTGGTCTAGTGGAGATTCTGAGTCCGCATCGGTCGTGTTTGCCAGCACCGCGACGGAGGGCGAGAATGCCGCGGCTCGGGCAGGCAGGCTTTTCCGAGCAATGTTTTGTAGAGCGCGGGAATATGACCTGACTTGAGGCTAAGTCTTTGCTTATTGCTTGGATTACAAGGTTGAATTATTTGTGCCGCCTTTGTAAGGAAAACGGCTTCTCTATCCAGCAAAATAATGCGGTTGACGGTAATAAGGTAATAAGGAAAATAGGCAACAAGCCAATCCAGAATATCAGTTCACTATCTTGGGCTGGGGGAATTAATTTGGCGGATATCATGAAAACCGCTTTTAACGATAGACCATGAATTAAATAATATGAATAACTCATGTTTCCTAACCATCTGAGGTAGGCTAACGTAAATAAATGATTGGTAAATCCTGCTGTGCAAAAACACTCCAGGCAAAAAATATAAAATAAGCTGTAAAGCAATAAATAATGCAGAGAACTATTAATGGGGTAATATTGTTTCATGCTAGTTGATGCAATAGCCAGTGTTAAAGCCAACAAACCAACCGGCGGGATTTTTTTTAAATACCCGCTCTCGACGGTATCATATAAAATTATTCCGGCAACAAACATTAATAAGCGAATCGGGCCGCTATTTTCATAAAAATAGCCAAATAAAATCAGTGATGCTGACAAAAACAATAATAATCTATATTTTCTTTGCCAGGATCGCAGTCTTAGGGTTGCTATTAATAGCGGAATTAACAAATAGTAAAAAAACTCGTAACTTAATGACCATGCGACAGTGACGATGGGCGGAATGTCAAATAGTCCAGGGAGCAGCAGATAATTTTGTAGTACAAACAGCAATCCGCTCTCCCATTCCTTAGGGATTTTCGATTCGGACGCAAAAGTAAAAGAAAGTGCTAAATAAATAACAAATACTACGGTAAAAGTCGGATAAATCCTCTGTATTCTCCGATGTAAATAATTTTTAAATGCGGTTGGCTTTTTAATCAGCATACCGTAAATCAAATACCCACTTAGTACAAAAAACAAATCCACGCCGGTATTGCCGATGGTATAGATGTTTTTCGCAATTTCGTGAGTGGTCGAATTTATCAGCAGCCATGGTTCAATTAATGTAACGTAGTGAACCAGAAATACCAGGAACACCGCAAAACCGCGAATCCCCTCCATTGAGCGAATGGCGTTGTGGCCGACGTGGGATATTTCGAATGTATTACGGATCCAGTTTCCAATATTCGTCATGTTTAATTATTTTGTTGGTTAATCATTGCGACCACTGTGTCTAACAGCAACCGTTTTCAGCAGATGCCTATCTGTTGCGAGTCGCTGACCAATAGCTTATCTATATTTCGCGTAGGCAAATGACCTTTTTGTAAATTCACTTGGTCGGGCCTTATCCCGGCGCTAGACTAATCAAATTTCTGAACAGTATAGGATGGTCATGGTGACTAGTTCAAAGCAAACGCCCTTGTACGATTTACATCTGCAACTAGGTGCCAAGATGACCACCTTTGCAGGCTACCAAATGCCGGTGCAATACAAAAGCGGCATCATTCAAGAGCATTTGCACTGCCGCAGTCAGGCCGGCTTTTTCGATATTTCCCACATGGGCCAGTGCCGGATTGTGGGCGAAGGCGCGGCAGAAGCCTTGGAAAAGCTCACGCCCGGTGGCATCGTCGATTTGAAGATCGGTGCGCAGAAATATACGGTATTGACCAATGGCGAGGGCGGGGTGATAGATGACATCATCGTTACCCGCATTGAAGCGGGCTTATCCCTTATCGTTAACGCCGGTTGCAAGGATAAGGACTTTGTTTATCTACGCAGCCAGTTGCCGGTCGATTGCCTATTCGAAGAGTTAGCCGAACTGGCCCTGTTTGCCTTGCAGGGACCGGGCGCAGTGGCAGTGTTGGCTAAGTTCTCGGCTGAGGCCGGCGGACTAAAGTTTATGCAGGCTTGTGTCACCGACATTGCCGGGAGCACTTGCCATGTGAGTCGTAGCGGTTACACCGGCGAAGATGGCTTTGAGATTTCTTTACCGCAAGCTGATGCGGGACGCATCGCCCGTGTGCTTTTGGCGGAGGATGGCGTCGAGCCAATAGGGCTGGGTGCCCGCGACACCCTGCGCTTGGAAGCGGGCCTTTGCCTTTACGGGCATGAGCTCAACGAAACGCTGACACCTATCGAGGCGGGCTTGCAATGGATATTCAAGAAAGGCCATCGCGATTTTCCCGGCGCGGAGAGAATTTTGGCGCAACGGCAAAGCGGCGCCGCGCGCGCGCGCGTCGGCTTGCTGGTTGATGGTCGCATTCCGGTACGTGAGGCTTGCGAGATTTATCACCAAGACCAAGTAATTGGCTATGTCACCAGCGGTAGTTTCTCGCCCAGTCTGAACCGGCCGGTGGCGATGGCCTTGCTGGATCGCCAATTTGCCGAGCCAGGTACCGGATTAACCGCGCTGGTGCGGAACTCTGCTATTCCGGTCACGGTCACTTCGCTACCGTTTGTTCCGCATCGCTACTTGAGAAGATAAGCCCATGTCTGCAAAAAGCCCCCGTCTCGACCAACTGGAAATGCGTGGAAATTTTATTCAGCGCCATATCGGTCCCAATCCGCAGCAGACTCAGGAGATGCTGGCCGAGTTGGGTTTGCAGGATTTGGAAGATATTGTCGGTCAAGTCATTCCCGCCAATATTCTCAACCGCGAACCCTTAAAACTCACCGGCACCATCAGCGAACGCGCGGTGATCAAATACCTGCGCAAGATGCGCGAACGTAACAAGGTGCTGGTGTCGATGATAGGCATGGGCTATTACGACACCATTATGCCGGCCGTGATCAAGCGCAACGTGCTGGAAAATCCCGGCTGGTACACCGCCTACACCCCGTATCAAGCCGAAGTGGGGCAGGGCCGGCTGGAGGCGTTGTTGAATTTTCAGCAAATGATCATCGATTTGACCGGCATGGAGATCGCTAACGCCTCTTTGCTGGATGAAGCGACAGCGGTTGCGGAAGCCATGACCATGTCGCGGCGTTTAGCGAAAAGCCCGTCCAACACCGTTTTGATCGACAAAGATTGTCACCCGCAAACCATCGCGGTGGTGCAGACTCGGGCCGGTTCTTTGGGCTATGAAGTCCTCGTCGCCGATCCGTTCGCCAATCTGGCGCAACTCGATTTCTTTGCCTTGATTCTCCAATACCCAGGCTCGAGCGGCGAAATCCGCGATCTTAGCGAAGCAACCGCGATTGCTCACAGCAAACAAGCGCTGGTGACGGTGGCCGCCGATTTGCTGAGTTTGGTGTTACTAAAACCGCCAGCTGCTTTCGATGCCGACATCGCAGTGGGCAGCGCCCAGCGTTTTGGCGTGCCTATGGGTTACGGCGGGCCGCATGCGGCTTTTTTTGCCACCCGCGACGACTTCAAACGTTCGATGCCGGGCCGTTTGATCGGTGTGTCCAAGGATAGTCACGGCCAGATCGCCTTGCGGATGGCTTTGCAGACACGCGAACAGCATATCCGCCGCGACAAGGCTACCAGCAATATCTGTACTTCGCAGGTTCTGCTGGCGGTGATTGCCGGTTTTTATGCGGTCTATCACGGCGCGGACGGGCTGCGTCTAATCGCCAGCCGGGTGCATCGCTATGCGCAGATTCTGGCTGCGGGTCTGGCGCAAAGCGGCCAGCAAGTGCTCAGCCAATGTTATTTCGATACTGTGGTGGTTAGCGTGCCGAATCGCGCCCGCCGCATCGCCGCGCAGGCGGCTGATGTGAACATCAATCTGCGGATTATCGACGCCGATACGCTGGGGATTTCCCTGGACGAAACCACCAACCGCGAGCATTTGCGCACCTTGTGGCAAGTGTTTGCCTCGCCCATCGCCGAATTGCCGGATATTGGCGCGCTGGATGCATCCTTGAATGAATGCATCCCAGACACGCTGTTGCGCGACGATCCGATTCTGCAAAATCCGGTTTTCAGCCTTTATCATTCAGAAACCGAGATGATGCGTTACATGCGCCGACTGGCGCGACGTGACATTGCCTTGGATAGGGCTATGATTCCGCTGGGCTCATGTACGATGAAACTTAACGCGGCCACCGAGATGCAAGCCATCTCGTTTCATGAATTCAATGCTATGCATCCGTTTGTGCCCCTGTATCAAGCGCAAGGCTATCAGCAATTGTTCGCGGAGCTGGAAGACATGCTCTGCGACTTGACTGGTTTCGATGCATTTTCCCTGCAACCCAATGCCGGCTCGCAAGGCGAGTACACCGGTTTGCTGGTGATTCGCAAATACCATCAAGTCAACGGCCAGGGGCAGCGCACAATTTGTTTGATCCCGGCGTCTGCGCACGGCACCAATCCGGCCAGCGCCAGCTTGGCTGGCTTGACGGTGGTGGTGGTGGCTTGCGACGAGCAAGGCAATGTCAGCGTCGATGATCTGCGCGCCAAAGCCCTGCAATATCAGGACACGCTGGCGGCGCTGATGATTACTTACCCGTCCACTCACGGCGTTTATGAACAAGCCTTCCGCGAGATCTGCGACATCGTCCATCAGCACGGCGGCCAGGTTTATATGGACGGCGCCAATTTCAACGCCTTGGTTGGCCTCAGCCGCCCAGGCAAGATCGGTGCGGACGTCGCGCATCTGAATTTGCACAAGACTTTTTGCATCCCGCATGGTGGTGGCGGTCCCGGCGTCGGGCCGATAGGCGTCGGTGCGCATCTGGCGCCGTACTTGCCTGATCATCCGCTAGTCGAAGGCGTGAATCCGGCCAAAGGCGAGCACGGCACCGTCGGCACCGTATCGGCGGCACCCTGGGGTTCGGCCAGCATACTGACCATTTCCTGGGCGTATATCGCCATGATGGGAGCGACCGGTTTGCGCCTAGCCACCTTGGCGGCCATCATGAATGCCAACTATATCGCCCGCCGCCTGGCGCCGCATTATCCGATTCTGTACACTGATGCCAATGGCTGGGTGGCGCACGAATGCATCATCGATTGCCATCAATTCCGCAAAACCGCCAATGTCACCGTAGAGGACATCGCCAAACGCTTAATCGATTACGGGTTCCACGCCCCGACCGTATCGTTTCCGGTGGCCGATACCTTGATGATAGAACCGACCGAAAGCGAGAATAAAACCGAGATCGACCGCTTCTGTGCAGCTTTGATTGCGATTCGAGAGGAGATTAAAGAAATCGAAGACGGCTTGGCCGACAGCCAAAATAATGTGCTGCACAATGCGCCGCATACCCATCGTTTGCTGCTCGAAGAATGGACGCTGCCGTATTCCCGGCAAAAGGCGTTCTTCCCCGACAGCCATCAGCACGATGACAAATACTGGCCGCCGGTTGGCCGTATCGATAATGTCTACGGCGACCGCAATATCATGTGTAGTTGCCCGACCGATTGGGCTGAGCCGATGGAGCCCGCATCCTGAACTTAAATATGCAAGCCTTGGCTTTTGTTGACCTGGAAACCACCGGCGCTTCAGCCACCAAAGACCGTATCACTGAAATCGGCATCGTCTTAGTCGACGAGGACGGTGTGCGGGAGTGGAACCAATTAGTGCACCCGCAAGCCCGTATTCCGTTGTTCATCGAGCAATTGACCGGCATCAGCAACGAGATGGTCGCCGATGCCCCCAGCTTTGCGCAAGTGGCTGGCGAAGTGGCGGAATTGCTGGAAGGGCGCTTATTCATCGCCCACAACGCCCGATTCGACTACGGTTTTTTGAAGAACGAGTTCAGCCGGGTGGGTATGACCTTTCGGCCGCAAGTGCTTTGCACCGTCAAACTGTCGAGGGCCTTGTATCCGCATTTTCACCGGCATAACCTGGACAGCCTGATCGAACGCCACGGTTTGCAGGCCAAAGACCGGCACCGGGCCTTGGCCGACGCCCAATTGATTCATCAATTTTGGACCCAAGCCTACGAACAATTTTCCGACGAAACCGTCGATGCTGCCGTGCAGCGTTTGGTGGGTCGCTCCAGCTTGCCGTCCAATATCGATCCCTTATTGATCCACGATTTGCCGGAAACGCCTGGCGTTTATTTGTTTTACGGTGAGAACGACTTGCCGTTATACATTGGCAAAAGCGTGAATATTCGTAACCGGGTATTAGCGCATTTCGGTGCCGATCATAAAAACAACAAGGAAATGAGCTTGGCCCAGCAACTGCGGCGCATCGATTGGATCGAAACCGCCGGTGAGTTAGGTGCGCTGTTGCTGGAAGCCCGATTGATCAAGGAAAAAAACCCGGTTCACAATCAGCGCCTGCGCCGTAAAAGCGCCCTGTGCGCTTGGCAGTTGCAGCAACAGGGCGAACAGTTGAAGCCGGTGTTGAGTTGGGCCGGCGAGCTGGATTTCGGCGCCCAGGATAATTTATACGGGCTTTACCACAGCCAGCGCGACGCCCAAAAAGCCTTGCGCGGCGTCGCCGAACAGCACGGCCTTTGCCTGAGCGTATTGGGCCTGGAGAAAACCGCCGCCAGTCGGCCGTGTTTCGGTTACCAGATCAAAAAATGCCGCGGTGCCTGCGTCGGCACCGAAGCACCCCTGGCGCACGCGGCACGGGTGTTGATCGCCATGCAAAAACTCAAACTCGCCGTCTGGCCTTATCCGGGTGCGATCGGCATCAGTGAAGGCGAGGAACTACATGTGATCGATCGCTGGTGTTACTTGGGCACCGCGAAAAACGAGGCCGAGATAGCGGAGTTATTGCAGGCTGGCGTTCCGGCCTTTGATCGGGATACTTATATGTTGCTGAGTAAGTCGTTAAAGAAGGCTGAGGTTCAGGTGCTGCCGCAAGCTTTATGCGTGGCGGGATGATTCCTAGTTCCCGCGCTCCGGCGTGGGAATGCATATTAGTTTTGAAGCTTGTATGGGTTCCCACGGAGGACCGTGGGAACCAGAAAGAAAATCGGTATCCGCGAGGGCGATGAATTACACGTGCTGGATCGCTGGTGTTATTTAGGGACCGCCAAGCATGAGGCGGACATTGATTAACTGCTGCCTAGTATGGCTTAGAACTTGAGGTGAAGAAGGACAGCAGCACTGTCCTTCCAAATCAATCGTACTTAGATGGCAACGTTGGGCTTGCGTTTTCTTGGTGCTAAGAATCCAAAAAGTGCTGAGCCAAACAGCCATACCGACGCGGGTAATGGAACTGGTGAAGCGTTGAGGTTTACCGGCAGAATTGTCAGTCCGTCTGCATAAGCCAAGCTTTTGGCCGAGGCGGAAGCGGTTGCCGAAAGGCTACCCGAAATAACGCCTAGACCAGGGTTAAACACAGCCATCACAAAGGTACTGCTTTGATATTCTGGTCCGTAGCTATTCCACAAATATGGTGCGGTAGTGTAAGAAGCGCTAGCGCTACCAGAATTGAATTGGCCGTTGTACGAACCGTTAATGGAGATAGAGGCACTAGCCCATTCGGCGGGATCAAAATAAAAACTACCTGTTGACCCTGATGAGTAGGTGTACCAGTCCATGCTGATCAGCAGCAGCCCATTCCCAGCAAGTTGGAAGTTACCTGAATTGGAGGCGCTAGAGGAAGCGCTATTAGTACCAAAGTTGACGCCCACGACAGAGGCTCCCTGTTGGGATGAGGCACTTGCGTACATGCCGCTGCTATTGCGGGTCGCGGAGCTTTGTGCCAAAAGGGTTTCTGTTTCACTAGACAGTGCCGTGGTGAAATTAGTGCGGCTTTGATTACCCGAACCTGAATCGTTTGGATCCATAGTCGTTGCTGATGAGGTGACTGTGCCATTAACAGAAGACCAAGTTAGCGTTGGTGCGTTTACTCCATTGGAATAGTCAACTAACTTAAAGCTCATATTGTCCCAATCGATATAGGCTTGAGCGGATGAAGCGGCGGATGCGGTTTGAAAGCTGCCTGTCAGAACTAGCATGGCAAACAACGCAAGAGCTGGTTTTTTCATAAATTAACCTTGTAGAGTGTTTAATTAAATTGATATGAATCGACATATCATTGAAACTAGACGCATAAATAGTGCCAATAAATTTAAACCACAAATTAATCAATGTTTAAAATTGTGAAATCCAAATGATAGTCAATTTATTCGGGTGTTTTTGTAAAAAAAGCCGACAGAGTTTGACGTCAATCATTTTCATTCTACGGCGCACTCAGTGCGATCTTGCATTGCGTAGGGGGCGAATGAAAGTATGAGGCGGTGGGCAAATCGGCGGATTAGGGCTTGCCGAATCGCTTGTGCTTAGACGAACCCTAGGTCCAAAGGTAAGGTGGCTATTAACATCGGAACACACTGTTCAGCCTTACTTGATGGCGTCGGCAAAGTCCTGGGGCGGGAATCGCGTTTTCAGTTGTGGAGTAATAATATCCTTTAGGCCGCTTAAAGCAGGCACGACAATGGGCGACATTGAATAGTGACTAAACCTTCTACGCTGCGCCTTTTCAGTTTCGCTTGATTGGAATACTGCTATTATCAATCTCAAACGACAGACTGTTAACTTAACCGCTAGATTCCAGCCAGCCGATGTCCGAAATCACCATCAAATACGCACAACTTGTCGATCTTGCCAGTCTGCAAACGCTGATGGACGATTTGTACCGGGTGATCGGCATACCAAACGCCATCATTGATACGGACGGCATCGTTATTACCAGCGCCGGATGGCAGGACGCCTGTGTAAAATTTCACCGGGTCAATCACAATACCTGCAGAAACTGCATAGAAAGCGATACAGCTTTGGTCGAAAGCATGCTAAAGGGCGAGCGGTTTGCGATCTACAAATGTCTGAACGGCCTGGTAGATTCGGCGATGCCGATCATCGTCGAGGGCCAGCACGTCGCCAATATTTTTACCGGCCAATGCTTTATTGAGCCTCCCGATCTGGAGTTCTTTCGTGAGCAGGCCCGGCGCTATGGGTTCGAGGAGGCTAGCTATCTGCAAAGTATCAGCAAAGTACCGGTCATTTCGAAGCTGCGGCTGGAAACCATCACCAAAATGTACGCTGAACTCGCCCATACCTTTGCCAAGCACGGGGCGGACCGTTCGCAGCAAAAGCAGGCGGCTGCCGAATTGGCAGAGCTCAATAACGAATTGAATCGGCGCGTCGAGGAAAGAACCGAGCAACTCATTCAAAACAATCAACATTTGCTGCTGGAAAAACGTGCGGTCGCGGCCAGCGAAGCGCGCTTGTCGGCCCTGTTTAAACACATGAGCAGCGGTGTGGCGGTGTATCGTGCCAGCGAGGATGGGCGGGACTTCACTATCATCGGTTTTAATAAGGCTGCCGAGCAGATCGAAAAAATCACCCGCAAAGAATTGATTGGTAAAAAGCTTACCGAGATGTTTCCAGGTATATCTGAGTTCGGCTTGTTGGACGTTATACGGCGCGTCGCCAGAACCGGTGAACCGGAAGCATTTCCACCGTCATTTTACCGTGACGAGCGAATTCAGGGCTGGCGGGAAAGTTATGTCTATAAATTGCCTAACGGCGAAATTGTCTCGATTTACAACGATGTCACCGAACGTAAACTGGCGGAAAAGGCTTTGCATTTGACGCAGTTCTCCGTGGATAGAGCCACAGAATGTTTATATTGGATAACCGCCGACGCCAGATTCCAATTTGTGAACAACACCGCTTGCGAGGTATTGGGCTACAGCCGGGAAGAGTTATTGTCATTTTCAGTAATGGATATCGACAAGTATTTGGCTGCAGAAGATTGGCCCGCGCATTGGCGGGAGTTAAAACAAAAAGGCGCGTTGAAAATGGAAGCCATCCATCGCTGCAAGGATGGTCGGGAAATTCCGGTGGAAGTGGCCGCGAATTATTTAGTCTTTGAGGGGCTGGAATACAACTGCGCATTCGTGCGCGACATTAGCGAGAGAAAGGCGCTGCAAGCGGAATTGGAGCGCCAGGCTCGCATCGATTATTTGACCGGCATTGCCAATCGCCGCTATTTCATGGAACAAGGCGAAGCGGAGTTGGCGCGCCATGATCGTTACGGCAATCCATTGTCGGTGTTGATGCTGGACATCGACTATTTTAAAGCGGTCAACGACAACTTTGGTCATGCGGCGGGTGACCAGGCCTTAAAAAAACTGGGTTCCATTTTGGTGGACGTTTTGCGGGAAATCGACATCCCGGGCCGCATGGGGGGCGAAGAATTTGCGATTTTATTGCCTGAGACCGGATTGCTTAAAGCCATTGACGTTGCGGAACGCTTGAGAAGCGTAGTTGCCAGCAGCGCGATTCCGGTTGAGTCCGGCCAGATCCTAAAATTTACCGTGTCAATCGGCGTGGCCACCCTGATTGATAAAAACAGTAGTATCGGCGATCTGCTGAATCTGGCCGATAAGGGCTTGTACCAAGCTAAGCATAGTGGCCGGAATAAAGTCTGTAGTTTTTCGCAGTAGCGTCAGCTTACGGGATATGCCGAGTGCGGATTTAAAATTGTTCGGCCTCAACTGTTTGTTGGGCTTGGCTTCAAGGTTTACGGTCGAGTTCCCAAAATACTATCCCGTATAGTTTCTTAGCGGCGTTTTGACTATTTGGTTCCGCCCTGTGCTCGTTGATTGACACAAAACAGACTAACGACGATGTTTACGAGCGCAGTCGACAGGCAAGGTCTCACTGGCGAATCGATTCGATATATCGGGCTAAGGTCGCCACCGAGGCAAAGATTTTCACCACATCGTCGCGCTCTGCATCGATTTTTATCTGATAGGTTTTGCGAATTGCCAATCCCAGTTCCAATGCGTCTATTGAGTCCAGGCCCAGACCGTCATTGAACAACGGGGCGTTACTGTCGATATCAGCCACATCGACATCCTCCAGCGCCAGCGTGTCGATAATCAGGTTTTTTATTTCAGTTTCCATTTCGCTCATCGCGCTCTCGTTGTTGAGTAAAATAATCCTGTAAATACTGCGTTAAACGCCGCACAGCTATCGAACGGGGTTGCAGCGCTTGGAATGGCTGCAACTCGACATCGTCGCCCACGATCATTTGTAAATGAAATCGCCGCTTGGGAATTTGGTACCAGGCTTGGGTTTTGGTCAAGGTGCTGGGTTCACAGGTCAGTGTCACCGGGGTGATTATACTATCGGCTTTTAAGGCTATCGCTGCCGCCCCGCGCTGAAATCGATAGGGCTGACCAGGCACCGAGCGAGTGCCTTCCGGGAAAATGACCATGGCACCGCCGTTTTGCAGCCAGTTGGCGCAATCGTTAATCATGGTTTCGGAATCGGCATTGCTAATATAGCCGGCATTCAAGATGGGGCCGCGCATTGCCGGGTTACGCCATAAGCTGGCTTTCACTATGCAGTTGGCCTGCCTGATGCGGCTGAGGAGAAATACGAC
Organism: Proteobacteria bacterium ST_bin11; assembly: GCA_002083615.1. GTDB lineage: Bacteria > Pseudomonadota > Gammaproteobacteria > Methylococcales > Methylomonadaceae > Methylomonas. Next base: position 60,735 of record MSXO01000018.1, on the reverse strand, counting down.
ATCTACCAATGTTGGGTGATTGGCGACAATTAGCTGGCCGGAGCGGTTGAGTTTTTCCAGACCGATCACGTCATAAGTCATTACCCCCAGTCTGTGCATCAAGCCGATAAACACATAAAAACTCAAGTGGACAGTATATTGGGAGCGGTAGGCTTTTTGGTTGCGGTTGCCCGGCCAAATGGTCACTAACGGAAATACGGCGAGCCATAGCAACACGCCACCGATACCGAAGCTGGTAAAGCTGATGGCCGTTGCCAGCAAACGCCAGCCGAACTCGATTTTTTCTAGTAGTGTTTTTATCATTGGTTGCATCAGCCCTGTCCGCTGAACTTTAATTTGATGCGGCGGGCAGGCGTTTGATGAAGGCGAGCAATTTTAGCGCTTGCTCGACGTTGTGCCGAATTTTGCCTTACAAGTCAGTCCTCACTCCCACCAGGGCGGAAGCCCAATAAAACGACAAGGTGGCTTTGCGGCGCTATCTAAGCGCTCTCGCCTGAGCGGGAATCAGCAATCAAACTGCGCAGTTCATCCTTGAGCGCCGCAGGCGGCGGTCTGACTCTTATATACAGCCCGGTAGCGGACGAGAATCCTCTTTACTGAACTGTGGCAAGGTCGCAAAGGCTTCTTTCAACTTTTCGTGCCACATCTTGCGGATTTGGCTCAAATACTCGTTGTCTTCCTGGAAACAATAATATTCGTCCAGGGTCAGCGTGTCCCGATGATAAATCAACAGTTCGACCGGCGCTCCAACGCTGGCGTTGCTGCGCATCGTCGAATCCATCGAAATCAAACAGCAACGACCGGCTTCATGCAGCGACGTGTCGATTTTTAAAAAACGATCCAGCACCGGCTTACCGTATTTGTTTTCGCCGATTTGCAGATACGGGGTCTGCCGGGAGGTAGTGATGCAATTACCTTCTGGGTAAATCAAATAAGCGCCGTGCGGCTCTTGGCCGATTTGCCCCGCCAAAATAAACGTGGCGGACGGATTGAAACTGCTTTGGCCGGCATCCACATGACGGCGCTGCTTTTCGACGCTGATCCGCCCCAGATAAGCGGCTGCTTCCGACAGATAGTTGACCGTGTCCAGATTAACTTCGGTATCTTCCTTCATATCGCGCTTCAACTGATCGATCACGGCCTGGGTGGTAGCCAGATTGCCGGCGCTGAGCAGTACGATTTTCCGATCAGATGCCGTGCAAAACGGATGCATTTTGCCGTAAATGCTGACATTGTCGATGCCGGCGTTGGTTCTGGAATCTGAGGTTAATACCAGTCCGTCTTTTAGAGAGACAGCAATACAATAGGTCATACACTCTGCGCCTGAAAAATAAGGTTGCCCGCAGTTTACTAAAGAAGCCGCCGAAAGGCCAAGGTCAGTAACGATTAAGTGTCCATATTAGTTTTACGCTGCACCCGCTTGCCGCAATTCAGGACATCGCTCGGGCACGCTCAAATTCGCCGCCAATACGCCATGAATACTCAGGCAATTCGGCCTGTTTACACTCTTGCTAGCCTGCTATCTCTCAGGCTTAGGTAGCGAAACAAGCCGCCTAGCCACCTTGTTGGCAGAATTGCGCATTTTGCGACCAATTTGCTTTGTCCAAATCCTTACAATCGACCGGCGGGGATTGTGCCGTTACAAACATTAGCTGGCTCCATTCTGGTGTGCTTGACGGTTTGTATTAAAAAAATAGAGTTAAATCAGTAATTTAAATTGATTTCATAAATGGCATGGCCTGTGCTTTCTCACCGTATAACCAATCAAGTGAGGTGAAGAATATGGAACTGCCAGTAATAAACGATACTCCAGCAGCCAGCGCGGGCGGCTGCTCCTCCCATTCCTGCGGTACAAGTGATGATCAACTCGGCCATTTGTCCGACGAGATCCGTTCCAAGGTAGAAAACCATCCTTGTTACTCAGAAGATGCGCATCATTACTTTGCTCGTATGCACGTGGCGGTCGCGCCGGCTTGCAATATTCAATGCCACTATTGCAACCGCAAATACGATTGCTCTAACGAGTCACGTCCCGGTGTTGTGTCTGAGTTGTTGACGCCCGATCAAGCCGTGAAAAAAACTATGGCGGTGGCGGCTAACATTCCGCAAATGACTGTGCTGGGTATCGCCGGTCCTGGCGACCCATTGGCCAATCCAGAGCGCACCTTCGAAACCTTCCGCCGCCTGAGCGCCGAAGCACCGGATATTAAACTGTGCGTTTCCACCAACGGTCTGGCCTTGCCCGAATCGGTCGAGGAATTGTCTAAACACAATATCGATCACGTCACGATCACGATCAACTGCGTCGATCCTGAAATCGGTGCCCAAATTTATCCTTGGATTTTCTGGGAAAACAAGCGCATCAAAGGTGTGAAAGGCGCGAAGATTTTGATCGAGCAGCAACAAAAAGGCCTGGAAATGCTGGCAGCCAAAGGCATCTTGGTCAAGGTCAACTCAGTGATGATCCCTGGCGTCAATGACAAACATTTGGCCGAAGTCAGCAAAATCGTCAAAGCCAAAGGCGCTTTCCTGCACAACGTCATGCCGTTAATTGCCGAAGCCGAACACGGTACATTCTATGGTGTGATGGGTCAACGCGGTCCGACGCAAGATGAATTGATGGAACTGCAAGACTCCTGCTCCGGCGATATGAACATGATGCGTCACTGCCGTCAATGCCGCGCCGATGCGGTCGGTCTGCTGGGCGAAGATCGTGGCGACGAGTTCACGATGGACAAAATTGAGAGCATGGAAATCGACTACCAATCGGCGATGGAAAAACGCAAAGTGATCCACGAAGCGATCGCCGAGGAAATGCACAGCAAGCGCGCCGCGAAGGTTGAAAAATCCGCCGGTCACGCCGACGAGCCCAAGCTGCACACCCGTCCGGTGTTGATGGCTATCGCGACCAGCGGTCAAGGTGTCATCAATATGCACTTCGGGCATGCGAAGGAGTTCCTGATCTATGAAGCATCCCCTAATGGCGTGCGTTTCATGAGTCACCGCAAGACCGATTTGTATTGCGGCGGCGACGATACCTGCGGCGACGGCGAGAGCGTATTGCAACAAACTATTCGCTCCCTGGCCGGCTGTGAAGCGGTGTTGTGCTCCAAAATCGGCTACGAGCCTTGGGATTTGCTGGAAAAAGCCGGCATCGTACCTAACGGCGAACACGCGATGGAACCTATCGAAGAAGCTGTCATGGCGGTTTACAAAGAAATGGCTGCCGCCGGCAAGCTGGACGAGGCTGCACCACAAGAAGAACGGGCTACTGCCTGATCCGACATTTTCTCTCCTGTGTGAGATGGTTGGGTGAGGCGAATCAAAATAAAGGCTTCTGCTTTTGTAATTCTCCTCTCCCCAGCCCTCTCCGTCAGGCGAGGGAAATTGTTAGAAATGATTAACCATCGAATCCAAAGGTAACGTCATGGCCTTACAAATTATTGAATCCTGCGTCAACTGTTATGCCTGTGAGCCGTTGTGCCCCAGCAAAGCTATTTATATGTCCGAAAAAACCGGGCATTTCAGGATCAACCCGAAAAAATGCACCGAATGCGAAGGCGATTTTAAAGATACGCAATGCGCCAGTATCTGTCCGATCGAAGGCGCCATTCTCGACGCGTTAGGCGTTCCGATTAACCCGCCCGGCTCGCTGACCGGCATTCCGCCGGAAAAAATGGCAGAGGCGATGGCGGAATTACAAGCACATTGATAGCCATGGCCACCGTGCATTTCTATGAAAAGCCGGGCTGCTTAAACAATACCCGGCAAAAACAGTTGCTCAGTGCTGCTGGTCATTTGCTCGTGGTGTACGACTTATTGCAACAACCGTGGAGCAGGGAGTCAGGCAAGTTGCGCTCGTTTTTTGGCGACATGCCGGTCGCGGACTGGTTTAACCGCAGCGCACCGGCCGTCAAGCAAGGGTTGGTCGATCCAAATGCTGTCAGCGAAGACGAAGCTATAGCGCTGATGGTGGCGCAGCCGCTGTTAATACGTCGGCCTTTGATGGAGGTCAACGAACAGCGAGTCTGCGGGTTCGACCAACAACAGGTCGATACCTGGTTGGGATTGGCGACATCCGTCACTCACAAGAATTTGGAAGCCTGTCCCAAGCAGTCTCGCGCCGAGGCTTGTAAGCCATGAACAGCGTCCAATTGGAGAGCGAAGACGGCACACCGCTGGCGGTGGCCTTGTCGGATCGCGTGCATTGGGTAGGGGCCTTAGATCCAAACCTGCGCACCTTCGACATTATTCTGAAGACCGCCAACGGCACCAGTTACAACGCTTATGTGATTCGCGGCAGCGAAGGCGTGGCGGTGATAGACACAGTGAAAGAAGGTTTTGCCAACGACTTTTTTGCCCGCCTGGAAAGCGTTGCCGATTACTGGGAAATCAAAGTCATCGTTCTCAATCACTTGGAGCCTGATCACACCGGTGCTTTGCCGGAGCTGATGAAACGGGCGCCGCAAGCGCAGTTGTTCATTTCCCAAAAAGCCCAATCCATGCTGAAAGGCCTCCTGAAACAGGATGAGTTGAGTTATACCCCGGTGGTGACCGGCGACAAAGTGTCATTGGGCGACCGTAGCCTGGAGTTTTTACACACCCCTTATTTGCACTGGCCCGACACCCAGTGCACCTATGCGCCTGAAGAAGCCATGCTGTTTTCTGGCGACGTGTTTGGCTGTCATTTTTGCGATAACCGCTTGTACAACGACAAGGTCGGCGACTTCCGGTTTTCCTTTGAATATTACTACGCCCACATCATGCGGCCGTTCAAGGAATACGTGGTTAGGGCTTTGGAACTAATTGAGCCTTTGCCGCTGAAATTGATTGCGCCCACGCACGGCCCGATCTTGCGGGATCGCCCGCAGCATTACATCCAGCGCTACCGTCAGCTATCCAGCCCCGCACTCCACAACGAACTCAGGCCGAATCAAAAAACCCTGCTGATTTTTTACATCAGCTCCTACGGCAATACCCGCCGGATGGCAGAAGCCATTTATCAAGGCGCAATGCAAATTGATGACGTTCGGGTATCGCTTTACGACCTAGAAGGTGGCGAGGTCTCTCCCTTTGTGGATTTGATCGAAGAAGCCGACGGTTTGGTGCTGGGTACCCCCACCATCAACGGTGATGCGGTCAAGCCGATTTGGGATCTGCTGTCTTCGCTGGCCGTGGTCAATCTAAAAAACAAACTCGGGGGTGTCTTTGGCTCTTACGGCTGGACCGGCGAGGGTGTGCGCTTGGTGGAAGATCGTTTGCGCGGCTTGAAACTGCGGGTGCCGATTCAGGGCCTGCGCGTCAAATTGATTCCGACCGACGACGAGATCCACGAGTGCAAAGCCTTTGGTTTGGAACTGGCTCAGGAATTGACCGGTGCCAGAGAGTCGCGGGTGATTAATTTTGCGGATCTGTAAACCGGATAAAACAGACGCCTGCTATTGAGTCTACAGCTGTATTCGTAGGCTAAACCGATCCAAGGACGCATCGGTGACCTCACCGGCCGCAAGGCCGGTGAAAATCAGGAATCGTTTCGGTTCCAAACCGGGAGTCCTCAGATTAGAGGCTGCCGAGATTACTTTTAAACCTTATGGAGTTTTTACAATGGCCAAATCGACCATTACATTTGAAGATATAAACGTGACGGTTACCGTCCCCGCCGGCACCCGGGTTATTGAGGTGTCCGAGAAAGTAGGTTCCGGTATTACTTACGGTTGCCGGGAAGGCGATTGCGGAACTTGCATCATGAAAGTGACTGCTGGATGGAATAACTTGACCGAGCCGTCAGTACTGGAAGACAAAATTTTGCGTGAAAACATGGCTGGCAAACACAATCGTCTCGCTTGCCAAGCGCAAGTGTTGGGCGGCGAAATTTCCCTTAAACCAGTATAAATAACGCAAAAGGAGTAACACATGGCATTAGTAACATTTACCAGTCCCGAATACCGGGACAAAACCGTCTACGCCGTTGCCGGCAGTCACACTCAAAGCATTTTGAAGCTGGCTCTGGAAAACAAGATACCCATCAATTTTGAATGCGAAGATGGCGAATGCGGCACTTGCGTGGTCCGCGTCACCAGCATCGATAAAAAATTGGAGCGCATGGGTGGCACGATGACCGAGAAGGAAAAATCCCTGCTTAAACAAATCGGTAAAGTGACTACCGAACAGTTAGAGCAAATGATCGTTGACGACCTGCCGCCTGAATGGCGTTTGGCTTGCCAAATGATTGTTAGGGATGAAGATATTCGCGTCGAATATTAATTCCTGCGTCATCGTTAAAAAGGCCGGAGAATCGAGTATGAGTTGCACACTTTCCATCGAACCGAACGATAGGGCAGAGCCCTCGGTTGTTAAGTCGCGGCAACACATATATCAGGATCTGATGGCTCGTGCCGACCAGTCGCCCAACAGCGTCTGGTTGGCGCAAATCATCGCCAGTTGGAGTGTCGGTGATGGGGTTCTTCCCGATAGTTTGGGCTTAAGCCAAGCGCAATTTCAGCAACTGATAGACAGGACTTTCCCCGGTTATCAGTTGGCTACGCAAGCTTTTTCCGGTAGCTGTCTGGATTTCAGTCGTATGTTGGAAAAACAGGATCTTGAAATCCTGCTGGGGCAATTCGCGGTAAATCCCGGCGAAGAAACCGAATGGCTAATTGCCATGATCGTGGCAGCCTGTTTGGGCAGCGATCACCTCTGGCAAGACTTGGGCTTATGGGCGCGTGTCGATTTGTCGGCCATGCTGGGCTACAACTTTCCGGAATTATTGGTGCGCAACAGCAAAGATATGAAATGGAAAAAGTTTTTGTACAAACAACTGTGCGAAGCAGAAGGCTTGTACGTCTGCCGAGCGCCTTCTTGTGAAGTGTGCAAAGATTATCCGCAGTGCTTCGGGCCTGAGGATTGAAGCGGTTTTCCGTTTCGGAATAATCGCAATTGCGCCCGTGCGTTGAATCTGCATTTTTGTGCAGTACAGGTAATTCGGTCAGCGATGCATCTGATCACATCAAACCCAAAACCCGATAAGTCCCTTTCGTGTTTAAAACCACGGTGACCGGCGCGCCGGATTTGTTCTCCCAATACCAGCCGTGCACACCTTCGAAGGGCGCGCTTAGCGAGCCGCTGGATTGGCTGTCGGTCGTTTCTTTGTAGCTTTTGAAATATCCGGTCTTATCGCCTTGCGGCTCGCCGTGGAAATCAAAATACAGCGCTGCGCCGTCGGTGGACCACGAATAGTCCAGGGTCGCGCCTTTGACCAGATGAAATTTGTATTCCAGGCCTTCGCCGGCTGGCACCACAATTTTCACTGTATCCTGCCATTGCGATGCGGCAGCCGGTTGGGCGGCGCTGATTGCTACCTGCGACTCGGGGCAAACGCTGGCTGCTGCTGAGGCGGTTTTGCTGGTGGAGGATAAACTGGTTAAACCGGTCATAGCGCCAAACCCGGTCGGATCTATGCCGTATTCGGCGGGCAATACGGCGGTGACTAGAATCACGCCAGCCAAACACAGTGCTGAAATACTGGCGATAGTTAGCGATTTAACGGATTGAACCGGCGGGTTGCTGTCTTGCATCGAGTTAGCCATTGATGATGTATCCCGTGATTTGATAACCGAACAGAATTAAACCGCCGGACATTAGGAGCGTGTTGGTGGCTGCGGAAAACGCGTAATAACTGCGGTGGCGCCGCCAAAAGTCCAACGCGATCAAGATAAACAACAGGGCCAGAAACTGGCCGACTTCCACGCCCACATTAAACGCCAACAAGTTTTTCCACAGCCCGGCTGCGGGCAGTGAAAAATCCTGTAATTTGGTCGCCAAGCCAAAGCCGTGAAACAAGCCAAAAATCATCACCGCCCATTTCGTATTAGGCTGAAACCCCAATAGACGCTGAAAACCGCCCAGGTTGTCGAAGCCTTTATACACAATCGACAGGCCGATAATCGCATCGATCAGAAACGGATTGACCGAGATGTGGCTGAGTACCCCGAACAGTAGGGTCAAGCTATGTCCCAAGGTGAACAAGCTGACATAGACCAGCACGTCGCGGGTGCGGAATAAAAAGAAAATCACCCCCACCAAGAACAACAAATGATCGTAGCCGGTGACCATGTGCTTGGCGCCGATGTACAAAAACGGGCCAATCGCGACGCCTTGGTTGGCCAGCAAAAACCGTTCGGTATTGGCATCGACGCCGTGGGCGAAGGAGGCGGGGCTGAGCAGCGTTAATAACGATAAAAAGCCGATAAGACAGGCCTTGCGTGATGTTGCGGAAAACATGTTTAAACGGTTGGGGTTAAGGTGGCAATGATTCCGGGTTGATACATACCAGAGCGAAGGCTGCAGAATACACCGATTAAGCCGCTCGTGGAAAGGGGCGGCCGCTAAGATTAACTTCTGATACGTTTTACTTCTTGGAGATGGCCGGATGTCGATTACCCAAGTGATCGATGTCGTCCAAGCTCATAATCGGCGAATACATCAGGTCTTTGATGTCACTGGAGCGTTCCCAATTCAAAACCATTTGGCCGATGGCGCGTTTGGTCATTTTGATGAAGCGCGATTGCAGCTGCTGGCTGCCACTCGCCGAACTTTCCGGTTCCGGGTGCATGCGCGCGGCGGAAATCAAAGAACAACGGCAGACTTTGTCGTGATAGGAAAACTGGAAACGAAAATTCCGGGCGCGGCTGTTGATGTCGCGGTTGGTCAGAAAAATAAAATAGGTGCTGCTGTCCGCTTCCGGCAAACGCTGCATCACGGTTTTCGCCTGTTCGAAGATGTCTTCCGCCGCGAATTGTTGAGAGCTCGGCATCGGCATCAGGCCTTGCGTGCCCATCGCCACCGTGCCCTTAACCCACAGGCCGAATTCCTTACTCAAATCTCTGCCCATTTGCGCCGCAACATCTTCCGAGAAATCATTCAGCGGAATCAGGTAAACATTCACGGGGCCGGATTTTTCGGTAGCGGCTGTAGAGTAGAGAGTGGCGGTTGATATAGATTTTGGCGCTGGGTCGGCTACCGCTAATGGCTGGGTATATAACGAGTTTGTTGTGCAGCTGGTTAGGGCGGACAACAAAAAAATCGTCATTGATAGATGTTTCATTCGGGTTGTCCTGAGCTCATATAAGTTGAATAGGATATTCGAAAATTAGTCAATAGACGCTGGGTGATGTTTGGAGCCTAGACTAAGCCACTGCCTGAGGCGCTTGCTTAGGTGTTCAGCGTGATAAGCTTACCCAGTTCTCTACGTGCAACCTCGGCACTCGCAAAAACTCGCGTTCGTTGTTGGTGACTAAAATCCAGCCTTCCGCTCTGGCGTGAGCCGCCAGCCATAAATCGTTATTGCCGATGGGTTGCCCGATTTTTTGTAACGCCGCACGTATCTGTCCGTAATGCTCGCCAGCTGCTTCCGGCAAACCATATACCGGAATCAACCCGGTAAGTTCGTTAATGCCGGCTAACGCCCTTTCCCTGGCCTGACTTTTCTCCGCGCCGAATCGCAGTTCGCCCAAGGTAATCACCGACATCGCCAATTCATCCGCAGCGTGATGGGCAAAACGCTCACGCACCTCTGGCGGATTGTACTTGGCGATATAAATGCAAATATTGGTATCGAGCAGATAACGGGCGCTCATCAAAGCGCCTCACGATCCTGGGGCGGCGTATCTTCGCGGCCATCGCTCATAAAGTCGTCGGGCAATGCGGCTAAGGCGTCGAATATCGCGGCAGCGTTGGCGGGTGTTTCCCGCAATATGATTTCATCCCCCCGGCGGAAGATTTCCACCCGGTCAGTATTGAAGCGAAATTCCTTGGGTAGCCGCACCGCCTGGCTATTGCCGGATTGGAAGATACGGGCATAGGTCATAGGACGCTCCATATGTAAAATGTAGTTACGTGAAGTATATACTTTTTCTGGTCAGTGTAAATGACCGGGATGAGTTTGGCTGAGCTAACAGATAGTTGTTCGAATGAAGTGGAGTTGTGGACGGCGTAATGTGCAGATTGATCTGAGGCCAGAATAGTGCGCAGTAAGGCTGTTATATATTGAGACTTGCATGAGTCGCGCTTAACTTTCCAACAATTTAACTTTCCCCTGCCCCGTATTGGAAAGACGATATTTACGCTTGCCATCAATCAGCTTAATTTCGTAATACGGATAGAAGCGTTGATTGAAGTAACGGCTGATATTGTTTTTGCTTCGCTGCTGATCGGTGGGCAGATCTCGGTTGATCAGATGGGCGATTTCGGTGGTAGTAAAGAAATCCCTATCTTCGCCTTGTTCGTAAAGCGCTTTTAGAATCAATTTTTCCAGAACACCCGTGCTAAGTGTGTTGTAGCTGATATTCTGAGGAAATGGCCAATCGCCAAGATAGCGATCCGCAAAACTTTCAAAGAAGGTGTCGCGACCGCCTTCATTTTTGATATGGTCAGATGCCAAACTCATCGCTAAATCGCTAAGTCCCATTGCTGCTTGTTGCGCATCGCGTCGCTGGAATCGCTCCCTGTTATCCGGTATCGCCTCGCGGCCACGATCTAAAGAGCGTTCAAAACGTATTGAGGGCTCGGCATCGATAAAAACCGGCACGATGGGTTGGTGCCCTCCGTAATGATTTTTGAACCACGCCAATTCCAGAGGCGAACGGAAGCCGGTGACAACTGCAGCTGTAGGTTGGTTCGCCTGAATGTTTTCCAATACTTGTCGCGCCACGATTTCCGGCTGCTCGTTTAGCGCTTGCTCGGCAAAATCACCAATCGGTATTGATGAACCGACACCGTGCCTCTGGTAATAACTCAGATACATGAAATCGCTGGCTTCGATGTGGTAGTAACCATATCTTGCGGCCAAGTGTTCCGCCAAAGTGGTTTTCCCGGCGCACGATGGACCGCAAATAACGAATAGTGGCACACCGGCTTCCAATTGAGTTTGAATGATCGGGGTGCCGCGCCTTGCAATGCGGCCGTGGTGTTCTAAAAAGCCTAACATTTCTCGAAATGCCGCCGCACGAAAATCGTGTGTGTCGGCCTCGGTGATCGGCAGCAGGCTGATCGGTTCACGGCAACCCTCGGGTACAAACCATTTGTTGAAGGTTTTGTTGTCCAGCCAGGGATACATCAGGTTGGTGGCGATGACGTGATCTTGGTCGACGATGTTGCCATGGCTATAGCTGGTAAAGCATCGATAACTTCCGCCTTGATTGTCTTTACGTAAATCCTTGGGTAGATGCAAAATCAAGTCTGATCGCACCCTGCAACGGCGGTTGTTTCCCAATTCACGCAATTGAGCATCCAAACTCGCGAAGTCGGTTTCCGCCATCCAGTATTTGACATCCAGCCCCGGTACTTCCCGTTCGACGCTTAAAGCCTCGAGAATCACCGAGGTATCCTCGATAAAAAACAACTTTTGTTCATCCAAGGAAACGGATTTTTTCCAACGTTGCAAAGCATCCTGATAACTACGCTCGATTAGCTCGGCACGATCATAGATGCGCGGTTCCTCATAATTCGCGCCAAAGGTTTTTTCGCGAAAACCGGTGATTTGCACGTCGTAATCTCGGCACAGATACCGGGCATGAGCCAATTTGACGGCACTGGAGGTAAAAAAGACGATTTCAGTCATAGACAATTTGTCGCCCTTGATTGTCCGGGTATGTGATCAGCCAATCGCAGTCGGGACGGGCAATTCGCATTTTTTCGATAATCCCAGGTACATCGTAGGCCAGAAAAAACAAACTAGGCCCCAGACTGGACATGCCGACCGCTTCTGCTCCTGCGCTGTAAATTGCCTGCTCAATATCGAGCAATTCTTTGCCGTATTCTTGCCGTTCAGCTTGTTTCCAGGCGCATGTTTGTATGGCTTTTAAGGCATGACAGAAACCGCTACGGTCTGCTTCGCGTAGCGCGGCATAGAGCCCAAACAAAGTGTGGTAGACCGTCTCGTAAACCGAATCTGCTGGCAATGGACAGGTACGCGCGAAGAATTCGCGTTCCTCGGTTTGGGTTTTGTGCGGGATACCTTTCGGTAAACAAATGCCGAACTCCCAATCCGGCATCGGACCCTGATCCAACAACAAGGGCAACTGTTTGGAGCCGGTTTGATTGGACGGCATAAAAGGGCTGCCGTCTATTTTGCGCCCCAAGTCGAACACGTAACCGCCGGAGAAATAACTGTGTATGCCGACACCCGAAGTCCCGCCGCGTTTGGAGGCGGCAATCAACTCAGTGGGTGTTGCCTGCGAGACGTTCAGGAGATGCAAAGCTTCCAGGCAGGCTAGCGTCACCGCAGTACCGGAACCGAAACCAGCATGCGGGCGCATATTGCCGGTTAAGACTATGTCGAGGGCATAGTCGAAGCCGCGCTGTTTTTGCTCTTCGTACAATAACGTTTGCAAGCGATCGGCTTCTTCTACTGTTAAAGGATGATCGCGACTGTCGTGAAGTGAAAAGATAGTGGCTTTCGAGAAAACTAGAGTACAAGCGGGTTGAGCGATCGTAACGCCCAAGCCACCGTTGATTCGATATTCGCCGTTATGTAGAGCGAGTAAGGTTAGATGTAGGCGAGAATGAACAAGGATGTTTAACTTGTTATTGATTTCTTCCATTCTCTTTCGAAATGCTCCAGAAAACAATTTAAATAAGGACTATCTGTTAGTGCATGAATGGCTGATGTTACATCAGATTTACATTCTGGAATGATAGGTCCAACAACACATTCTTTGTCTGCAGTAACTAATGTATGAGATGGCTTTTGACTTAGATAAAAGTAATTAAAACATGTTGGATAATCTGTCTGCAACTTTTCTAATTTTTCTTTGGCTTCGTTGAATTTGGCGTGCTTTGTAATATCTAAGTCATCTCTACGAGCTATTAGAATTCTTATTTTTACTCCTCTTTCAATTGCTCGTATTAGAGCGCTTGCTTTTTCACCAGATTGTTTGTCGTTGCTTACGAAATCTCTCAAAAATGAAGCTGATGTTGATCCCATAAAATCAATGTTTTTGTTGGCGCTGGACAATATCTTAAAGTAGTAATCTTGTTTTCCATCATGATTAGGCAGTATTTTCAGTATTCCCATTTTTTTAAATTTCTCGATTTCCCTGTGTTCGTTCCACTCCATAAGCATCTGAATTACTACTGCAATTAGACTGGTAAGAAGTCCGCCGTATAATGCAGTGGAATGCTCTTCAAGTTTTCCTTTATAGTACTCTGTTCCAAAGTATAGGCATATTGCAATTAGAATTACTAGAATTATCCAGGATAATCTAACGCCTATAAATCGATCATAAATTGTGGACACTTTTCTCATAAATAAAATGCAGATACGGTTGAAACCAATCGAAAATTATAATCGATTATTTAATATTTTCTACTCACCAAAAATTGGTTTTGTAGTTGGTTGGATCTGAACCAATAAGCTTGTCTGCTGGATGTGAAATTGAAAGCCTTTTTCATCACTTAGCTGGTTTTCAAAAATAGCAGATAACATTCTGATTCGGTCTTAAATTCAAGTTGTCACGATGAAAATGATTAAATAGCCGCATTTTCAAGCAAGCTTGAAATAGACAATATAAATAAACGCTACGTTGTAGCGGATTATTAAGTGCATGGATTGCTTCCGCAGCGCCATCTAACCAACGATTTTCGTCATCAGTGAAATACATCCCCTGGAATGTTTTTGCTATAAAACCATTTTTGGGTTTAATTCCGTCTATAAAATCGTGGGCTTCGCTAGGATCGGAAAAGGGTAGTTCGTCTGCTAAAAGCGCTTGTGCCGAGATTGTGTTGCAAAGCAGTGCATCATGATAAAAAACCTGTTTGCCCATTGCTTTGAATAATAAGGAGACACTGGCTGTGCCTCCGAAACCATCCAATACAGTGTTAAACGGTAAATCCTTAACTGCTTGATAAATCCAGTCGAGTAAACGTCGCTTACTGCCGTAATAGCGGGTTTTGGGAAAACGCGATATCGCTAGTTGAATGTCTTGGTCGGTATATCGAGCTGCTGTTGGAGGGGGCCATGCGTTTGCAGTGTCGATAGTATCGGGCTGGTTCAGGTAATCAAAAGTCATAACTTGAGATTCTAGCAAGAGTCATGATTCCAGCAAGAATTAAAATTTTATTAGGTTCTAAGGGAGTCGGCTTTTGAGCTAAAAGAGGCTGGGGTTGATAAATACCCGTCTCAAGCGGTGATCAATAGATCTGTCAATTCCTTATAATTTGGAAATACCGAATCAAAGCTGATCAATTTACTTTGATTGACGATACTGGTGGCAATGATGAGCCGGTCAGCCGGATCTTTGTGATGTTCGGGGAGAATGCCGGCCAAGCGGCCGATTTCGCCGGTGATTGGCAATACCTGGACATCAGAGCCAAGTAAAGCCGCGTCGAGCCATTGATCGAGCGGAACCGGCAATTCAATACGTTGGCGTTTTTGCAATAAGACGACTTCCCAAACAGAAATGGCCGAAACTGCAATAGCATCGTTGGTTTCAATCATTTCGATGATGCCTTCAGGTAATGGATCGTTGCCCACGAGCCAGCGCACCCAAATATGCGTATCCAGCAGAATCAATTCAGAGCGTCCCATTCACCCTCTGTTGCCACGGGAGCAACGATGTCGCCAATGATTTTGCCTTTCCCGGCTATTAGCGACGAGGGCTTGCGTCTCTTTGGGGCCGGTAGGGACTGATTCAACACCAGGAAGATGACTTCCAATTGGGCGTTGGGCGGCAATTTGGGTATTTGCAGCAAGTTGCCTTGTTGATCGGTTTCTAAAATGATTTTCTCGGCATGCATGGATTTAATTCCGGATTGCTAAAGCCTTAGCATACGCCGAGCAGCCATATTTTTCACCCTGTTCGCTACTAGAACTAGCGCAACTGGGGATGCGCCGTCTCTAGATCGGCGCATCCATTCCAAAACAAGTCTACTCGTCGTCCTGGCAGCCAAAATGATATTGATAATCCGCCATCGACCGTCTGATCACCTCATGGGCTTCTTCGCGGCCGTAAACGTCGGTGATTTCGCAGATACTTTGCTCGCTGGGTAGATGTTTGTAGGTGAGGAAGTAGTGCTTCAAGCGATTGATATACGACTCCGGGCAGTCGGAGACGTCGCGCCATTGCCGGTAGAATTCGTCGCCTTTCATGACGGCGATGATCTTGTCGTCGGCCTCGCCGCCGTCTAGTAACCGAAAACCGCCGATGGGAATGGCTTGTAGCAGGATGTCACCATGCGTCACGCTGCGTTCGCTTAATACGCAAATGTCCAACGGGTCGCCGTCGCCTTTGCTGACCGGTTTGCCGGATTGGGCGGCGGCGTATTCGGCGATTTTTTCCGCGCAATAACTGCGCGGGATGAAGCCGTACAGGGTCGGAATCATGTTGGAAAACTTTTGTGGGCGGTCGATTTTTAGATAGCCGCTGTCTTTGTCGATTTCGTACTTGACCGTATCAGACGGCACAATTTCTATGAAGGCGGTGACGATATCCGGGGTATTGTCTCCAGGGGAGATGCCGTGCCAGGGGTGGGCTTTGTGTTTTATATTCATCTAAGATTTAGGGGCTTTGGGGAAATAAGGTTATTGGGATATTTACCAGGGTGGGGGCAATGCGCAAGGCAATCAAGCTTAATACTAGTATTTGATTGGGTTTACGTTACATGCTCTTGAGCTTGTTCCGCGGAATTACTCTTCGACGGCAACAGGTGCAGGTTTGAGTTTCATGTCTTTATTTAGCCGTTGCAGGCGTTTGATCATTTCTTTTTTCATCTGCTCACGGCCTATCGAGTGCTTCAGGCTGCTGCCCATGCCCGCGACTTGGTCTGTGGAACTGCGGATCGAATAAAATACCAGTGAGCCGTCTTTAAAAGGCAGGCCGCCGGCGACCACTTGACTGGAGTTGTAGGAGTGGCCGACGTAAAACTGCCGAGAAACCACAATACCGCCGCCTGCGCCGATCGCAATAATGCGATGATTAAGCACGGCAGTGGGGCGATCTTCGACACGCCGATTCAGCCACAAAAACTGTTCGCTCGCATTGCTCGGCAACGCGGCAGGGTAGTGCAGCCAAGCTTGCTGTAATTCCGGAAAATAATGCGCCCAGGCTTTGCTATTCACTGCATCGGTATGCAGTTCCGCAGAGGGATCTGCTGTGCCGCCATCCCTGCTGTATGGCGCAATCCCGGATAGGCCGTTTTTTTTGTAGGCTTGCAAACGGTGCAATAAAAATTCCCGGTATTTGTGATTGGCTGTTTTCAGTAGGGTTTTATTATCGGCATCTTCCAGTCCGGCTTGCAGACTTTTCAAACTGTCCAGTTCGGCTTTGGATAGATTGAATTCGTCGCCCGGCTCCGCTTCCAGAAATGCCTTGGCCTCGTCCAACATCTTTTCAGTAAAAGCAAACTTCTTAAAACTGTCGATGCTGGCGTTATGGCCCAGCATGCCGCTGGCGACGATGTCGCTTTCACCGGCGTTGAGTTTGCCCTTTTTGATGTAATCGGCCAGTTGCGGCAATCCTACGGGCAGCATCATGGCTACCCCTATCGCCAGTTCTTTTTCGCTGGTTTCGCTGACGTCGTAACCGACAATTTCGCCCCGTTCCAAGTTCGGGATTTGTGCGGCGCTGATGCCGAAGTTTTGTAGCGCTTGTTGCGGACTAGGGGCCTCTTGAGCGCATGCCGTTTGGTAAAACATCGCGGCGGCACTTAGCAAAATGATGGGGACAGTCAGTTTGTTGATCAGCATATAAACTCCGTTTCAAATAGGTATTCTGCGAAAAAGTAAGAGGCTCTGGCTGAATATGGCCGGCAGCGTTCTTTGGTAAATGAGTGTGTATGACCGCGTTCCGTTTATTTGTCCGATCCGAACAATTTAGAGATACTGGAATCACCGCGTCCGGTTGGTTTTGCCTGCGTTGTTGCCGTTGGGGTGGCTGCTGGCGGCGGCGTCGGTCGCTGATCTTCCGTGTCGAACAGCCGCGTAAACTCAGCAGCATCCAGCGGTTTGGAAAACAGATAGCCTTGGCCATAATCGCAACCGGCGGCAGTTAGCAATTCCAGTTGCTGCGGGGTTTCGATACCTTCGGCTATCACTTTTAAGCCCAGCTTATGGGCCATCACGATGATTGCTTCGCAGAGGGCTAGGTCGCTGGAATCGGCCTCCAGATTCCGTACAAAACTTTGATCGATCTTCAAATAATCGATGTCGAATTTTTTCAGATAAGACAGCGACGAATAGCCGGTGCCGAAATCGTCGATAGCTACCTGGATACCCGCGTCGCGGTAGGCGAATAAATGATCGCGGACCACAGTATCGGCATCCAGCAACAGGCTCTCGGTGATTTCGATGACCAGGCATTGGCCGGGTAAACCCAGTTCTTGCAAATAGTCTATCCATTTCCTGTCGCCACGATTGCTGCGCGCAAATTGGATCGGCGATTTGTTAATGCCCATTTGCAAATCCGGGCGATAGTGGGCGCGCCACTCGGCGACTTGTTTTGCCGCCACCCGAAATACCCAATCGCCAATATCGACTATCAATCCCGTTTCTTCAGCTAAAGGAATAAATTCCGCCGGGCTGATCATGCCGCGCGTTGGATGTTGCCAGCGGATCAGTGCTTCGGTTTTATGCATTCTGCCGTTGCTCAGTTCGATTATCGGTTGATAGAACAGGCAAAACTCTTGATTGGTCAATGCTTGGCGAAGATCGCTGGTCAGGCGCATACGGTTTTGCGCGGTCTGCTCCATCTCGCTGGTAAAGAAGTTGTAGCGGTTACGGCCTTGTTGCTTGGCCGAGTACATGGCCTGATCGGCGTTCTTGATCAGTTGCTCGGCTTCCAGCGCATCTTTCGGATAGAAGGTAATGCCGATGCTGACCGAGATGTAGGCCAGTTCCTCGCCCAAACGAAACGGTTCGGCAAGCTCGTGCAGAATGGCTTGCGCGACTCGGTCTATGCTGGTCGCCGAATCCAATTCGCCCAGAATGATGGTGAATTCGTCGCCGCCCAGGCGAGCGACGGTATCGACATCGCGTACGCATGCCAAGATACGTCGCGCGGTTTCCTGCAACAAAATGTCGCCCATGCCGTGGCCCAGGGTATCGTTGATCTCCTTGAAGCGATCCAGATCCAGCAGCATCACCGCCAGGCTGTTTTTGTCGCGATGAGCTTTTTTGATTTCCTGGTTCAAGCGATCTTGAAACATTCGCCTGTTAGCGAGATCGGTGAGCGGGTCGAAATTGGCTTGGCGCCAGATGGTTTGTTCGACATGTTTTTGCTCGGTGATCTCCGAGAACATCGCCACCCGGCGTTCTACTTCGCCGCGTTCGCCGTAGATGGTATTGATCACTAGCCACTCTTGGTAAATGTCGCCGTTTTTGCGTTTATTCCAGATTTCACCTTGCCAGTGGCCGGTTTGTGACAACGAGTGCCACATGGTTTGATAAAAGTCCGGATCGTGCCGGCCCGATTTTAGAATGTCTGTGGCGCGACCTATTGCCTCTTCCGCTGTGTAGCCGGTCAGGCGGGTGAACGCGTCGTTAATCGCAATGATACGGTTATCTGCGTCTGCGACCATCACTGCTTCGCCGATAGCCTGATAGATCATGGCCATCAACTGCATTTCGTGTTCAAGCCGTCTCCGTTCGCTGATGTCCAGCACCGAGACAATAATGTAACGCCGGTTGTCGATATCGATAGGTGTCAAACTGATTTCCACCGGAAATTCCGAGCCGTCACCGCGCAGAGCAGTCAGGGAGTTGCTGGCGCTCATCGGTCTGGCTTTGTTTTCCTGTAAAAATTGCCTGCGCTGTTCCGGGTGGTTGGCGCGGGCGCCTGCCGGGACCAGTGCGTCGACAGTCAGGCTAAGCAAGTCTGCCAGCGTGTAGGCAAAAACGTTGGCCGCTGGCTGGTTGGCAAGTTTAATGCTGCCGTTTTCACGGACCAACAACGTGGCTTCCGGCGAGCCATCGACAATCTTGGCCAATTGCAGCCACTGCAGATGTTTGCGTTCGGTAATGTCGGTTTGGGTGCCGATCATGCGCAAGGCCTTGCCATTGATATCGCGGCTGATCACCAAACCTCGGGTCAATATCCAACGCCACTGATTATCACCTTGTTTGACTCTGTGTTCGTTGCTGAAGCGCACGCTGTGATTATCCAAGTGTGACTGTAAATCCGCCATCATTCTGGGGCTATCGTCCGGGTGTATCGTGGATTCCCAATTGCGGTAATCGTTGTCTCTGTCTTCTTCGCTAAAATTCAGAATTTCCATGCAGCGCGGTGACAGAAATACTTTGCCGCTGTTCAAGTCCCAATCCCAGACACCGTCGCCGCCGCTTTCCAGCGCAAATTTCCAGCGCAACTCGCTTTCTTGCAGTAATTTTTCCGATTGCTTACGCTCGCTGATGTCGGTAGAGATGCCGCAGACCGCGTAAATTTCGCCCTGCGCATTACATAGCGGAAATTTATGCGACAAATACGTGTGGATTGTGCCGTCTTGATGGGGTAGCTTTTCCTCGAATATCTGCGCCTGGCCGCTCTGGATGACCTGTAAATCGTTTTCCCAGAGCAGTTTGATGTCCTCACCCGGGAATAAATCGATATCTCGTTTTCCCCTTACGCTCTGATTATCGACCGCGAAAAGTTTTTCAAATTGGCGATTGATTAACTGGTATTGGCCTTGCAAATCTTTGCTGTAAATGACCGTGGGCGTATTGTCTAGGATGCTCTGGAAACGCAATTCGCTGACGGAGAGTGATTTGCCGAACGCTATGTTCAATGATTCATCCTTGATCAGTTCGATAGCGCCCATGATACGTTCCTGATCATCGCGCAAGGGCATTTGCGTAGAACTGATCCAGCGGCCATCGCGCGCGGCAAAGGGCGTCTGCTGCAGGGTTTCACCTGATAAGGCTTTTTGAATCCCTTCGGGGATGGGGGTATTGGCCAACCAAGGAAAGAGCTCCACTGGCGCTTTGCCTACACAGTCCGCTTGAGATCGGCCCGTCATGGTTTCCATGAACCGATTCCACAGCTTAATGCGCCCGTGCTGATCGTAAACAACTACCCCTTCCTGCACGGACTTCAAAATGTGTTGATTAAAGTCGCTGAGGGCTTTGGTTGCTTGTTCTGCCTGTTGGTATCGGGCGATAGCCAGTGCCAGGGAAATGCCGACGCTGCTGAACACTAGCAAAAACGACCATTCCAGCAATAAGCTGGTTTCATCGCCCTCCGTTGCAAAAAAACCTACCTGAAAAATCACGCCAAACATGCTTTGCAGCATTATCATGATAATCAACAGCAAGGTGCCGTGTAAGCCAAAATGCAGTGCGCCGTAAACCAGAAAGGCGAACATGTAAAACGCTTTACCATAGTCGCCAAGACTGAACGGCCATTCCAAGAAAATCATCTGTCCGGCCAAAAACGCTGTCGTCGCAAAACACAAGGCTCGGCAGATTTGCGGCAGCTTCCAGCTAAAATGTGGCGGTTGCCGCCAGACCAGAATCAGTGGTGTGACAATGACGATACTCAATACATCGCTCATCCACCAATTCGCAAAATCGGCTATCCATTGCTGCGCCGCCTTAGCTGCAAAATCGGTTAAGGTGGAAGAGCCGGTGATTGCTGAGACCACACAGGCCAAGGCACCGGCAAACAGGATGTTTAAGTAGTCTTGCGGTTGCTGCAGTTTGCGCAGAGTGCCGAGTAAATAACAGCCGGTTAACGCCGCGATACTATTGCCGCAGGCGATCGGCAATGCCTGCTGCAAGGCATTGCCTGCCCATAGATTGCCGACTAAAGCCCCAAGAAATACGCCGGGCCAGAGATGTTTGCCGCTTAACAATAATGCGGCCAAGGCGATGCCGGCGGTAGGCCGGAAGAGGCCCGCAACATGATTGGTGGCCAAGAACATCAGCCCGAGTTTGGTAACGACTGCGTAGGCGACGGTCAGGCCAATAAGGCCGGCCAGTTCTGCATTGGAATAGCTCAAATAGCGGCGCAAAAGGTTACCTTAATTTGAAAAAAGCTTACGACTAGTTAGGCAAAAGATTGGGTTGATCTCATGAGATTTAATGTTTTGTAAGCGGGCTGAGTGCCTTGCTTAATCTATGTTGCTGTAGAGGAAATATAGCCCCAAGCTGCGGTTTCATCGGTGAGTGTCGGTGTTCATACACCCAAGTTCTCAACTTCCACCGCCACTTTCAATTCGTGGTTGTGGCCGCCGAAAATTACGCCTTTTAAAGGCGTTACGTCGCTATAGTCGCGGCCCCAAGCCACAATGATGTGGCGGTCGCCTGGTAATTGGTTGTTGGTGGGATCGAAATCCATCCAGCCTAAATCCGGCAGATAGACCGAGAACCAGGCATGTGAGGCGTCTGCGCCCACCAGTTTTTTCTTGCCCGGTGGCGGTAAGGTTTCGATATAGCCGCTGACGTAACGAGCGGCTAGACCTTGCGAGCGAATACAACCGATGGCCAGATGGGCAAAATCCTGACAGACGCCGCGCCGGTGTTGCAGGACGGTGGTGAGTGGCGTGGCTAGATTGGTGAATTCCGGATCGAAAGTGAAATCGCGGTGGATACGCTGCATGAGATCGTGTATCGCTTCGATCAGGGCTTTACCCCGGGTGAACGAAGCCTGTGCGTAGTCCGCCAGTTCGGCGTCAGCGGCGATGAATGGGGAGTCCAGCGCAAATTGCCGGGCTTCCAACAGCGGTTCGCTTCTATCGGTCCAGAGCGCTTCCTTGACCAATTCCCAGCTCATGCCGTGACTGAAGTCCAACTGTACCGGTTGCGGGAAAATCTGTACTTCGCTGCAGGCGGTGACTACAAACTCCCGATGCGGCTCGCGAATGGAAAACCAGGCGACTTGATTGCCGAAAAAATCGGTGCGGGTTCGATAGTCACAGGGCAAGGGATTGATTTTCAGCTGCGAGCTAAGCAGTTGTTGATTCGGACAGGGACGCGGCTGCATCCTGACTTCATTGTAAGACAGGCCCACGGCTTGCTGGTAACGGTAAGTAGTAGTATGGGTAACCCTATAACGCATGTTGACTCCCTTAGGACAGCGATTGCGGCGCGTCCCCGTGGCGGAAATAGTTGGCGGTCAAGGTATCTGACAGCGCGGCCAGCAATGCGTAAATTTTGCTGAGTTGTTGGTCCAGCGCTTCGCGAATGCCGGATTCGGATACGCTGAGTAAGTCTTCTATGTTGGCGATATTCAGGATACAACTGGCCTCTAATAATAGCCGTTCTTCAGCACAAATGCGGCGGGTACTGGGTTCGCGCGGCAGTTTGCCGACATGTTCCTGCAAGCGGGCGATTTGATAGGCCAGCGAACGGGGATTGTTGGGGTCCATTAGCAACAATTCCAGAAACGAGGCTAATTCCAGATTGCTACGGTAATGCTGGCGATAGCAAATCAGGTTGTCGCTGGTATCCAGTAAGGATTCTATCAAGCGGGTTTCCGCTGCTTCGCTTTGCGGCATCGCGAAGGCGGTTCTCAATACCGATACTAACTGTAAACCGCGTTCAAGACGCCGACCAATGTCCAGAAACAGCCAACCGTTGCCGCGCGTCATGCTTTCCATCACCAGACCGCTGAACGCGGAGAGCGTGGTAATCAACTGATCCATTTGCTCCTGCATCGACCATAAACCGGTTTTGCCGAGGCGCCGTGCCTCGGACACCTGTTCCTCTATTTCGTCGATGACCCGCCAGGTATCGGAGGACCATAAATCGCGCACCGCGTAACCGGATTGGGTCATGCGGTTTACCGTATTCGCCAGACTGCCGGCTCGGCTTTCGTCAACGATTACCGCCAGTAACTCGGCCTCGGGTATTTGCAACAAGCTTTCGTTATCCTCGGCAAAAAAACCGGGGTAGGTGCCTGTCATACTGGTCACGCAACGCAGCAAAGTCTCTAAGCTGAGTTGATAGTCGGGGCTGTCCCGGTCGGGATTACTGAACAATTTTTTTATAGTGGCGCGCAGTAAGCGGACGCCGCCTTCAGCCCGTTCCGCGTTGCGGCCCACCCAGAAAATATTGTCCGCCGCGCGGCTGGGTAGGGCATTGCCATGGCCGGTCAGGCCACCTCCGCTGCGCTTGGCTGGAATAGCCGGATGCTGCGGTTCAGTGGCAACTACCCACGTATCTTTGCTGATGCCGCCGGTTTGATTGCTGATCATCATGTTGCCATAGCGCGGCGCGCTCCGGCTCAAGCCACCGGGCATCAGGGTATAACCGTCCGCTCGCGCCACCATGAAACAGCGCAACACGGTTTGGCGGGGTTCATAGCCACCGCCCACCAGCGCCGGCACGGTGGAAAAGCTTTCGTATTCCTGGCCGACGTAAAATGCCGGCCTAGCCTTGATGCGCGCGCGCCAGTCGGTTAATTGCGCACGGCTTAGTTGGTGGCCGAACACCGAGCGTTCGCCGGGCTTACGGTATATGGGTTTGATGACCAAGCGCTCCAGATTGGCGAGCACATAGTTTAATTCGCGGGCTTGGCCGCACCACCAGGTGGCGATAGAGTTCAACTTTAGGGTTTGGCCCAGGAAATGTTTGGCGATACCCGGCAGGAAGGGCATGATCCCCGGATTTTCCAGAACGCCGCTGCCCAGCGGATTGGCAATAGCCACATTGCCGCGCCTGACCACTTCCAAAAGGCCGGCAACGCCGAGCCGCGAATCTTCGCGCAGTTCCAAAGGATCGCAGTAATTGTCGTCGACCCGACGCAGGATTACGTCCACTCGCTGCAAGCCCACCAGCGATTTCAGCCAGACATAGCCGTCGCGGATGGTAAGGTCGTCGCCCTGCACCAGCGGATAGCCGAGATAGGAGGCGAGATAAGCATGTTCGAAGAAAGTTTCGTTCAACGGGCCAGGAGTTAGCACCACGACGCGCGGGGTGTCAGCGTCGCCGGGAGCGATGGCGTTGAGGCCTGCACGCAAGGATTGGAAGAAACGCGCCAGCCGATGAACATGAGTATCGCGGAACAAACTGGGCAATACCCTCGACATGGCCAAACGGTTTTCCAGCGCGTAGCCAGCGCCGGACGGTGCTTGCGTGCGGTCACCCAAGACCCACATTTTTTTATCGGGACCGCGAGCCAGGTCGGCGGCGCACAGCACCAACTGATGTTGGCCTGGCAAGTGGACTTGATCGCAAACCCGCAGGAAACCGCCATGGTTATAAATAAGTTCTAACGGCAGTAGGTTTTTCTTGATGAGCTGACGGGGGCCGTAGAGGTCGGCTAAAATCAAGTTCAATAATTCGGCGCGTTGGAGTAGCCCGGCCTCAATGTCGAACCACTCGTCGCCGGATACCAATAGCGGTATGGGGTCAAGTTGCCAAGGCCGGTTAGTACCCTCGGGGTCGCCGTAGACGTTGTAGGTGACGCCATTTTCACGCAGCAACTTTAGTGCTTCCTGATGGCGTTGCCCAACTTCATTGGGGCCGAGTTGTTGCAACGCCTGCATTAGATGCGCCCAATGCGGTCTCACTCGACCTGTTTCGTCCAGCATTTCGTCGTGGATGCCTTTGTCGAGGCGGTATCCGGGCGCGAAAGCTTGTGGTGTACTTAAGGTTTTCATAGGTTTAGTTTGCCGGTTTACCGGGTATTGCGCAATTTATCAAAGCCGTTCTCGTTGATTTATGTTTTCTAAGCCGGATTTTTCGTGCCGATGCTTAATCTGCCGAGATTGCGGTTTGATGCGTAATCAAATAAAACCGCAAGAAACATGCCGTTATACTAAGAGATTGGCGGGATTATGACAGGCCGTGTGGATTCGGTCGTTCTGCCTTCAGTTGCCCAATATATAACTTTAGCCGGGTTAAAGCTGCTGAACAAAAGGGTATTTCCAAGTCTCAGGGGTAAATTAAACCGGGTACTGTCGCAGAGCTAGTTGTCGGGTGCCCTTAGCGCATTTGAAGCTTGGCACTGCTATTGCTTCAATTTAATTAACGTATTAGAACCGGTTTGCATTGAAATGGTGCGGTAGTTTTTGCACTAATTTAGGGCGGACGCGCACCATAAAAGCAACGTTCACGGATGGTTATCGCATGGTTACACCAACAATTTGGGCGGATTACAGCGCCGATAAGGCTTATGACGAGATGATTGCTGCAGGCGGCAAGCCTCGAGATGCCTGCGCCAGTTTGAGTCAGTACTTACAATCTTTGGGCATGGATGCCATTAAAGGCCGGGTCTCGGCGGCCGAAGCAGCTATCATGGAGATGGGTATCACCTTTACCGTTTATAGCGACGAAGGCAATATCGATAGGGCCTGGCCTTTCGACATCATTCCGCGCCTGATCGATTTTCAGGAATGGCAGGTGGTGGAGGCCGGCCTGAAACAGCGCCTGAAAGCATTAAACTGCTTTATCAATGATGTCTATAACCAGCAGCAAATTATCAAGGACGGTCTGGTCCCGGCAGATTTGATCAATAGTTCCAGCAATTTTCGTCAGGAATGTTTGGGTCTGCAGCCTAAGTTTGGCAGTTGGGCCAATATCTGCGGCAGCGACCTGGTGCGGGCAGGCGATGGCAAACTCTACGTTCTGGAAGACAATTTGCGGGTGCCGTCCGGCGTCTCGTATATGATCGAAAACCGGGTAATTACCAAGCGGATATTTCCGGAACTGCTGGAAAATCTAAATATTTTGCCGGTAGACGATTACCCCACTCAGTTGTTCGAGATGCTTACTTCGCTGGCACCGAATGCCGACGACACCCCGCAAATTGCGGTTTTAACGCCAGGCATTTACAACTCGGCCTATTTCGAACACGCGTTCTTGGCACAGCAGATGGGCGCAGAACTGGTGGAAGGCGGCGATTTGCTGGTTAAGGAGGACGATTGTGTTTATATGCGCACCATCAAAGGCTTGGAAAAAGTCGATGTGATTTATCGGCGCATCGACGATTTATTTCTCGACCCCGAAGTGTTTCACAAAGATTCCGTATTGGGCGTAAAAGGTCTGATGCGGGCCTGGAAAGCCGGTAACGTCGCCTTGGCCAATGCGCCTGGCGCCGGCGTGGCGGACGATAAGGTGGTGTATGCCTATGTCCCAGCAATGATTCGCTATTATCTGAATGAAGAGCCGCTTTTACCCAACGTTCCCACCTATCTGTGTAGTGATCCCGAGCAGCGCGCGTATGTGTTAGCCCATTTGCCCGAGTTGGTGGTAAAGCCAGCCAACGAATCCGGCGGGTATGGCATGTTGGTTGGTCCCCATTCTACGCAGAAGGAGATCAAGCAGTTTCATAAACTGATTCTGGACAACCCGCGTAACTATATCGCTCAACCGACCTTGGCCTTATCGACCTGTCCGACCTTGTGCAGCGACAAACTGGAGCCACGGCACATCGATTTACGGCCCTTTATCCTGCAAGGCGAAAATAGCTTCGTCACCGCCGGTGGTCTCACGCGGGTGGCGCTGCGGGCGGGTTCCTTAGTGGTGAATTCCTCGCAGGGCGGTGGCAGCAAAGACACTTGGATTATCAACAGGGAGCAATAAGATGTTATCGCGATCCGCTGAACGTTTGTACTGGATGGCCCGATACCTGGAGCGCACCGAAAACACCGCCCGCCTGATCAGCGCCACGATGCATCTGATCTACGACTTACCGTATGGCGTGGAACTGGGCTGGCGCAATCTGCTGAATATTTGCGGTGTGGAAGAGGCGTTTTATCAGCGCTTTAAAAATCCCAGCGAGCAGAATACTACCCGGTTTTTACTGGCAGACATGAGCAATTCCGGTTCATTGCTGGCGTCCTTGTCGTTTGCCCGCGAAAACATCCGCACCAGTCGTGAACTGATGCCGGACGAAGCTTGGCAGCAAGTCAACGAGATGTATTTATACGCCAATAATAATCTGGACAGTCTGTCCAATCGGCGGGGCAGAGCCTTGTTTTTGCAGGAAATCATGGCGGGTTGCCAACGTTTTACCGGCTTTATGGCCGGGGCAATGAGCCGCAGTGACAGCGCCCGGTTTATCTGCATTGGTCGCAATCTGGAACGGGCCGACATGACCAGTCGAATCATGGATTTTGGCACTGTATTGCTGGCGGAAAATCGCAGTACCAAGATGCGCGAGTATGAAACCATCTTGTGGATTAACGTATTGAAGTCGCTGAGCGCGGTGTTGATGTACCGCAAGCACGTTCGTAACCGCATTAAAGGCGAGGATGTGTTGAACTATCTGTTAAAAAACCCGGATTTTCCAAGGGCGGTGGTGCATTGTATCGGGGAGATTGCCCAGTGTATAAGGCTGTTGCCTAACGCCGTCGAATTATTCCCGCTGTTGGAGCGGTTGGAGCAGCAGGTACAGGCAATCGATATTCAGCAGACTACCCCGGAGCAATTGCACCGAGTGCTCGACGGGTTGCAGACTAGATTTGACGATTTGCATAAGCAAATTGCGGCAATGTGGTTTTTGAGTGATCTTGGCGAGCCCGAACAGGCTAAGATTTGACCATTTGCTAATCGAAAATTTGTCAGCGCCTAAGCCGTCAGTGCTATACAGGGTAAGCGCCGACATCCGCTGTATTTTAGCCGAAGACAGGCAGATTGAAGGATAGTAGCTCGGATTGCTGCTGACCCAAACCCCAAGTTTGCTATATCATGGATGTATCGTTTTCTAAAACTAAAGGGGTAAGGTTATGGATAAGCTAAGGGCGCTGGGCCTCGGGCCTGTGGGGCAAGACGAGCAAGCAGTTAAGCAACAATTGCATCTTTATATCAACCTGAAACTGGCATCCTGCGGCCAGCCGACTTGTATCGATACCGGATCGGCGCAATTTATGGATACCGCCCAGGACTTACTGAACAGCTATTTAGAAAAAAGCCGACTGCTGGCCGGTTCCTCCCTTTATCCCACCGACAGACGTATTCAGGATTTTCTCGAACGCTATTGCGCCGACTTGGGCTTTGCCAAAATCCCCAGTTTGCCCACCATGACCTTCGAGTTGGATAAGCATGGCGTCGCGCGTGAATTGTCTTTGCCATTGGGCGAGGATGAATTTCGCTCAGAAATCGTCTCCAGCTTTCGGGTCAAACAGGGCATTTTGCACAATCCAGCCAGCGACCGGCGCACCACTCAGGGCTCTTTTCATGTTGCCGAAGGCGGTTTGCCCGTTCCCGGTGACAAGAAGCAGGTACCCAAACTGGCTTTTGCGTTGATGTTGGGTGAGGCGCTGAATCCGCCCGACGACTTGATGGTTTTGCCGTTTACCGCCTACCAACCCAAGCCGGCACGGATGTTTGCTTCGCTATTGTTGCGCCCGGTCGTCTGCCCGGAAATTCCGGGTGTTGCTGCCGAAAAATCTATGGAAATCCGCTTCTTCGCACCCGGCAATCTGGTGAGTAATCTGGATTTCGTAGAGAGTATCTTTGGCAACGGTGGTAATCCGGCCTTGCCGGAATGCGATGCGGCCTTGGATGTGGAGCATTGGTCCGGCCACACCGGTTGTGTGATCCTGGCGCCGCATTTGACAAGGCTCACCAAAAAGCAACTGGGTCTGCCGCATTGGGACGAAGCCAGTGAACGCCAGCGTGCTGACGGCATGTGCTGGCAGGAACCGGGCGAACTTTATAACGAGGGCCAAGCCTTTAAACTGACCGCTCGTGACCGTAGCGGGGTGATTGTTACCATCTTGGCTGATAACTATTACGGTTATTGCAAGAAGGAAGTGAAAACCCAGATCAGCTATGCCGCCAATTTGTTCGGCTTGGCGGAAGAAGAACATGCCGGCGGCGCCTTAGCCTTTCGCCGCGTCAATCACGGGGACGAGTTTGGCATCGGCAGTCTGACTCGCGAACCAGGTTACGATTTCGATGAGATGACCTATCACTACGGCGCGATCATGGACGTGCAGACGGAAGGTTATGCTGTGGATAAGCATTTTCCGGAGGTTATCTATGTCCCCCAGGATTTGCGGATGAGTTTGGCGACGCAGAAAATTACCTGGCTTCGTAACGGCCAAAGCCACAGCATTCGTTTGCAACCGGGCAAAATCTACGTGCAGCCCAACGGTTATAAGATCGAGATGTGCAAGCACCCCGGCGCGCCATCCTGGCGCTTGATCGGCACTGTCGCGGAAGGTACTTTTTGCCACAAACCTTGCACGGTGTCGGGTGGTGGTAAATCGGAGATTTCCAAGTCCATAGAGGACGCGGCCATCTACGGACCGCTGTTCGTGGATGACTTGCAGCACGATCTGGATCGGGTGCAAGCGATTTTCGATAAAGACTACACCGGGCGATTCTTGCCGGGTTTTGAACGCGAAGATCGCGGCCCCAGCCGAAGCGTGCTCAGCCCGGAGCGCAGTTTGGGCTCGGTGATCAAGTTGTTGACGCCGTCGCAAAACCATACCCAGGAATTTAACGATTGGTTGAAGTCCATTCCTCCCAGCATTCTGGCCTTAGTGTTTTTGATCAAGCGCTTTTACCGCCCGGAATGGGGTAATAATTGGCGGGATAATTTATCGGTGGACGTGATCGACGGCGCTCCGGGCCATGAGCTCAAATTGAATCAGCGTAAGATCGTGGCCACGTATTTGCGGGTGGGTTTCGATCTGGACGGTGGCTGGCGGACTTTTAAAGTGCGCCAAGACTACATCGCCTGCGAGAAAGTACAGATGGAAGACGATATCAGTGCCTCGGTCGTGGTACCCATGGCTGCGGTGCGCGCTTGGCTGCCTGATGACGGTTATCAAATGAGCTTGAAATTGGTCAGCAACTGCGAATATCGCCTGTTCCAGCGTCCGGACGATGCGATCATCCCCGGTTACGACAAGCAGACCGAACTGAATATGTCCGGACCTGGAAATTTCATGGCCAATTTTGAGCTTTTGGATCATGAGCAGTTGTCGGTGATCGTGGAAGATGTGATGACTTTTTCCAAATTTACCCCACCGATGAAAAAGCTGTTAAGCGAAGCATACCAAGACGGTAAAGGCTACGTGGTGTGTTCGGCGCACCCGCGTCTAGTGAACGGTAAGCCTTCGAAAAATCCGCGTTACCTGGAAACCCGCGTCGATGTGGTGAAACCGTTGCGTAAATATGTGGCCGAGATGGGGGCGCGTTTGCATCGCAAAATTCCGCTGAATCAACCGCTTTGCCACCCGGTAGATGCGGTATTGACCGGGCGTCGCAACAATCCGCCAGAACCGGGTATCCGCGCGCTGGCTGTCTACAACCCGATCCATTATCAAGAGCTGCCGGAACTGTTCATGGATTTTGTTTCTTCCTTGACGGGCAAGTCCCCGTCTACAACAGGTGCCGGCAGCGAAGGCGCGCTGACCAAAGGTCCGTTCAACGCCTTGCGCGGCACAGCGGATCTTAACAATGCACTGGTCTCGTTCATTTTGACTGGCTATCCCGGCTTTTCCAGCTCGGCTGGATTTATCGGTCCAAATACCCGGGTCGATCATGACATCAGTTTGTTGATTCCAGAGATATGGTCGCGGCTATCGCGGGAAGAGCGTCACCCTGCATTTTTACTGGAACATGGCTATTTGGAACCCTTAAATGACTTTGAACACAAAGGACAAACTGTGTTGGCCAGTCGTTTGGGTTATCGCATCACCAGTCATTTCGTGCACGGTTTGATGGGTAAGATTTTCGATAATCCGTATGCGGTATTTACCGACGAGATTTTGCAGCCCGAGCGCCAGGATTTAGAGGTGTTTGTGGACGGCATTAATAACATTGTCGAAACCCAGCAACGGGTTGCTCAGCAGTATCTCGAAGACGGCAGCATAGAAGATGCCTGTCCACCGTTGTACGCGCTGTTACACATCATGGCTGAAGGGCATTACCAAGGTAAAGATGCTCATCATCCAGAGATTCGGGCAATGTTCACCCGCGATTATTTATTGGAGTCGGATTGGTATCGGCAGCGGCTGCAGATCAAGCAGCAGCGTGACATTGCGTTATGGCAGAGACATGTCGATTATTTGGGTAGAGTACTGCAGGAAAGTAGCCACCAGAGTTTAATTCACGAGTTGAAGTTGGTCGATCGGCACACGCTGGCAAAGCAAAAACTGGTCGAGATTGGTTCGCCGGATTATTTGCAGTCTCTCGTGGGTACCTTGGGCGCCGATCCGCTGGGGCCCTATGCATCCGCCGCCGCTTAGCTTCAGATTTAAAAAAAGGGATGCCGGCCTCTCGAGACCGGCATCCCTTTCTGTTTTTTGCGGGGCTTATCTGTTTAAGCTTTGCGTTTAGTTTTCGCTTTAGTTTTGCCTTTTGGGTTTTCGTGGGCGATCAGCGAACGGGCCAGTTTGCGCAAGCCGTTGGACGATACTTCCAGACCCAGCGGCGAGCCTATCGACTCCAGTTCGTACATTAAATCGGTCGCGGCTATCAGCGTCACGTAGCGCAGGCTGCTGTTGCCCGGCAGTTGAGTGGACGCATTGCGCAGCAATGGCGCGAGTGTGTCCCAGGAACTGTTGAAGAACTTGCGTACCGGATCGTTTTCAGCGACGTATTCGGCAGTTAGGCCTTGTTCAAAGGCCACACCGGCTTTTTTAAGGACATCGTGTAAAGTAGTCCGGCTGGCGTCGGCATCGGTATCAATAGGCGCTTTCTCAATGGTTTTGTCCAAGGAGGCTTGCCAGCTTTGCCAAAGGCTACGCCACTGTTTCAATTCGGTTTCGTTCAAAATCGGGGCCGCTTTTACGTCGCCGGCATTTTCGTTTGCGGCACTGTAGCCCACGTTGATTAAAATACCTTTCTCATCGGCTTTCACCTGATTAAAGCGCAGGCTATTGATGGTATCGTGCAATGCCTCGCTATCGTCGGCGGCGATGAAGGGTAGCAGGGTTTTAGCAATATCGGGCCGGGATTGGTTCAAATCTATTTTCAGAGCGGCGAGTTTGGGTTCGGCGGCTTTTTTGATTAGCGATTGCAATTGGGCGATATTCAGTGGCTGGCCGTTGCGATCGAACGCATTCAGTTGGGTAACCGGGAAGCTCAGTACATTGCCGGAAGCATCCAATGTCGGTTGTTGCAAGGTTTGTAAAATACCGGACCATTCAATCAAGGTCATGCATTTGCCGCCGAGCGCGGTGCCGACGCGGGCTTGGACATTGTTCTGAATTTTCACTTGGCCTTGTTCGCCGCTGATTTGCGGATGGTCCAGATCCAGAAAACTGCATTGTTTGCCGTCTTTCCAGGCTCTTACCGATTCATTGGGCCCGTTGTAGAGCTCGCTGACCAACACACTCTTAATTAGGCCGTACTCCATTGGCACCGGAATATTGATTTCGCGGGCAATGACGGTCTGAGTGGCGAGTAGCAAGCCGGTGGTAATTAACAGGGTACGCATTTTTGACATGATTTACTCCTTAACGTTGTCGGGCGCAGATTGATCAAGCGCAGCCGTGCCGCGATACGCGGATGAAATTGGGTAGCGGCGGTCACGGCCAAATGCTCTGGGCGTGATGCGGATACCGGGCGGCGATTGCCGGCGTTTGTATTCGTTCCTATCGACTAAAGAAATGGCCCGCTGAACATCGGCTGCAGCGAAGCCTTGCGCCACAATCTCGGCGGCAGATTTATCTTGCTCCACATAGAGGGCTAGAATCGGATCCAGCACTGAATAGGGGGGGAGGGAGTCTTCGTCTTTTTGGTCCGGGGCCAGTTCCGCCGAGGGGGCGCGGCTGATGACGCGTGGCGGTATGACCGGGGATAGACTGTTGCGGTACTCGGCCAATTGGTAGACCAGCAATTTTGAGACGTCTTTTAGCGGCGCGAAGCCGCCGGCCATATCGCCGTATAAGGTGGCATAGCCCACGCTCATTTCGCTTTTGTTGCCGGTAGTCAACAACAGTTTGCCTTGTTTATTGGAAATTGCCATCAACAATACGCCGCGACAGCGGGCTTGGATGTTTTCTTCGGTAGTGTCTTTTTTACTGCCGGCAAACAGCGGGGCCAGCATTTCGTCGAAGGCTGTCACCGCCGGTTCGATGGGAATTACATGGTATTTGACGCCTAGTGTCTCGGCTTCCCATGTCGCATCCTGGTTACTCATGTCTTGGGTATAACGCGATGGCATCAGCACCGCCTCCACCTGTTCAGCGCCCAGCGCATCGACCGCTAAAGCCAGTACCAGCGCCGAATCGATGCCGCCCGATAAGCCGAGAATTGCGCCCCGGAAGCCGTTTTTGCGCACGTAGTCTTGAATGCCTAAAACCAACGCCTTGTATTCGCTGACTACCGGCTGATACAAATCGGCAATGCTGGATTTTTGAGGCTGTTGATTGACGAACTCGACTATGCTCAGTTGCTCTACGAATTCGCTAGCCCGGAAAACTACGTCACCATTGCGGTCGGCGACAAACGATGCGCCGTCGAAGATCAGTTCGTCCTGACCGCCAATTTGATTGACGTAAACCAATGGCAACTGTGCGGACTTGATCTGTGAACAGAT
This sequence comes from Proteobacteria bacterium ST_bin11, assembly GCA_002083615.1. Classification (GTDB taxonomy): domain Bacteria; phylum Pseudomonadota; class Gammaproteobacteria; order Methylococcales; family Methylomonadaceae; genus Methylomonas. Next base: position 27,304 of record MSXO01000018.1, on the reverse strand, counting down.
AATGTTTTCGCGCTGCTGCATCTTGCCCGCATGAAATGGCGAGGCGTTCAGAGTCAGGATAATGTCTGCGCCATCGTTGCAGTTTTTCGCAATGATGCCGGGCCGCCAGATATCTTCGCAAATCGTCAACGCCAGCCGACTGTCTTTAACCGTGAACAGACTAGTTTGTTCTCCGGCGGTGAAATAACGCTGTTCGTCGAACACGCCATAGTTAGGTAGGGCCTGCTTCTGGTATTCGGCAAGCGTTTTGCCATCGCGTAATGCCACGGCAGTGTTGTAAAGCCGACCATCCCGGTATCGAGGGAAGCCGATCACAACGGTTATGCCAGTAAGGTTTTCGGCAATTTCGGCAACGGCTTGTTCTGCTTGCTGAATAAAATCGGAGCGAAACAGTAAGTCTTCAGGTGGATAGCCGGTAACGCATAGTTCCGGAAACACCACTAGGTCTGCCTGCTGCTGTTTGGCTTGTGCGGCGATAGCCAGGATTTTGCGGGTGTTTGATTGAATATCGGCGACTGCTAAATTCAGTTGGGCTAACGCTATTTTTAGGGGCATTGCAAGCGATGTGAGGGTTATAGGGTTCTAAGCGGCTTGGCGATGAGGAATAGCGGTCAATATGCTCTCGATGCTGTTTTAATACACTGATTGCCGGTTTCGTTACAGATCAACCGGTAGAGGGTGTGATGCTCATCCGCTAAGGTCTGCAATTCTGGATACCCGCTTAGCGGTGCAGAAAGGATTCTGTCAACAGCAAGCTCTGGATGCAGATATTGGCTGTCTATAGTTACATTTTTACTCATTATCGATGTAGTCATGCCATGCCTCCCTAAATGCTTGTTGATGGTTTTCGGTAATTGCCAGGGTCTGATTTAAGTCCTGTGGCTCCAAGGTGTTTCTGGTTACGCTGACTATTGCTAATGCTATTTGGGCAGATTCGTCCCCCTTCCTGAATTTAAGTATATCGGGGCGTGTTCGTTAGCATAAAAGAAAGCTTGAAGCCATTCAGGTCCTAAAAGCTGGATATGGTGCGGCTTAAAAACATTCGCGCATCGCTACCCCAATATCCGAAGGCGAGCTGACCATACTCACACCGGCGGCTTGCATCGCCGCGATTTTACCCGCTGCTGTGCCCGCACCGCCGGTGACAATCGCACCGGCGTGGCCCATGCGTTTGCCGGGCGGTGCGGTTTGGCCGGCGATGTAACCGACCACCGGTTTGCTGACATGGGCTTTGATAAAGTCCGCTGCTTGTTCTTCGTCGCTACCGCCGATTTCGCCGACCATCACGATGCCATGGGTGTCCGGGTCATCCTGAAACCGGCTTAGCACATCGATAAAATTCATACCGTGGATCGGATCGCCGCCGATGCCGACGCACGTGCTTTGCCCCAAGCCTTCGCGGGTGGTTTGATGCACGGCTTCGTAAGTGAGGGTGCCGGAGCGGGAAACGATGCCGATTTTACCGGGTAAATGAATATGGCCGGGCATGATGCCGATCTTGCATTGGCCTGGGGTGATTACGCCGGGGCAGTTGGGGCCGACTAACAATGAGCTGGTGCCTTGCATCGCCGCTTTAACCTTCAGCATTTGCAGTACCGGGATACCTTCGGTAATGCAGATAATCAGTTCAATGCCGGCATCGACTGCTTCTAGGATGGCATCGGCGGCGAAAAACGGCGGCACATAGATCATGCTTGCCATAGCGCCCGTCGCTTTCACGGCTTGCTCGACGGTGTCGAATACTGGTAAATCCAGATGTTTAGAGCCGCCGCGCCCCGGTGTGATACCGCCAACCAGCTGTGTGCCGTAGGCCAATGCCTGCTCGGAGTGAAAAGTGCCTTGTTTGCCGGTGAAGCCTTGGCAAATAACTTTGGTGTGTTTGTCGATCAAAATGCTCATGCGATGGTCTCCGCCAATTTAACCGCTTGTTCGGCTGCGCTATTCAAATCTTCGGCTGCGTAAAGCCCTAAACCGGAGTCTTTTAACATTGCCAGCCCTTGCTCAACATTGGTGCCCTCGAGCCGCACCACTACGGGTATCGTCAAATGCATTTCCTCTACCGCTGCTAGGATACCGGCTGCGATCACATCGCATTTGACGATGCCGCCGAAAATGTTTACCAGGACCGCTTTGGTGGTGCCATCCGATAAAATCAATTTAAAAGCGGCTTTCACTTTGTCTTTATTGGTGCCGCCGCCAACATCCAGAAAATTAGCCGGCGCGCCGCCTTTCAACTTCACCATGTCCATCGTGGCCATTGCTAATCCGGCGCCGTTGACCATACAACCAATGTTGCCGTCCAGCGTGATGTAGTTAAGGTCGAATTGTTTGGCTTCCGCTTCCTTGGCGTCTTCTTGCGAGGCATCGCGCATTGCGGCAATATCCGGGTGTAAGGGGATCGCGTTGTCGTCGAAATTGATTTTGCCGTCCAGTGCTACCAGCTTGCCGTCATCCGTTTGGATGAGTGGGTTGATTTCGATTTGGCTGGCATCTTTCGCCAAAAAAAGTTGATATAGACCGCTCATCACGGTTTGCAGTTGGCTTTGCTGCTCTTTACCCAAACCCAGCGCAGCCGCTACTAAACGACATTGGTAAGCTTGCAGGCCGGCTGCGGGATGTACCGGCACACGCACGATTTTCTCCGGCGTTTCGGCGGCCACCGCTTCGATGTCCATGCCGCCGGCGGCGGAAGCGATAAAAATGAGCCGTTCGCTTTCTCTGTCCAAGAGCAGGCTCAAATAATATTCTTGGTTGATCGCAGAGGCTTCTTCTACCCAAACGCTATTGACCGGCAGGCCAGCGGCATCGGTTTGATGCGTTACCAAACGCGTGCCGAGCATGGCTGCACTGTAATCCTTCACTTCGTCGAGCGTCCGGGCCACCTTCACCCCGCCGGCTTTGCCTCTGGCACCGGCATGGACTTGGGCTTTGACCACCCAAGCCGGACTGCTCAACGACTGTGCTGCTTGCTGGGCTTGCTCGGGCGTTGTTGCCACGGCGCCTTGCGGGGTAGGTATAGCAAACTCTTTAAAGAGTTGTTTCGCCTGGTATTCGTGAATATTCATTTAGTGCTCCATGGATGGCTTAAATCGCGGCGTCTCAAGTTGGTGCTATGATTGAGCTGACAAACATTTTAACTAACTTTGCATAAAAAACCCGGGCAATGCTTTCTTCGTCGGTCGATACTCTTTACCCCTGCCCTTTTTCCAAAGGGTACGGCATTCCCGTTCGACAAGCGTGGTTAATGTTGAAGATTTTTACCCTCTATCGGTTCATAACCGCCAGCTTGTTTGTAATGCTGTTTTATTTGCGGTTTGGGCCTTCATTATTGGGCTCTTACGACGCGTCATTGTACCAGTTCACCAGTGCTGCCTATCTGGCGATTTCACTGTTTGCCGCGCCGGTCGCATTTCGACCGCGCTGGGCGTATGCCAATCTCGCACAGTTATTTATTTTTACCGATATTGTCTTCATTACCTTGTTAATGCATGCGAGTGGCGGCATCGGCAGCGGCATAGGTATCTTGTTGGCTATCTCGATAGCGGCGGGCGGCTTATTGATTGGCGGGCGCTGCGCTATGTTGTTTGCAGCTCTGGCTAGCTTGGCAATTCTGGCTGAAGAGGTGTATGCGATAGAAACACATGCCTTCGAAAGTACCACCTTGACCTACGCTGGCATGCTTGGAGTTTCGTTTTTTTCGATAGCGTTTTTGTCGGTAATTTTGGCGCAGCGCGCCGAGCAATCGGCGGTTTTGGCCCGACGGCACGAGCAGACTATTGCCAAACTGGAAAGTCTTAACCGTTATATCATCCAGCATTTGCAATCAGGCATCATGATTGTTGATGAACGCCAAGTCACTCAACTCTCCAATCAATCGGCGCTCCGTTTATTGGGGCTGGCCTTGCATCCTGAAGAGTTGAGCGAGGTCGCGCCAGAGCTCAGGCAGGCTTTTGAAATATGGCGGGCCAATCGGGAGCAGGATTTTGCGATCATTCAATTAGCGAATCGCAGTGAAGTGCAGGTGCGATTTTCCGAGTTAACTATGGATGACGAAGCCCTGTATATGCTGATTTTTGAGGACATCGCTTTATATAATCAACGCTTGCAACAGAGTAAGTTGGCATCTCTGGGCCGATTGACCGCTAGTATTGCCCATGAAATCCGCAATCCGCTCAGCGCGATAAGTCATGCAGGACAATTGTTATCGGAAGCGCCTGATTTAGATGTCCAAGAGCTGCGGTTGACGGAAATCATTCAGCACCATTGCCAGCGGGTAAACAGCATCATCGAGGACATACTTAAGTTGTCCCGGCGCCACCCGTCGCAAAAGCAAAAAGTCCCCCTGGACGAGTGGTTGCCGGCCTACTTTAATGAACAGAAATTGAATCTGGGCGAACGCGCTGATTGCTTTAGCTTGGTTTTTAAAGCCAAAGCTCTGCATGCTTGTATCGATGGTGGTCACTTAAAACAAATTCTCGATAATCTTTGTGCCAACGCATTGCAATATGGTAGGCCGGAGTTAGGGCCTATCGTGCTAGAAGTCGGGCTGATACAGGATGCGCCTTGTATTAAAATTTCCGATAATGGTGCGGGAGTTTCGGCAGAGCATCGGCAGCATTTGTTCGAACCGTTCTTTACCACCTCTCATCAAGGCACCGGTTTAGGCTTGTATATCTCCAGGGAATTGGCCGAACTGAATCAAGCGGAATTGAGCTATGCGGCTTATCCTGGTAAGCCTTGTTTTACTTTGTTGCTGGCTAATGCCGATCACGCTGTTATTGAAATATGAATATGCCTGTCACACTGGTTGTCGACGATGAACCCGACATCAGAGAGTTGCTTGAGATAACCCTTAACCGTATGCACATTCAAACCCGTTGCGCGGCTAGTTTGGCTGAGGCCAAACAACTGCTGAGCGCTGAGGTGTTTGATTTGTGCCTGACTGATATGAAGTTACCGGACGGCGACGGGCTGGATTTGGTGGATTACATTCAATTGGCCGGTTTGCAATTGCCGGTGGCGGTGATTACCGCGCACGGCAGCATGGATATTGCGATCAAAGCCATGAAAAAAGGTGCTTTCGATTTTTTGTCCAAGCCGGTCGATCTGGCGGTGCTAAGGCAACTGGTTAGCCATGCGCTGCAAGCCTCATTAACTCGCGTCTCAGACAAAGAACGACGTACCCGCGATATCTTGCTCGGCGAGTCGGCCTTGATGTGCGCCATTCGCTCGAAGATTGATAAGGTGGCGCGTAACCAGGCGCCGGTTTATATCAGCGGTGAGTCCGGTTCTGGCAAAGAGTTGGTGGCTAGATTGATACACCAACAAAGCCCGCGCGGCGATAAGCCGTTTATTGCGATTAACTGCGGTGCGATTCCTCCAGAATTGATGGAAAGCGAATTTTTTGGACATAAAAAGGGCAGTTTTACCGGCGCGATTCTCGACAAGCAAGGTTTGTTTCAGGCGGCCGATGGCGGTACCTTGTTTTTGGATGAAGTGGCTGATTTGCCTTTGGCCTTGCAAGTTAAATTATTGCGGGCAATTCAGGAGAAAAAAGTCCGTCCGGTTGGCGAGCAGCGAGAGGTTGCAGTGGATGTGCGTATATTGAGCGCTACCCACAAAGATTTGGCCAAAATGGTCCAGGACGGCAGTTTTAGGCAGGATTTGTACTACCGCATCAATGTCATCGAGCTTAGTTTGCCACCCTTGCGCGCCAGACCTGCCGATATTCCCCAACTTACCCAACATTTATTGCAGGGTTTAGCGAATGCGAACGGTATGGCTTTGCCGAAGCTGACCGACTCGGCGCTAAGCGCCTTAAAGCACTACTATTTCCCCGGCAACGTCCGGGAATTGGAAAATATATTGGAGCGGGCGCTGGCCTTACACGAGGGAGCTGTCATCGAGGCCGACGATCTGAATTTGCCCTTGGGGATGGAATTGGCGGCAGTAGAAGATTTTGATGCCGAGAAGATGTCGCTGGAAACCTATCTTGAAGACATAGAGAAAAAGGCATTGAGCGCCGCACTGGAAGAAAATCGCTGGAATAAAACTGCGACTGCTAAATACCTGGGATTGAGCTTTCGTTCTTTGCGGTATCGCTTGAAAAAATTAGGTTTGGAATAAGCAAAAAGTTTATTTGGAAGCGAGTAGCAGCCAACTACTCGCCTGCTGATTTGCGGGGTATCTTTATTGATACTTACTCATGCCTTTCATTTTTTGCAGCGCGGCTTGGATTTTGGCGTTTGCGGCGTCGTCCAGTTCGTTGTTTTTATAAACTTTTTCCAACAGACCTTCTTCAACCAAGGCGTCTTTGATCCAGCGTTTGGCGAATGCATAACTGGCTGGGATTTTGGATACTTCCCCGGTATTTGGGTTTTTCAGGCTATCGATGGGGGAGGTAGAAGAAGCTGCGGCGGTTTTTTTGGCCGGGGCGGGTTTACTGGCTTTGGTGGCGGCGGGTTTGGGTGCGGCGGCTTTGGCTGGAGCGGGTTTTGCGGTGGTTTTTACGGCTGCGGGGGGAGGGGGAGCCTGTTCCGCTATGACTGCCGGTGTCTGCACTTCCGGCTTGGCGGGCTCCGGCGTATAAGTTTCCGGTTTTTCTTTTTTGCCGCCCATTACGACAAATACCACGTAAGCCACAAAAATAGTGGTCGCTATAAAAAGCAATTCAGCCATAACCCTTCCCCTTTGTTTGTTTTATTTATTAAGATTCAGAACAATGTGATGACACGTTTAAAACATCGCGGGCGAATATACCAGAGCTAGTCAAGTCGGTAAACTAATAGCCGGTTTGCTGCAAGTGTCTCGATTTGTTTTTAAACCGTTTCAGTTGATCAAACTGGTTGGTTGATTGCTGCCCAGTAAAAGTCCCAGCGAAATTTTATGTCCTTCCAATAGGTTCTGTTCGGGTTTGCCGAACGCATAGCCTTGTCCGAAATTAACGCCAATTTCTTTGAGCTTCATGGCCGTCCCAGCCGATTCGACGAATTCCGCGATGGTTTTCTTCCCGAGTTTCGAAGCAATTTCCACCATGGACCTGACGAGTATCTGGTCGGTTTCGTTGTCGAGCAGATTTCTGATGAATTGACCGTCGATTTTGACATAATCGACCGGAAAAGTTTTTAGGTAATTGAAAGAACAAAAGCCTGCGCCGAAATCGTCTAGTGCGAATTTGCACCCCAATGCCCTGATTTTGTTAATCATGTGCCGGGTTTTTTCAAAATTGTCGACGGCTGCGGTTTCAGTGATTTCGAAGGTTAAACGGTTGGCGTCTATCCAGGTCATTTCCAGCTTGTCTTTAATGGTAGAGAGTAAGTCTGGATATTGAAACGCGGTGCTGGAGAGGTTGACGGCCAGAGAAATATAAGACATGTAAGCTGGTAGCGCTGCTAGAAACTCGATGGCATTTTCAACCACCCAAAGATCAATCGCGTGAATCAGCCCGGTTCTTTCCGCTACCGGAATAAATTGCTCCGGCGTGATAATCTCATGGTTTTCGCCGCGCATGCGCAGCAGCACTTCATAATGCGAGACGTTGCCGTCCGACAACTGCACGACCGGTTGGAACACCAAAAATAACTGATTATCGCGCAAGGCCTTGCGAATTATGGGCACCCAATAGATGTCCCGGCGCCTTTCCTTAACGATCAGATCCTCGCTGTTATAGGTACAGATTTTGTCTCTGCCGGTGCTTTTCGCAAAGTTGCAGGCTTGACGCGCATGCAAAATCATTTCACCCGGATGGAACGCGGAAACGGTGTTGTCCAGGGTGGCGATGCCAATCGAAACCGAGGCGCTGTAAGACACTTCTCCGGTAAAAAAGCGGAAATTGTCCACGGTGGTTTTGATGGTTTCCGCCAGAATCAGCGCCTGTTTTTTTGTCTTATTTTCCAAAAACAAGCAAAACTCATCGGAGCCGATACGCGCGAACAAACTGCCGGCGGGTAATAGCTTTCTGACCAAAATAGCCATTTCGACCAACAGGCGGTCGCCTACCTCGAAGCCCTCTAGTTCGTTAATCAGGCTGAAGCGGTCAACATCGATGAATAATAAAGCCCCGTCTTTGTGAGATTTATTACTGTGATTCAGCACTAATCTAAGTTGTCGCTCGAAACTGCTACGATTGAACAATCCGGTCAGTTCGTCATGAGCGACTAAAAATTTAAGTTTGGCGTCTATAACGCTTTTAGCGGCCAGTTCGTTGATCAGTTGTTCTTCCTGGCGATGCCGCAACTGGCGCTCTTGTTTGAGGCTCAGCAAAAACTTGATGGCGAGTAGCAGTTCCTGGGTATTAACCGGTGTGTTGATCTTGTAGGTAAGGCAATCGTCTTGCTGTGGCTCGCACCGGTCGGACTCGCTGGTGAAGTTGTTGTCGTTAAGAAGTACGACAGGGATTACCGATGTCGAGTTGGCACTGGATAGGCTTTGACACATCTCCCGCACTTTGCAAAGGGGCAACGCAGCGTTCAGGACGATCAGGCCGATCGAGTCGGGTTGATCGGCATAGGGCTTAAGAATCTCGTAGATTTGTTCGCCATTTTCCGCTAAACGGATCTTGCTAAAGCCAGTGGCTTTTAATGTGGAAAGTATTTTATGAGCGGAGACTTCATTATGCTCCGCTACAACAATCAGCTTTTCTTTCAGCGCGTCACTGGCAATCATCTAATACCATCCAGGTATTGGCATAAAATCGGGAGCTATAAGCATGGGGAGGGGAGCAGGCCGGCATTCAATAAGCTTGTATTTTCATTTAAATGATCTAGGTTTAAGCGCAGCCCTTAATGTTATTTCTATGCTATTGGTTTTTAGTATAGGTGTAAATTTATTTTTTATAATTAAAGATGATAGCTTACTCGCCCTCTACATTGACCGTCGCCGATTTGCTCAGAGGTGATTTACAGCTCGCCTCGCCGCCCAATGTCTATTTTTTGTTAAAAAAAATAGTTGAAGATCCCAATAAGACCGCAAAAGACGCGGCTTTTGTGATCGAAGGCGATGCGGCATTGGCGATGAAGCTGCTCAAAATAGTCAACAGTGCGTTTTACGGCTTTCCTTCCCAAGTCAGTTCGATTGCCAGAGCGATAACTTTGATTGGTACCCGTGAGTTGCAGAATTTGGTGTTGGGTACCTTGATAGTCGAACGCTTTTCCGATTTACCCGGCCAGCATTTCTCCATACACGACTTCTGGGCCAGAAATCTGCGCTGCGCGTTGATTGCGCGGGAGTTGGATATTCATTTCGACAAGCACTATGCCGAAGCCGCGTTTCTGTGTGGTTTGATCCACAATATTGGTCAGTTGGTGTTTTATCGGCGGATTCCGGTACTGGCTCGGGAGGTAGACTTGTTGATGCAATCGCAAGCCCAGCTTGCGGTGGACGACGAGGTGACCATAGAGCAGAACGTGATTGGCTTCGATCACTTTCAGGCTGGTGCCGAGTTGTGTAAGCTCTGGAACTTGCCGGAGGTTATTGTGGAGAGCATTCGCCTGCATTGCTTTCCCGATCAAATGGGTCCTTATACCGATTTGGCTTCTATGGTTAGGCTGGCCAACTGCTTGAGTCGTATCGAAAACCCTTACGATGCCCATGCTGTGAACGCTTTGAATTTGACGCCCGAACAGATTAGTTTCATCCTCGATAAAATCAGTGACGAATTCGAAGTTATTTTTAAATTGTTCTATCCCACCGTTTAAACCCCTCTAAGATTCCCAAACGGCTGCCTGAAACAGCTTTTTTGTTCCTGAGGCGATTAAATTTTCTGTTGGTCTGTTGCAGAAATTTGACAGCGCATCATTTTGCTTTCCCTCTGTTTTCACTGACGATACGCCAGCCGCCTTGTGCAAAACTGCTGAAATTGTCGCAGTAAAACAACTGATACCCGGTTTTAGCTTGTTATTGTCATAAAACTGTCATATTTGCCTCATACAATTCCTCCAAAACCGCAAGCCCTGCAGCGGTATTGCGTTAATGCCTTGATTTATTTTAACTCTGGAGAAATTTGATGAAGCTTTCTAAACTGAGCTTGGCTATGACGGCTGCTCTTGGCGTCGGAATCTGCGCTGAGGCGATGGCGCTAGACTTATACGTTGATTCCAAAACCAAGCAGATTTTTGCCGAGCCCGGCCCCGGTCGAACCAAGCTGGGTTCGTTTGAGAAGGTTGAAGAACAAGCAGCGACTAAAAAAGTTGAAGTTGAAACGCAAGCTCAAAAAGCCGAGATAGACAAGATCAAGCAAGATCTGGAATTGAAAACCAACGAACTTAAAGCGTTAGACGAGCACATCGTCGCGCAACGCGAAGATAGGGCTAAGAACGACGAAAAATGGTTTAACAAAATCAGTGTGCGTGGCTATACCCAAATGCGTTACAACCAACCTTTGACTGGCGACCGAGTGGCTGGTGAGCCTGAACTTAGGTCTGTAGGGGACAGTTCCATCGGAAACAACACCAACTTTTCGTTACGTCGGGTACGGTTGGTATTCTCAGGGGATATGAACGACTACATTTCCCTTTACATGCAGCCGGACTTCGCAACCACAACCGGCGGCGACCTGCATTTTGCCCAATTGCGTGATATCTACGCTGATATCGCGTTTGACAAAGAGCATGAGTATCGAATCCGTGCCGGTCAATCCAAAGTGCCATTTGGATGGGAAAACCTGCAGTCTTCGCAAAATCGCTTGACTCTGGATCGTGCGGACTCCCTGAACAGTGCCGTACCCAGCGAACGGGATTTAGGTCTGTTCGCCTACTGGAGCCCCTCCGACGTGCAAAAACTCTGGAAAAGCCTGACCAAGAAAGGTCTGAAAACCTCAGGTGACTATGGCGTTTTGGGCGTGGGTGTCTATAACGGGCAATCGATCAATAGGTCGGAAGCCAATGATGATATGTATTTGGTTGCTCACTCGACTTACCCTTTCGATTTGGGTTTTATGGGTAGGGCTATGCGAGGCCAAGTTTTGGAAATTGGAGCTGACGCAATATCTGGTCGATTTAATCGGTCGGGTGGGGCTTATAGCAGTAGATTTGGTTCGGGAAATATTGTTACCGCTCGCGACAACAGTGAAGATCGTGTAGGTGTGCACGCTATATTGTTCCCGCAACCTTTTGGTTTGCAAGCGGAATGGAACTGGGGGGCTGGCCCAACGCTTAACCCGTCCGCGAACAGGATTGAAAGACAAGACTTGAACGGCGGTTACGTGCAAGCCATGTACAAAATCGACGAGGTGTTCGGAACCAAAGGCACTATGATCCCCTATGTAAAATGGCAGACTTATGATGGTGCCTGGAAAGGCGCTACCAATGCGCCACGAGTCTCTGTAGACGAAGTTGAGGCTGGGGTCGAGTATCAAATTAGCAAGGCGCTGGAGTTAACATTGGCCTACTCGACGATGAATCGGACCCACATTCAAACGCAAACAACAGCTGCTGGATTCTTGCAGCAAGCCAGTGGTGACATGATTCGCACCCAGTTGCAGTTCAACTACTAGTTCGCTTTGCGGTGCAATGGACTGCGCCGCCATTTAATAGTCTACTTAGAAAAACAGACGCCTCGCTTCCTAGGGAACGAGGCGTTTTTTTTGTCCGCAACATTGGGCTGGCATCTGTCCCAAGTGAAATTGAATTCGCCAACAGGTAAAACAAAATCTCGGCATGCCTGGTCCGGAGCCTCGCCGGCAGAATTAACCGGCAATTGGTTTAAAAAAGTTAGGGCACGCAGTATGGGCCGAAGCTAGCATTTTGATTTGGCGGTCGCGTTGCCCATTGCGCTTAGCAGTCAGGTACGGGATCGATGGGTCTGCTAGACTGAACGGCCTGTTATACAAATCCCAATGCTATGAATGAACAACAATCCTTGGCCCGATTCGGTTGGCTATCCATTGCCGCAGCGGTCAGTACCATTGCCTTAAAAAGTTATGCCTATTGGTTGACCGGGTCGGTCGGTTTATTGTCCGACGCCATGGAGTCGGTGATCAACTTGGTGGCCGCGATCATCATGCTGGTTGTGTTGACTATTTCGGCGCGACCGCCGGACGATAACCACGCTTACGGGCATGAAAAAATCGAATATTTCTCTAGCGGTGCAGAAGGCATCATGATTTTGTTAGCGGCCTTTAGCATCGGTTATGCGGCCTGGGAGCGGCTCTGGAATCCGGTGGTTTTGCAGCAGCTTGATCTGGGCATCGCCGTTTCGGTGTTCGCGTCATTGATTAATCTGACGGTTGCCAGAGTGCTGATTGGTGTAGGTCGGCGCCGGCAATCGATTACCCTGGAAGCCGACGGCAAGCATTTGATGACCGATGTCTGGACCACGGTCGGGATTTTGGTGGGTATCGCCATTATCTCCGTGGCCAATCGCTTCGAAGCCAGCTTGCTGTTTGCTAAAGACTTGGGGCTGACGGGTTGGGAAATCCTCGATCCGATCATCGCCATTGGGGTGGCTTTGAATATCGTTTGGGCTGGTTTGCAATTGATTCGCAGGACCGTGGCTGGCTTGCTGGACGAAGCGCTATCCGCTGCGGAAATAGCCGAAATTGTCGCAGTGCTGGAAGCGTATGTGGTTAGCGACGGCATTGCTTATCATGCGCTGCGGACTCGTTACGCCGGCGCTCGGCGCTTCATGTCAGTGCATGTGTTGGTGCCGGGCGGCTGGACGGTGCAGCAGGGCCATGATTTGCTGGAAACCATAGAAGGGCAGATCAAAGACAAGTTCGACAACATCGATATCGACACTCATCTCGAACCTATCGAAGACGCTGCCTCCTGGGAGCATTGATCGTTACTGTAGTGTTACAGGAACGGCCCTTGGTCGCCAAGTTTAACGCCGTAGTGCCCTATCTCGGCCAGGGGGCGGTTACTTCATGTGTATTAAGCTTCAATCAAATTCAGGGCCAATTCTTCTACGTTCTGCCCGGCAATTTTAAAGCCTCGCAGTTCCAGCACGCCTTTGGTGTTCAAGGAAATAATCAGATGCAAGGCATCCGGGTAACTGGCTTCTTGGATGTCGGTTGGCGAGGGTTGGGCCGGGCTATGTGGGTGCGAGTGGTAAATTGCAAAAAGGGATTCGCCTTTATCACGGATCTGGCGCATCGCCTCGATTTGCTGGCTGGCGTCCAACAGGAAGCGGGTCTGTGGCGTGCTAGCGCTATTGTCTACCGGATAACAGCTGACCGGCATGCCCTGTTTATCCGCGCCAATCAGGCCGCAAACCTCGGTTTCCGGCGATAATTGCGCCAAGTGCAGCAATTGGTTGGTGAGTTTGCGCGGTAAAGAAATGTCACTGTGGTTCATGGTGTGTTCCAAATTCCTGATGTCACCCGAGGATTGCCGGATAAGTCGGCATGCGTGTTGACGTGTTGATAGCCAAGTTCGTGAAAAATGGTTTGTACCTCGGTTTGTTGATTGTAGCCGTGTTCGACCAACAATCGCCCCTTGTCTTGTAAGCGAAGACGCGCTTGTTCGGCAATCTGGCGAATATCTTGTAGCCCGTTATTGGGGCTGATCAATGCGCTACTGGGTTCGAAGCGTAGGTCGCCTTCACTTAAATGTGGGTCATGCTCCGCGATGTAGGGCGGGTTGCTGACTATAAGATCGAAGCTGTCTTCTGAGATGCTGTCGAACCAATTCGATTGCCGAAAACTGATATTACCGTTGGTGAGTTGCGCCGCATTATAGTGGGCAATGTCTAAAGCCGCCGTACTTAGGTCGCTGGCAAACACGTTGGCCAGCGGTCGTTCGGCGGCCAGGGTGATGGCAACGATGCCTGAGCCGGTGCCGAGGTCGATGATTTTGCAGGACTGGCCGACGGGTAGTAACTTGAGGCAGAGTTCTACCAGCAATTCCGTGTCTGGCCTAGGAATCAACACAGCGGAGCTGACTTTGAAATTGCGCGACCAAAATTCGCGTTGGCCAGTTAAATAGGCAAGCGGTGTACCTTGCGAGCGTTGATCTATTAGCGATGTAAACCGGGTGAGTTCCTGACCGCTAGGTTGATGCTCCGGCCAAGCCCGCAGAAACGAGCGGTTTTTGTCGAGGCAATGGCAGAGCAACACTTCCGCATCAAGCATTGGTGTTTCGGATGCGCTAAGAAGCTGTTGGTTTGCTTTGCTTAGCAGGCTCTGAATCGAATTGCTGGGGCTTGTCTGTCTGAGCAAACTCTCTCCGACTGCTTGCTCAGACATTGCCCAGCTGAGTAAGCAATTCCGCTTGATGTTCATGAATCAAAGGTTGAATGACGTGTTCCAAACCGCCTTCCATGATTTCTTCCAGCTTATACAGCGTGAGATTAATCCGATGATCGGTGAGCCGGCCCTGCGGGTAGTTGTAGGTGCGGATGCGTTCGGAGCGGTCGCCGCTGCCCACTTGCAATTTGCGACTTTCCGATTGTTCGGCATGTTGTTTTTCTTGAGCGGCGGACATTAAGCGCGCTTGCAATACCGACATGGCTCGGGCGCGGTTCTTATGCTGCGAGCGTTCGTCTTGGCATTCCACCACCACACCGGAAGGAATATGCGTGATGCGGATGGCTGACTCGGTGCGGTTGACGTGCTGGCCGCCGGCGCCGGAGGCCCGGAAGGTGTCGACGCGCAAATCCGCCGGGTTGATGTCAATTTCATCGACTGCATCAACTTCGGGCATGATCGCCACGGTACACGCCGAGGTATGCACGCGGCCTTGGGATTCGGTTTCCGGCACGCGTTGGACGCGGTGCGTGCCTGACTCAAATTTGAGTTGCGAGTAGACGTTCTGGCCGCTGATGCGCATGATGACCTCTTTGAAGCCGCCGTGCTCGCCGCGATTTTCGTTAATAATTTCTGTGCCCCAGCCTTGTCTTTCCGCATAGCGCTGATACATGCGTGCCAAGTCGCCGGAAAAAATCGCCGCTTCGTCGCCGCCGGTGCCGGCGCGTACTTCTAGGAACACGTTGCGGTTGTCGTTGGGGTCTTTGGGTAACAGCAGAATTTGTAGTTCTTGTACCAAGGCCTCGCGTTGCGCTTCGGCGGCTTGTACTTCTTCTTTAGCCATTTCCCGGAGCTCAGGGTCGCTGTCCTTGGCCATTTCTTGCGCCGAAATCAGATTGGCTTCGTTGTCTTGATAAGTTTTGTAGCACGCGACGAGCGGCTCGATCTGTGCGTATTCTTGGCTTAGACTGCGAAATTGGTTTTGATTGCTTTGCACTTCAGGTTGCGACAGCAGGGCGGTGATTTCTTCGAAGCGTTCGCCGAGGTTTTCCAGTTTGGTTTGTATCGAGGGTTTCATTGAGTGGTTAACGTAATTTGAAAATTTCGCGGGAAGCGGAGATGAGGTCGTGGCGTTCGTTAGCGCCTGCTTCGCGTAATTGTGCGCAGGGCGTATGAATCAGTTTATTGGTCAAGGTGTGCGCTAGGCGCTGTAAGACCTCGTCGGCTGCTGCGCCGCTGTTGAGTTGGGCCAGTGCTCTTTGCAAGGCTTCGTCGCGAGTCTGCTCTGCCTGCGTGCGGTAGTCGCGGATGGTTTCCTGGGCGCCTTGGGAGCGGAGCCAGGCCATAAAGTGTTCGACTTGGGTGTCGATAATTTCTTCGGCCTGCTCGGCGGCGCGGCGGCGCGAGTCCATGTTTTGATTGACAGTGTTTTGTAGGTCATCGACGGTGTAAAGATAAACGTCGCGTAACTGCGCAACTTCTGCCTCGATATCGCGCGGTACGGCCAGATCAACCATGAACATGGGTTTGTGCTTGCGGATTTTGATCGCGCTTTCCACGCGGCCCTTGCCGAGAATCGGCAGTTGGCTGGCGGTGGATGACACCACGATGTCGGCCTCCGCCAAATGATTTGGCAGTTCCGCCAAATTAATCGCGTAGCCGTTGAATTGCATCGCTAAGGCGTGGGCCTTGTCGTAAGTGCGGTTGGCAATGATGATCCGACCGATACCATGCTGATAAAGATGGCGTGCGGTGAGTTCTATGGTCTCGCCGGCACCTATCAGTAGCGCAGTTTGTTCGCTGAGTTTGTCGAAAATCTGTTGGGCCAGTTGCACTGCGGCAAATGCCACCGACACTGGGCTGGAGCCGATGGCTGTGTCGGTGCGGACTTTTTTGGCGGCGGAAAAGGTGTGTTGAAATAACTTGCTGAGATTTCGGCCTAAGGTGCCAGCTTGTGAAGCGGCATGATAGGCGTTTTTCATTTGGCCGAGAATTTGCGGTTCGCCGAGTATCATCGAATCCAGGCCGCAAGCCACTCGGAACATGTGTCTTATCGATTGGCTGTCTTTATAACTATAAAGATAGGGGGTAAAGTCCGCAGGCCTGAGTTGCTTGTTATCGGCTATCCACTCTACCAACAAGGACTGATTGTCGCTGTCGGCCTGGTAGTAAAATTCGGTGCGGTTGCAAGTTGACAGGATGGCTGCCTCACTGATTTCGCGCACATTCCACAAATTTCTTAATGTGTTATCGAGCATTTCCGTCGGGAACGCCAAACGTTCGCGAATCGCGACCGGCGCTGTATTGTAATTAATCCCTACGGCAAGAAGAGTCATCGTTTACGAACAATAGCACAATAAAAGTGCACTATTTTAAGGATTGAGGTGTGTTTGTCCAAATTCAATGAAACGACAATCTGATTTAGGGGGTTTTTCTGGTAATCTATCATCAATAGTTTTTCAAAAGTGGGTCAATTGATTGCATGAAAAGATGGATAGCCATAGCAATGTTGTTATCGATGTCAGGGTGCGCTGTTTCGCCTGAGAAAGAGTCTGACGTAGAAGGTTTGCCTGCCAAGCCGGAGGGTTTGGAAAGCAGAGTTAACCGCAATACGGTGATCGACGAAGAAGTGCTGTATTTACTGATGGCCGCCGAATTGGCAGGGCAGCGCAATCAGTATCATTTGGCCATGGATGCGTACCTTCAAGCCGCTAAGCGTGTTGATGACCCAAGGATCGCTGAGCGGGCGGTCAAAATTGGTCTGTTTTTGAAAGATGAGCAGCGTACGCGAGAAGCTTTGACGGTTTGGCTTGCCAAAGACGGTAAAAATTTGGCCGCGAGAAAGTTTGCCGTGTTACTGGCGATCAAAAATTCAGATCAGAAAGCGGCTGTCGAAAATCTCAATGCGATGCTGGCTGACGACCCTGCTGGTTTTGAGGCGGGTGTGCTGGAAATGACCAAATTGATGGAAAAAGAAGGTCGCACTCAGTTCACTTACGACGTGTTGGAAGAGTTGGCGCTTGAAAATCCTAACCAGGCGAGCGTATTTTTCCTGCAAGCTGTGCTGGCGTCGGTTTTGCAAAATAATGAGTTGGCCCAGCAGAAAGTCAGTCAAGCACTGCTGATTCAACCTGATTGGAATAAAGCGGTGATTTTGCAAGCGCAGTTAGCCGGCCGTTCAGGCGACTTGGCCAAAGCCCGTAGCGCTTTGGAAAAGGCGGTTAAGGCGGCTCCGGAGGATAGGCTGCTTAGAAAAATGTTGCTAGAAGTCTTGGTTAATGGTCGTGACTATGACGATGCAATAAAGCTTTGCCAGAGCGTGCTTGAAGATAAACCGGACGACGCAGACACCTTGTTCACGCTGGCGTTGATCAATATGCAGCAAGGTCAGGTCGACAAGGCTGAAAACGTTCTTGAGAAGTTGTTGAACAATCCTGAATGGGAGGGTCAAGCTAGTTTTTATCTGGGTAAAATCGCAGTCGAGCAACAGCGTCCCGATAAGGCATTGGCATGGTTTGATCGGGTGGATGACGGCAATTATGCTTTCGATGCGGATATGGCGGCGGTGTCTTTGTTGATGACCCAGAAGCGTTTCGACGAGATTTCAACCCGCATCAAGCGGATGGATAACAAGTATCCGGAGCAGCATTTAAGAATTTTGATGGTAAAAGCCGAGCTGTTTAACCAATTGGGTAATTATCAGGAGGCGTTTGATGTCCTGACCATGGCTTTGAAGGATATGCCCGATAGTCGCGAAGTATTGTATGCCCGAGCTTTAGTCGCCGAGCGCTTGGATAAATTGGATGTGCTTGAGTCTGATTTGAAAAAGATTTTAGATAAAAAGCCTGATGATGTCGGTGCGCTCAATGCGTTGGGTTATACCCTGACCGATAGAACCGAGCGCTATGACGAAGCGGCTAAGTATTTGGAGCGCGCTTTAAGCTTGCAACCGGACGAGGCGGTAGTGATAGACAGCTACGGATGGCTACAGTTTAAGCTCGGAAAACCCGAACGAGCCTTGGAGTTTCTGCGAAGGGCTTACGAGAAACAGCCCGAAAATGAAATTGCCGCGCATATTGCTGAGGTGCTCTGGTCAATGGGCGAAGAGAAGAAGGCAAGAGAATTGTTTGACAGCGTCTATAAAAAATCGCCTGAAGACGAATATTTGTTGGAATTTAAAACACGCTTTTTGCAGAACGGGCAATGACTTTTTGGAGCAGCGTATTTTTGTTGTCAGGGATGTTGCTTACGGGTTGTTCTTGGTTAACTGAGAAAGAGGGAGAGGTTTATCGCTTGCAAGATATGCAAGTGTTGCCGCAGCAGCAGTGGTACTTGGAGGGGAGATTGGCACTTGCTGACGAGAGAGATTCGATATCCGCTTCAGTGAGTTGGCGTCACCGCTTGTATCGCGATGATATCGAGCTTTCTGGGCCGTTGGCCCAAGGAAAGCTTGTGATATCCGTTGCGGCTGATTTGGTCACTGTCGATGATGGCGATACGCGGAAAGAGTTTAGTGGACCTGCCGAGCAGATATTGTCTGAGCAGCTCGGGGTAGCGATACCTTTGAACGCAATGAAGTATTGGGTTGTTGGTATGCCTGATCCCGATCAATCATTTGTCGAGCAGGTTGGTGGGTTTTTACAGGCAGGATGGCATGTCGGGTTCAGAGAAATGCAGAGGGTTAATACATTAGTGTTGCCGAGAAAAATCAATGCGGAAAAAGACAAGACAAAAATTAAATTAGTAGTCGATCAGTGGGATTTGTCGTGACGGATATGCAAGAACACCCAGCGGGGTGGGGCGAGAGGTGGCCCGCGCCGGCCAAGCTGAATTTAACGTTAAGAATCGTTGGGCGTCGTCCCGATGGGTACCATCTGCTGCAAACCGTGTTTCAAATTATTGATTTATGTGATTGGATCAGTTTTCACCCTACCGATAATGGTGCTGTTTATCTACGCGACCCGATTCCGGGCGTACCGGAGCAAGAAGACTTAACTATTCGTGCCGCCAATTTGCTGAAAAAATCCACCGGTTGTTCCGCTGGCGTCTGTATCGAAGTTGAAAAAAATCTGCCAATGGGGGGCGGTTTGGGAGGTGGCAGCTCTGATGCTGCAACTACTCTGGTCGTGCTAAACAAGTTGTGGAATCTTTGTTTGTCAACCGATAAATTGATGGAGCTGGGCTTACAGCTTGGCGCCGATGTGCCGGTTTTCGTTAATGGCTACACAGCGTGGGGCGAGGGTGTTGGCGAGAAATTGAAGCCAATAACTATCCCGGAGCAATGGGTTGTGGTGATAAAGCCTGATTGCCACGTAAATACCAAGGAGATATTTTTGGCGGAGGAGTTGACAAGAGATAGTAAACCCATCACAATGCGCGACTTCATTGCAGGCGACTGGCAAAATGATTGTCTTCCGGTTGTCAGTAGGTTGTATAAGCCGGTGGATGAGGCGATGGATGCTTTGTCCCAGTATGCAGAAGCAAGATTAACCGGGACTGGTGCGTGTGTGTTTGCTCAGTTCGATTCGGAAGGAGCAGCACGTGAGGCATTTTCCGCATTGATTTCGAATTGGTCGGTTTATTTGGCCCGCGGCCTGAACGCTTCACCTCTGCATGAAAAATTAGAACACGGATCTGTTTAATCAATTTAATGGGCTGTCGCCAAGCGGTAAGGCACGAGGTTTTGATCCTCGCATACCAAGGTTCGAATCCTTGCAGCCCAGCCATAATCTCCACACAACAGTTCCTTAGGAGTGCTTGAATGCGTGAAGCCTCGGTAATGGTATTCTCGGGGAATGCCAATAAGGCGTTGTCTGAAGGTATTGTGAAGAAGCTCAATATGCGCCTGGGCATGGCCACTGTTGGTCGATTCAGTGATGGCGAGATTTTTGTTGAGATTGAAGAGAATGTTAGGGGTAGGGATGTATTTGTAATACAGCCTACCTGTTCGCCGACCAACGAAAATCTTATGGAATTGTTGGTGATGATCGATGCGCTAAGGCGGGCGTCTGCTGCGAGAATAACAGCGGTTATGCCGTATTACGGGTATGCCCGGCAAGATCGTCGGTCTAGGTCGGCGAGAGTGCCAATTACGGCAAGATTGGTCGCGGACATGATTGGCAATGCGGGAGCCGACAGGGCGTTGACCGTGGATTTGCATGCAGATCAAATCATGGGTTTCTTTGGGATTCCCGTAGATAACGTATATGCTTCGCCCATTTTGTTGGGTGATATTTGGCGGCAAGAGTACCAAAATTTAATTGTGGTTTCGCCGGACGTTGGCGGTGTGGTCAGGGCTCGTGCGATTGCCAAGCGTTTGGGCGATGCTGATTTGGCTATCATCGATAAACGTAGGCCTAGACCTAATGTATCCGAGATAATGCACATTATAGGGGACGTTGAGGGTCGCACTTGTGTCATGGTGGATGACTTGGTCGATACTGCGGGAACCTTATGTCATGCTGCTGAGGCGCTGAAGAAAAACGGTGCTATGAAAGTAGTTGCCTACTGTACCCACCCAGTCTTATCCGGTGCTGCTGCTGAAAATGTTAAAAGTTCCGTTCTCGATGAGTTGGTAGTTACGGACACGATACCGCTTACTGCGGAACTGGCTGGGATCGCTAAAATTAGGCAGTTAAGTGTTGCTGAAATGCTGGCAGAAACCATACGACGTATAGCGGCGGGCGAGTCTGTGAGCTCGCTTTATGTTGATTGATAAGAATTAAAGTAGTGCTTGTGTAACAAGCTTTTGGAGAAAAAAATGGCTAACGTGTTTGAATTTGTTGCAGAAGCTCGTAGTGTCTCGGGCAGTAGTGCGGCCAAAGTTGTTCGTCGTCAGGGGAAGGTGCCTGCCGTAGTCTATGGTGGTAGTGGTGCTCCTGAGATGTTGTTGCTGGATCACAACGAAGTGGTTAAGCATTTAGTGCATGAAGCGGTTTATTCCCATGTGCTTGATCTGAAGATCAACGGCAAAACAGAGAAAGCCGTTCTTAAGCATATACAGAGACATCCTGCAAAACCTATAGTTTTGCATATGGATTTTATGCGGGTTGATGAAGCCCATAAGCTGAAAGTGCATGTCCCTTTGCATTTTATTAACGAAGCCATTTCGGTTGGTGTAAAGAAAGGTGGTTTGGTGACTCATGCTATGGCTGACGTGGAGGTGTTATGTATGCCTTCGGCTTTGCCTGAGTACATAGAAGTGGATTTGGCTGGTGTGGATATTGGTTCGACAATACACTTGTCCGACTTGGTATTGCCTGCAGGTGTTGAGGTTGCGGCATTACAGCATGGTGCAGAGCACGATCATCCGGTTGCGCAAATCGTGAAGCCAAGATCAGCGGATAGTGCTGAGTAAAAACTCTTTCACGTTTTACCTGAATGATCAAGTTGATTGTTGGTCTGGGTAATCCTGGGCGGCAATATGAAAAAACCCGGCATAACGCCGGGTTTTTGTTTGTGGAGTATCTGACTAGTGTTGCGAATGCTACTTGGTCCAGTAGTAGTCAATTTTCCGCTGAATTGGCGGAATGCAATATCGGTGGGTGCAAGCTTTTTCTGTTAAAGCCGATGGCTTTTATGAACAAAAGTGGGTTGCCGGTTGGGAAGTTGTTGCGTTATTACAAGCTAAGTCCCGATGAAATGCTTGTTGTTCATGATGATCTTGAGTTGTCAGAGGGTCTTATCAAGTTGAAGCGCGATGGCGGTCATGGCGGGCATAATGGGCTCCGTGACATTATCGCTCATATAGACTCTCGCGATTTTTATCGGCTCAGGATTGGTATTGGTCGACCTGTGGCAGAAGAAAAGGTAGCCGATTATGTGTTGTCTCGATTGCCAATTGCTTCGCAGGCGAGGCTTTCGGGGTTATTCGAAGGAGTTGTAAAAAATATAGAGGGGTTGGTTGCTGGTAATTTTGTGCACCTGAGTGATTGATATCTAATCGCCACCCCAATAAAAAGCTTGACTAGGGTTTTGTAAGCAAGGATAATTGATTGAATAAGTAACGGAGGGGTTCCCGAGCGGCCAAAGGGATCAGACTGTAAATCTGCCGGTTCTACCTTCGGAGGTTCGAATCCTCCCCCCTCCACCATCAAATTTATGGGATCTGCGGGTGTAGTTCAATGGTAGAACTCCAGCCTTCCAAGCTGATTGCGTGGGTTCGATTCCCATCACCCGCTCCATTATCAGGGTAGTGTACTCGCTCATATAGCTCAGTAGGTAGAGCACTTCCTTGGTAAGGAAGAGGTCACCGGTTCGAATCCGGTTATGAGCTCCAGACAGGGTTGATTGTTTTTGTTGTAGTTAGGGTGTTTCAAAAATGGCTAAAGAAAAATTTGAAAGAAAGAAACCGCACGTAAACGTTGGTACCATCGGTCACGTTGATCATGGTAAAACCACATTGACAGCGGCATTAACAAAAGTAATGGCCGAGCTGCAGGGCGGCGAAGTAAAAGCTTTTGATCAAATCGACAACGCCCCAGAAGAGCGCGCGCGAGGTATTACCATCTCTACATCACACGTAGAGTATGAGTCAGCTAATCGCCATTATGCCCATGTTGACTGTCCAGGGCATGCTGACTACGTCAAAAATATGATTACCGGCGCCGCCCAAATGGATGGTGCGATCCTGGTTTGCTCGGCTGCTGATGGTCCTATGCCGCAAACTCGCGAACACATTCTGCTGTCTCGCCAAGTAGGTGTTCCTTACATTGTCGTGTTCCTGAACAAAGCGGACATGGTTGACGATGCGGAATTGATTGAGTTGGTCGAGATGGAAATTCGCGAGCTCTTGAACCAATATGAATTTCCTGGCGACGATACGCCTATCATTGTTGGTTCCGCATTAAAAGCATTAGAAGGCGAACAAAGCGAAATCGGTGTACAATCCGTAGTTCGCTTGGTGGAAGCGTTGGATAGTTATATTCCTCAGCCCGAGCGTGCCATAGACGGCAAATTCTTAATGCCTATTGAAGACGTATTCTCAATCTCAGGCCGGGGTACAGTGGTAACCGGTCGTGTTGAGCGTGGAATTGTCAAAGTAGGCGAAGAGGTTGAGATTGTCGGTATAAAAGATACCGTCAAAACCACCTGCACAGGCGTCGAAATGTTCCGCAAATTGCTCGATCAAGGTCAAGCAGGCGATAACGTTGGCGTACTATTACGCGGAACCAAAAGAGATGATGTCGAGCGCGGTCAAGTATTGGCGCACGTCAACTCGATTAAGCCGCACGCGCACTTTAAAGCAGAGATTTATGTGCTGTCCAAAGAAGAAGGTGGACGTCACACGCC
The DNA here is from genome assembly GCA_002083615.1 of Proteobacteria bacterium ST_bin11. Classification (GTDB taxonomy): domain Bacteria; phylum Pseudomonadota; class Gammaproteobacteria; order Methylococcales; family Methylomonadaceae; genus Methylomonas. The sequence continues at coordinate 3,831 of MSXO01000018.1, read as the reverse complement.
GTTCTTCAATGGCTACCGTCCACAGTTCTACTTCAGAACTACAGACGTGACCGGTGCAGTGGATCTGCCGGAAGGTGTTGAGATGGTTATGCCAGGCGATAATATTTCTGTTGTCGTAAAACTAATCTCACCGATTGCGATGGAAGACGGCTTACGTTTCGCCATTCGTGAAGGTGGTCGTACCGTCGGTGCGGGTGTTGTTGCTTCTAT
>MSXO01000018.1:0-3601 GCA_002083615.1 Proteobacteria bacterium ST_bin11 | reverse complement strand
TTCAAAAAATATTTTCTGAATAGGTCAGTAGTTCAATTGGTAGAGCAGCGGTCTCCAAAACCGCAAGTTGGGGGTTCGAGTCCCTCCTGGCCTGCCATTCAGGAAATCTTCATAATTTAATTCAAGTTGACTAAATGAACGCACACGCAGAAGAAGTCTCCTCAGTGGTGGACATCGTAAAGTTGGCTTTATCTTTGGTTTTTGTTGTTGCCGGCATTTCGGCCTTCTATTATTTCGCTGAATTCCAACTTCTTTATCGCGTCCTGTTATTGGTTGCCGTTTTAGTTGCAGCGGTAGCTGTTGCGTTCACCACAGCCAGAGGCCGTGGTCTGTGGGGTTTTATTCTCGAATCCAAGCAGGAATTCAAGAGGGTCGTGTGGCCTACAAAAGACGAGGCGGTTCGTACAACGCTTATGGTCTTTTTAATGGTTTTTATAGTTGGTTTAATACTGTGGTTGCTAGATATGTTTCTGTTTTGGGGTGTTCAGCTCCTTATGAGCCAGGGGATTAAATAATGTCACTTCGCTGGTATGTGGTCCATGCCTATTCGAATTTTGAAAATAAAGTCAAGCAAGCCTTAGACGAGCGCATTAAGCGGGAGGGGTTGGAAGAGTTTTTTGGAAAAATTCTCGTGCCCACCGAAGAAGTTGTCGAGATGCGAATGGGTCAGCAGCGTAAAAGCGAAAGAAAATTCTTTCCAGGCTACGTGTTGGTGCAAATGGAGTTGAATGACGAAACATGGCATTTAGTTAGAAACGTTCCCAGGGTTTTAGGCTTCATTGGTGGTGCCTCAGATAGGCCGTCACCGATATCAGAAAAAGAAGCTATGGCAATATTAAATCGCGTTGAAGAGGGCGTTAATAAGCCAAGACCCAAAGTATTGTTTGAAGTTGGGGAGGTTGTTCGGATTACCGATGGCCCATTTAAAGACTTTAATGGCAATATTGAAGAAGTTAACTATGAGAAAAGTCGGTTACGCGTGTCAGTCCTTATCTTCGGTCGTTCTACACCAGTCGAATTAGAATTTGGACAGGTTGAAAAAGCCTAACTTACATTTCGAGGTTTTTACGAATCCCTGTCATTTTAATGGCCGGGATTTTTGTTTGTTGGGGAGCTGAAAAGCGCATGTACCCGTTAGGAGTATAAAATGGCAAAAAAAATTGATTCGTATATCAAGCTGCAAGTTAAAGCCGGTGAGGCTAACCCGAGTCCACCAATTGGTCCTGCTCTCGGTCAGCGTGGTGTAAATATAATGGAGTTCTGCAAGGCATTCAATGCCAGAACTCAAGAAGTTGAAAAAGGTTTGCCACTGCCGGTCGTTATCACCGTGTTTAGTGACAAAAGCTTTACATTTATTACTAAAACGCCGCCAGCAACGGTTTTGTTAAAAAAGGCCGTTGGTATTAAAAGCGGCAGCGCTAAACCGAACTCTAATAAAGTTGGCACAGTCTCGCGCGCGCAATTGGAAGAAATTGCCAAAGCCAAAATGGAAGATTTGAATGCGGCTAATCTTGAAGCAGCGATTAGAATTATTGCGGGAAGCGCTCGCAGCATGGGCTTGAACGTGGAGGGCGTGTAATGGCAAAAGTTACCAAAAAAGCTAAGGCAATCAAAGAAAAGGTAGTCAGAAGCAAACAATACTCGGTTGCCGAAGCGGTGGCTCTATTAAAAGAATTTGCAAATAGCAAGTTTGACGAGTCGGTGGATGTCAGTGTCAACTTGGGTGTTGATCCGCGTAAGTCAGATCAGAACGTTCGTGGTGCCTCCGTGTTACCCAACGGCACCGGCAAAACAGTAAGGGTTGCGGTGTTTACTCAAGGCCCAAATGCAGATGCTGCTCGCGAAGCCGGTGCGGACATCGTCGGTATGGATGATTTAGCCGAACAAGTTAAACGCGGTGAATTGAACTTCGATGTCGTCATTGCTTCACCTGATGCAATGCGCGTAGTTGGTCAGTTGGGTCAGATTCTGGGTCCAAGAGGCCTGATGCCAAACCCGAAAGTAGGTACCGTAACGCCCGACGTCGTTACTGCCGTGAAAAATGCCAAATCGGGTCAGGTTAGATACCGGACAGATAAATCAGGCATCATTCATTGTTCTATAGGTAAAGTGTCTTTTGATGAAACTTCACTTAAACAAAATCTGGAGTTTTTGATTTCCGATTTGAAAAAAGCTAAGCCCACAGCTGCAAAAGGCGTGTATCTGAAGAAGATCGCTCTGTCCTCGACTATGGGGCCGGGTTTGTGGATCGATCAAGGCAGTATCGATATTTAAAGTAACAAGTTTTAAGGCTTTGGGTTGCCGAGTCGTCGGCAACCGTCAAAGACCGTAGGTGCGAAAGCTTAATTTTCCTACGCAGACGGGAGCTGGAGCCGCAAAGTTGGTGAAAGGGACCGTGAAAGGGGCATCGTAAGATGCGTTTCATATATCCGATGCATAATCGGAAAGTACCGGAGGTAGATGTGGCACTCAATTTAGATAGCAAAAAAGTTGTCGTAGAGGAAGTTGCTGAATTCGCCGCTAAAGCCCATTCCGCTATTGCTGCGGAATATCGGGGTTTGACAGTTACGGAGTTAACGGAACTGCGGAAAACCGCGAGAGAAACGGGCGTTTATTTGCGCGTAGTCAAAAATACACTGGCTAAACGTGCTGTCGCTGGGACTGAGTTTGAATGTATGCAGGAAGGGCTGGTTGGTCCTTTAATACTGGCATTTTCTATGGAAGATCCAGGCTGCGCGGCACGACTCATCAGCGAATTCTCCAAAGGCCATAACAAGTTGATCGCAAAAGTAGTTGCGATTGGCGGACAGGCTTTTGACGGATCGGAGCTGGATAGATTGGCAAGATTGCCAACCCGTGATCAAGGGATCAGCATGCTGATGTCTGTCATGAAAGCACCGGTTGAGAAACTCGCGCGTACTCTGGCTGCAATCAGAGACGAGAAAGAAGCGGCATAGTCTCGCGTTAACCAGTTAAAACTCATTAATTTTAGAGGAATATACAATGGCAATTTCACAACAAGACATCTTGGAAGCAGTCTCTAATATGACTGTGATGGAAATCGTTGATCTGATCTCAGCGATGGAAGAAAAATTTGGCGTTTCTGCTGCTGCGGCAGTAGCAGTTGCTGCTCCTGTAGCGGCGGCTGTTGTTGAAGAACAATCCGAGTTCGATGTTATCCTGACCGGTTTCGGCGAAAACAAAGTAGCGGTTATTAAGGCTGTTCGCAGTTTGACCGGTCTGGGCTTGAAAGAAGCGAAAGATGCTGTTGAAGGCGCACCAACTACCGTTAAAGAAGGTGTTAACAAGTCCGAAGCTGAAGCGGCGAAAAAAGATCTTGAAGAAGCTGGCGCAACTGCCGAAATCAAATAAGCATCTTGACTGCATACCAGGCATAAGCCTACCAAACCGGGCTGACGGCACTTTGCCGTCGGCCCTTTACTGTTTCTAAAACAGTAGTAAATAATCTCTGACGACGAAGGTATAGAAGCAATATGGCCTATTCTTTTACCGAAAAAAAGCGTATCCGTAATAATTTTGGGAAGGGTTCCGAAGTATTGGAAGTCCCATATCTTTTGGCAACACAAATTGATTCGTATGC
>MSXO01000079.1 GCA_002083615.1 Proteobacteria bacterium ST_bin11 | reverse complement strand
TGGCGAAGAGGGGGAAAATAATGCGCGAAATTATTTCTGATGAAATCCTACAAAAGTCGACGTAGGTCGGCCCCCGTGGAACCCGTGGGTCGACGTAGGTGAGAATCCGGACATAGTCTTGCAAATTACTCGCCAAGTCTAAGTCGCCTTTCGAGTTCGCCGATGACCGCAGCGTGTCCGTTCGCTCTTGCGCAGTCGATCGCCGTGTAGTTTGTACACAAGCTCACGTCGAGAATAGAGTACTCGTGTTGATCGACGAGACTTGTGGCAAGTTCAACGTTGCCCACACACGCTGCCAGATGAAGGTAGCTTTCGCCGCAGTTGTCGAGGAGCTTTGCGTGAGCGCCGTAGCTGTAGAGATAGTTGGCGATACTTTGACTATCGATGACGATGGCGTGCGCCAAGGCAGTTCTGCCGTGTTCGTTACTTTCGAAGAGGCGAGTTGGACAGTTTTGCGCCACATAGTGAACACTTCCGTGCGCTTGTGTGTCGAGAAGACCGTGAATGGACATGCTCGAACATAGAGACTCTGTGTAGACGCTCTGTTTTCTAGCGAGAATGAAGAGAATGGCAAAGACCAAGAGCATGACAAGAAAGCATGCTTGTACGCGTTTACCTTTGTTCGATGACGACGATGAATGCATTGCACTCTACTCTCTGTTCTTCATGATGTTTATTTTCAATGATTAAATATCAAAGGTGTTGTGAAACATGACGTTCCTGCCAGCTGCCCATTCACTTCTCTTCAGAATGTCTCGGTGAGCACGTGAATCTCTTGGCGTGTATTCACTTCCGAGGTCGCTGAAGGTGTCGATGAAACCACTAGGGTTGGAGAAGATCGTTGCGTCTTCAGCGCCAATCGTGTCTTCGTGATTGTGGATTCCAGTGAGACCTGCAGCTTCTTCTTCGCCCGCGGCTCGCGTTTGTTCGTGTGTGTTGAGTGCACTGAGAGCATCGTTGAGTTCTTCGAATGTGATGTCTCGAGTTATGTCTGCTGGTACGACTCTGACGATCTTGTAGGTAGAACGACGACGGTACTCGTGCTCCATGTCGGCTTGAGTTGTCTTGCCAAAGACAAGCCAGAGAATGTCGCAGATGAAGAAGCCCTTGCCTGGGTAGGGAGGCGAAGGAACCCGCTTGCGAGTGTAGGTGATTTCGATGTGTCCTGATTGGTAAGGCACTGTAGCAGTCGGAGCGATGGCCATGTTCCAGACGTCGCTGACGCGATGGTCATGCAGAGGCCTGCGCTTGAAGGTCACCAGCTTTCGCCACCAGCTGTAGTTCTTCTCCCTTTCGAACTTTGGAAGGTCGGTGGAAGTGACAAAGAAAATAATCTGACCGGCGTTGAGACCGATGGGATTTGTGGTGTAGTTGGGATTTCTTTCCGGCGCTGCAAGCTTCGACCAGAAGCCACGACGCTCCGGCTGTTTGGAAATGAGGCTGACGTTGTCCGACATTATTGTTGTGGGCGTTTTGGTTTTGTTTTTTGATTATTTAGGAGAAAAGAAGAGAAAAAAGGAAAAAGAAAAAAAAGGAAAAAAAGAAAAAAAAAGAAAGAAAAATTAAAAATTCTTTCTTTTTTTTCTCCTTAAATTAACGGCGACATGCTCGACCTAGCCTTGGAGCTCTATCGATTTGGTGGCTTTTCTACGGGAACACACGTTGACTTTGATTCGAGTGTGTGGGATGCTTGTCGTTGGGGTCAACTTGAAAAGCTTGAATCGTTAGTGCAATCACATCGTCATCTCCTCGACGAACCAAATCCTAATGACCATACCCTAAGAACACCTTTGCATGTGGCCGTTGCATTCGGGCATGTTGCCGTCGTTGAGTTTCTCGTGCAATCGGGTAGCAAAGCTCTCGATGTTCACAACGAACTTGGACGGACACCTTTACACGACGCTGCGCTATTTGGCAATGAAGTAATGATGGACACGCTTTTTGCGCTGGGTAGCAAGTCAATCGACGCTCTAGACAATCTACACCATAGTCCTTTGATGTTCGCAATTCGCTATAATCACGCGAACATCATCGAAAAACTCATTTGCTTTGGAAGCAAATCAATTAACACTCCTTCGGTGGGAGGAAGAACTCCCATGCGCATGGCAGCTTCAAATGGATGTACCAATGCGCTTGAATCTCTCGTTCGACTTGGCAGTAACGAATTGGACACTCAGAGTTTCCTCGAAGTTCCGCCTTTACGTGAAGCTGCCTACAATCGACATAGAGAAACAACGTGTATTCTCCTCTCTCTTGGTCATTCGTGTGACAACTTTCATTCAGATTTCTTTACTTCAGACTTTATTCGCTCGTGCAAGGAGGAAGTCACCGAAGACTACGCTGGTGAAGTGCGCTACCGAGTGTGGTTCTCTCGATCACTCGTGGCTCGCCTGCTCTTCGAATTGCAATCGTTCGACTATTCGTGCGGAGCTCATCGAAGAATTAGGGATTTGTGATTAAAATTAAAAAAAAACTCCAGTATGACCTCGCGTGAATGGCAGGTAGAACCAAGCTTGGGCATTAAGGCAAAACTCGAATCACGTATATGGAAAGCTTGTCGTGAATGTCAAGTAGAACCAAACTCGAAGCTCAAAGTGAGATTCGATTCACGTGTGTGGAACGCTTGTCGTGAAGGTAGAATAGACAGACTGCAAGACCTCTTAAACACACATCCACATCTCGTCGATCTACCAAACGGCAACGACCTTTCCAAAATAACACCTTTGCATGTAGCCAGTTCATTTGGTCATGCCGCGGTAGTCGAACTTCTTGTGCGTCGTGGAAGCAAGGTGCTCGACTTTCGAGATTCCATGGGTTTAACGTGTTTCCACTATGCTGCGCGTTTTGGTCATGGTGATGTAATCGACGTTCTCTTTGAATTGGGAAGTACGTCAATTGACACTCGAGATGATTTGGGACGTACTCCGTTGATAACGGCGGTTCAGTACGGAAAGACGCATATCGTCGAGAAACTACTTCGCCTTGGCAGCAAAGCAATCGACGTTTCTTCGACTGGATTGCGAACGCCTATGCACGTTGCGGCGTCTTCAGGATACAACGAAATGGTTGAATTACTTGTTCGATTTGGAAGTAGGGCGTTTAATAGAACTTATGTTCTTATAAATTCTCCTCTAGAGCAAGCTAGTTTTCATCAACGTTACGAAACAACGCGTATCCTTCTTGCTCTCGGTCATCCATGGGATAAGTCTGCTGTGCGTTTTGGAAAATTCATTGAAGATCGAGAAAAGGAAGTGACTGAAGACAGCATTGGCGAAGTGCGCTACAGAGTGTGGTTCTCTCGGTCGCTTGTAGCGCGTCTACTCTTTGAACTGGACTTGTCCGAAAATTCGTGCAAACTTCAAAGACACTTGCGCGAACCATGATTCAAGAAAACTCGCGGAATCTTTCGACGAGCTTCAAGTCTAGCTGATAAACCTTTTGTTTCCATGCTTTGCATGCATTGTAATGTCTGTGTGATTCACCGATGAACTCGCACACAGTCTCGAAGAAGTTCAAAAGGCGCCAATTGTAGTTGAACATGACGAGTTCGTCGCGAAGTGTCCACTCACGTGGATCTTTGCTGAGTTCCCAGTTTTTCATATCGATATTGATAACAGCTTCTCCTTCTGCGCTTTCATTGAGTACACTGCAAAACAAGATGGGCCATCAAGGGTGGCTGTGTATTGCAGCGTGAACATTCCCATAGTGCAGTGTGTTGATGTTGTAGTGCACTGCATTCTTTTCGTGGGTAAAAACATTTTCATCGTCGAAATACACCTTTCCTCGGAGTTCTTCGTGAAGGTATTTGTGTAGTCTAATGAGTTAGCGCAGCTCAGTCAAATGACATTCAACGAGAACGTCTCGTTCTCCTGAACTTGCCATTGTCGTTCAGATTGATTTAATTAAATTAAAGAAGAGGAAGAATGAAAGGCGTTTCGGGTTTCAACGGAACCCAACTATTTATTTTATCGATAAA
>MSXO01000078.1:13063-13529 GCA_002083615.1 Proteobacteria bacterium ST_bin11 | reverse complement strand
ATTGAACGTGGAGTTTTTTAAAAAGAAAAGTAAATTTAAGAAAAAACTCCAGAAACTTTCTCCATCGCCGTCGTCGCTACAATGCAATCACCTCTACCTCCACACAAGTGCCCTCAGGTGTGTTCGCATGAACCATCTACCTACGACAACGTCAATCAAGTCATCTCACAGATTTCCTACTTTGTTGTCATTGTTGCACTCGTCGTCTGGGTTTTTGTTGATCGAGAAGTTCAAAGCAAATCAACCATTCTTCTGTGGTGCATCATCATTGCGAGTTTCCTGCGTGTCTTCAAGGCGGTATTGTTCATGGGCAAGAAAATCGCCGATTGTCGACGTGCTAAGCCCCCAAGCCACCAGGATTGAGAGCGATCTTTTGTTTCTTCAGCTAACTAGCCAGGAAATTTTTGATTGGTCGGGCCAAAAAAATTAAGAAAAACTTTTTTCTCTTTTTTTTCTTTTTTTTCTT
>MSXO01000078.1:0-13053 GCA_002083615.1 Proteobacteria bacterium ST_bin11 | reverse complement strand
TCTTCTTCTCTCGTCAACCCACCCCACACAGTCACGACGATTCTCTCTGATGATTATCTCAGGCTGCGTTTTGGTTGGCCCTTCCGATTCTCCTGGTCCTCCTTGGAACATGCACGAGCATCAATCGTTGCTGCAGCAAACCCAGCACTTCATTTTACCACAAGCAATATATATCTCAACCACTCGACTCTCAGCCTGCCGGGCGGCTCGAACGATGACTTCAAACAACGACGTTTGAAGAATCAGCAGAGCGCAGCGTCTCCCTCCATGTGTTCTATCGACATGAACACATTCCAATACCCCCCTCCTATTGACCCTTCCGTCTATATATTCGATCCTGGATGACTAGACGAAGAAAGGAGGAGGTTTTCAGTCCACTTCTTTACTCCTTCTTTCGACGACAATTCCTTTTTTTTTCGTCTCTTGTTCTTTTAAGTTTTTTTTTGTTAAATACACTTTGTGGAAAAACAATTTTTAGTCAAACGGAGGGGGGGAAAAAGAAAGATGGATCGCATTGAACTGATATTCAGTCTATGCCTTGCAGTGTTACTTCTTCTTGGCGTGGCGCCAATGTATTTTGCTCATACTCTTGACTACAATCATCATGGAGAAGCTTGCGTTGTTGTAAACAAGCCGTTGAGTGAAGAAGATCGAACGCTGTTTCTCGGAGACACCATGGAGTTTCAACACTTCTACACGAGCATTGAAGACGCCCTCGAAGATTGTCCAACGGAGCCCGTCAACATTCTTCTCGTCGAACAAGAATACGCGATAGAAGAACCTCGACGTCTCGCCTTCTCTCGCGATCTACCTTTGTACATTACGAGTACACGCGACGACAAGTCAACAAGAGTTCTAGGCTTCTCGGAGATGTTCGTCAACTCGAGCAAGGTGGACATTCACTTTGACGGCTGGCATGCCGTGGGTAGTGGCGGTCGTTCACTATTTAAAACGGTGCAAAAGTCCAAGGAATGCGGGTTTGTTGGACGACACATGCAATGCACCACGAAAAAGCATGAACACTCGTGCCTCCTAGGAGGGCGAGTCGACTTTAACAACATGAAGTTCTCTGACTACACTGGCGATGCAATCCTCTGTCAGGAAGGCAAAGGAACAATGACTCTGGCACGATCAAAGTTCCTCGACGTCAAGAACAAAGCTGTGGCGCTTCGCGACCCAAGCATTTATTCAATTAGCGGCAATCAATTTTGCTCAACTGAGAACACCATGCACCTCCACCAGAACTCCAAAAGCTTCCTTCTCATCGAGTACGTCGACGAAGACATCAAGATCTTTAACGCCGAAGATTTTTCCACCTTGAAGAACAACGCAGTAAAATGCTAGTCGATTTCACGAGGATCCGTCCTTAGACCAACTTCAATCCGTAAACACACTGCTCCGTGAAGATGTGCAATGTCGATGGGAAGCTGACCTTTTAAGTTGAACGCGTACGCAAGTCTAGGACAGTGCTCTAGGACTTTGGTGACAACGTCACATCGACCCACGCCAACAGCGTGATGAAGCCAGGTATCTCCTTGATCATCGTGGAGTCTGCACACATTCAGACCAGGCTGCATGTCCAAATAAACGTTGAAGAGATCGACTTCAAATAGCGTGGGAAGTCCTTGAAATTTCACCTTTCCAGTGTAGATCTCGGCTAGAGCGTGAGTTGGTCGATTTTCATCGGGAAGCTTGAGTGTAGAATCAACCAGATCGATACTGTGAAAGGCGCAGTGAGTTTGATCGATGATCTTGATGGGATTGACATCCGCTCCTAGAATCCACAACATTGCCCAAACATGTGCAAACACCAAGACAAGAACTCCAACTGCTCCAAGCGACTTGAAGATCATGGACCATGCAGAGGATTTCCCATCGACGGCAGTAAGCTTGGGTTTCTGCGATGGCACTGACGTGGAAGTAGCGTCGTCCTCTGCCATTCTCGTCTTCTCTGTCAATATGGAAAGGAAGATTTTTTTTTTCTCTTTCTCCCTGGGAAGTTTCGAAGAAAAAAAAAAGAGGGCACGTGCACGCGAAAAAAAATGTCCGACCTTGAAGAAGAAGGTCTTCAACTGGAGATCAAAAAGTTGGACACTGCGAAACGACGCCTCAATTTGACGGTCAGCAATCTTGAAAACCAACAACGTGCGCTAAAGTCTGGAAGCGTTGAATACAACAAGATCGAGGGAAACATCCTCGATCTTGAAGACGAAAAAGAAAAGATCGACACGAAGATCCTGCAACTCAAAAAGCAGATCAAAGCTCTCCATACTCCCAAGCTACCCGCGGCTACACAACAACCACAGCAACAGCAGCAAAGCGCACGTCCAACGAGAAAGCTTATTCAACCTGAACTCGTCAGCGATGAAGAAGCACTCAGGAACACCAACTTTCAACTGACTGCAGCTCAAGATCTTGAGCTTGAACGTCAGGCCAGAGAAATCGCATCCAAGAACGTCACAGGTCAAACTCGAGCTCAATCGCGACTTCTCGAAACCTTTGGTATTGATCGACCCATCACCGACTTTGAAATTATTGGCGAAGAAGACAAGTACAACGACGCCATCAAAGATGAAGACAAGCTTCGAATCTTGGATTCTATGGCCGTCTCCAGAGAAATCGTTGCCACCGTTGAAAACAACATCTACACTCGAACAGCAGAGGTGTTTGCGCGTGGTGGCGATCTCATCGAACTGTCCGCCAACGATCAAGATGAATGGTTCGTAACACACGGAGACTGGCCTTTGAGCGTCGTCGAAACCGTCTCTGCACTCAAGGCTGGCCGACATGGAGTTATCGTTCCTGTTAAGCAGTTTATCGACACGGCGAAGAACTGCTATATGCAGTCACTTCACCCAAGCGTGAACGCAGCCACCGACGAATTCAAAGAGAAGAAAAAGCAACTGTACGCAAAGTACCTGCAAGACTTGGAGACCTTCAACGTTGCGTACAGACGAGAACTCAACATCACGAAGCGCAGAGCTCTCGTTCCTCCGGAAAAACCCTCCATCTACGCTCTCGCGGAACTCAATCCGCTTTTGCGATCGAACACCGCCATCTACAACCCTGCAATCTTCACCGTTCTCGACACCGGCGACGTCAAGATCGATGAAATGCGTCGCGTCGCAGAGGAAACGGAAAATCGTCGACGAAAATCTGGAACGTCGGCTGAAGACGATGAAGTAGAAGATGTTGACGCCGACGACAATGGAAGCGCGGCTTCCGAAAGCTCAACGTCCTCTTCAAACAAAACACAGACCTTCACGGAATACCGTAACTGGCTGGCATCCTACGACGAGCCTCTGACGCTCGAAGTCTTTTCCCTGCTCATCGAAGATCAACATGCAAACGTTGCAAACCTTATCGCCAGGACAAAGTCGCGTGTTCGAAAACTGCAGCTCAACGAACAGCAGATCGCCACGGAAGTCACCAAGGCCGTCGACAACTATCTCTTTCCCAAGGAGGATGCATTCGACGACGAAGATGAAGAAGGCGACTTGAAACAAGATAAGACGCGTTGGCACAACGTGGTCTTTGACTTTTCCGGTGTTCTTGACTATCGAGAGTCCAGTGGCTCAGCGGCAACGTCGGAACCCACCCAATTAGAGAGGAATCACGCTCTCTACATCACACGACAGCTCATCGAACTCATGAAGAACGTTCGCAACACAAAGATCATTGTCGACGCGAACCCAAGCTACTTTGTTCGCAACGTTATTCGAGGTTGGATCTACGGACAATCAGATCAATGGCTCATCGGCGAAGGAGACAAGAACCTGAAGATCGAAGTCAATCCACTGTCTTCAATCATCTTGCCAGTGACCGTCAGGGAAAATCAAACGACCACCGCCTTTGCCGATCTTTCCCTGCTCAAGTACACACCGGGCACACGCATCCTCAAGTACACCGTCAACTCGAACGTCAACGTCACTGTGCACAACCTGTTTTCGACTTTTCTGCGAAAACGCGTTCTTCGAAGCTTCAGCGTTCAGTATTCCACGTCGAAGTCCATTGTCAACGGCCTTCAGTTGAACAAAGGACAGAAATCAAAGAAACGCGGTGAAAGTGAAAGTGACGTGGACTCTGATGAACTACTTGAGTGGCCGGACATCAACTTCTACTTGAGTCAGCAGACAACACTTCCAAGCGCTCCGCCAAGAAATGCATCGTCGTCGAGTCGTCAAATCATTGATGACACCGATGAATTCGATGAAGATGGAACTTCGTCATCGAGTAATTCAGGAGAAGCTGTCGCCAAGTTGGTCAAGTTCAACACTCAGTTTTCCAACGCCTACACGTCAAGACGAGAAACACTTGTTCGCACGCTCGGAAGTACCGCTTCGTCGCCAGAGGAAAAGCAGTCTATCGCAAGAAACGCCATCTTGGATACTTTCAGCCTGATCATCGACGAAGACTTTGATCTTCGAGTACTCTTCACGCTAACCAACATTTTCTCCGCTGCTCGACGTCTTACGTTCACCTTTTCTTCGGTGTCCACCAGAGATTTCTTCGTCATCGCCAACTGGTTTGTTCGATCTCGATTCTTTTTCAAACGCACCAAAAAGTATCCACCTCACGTTGAATACGTCAACGTACAAATGCACATCAACGATCGAAAGAACAGTGCTCATCGGCTACCTTTCATCAGTCGAGGTCGTTTGTCTATCGTTGAAATTTAAAAAAAGGGAAAATTAAAAAAAGTTTACGCACTCATTTTTTTTCTAGAGCGTCAACAAACGAAAGAAGGAAAAGAACATGGCGGCAACAACAGAAAAGGAGATAGCTGCGAGCCCTCCCGTCACAGAGAAACGTCGTTATGACGCTTGGACCAAATATCTTGGCTTGAAAGAATCTTCCAGAGCACTCACCAAAAAACAGAAGAAGTCTCCTCGATACATCAGAGGCTTCGAAGATGGTATTTCCATTCGAACGCATTTCCTCCACCAAGGCCGCGACAAACACATTTCCGACGAAATTCGCAGAGGATTTAACGATTTTCACAAGGGATTGAATTCTGTGCCCAACACTGTTGCGGGTCGATGGGGAATTTACCTGAGGAAAAACATGGCGGAAATTCGAAAGAACTACCCAAAGTCGAGAGAGGCCATCTACTACACGAGAGGAGTTGGCGATGCACTCAAATCCCAACAACTCACAGAGTTCACCAGCCCTGAACTACGCAAGGAAGCGCAGAAAAGAGAGCGCGGCGAAGGTGAAAAAGAGAACAGTAGCAGCAGCACAAGCGACGACTTTTACGACAGCGACTTCGATGACGATGGCGACGAAGATGTTAACAGTAAAATCTCTGAGTTCGAAGGGTATGTGAACGAGCAAGAACAAAAGCTTAAGCGCATCAACATCAACGGACGGGATATCGACGCAGGTGCTGGCGCAACCCTACAAGCACTGATCTTCGACATTGGCTACATGCCCGTTGACATCAGAACCGACGAAGAAAAACTTCTGTACAAGCACGCGGAGAAGTTCGTTCGCATCGCCAGGCAAAGTGGCGTTGAAGTTGCTCTAGAGAAACTTTCCTTTGTCGTTCCCACGCCAGAATGGATTGGTCTTAGGCAACAGCTTGTCGTTGCTCTGACGAACACCAAGGAAGACACGCTCGAACTACACAGTGGATTTGCACCATTCATTGCCATTCTGACCGCCGCTTCACCAAACGTCAAGGAAATCAAGGTGCACATTGGACCCGAACTCAAGTTCAACTACATCAGCGCCATTCGCCGAGCTTCCACCATACTCGAGCATCTTCACACGATCACCATGATCTTCAAAGCCGGATCGAACCTTCGTCATCTCGCCAGCATTGTTGGTGGAAGCGTCTATTCCCAGAACGTCCGATCCTTTCGTATTCACGTCGACAAAGCCGCCATCGTCGAACACTCTGACTTTCGCGCCTTCTTCGAATGCATGTCCGACAAGAGGACAAAGCCACAGGAGTTCTTCGGCGATTCAAAGGACACGCGCGTCATGCAAAACCTTTCGCTTACACTGGCAACGAACCACGCGAAAATCAACGACGACTTCTTCACGGAATTTTCTTCGCCAACCGAAGAGACGTTCAACCTCCTCGAGTTTCAACACGCTTTGACCATCGCAGCGTCTCAGGCAAAGACAATGCTGTGGCTTGGCACTCTCTTGTCGCACGGCGTTCCTCTTCAAAACCTCGTTGTTCGTCTATCCAACAGCGTTACACAGAAGAACTTCTACGATGCTCTGCGACTCATGGAGACGGGAAGAACTGGAGAAGGCAGCGGAAACTTTCTTCGAAGCGTCGAGATCATCGATTCAAAAGGTGTTCTCTTCGACAGCCTTCCAACACAGGCTTCCGTCGACAAAACACTCTCTCGAAGCTTCATTCCGTTTGAAGTCTACTCGGCTAACACAGAGAGCGATGTCGATATCGCTTGGGATGTAGACAGTGAAAACGAAGCTTCTTCGTCGTCGTCTTCGTCGTCCTCCTCCTCTTCTTCATCAACACAGTTCAGCTGTAGGAACAACCTTGAGTACCTACTTGCTCTACTCAACAGAGACACTCTTCGATCATTTGTCGTACTGACTCCGAGAGCCGAGGAAAAACTGCAACCCTCTCTCGTCGACGAAAGAATTGTCTTGTCAAAGAAGAATCTCGAGCTCTTCACCGTCGTTGAAAATTCCGGCAGGCAAGCATTCAACGGCATTCAAAACAAACTACTTGAACGTCTTGAAACCTACCGGGAAGCAGACGACGACGCTTCCATCGACAACTTTGACAATCTTGAAACTTCGCAAGATGAACACCGAAGTTCGTCGCCAATACAAATTCTCGACGATGACGACGACTACGATGACTAAAAGAAGTAGTACGCAATTAAAGTTCACGTTACTAACTAGAAAAAAAAGATGAAGTACCATTCTTTTCTGTAGTGTGTTCGACAACAGAAGAAACGTGAAAATGAGCAGAAACCTGTTCGATCTAACAATCGTTTCAGATGACGACAACAACGAAGATGCAAATGTGAGAAAGGAAGTTTTTAGTACTTCCCCAGTGGTGATCGTCAAAACACAAGCTGCACCACCACCGTCGTTTTCGTCTTCGTCTTCTTCTTCATCATCTTCATCACCGTCTTCTTCATCGTCGTCGTCTTCGTCTTCTTCATCATCTTCATCATCGTTGACGTTGAGTTCCTACCCGCTTTCACGAAAAGCTCTCGAAACTCAAGTGCTCGTCAAAGAAAAGAAACAGCAGCAACTCACACTTCAACAAAGATTTGGCAGCATAGCGTATACTATGGGCAATCCCGGTGGACAAAGCCAGGAGTTTAAGCCTATCGCCAAAGCAATTCGAAAAGCCACAAAAGGTCAAAAGATGAATCCCAAAGATTATCTCGCCATTGTTGGTGCATTGAACTATCCCGTGCGAACAAAACTTCTCGGCGAATTGTTAAGGTTTCCCAATGTTGTGGATGAACAACTTGCTCTGCAAAGTAAATCAACAACAATGTCCACATTTCACGTAGAGAACACACTGGCAACTTCATCTTTTCAAGTGAGCTACATGTTCTCAGTTATGATCGCAATCAACAAAAAAGCTCGAAATACTTTGGTGGATTTTCTCATTATCGATTTGAAAAATGTTAACAACTTTGACGTTGACAAACCCTACACGTCGAAAAACAGACTTCTCATCACAAACGTCGGACTTCTCCACGGAACAGAACTAAGAGTTTCTAATATCGCCTTCAAAAACACAACTGACTCTCCGACTTGCCTGAAATTTGTTGGCGATTCTCTGGCGTTTATGGGCTACAGAAATTTTCGTACTTTGTCGCTGGCAAACGTTTTTCCAGTATTCATCGATTGGACTAACCCGGAAACCCTTGAAAACTACACTCAGTTCAAGGACGATGTGGCAGAAGGTATCTCCAAGCTCGAACTTTCATCTATCGTTCAAACCGTTTCCGATCATAACATCGAAGGTGTGTTCAAGTGCTTACTTACGAAGAAACTGCAAAGTCTTCGTCTCGACTTTGTTCGAGCGCCGCCGTCGCCAGCAAGTAACATCGACCTAGCTTGGATTGGCAACATCATCGACAATGCCCGTATGCTGCGACGCGCAGAACTTCAGTTCGAATCTCTTGAAGAAGTTCACACGAACATCGTTCTTTCGCTGTGCACGCACGCAAGGCTAGAACGTCTTACCGTCGTCGAATCGAACGCATGGTCGAGTCAATCCGCAACAACATTGATCGGTCGTATTTTCGCTCTTCTCCAGGAAAAGAACACCAAGACAAAGTTCGTTGATCTCTGTCTTGGCAGAGCATCGTTCGATTCTGTGGAATCCAGCGCGACCGTCCAAAAGAACATTGAAGGGATCAAAGACAAACTTCAATTCTCGGTCAACTATTCCTGTTGAACGTCGTTCATTCAATTCACTGAAGCACGCCACCACTCAAAAAACTAAACATTGAAAAAAAAAGTGAAATTTTCCCTTTTGTTTGTCCGAAGAACAGAGAGCATACCCCCTTCGAGAAGAAGAAGAAAATGGCTCGATCAAAGATTCTAATGGATTCAATCGACGCGATGGCAACGTTCATCGTCAACGGGGAAGTGAAAATTCCCCGAGACATCGTCGACGCCTACAACGATGGTACGGTCTTTGGCAAGAAGACCCTCTCGTTTATGGTGGACAACTACACACTAGCACAGTATGAGCAATTCATCGACACGCTGTTCGGAAGCTATGATTCAATAGCCTCCGGAGAGCCAGAATACCTTCGTGATCGCCTCAGCACCTACGATGGTGTCCCTAGAACACCCGAAGGATTTGTTCTTCAGCTGTGCAAGCGAACTCAACTCTCCAACCTTGACATCCCCATCGACGAGCCTGCGGAAAGTCAAGGATCCGACAAACCCAAGACGTTCGCAGAAAGTCGTAGGATTAAACGACTCAAAGCGTCGCAAGCTCAAGCAAAGGAGCGCATGCAACGCCAAGAAGCTGTTTTTTACGCCGGCTTCATGAACATCTTGCAAAACATCAGTCTAAACGACGCGTTCAAAGGGATTCTCAACGGCCTTGAGATTCTCGATCAGGTTGAAGACGACGATGAAGAAGACGGAAGCAACGAATCGACGACAACAAGCGAATTCGTCGCAGAGGAGAGCATTGGCATTCGCTACAAAGCACCAAAGTTCGACCAGGAAGTTGTTTCCAACGTCGAAGCTTTTCAACATCTTGTCGGTGGCGTCGACAACATCCAGGAATTCATTGAATTCGCTGGAAAAACCATTGTTGGTTCAGCGGAGTTCCCCACGTCGTCTGCAGATCTCCCTATTATCCTGGCTTACGCACACGAAGCTCGAGATGTCGGTGTGTTGAACGGAGATCTCAACAAAAGCGCTGCTCGTCTTGAGCTCTTGCAAAGTCGAGCAAAGTGTGTTCGCACAATCGACGAGATCCTGACGAGAACCGATGATCCACGCAAACATCTGGTCATTCATTTGCCAGAGTTTCAAGCGACCAACAACGATTCGAAAACTCAAGAGTCCGTGTACTATAGCTACATGGCGTTGGCTCACATCTCACGAAAAACCCTCGAAAAGATCACGATCAACGTCGACGTCGACGACAATGGCGTGGAACTTCGTGAAGGCGCGGGCTATTCACAGTTGCGCGCAAAGCTTTGGTTCAACATTGTCTTCAACTCGCTACTCTTCGCTGAAAACCTAAAGTGCATCGAGTTCACAAGTCCAGGAAAGTCGGTGCGCACTATCTTCTCCGTGGACACGTACAAAAGATACATTGATCCACTCATCACCACACTCACACTGATCTCAACGCTCAATAGCGTCATCTTCAACGAAGGCATCACCGTCGTTAACGTCGAAGTGCTTAGGACGTTTATGGAGAGAATGTTCCCCATCGACGTCACAAAAACCACGAACTCCATTACTTCTCTCGACTTTCGCATCCATTCAACGGTCGAAGGATTCTACGATTCAATTCTCGGTCAACCCGGTCTGAATCTCAGCAAGCTTGAATACCTTCGTCTCGGTCCATCGATCTTCAACGCCAATCTTTGGAAATCTCCTGCTTCACAAGTTTCGGCGGCTTCATCGTCGTCGTCTGTTGATGTGAACGACGACAGCAACGGACACTTTGAAATCCCCAGCTTCATCGGAAATCTATCAGCCATTCGCTATCTTGAGTTGAATGCAGTGAACACAGGCAACAATCGATTTCAATGGCTCGAAAAATTTGTTCAAGCTCAGGAATCCGGACGTCTCGAAGAACTACACGTTCTCTTGCCTATGCAAGCTCTGGAGCGAGAAGCCGACGGAAGTTCTCTCGCGGAAAAACTCGCGGCTGCTCCATACAACAAGCTCATGTGCTTGGACGTGCGCATCAAGGAAAAGACGCCGACGCTTGAGACACAGCAACTCGACGATCTTCTCAGTCTTCTCAACGACAAGTTCTCTAGAGCACTCTTTCCGCTCTACAGTCTGATGGTAAACAACGTCGATCATCAGGTCAAAGATCAATTCCAAGAGGCAAAGTATCAAGCGTTCGTTGAATCAGCCTCAACATCTCAAGTCAGCGACGACGACAGTGGTAGAGCAGCTAGTTCTTACGACACAACCGCTCCGAGTTCTCCACCTCGAAATCCTCTCCAACGTCCGCGTCCTGAATTCTCTCTCGACGAGAACGTCCTCGATCAAGTTTCCAAGGCGGCAAGAACAAATGCACCACTAAGACAACGACCCAGCGAAGAATTCGACAAGGACGCTCGTCTTCAAGCACGTCTGAGACGTCTTAATCTCAGCAACCATTGAATTAAATTTTTTTTCTCTTCTAAAAATCTTCTTTTTTTTCCAGTAGAAAAGTTTTTTCCCGCCTCTCCCCTTTTAGTTCACACAGAAGACAAAGGAAAGATGGCACTTCTCGGCCAATTGAAAAAAGGAGGAGCTCAGACTCTGCGTTTTCTTAGTCGATCGTCGACCACAAATGGCGATTCCTCTGCCAAGGTCTTTGCACTTCCAAAGGACTTTGTCGCAAGGTACCAACACAGGGAGTCTCCTTTTGGCTTCCAGGGTCTTGGAGAGCTTGTCTACCGAAGGACCTATTCTCGTCAAAAGGAAGATGGTAGCGGCGACGAACAATGGCACGAAACTGTTGAACGCGTCGTCAATGGCACATTTCGTCTACAGCAGCGTTGGCTTCAATCTCAAGCGCTGCCATGGCATAACGCCAACGTTATGGACACTGCTCAAGAAATGTACGATCGTATCTTCGAGTTGAAGTTTGTTCCTCCAGGCCGAGGTCTCTGGGCAATGGGTTCTCCTCTGACAGAAGAACGCCATCTCTACGCCGCTTTGAATAACTGCGCTTTTACGAGTACACGCGATCTCGCGGAGGACCCCATCAAGCCATTCACCTTTCTCATGGACGCTTCAATGCTTGGCGTTGGCGTTGGCTTTGATACTCTTGGCGCCAACGCTCTCCACATTCCTTCCAAGTCCGAAGCAAACATCGCCACCATCGAGTACGTTGTTCCGGATTCTCGAGAAGGCTGGGTACACTCTCTGGAACTTCTACTCAAGCACTACTTCTACAACGCTGCCCGTCCAATCTTCAACTTTGAACTTGTTCGACCAGCCGGACAGATCATTCGAGGATTTGGCGGTCTTTCCGGAGGACCTGAGCCCCTCCACGAATTGCTCACCACCGTCGAGCAGGTACTTGAAGCACGTCGAGGTGGAACGATGGGTGTTACCGCCATCGTAGACATCATGAACATGATTGGGCGTTGTATCGTTAGTGGTAATGTTCGACGCACCGCTGAAATCGCCTTTGGACCGCCGAGTTCCGAAGAGTTTCTCAATCTGAAGAACTACGAGCTCAATCCCCAGAGAGCTTCCTACGGATGGACGTCGAACAACTCGGTGACTGCAAGTCTTGGCATGAACTATCGTCCTATCGTCGATAGAATCTTCAACAACGGTGAACCTGGCCTCGTTTGGCTCGACAACATGCGCGACTATTCGCGTATGATCGATGCAGCTGACGGCAAGGATCATCGAGCTCTTGGTTCCAATCCATGCGTCGAACAAACACTTGAAAGTTTTGAACTTTGCTGTCTCGTCGAGACATTTCCCGCTCGTCATTCAAGCCAACAAGACTTTATGCGTACACTCGAACTTGCCTTTCTCTACGCAAAGACAGTGACGCTTGGCCCTACGCGCTGGCCAGAATCGAATGCCGTAATGATGCGCAACCGTCGCGTTGGAACGTCGATGAGCGGCATTGCTCAGTTCATCGAGAAGCATGGTATAGAAGAGCTACGTCGATGGTGCACAAACGGCTACGCTCATCTTCGTCGCGAAGATCAACGACTATCCGAGAACTTTGGCGTACCAGAGTCAATCAAAATCACCAGCGTCAAACCCTCTGGAACGGTCAGCCTTCTTGCTGGCGCAACACCAGGTATGCACTACCCCATTAGCACCCACTACATTCGTCGCGTTCGTCTGCCCGCCAATTCCCCTTTGGTCACACCTCTCCGCTTAGCAGGCTACCACATTGAACCTGCGGTTGAAAGTGAAAAGACTCTAGTCGTTGAGTTTCCCATTGATTCGGGAGCCAAGCGTTCGTCTGATCTTTCAGTCTGGGAACAGCTATCGCTTGCAAGTTTTCTCCAGCGTAACTGGGCGGACAACTCAGTAAGCTGCACTGTAACCTTCAACCCAGAGACTGAAGGTCCAGAACTTCTTACCAAAGCACTTGACTACCACCAGTATCAATTGAAGGGCATCAGCTTCTTGCCCAATCTTCCAAAGGTCTATCCTCAAATGCCCTACGAGGAAATAGATGAAAACGTCTACAGGCAAAGATCTTCAACTCTTCGACCAATTCAATGGAATAGCTCTCTATCGAACACAGAGCCAAAACACTACGAGTTTTGCGAAGGAGATCGCTGTCAGTTGTCAAACTAAAGAAGAAGAAGAAGTCCTTTCGTACAAAGAAAAAAAAATCAACTTCCTATGTCCGGATCCTCACCT
>MSXO01000002.1 GCA_002083615.1 Proteobacteria bacterium ST_bin11 | reverse complement strand
CGGATTTCGGGGTCCACTTTACTAAACCTTTTTTGTAACCCAGATCAAACATCCCCTCCCCATTATTAGTAAATATGCTCTGAGATCAGATCAAGCCTAGCTTTGAACAGCACCTTACGACAGGCCCCTCTCAGTGGCGCTGAGTTAACGCCAAATTTGCCGCACATTCCTTGCCCCTCGCCTGAGTTTTCCAGCCTAAACCACCATTCTGTTGACCGCAAGGATACTCGACCACTGCAAACAAACCGATTTCAACCCGAGCTTACGCTTGAAAACTCGGGTCCATTAACCCTTGAGGTCTTCCGTTTTACAGACAGCGCAACAGCCATCTGCGATAGCTAATTTTTCAGCCCGGTTGAAAAATCCCGGTTTTAAGTTACTTTTATGTAGGCAAATGACTACTCGACATGAAAGTCTCGATAGCGGAATGGTGTGTTCCGACAAGGAGACCCATCGTTATCAGATAAAAGCCGGATAAACGGCTCCGTTTCATGCCAAGTTCGGCAGAGCCTGTCCAAGTTTTTCTGACAAGTTGGAAAAACCGGCCCTTTAAAAATATCGCCATCCCGGCATATACGGAAATCCAGTCGATTGATTTAGCGAAAGCGAAAAAACGGTGATAGGGCTAAAAACCCGAGTACGCGCCATACTTAAACCTTTTATACGTTTATCGATAAAACCCAGATGAGTAAAGACACCTCTTATATACCGATTTACGACTTTTCCCCAAGCATAAACGCTGGTCATCTCAAACAGATTCTGCCGCTATTGGTCCGGCACAATGTTGCAGCCAATCCTATTAATTACGCGATTTGGTACGACTATGTGGCCGGCGGCAACCCGAACTTGAACAAAGCCGTAGATGCCTTGCTGGAAGAAAACAAGGCCTTCGACTCCGACAATAGCCTGGAGCTTTACAAATCACATATTTGCAATGCTTCTTTGGAATCTTTCGAGCAAATCAACCGGCAACTGCACAAGGTTATCGAACAAGCCACCAGCGCGATCAACGAAACCTACAATAAGGCTGAACAAACGAACGACAGCTTTCAGAAAAAATCGGTCATTTTGGAGAATTTCTCCGCTTCCGACGGCTTAAAAACCATCTTGCAGGAAATCATTCAGGAAACCAAATCGCTGGCAATAACCAGTCAGGCCATGCAAACCAAGCTGACCGACGCTAACAGTGAAATGGAGCAGTTGCGCACAGAGCTGGCTCAAGCCAGGCAAATCGCTACTACCGACGGTTTAACGGGTTTATTGAATCGGCGTGCGTTCGACATGACCTTGGCCGAAATCATCGAACAATCTGCACCTGATACCGCGTGTCTATCCATGCTAGACATAGATCATTTCAAACGTGTCAACGACACTTACGGCCATACTGTAGGTGATAATGTCATCAAATATGTAGCGTCCTTGATGAAGAAACACGCTGAAGACCATCACCACGTGGCGCGTTATGGCGGCGAAGAACTGGCGATTATCATGCCGAATACCACTCACGAAAAGGCTATAGAAATCTCCGAAAATATTCGCAATGCCATGGAAGCTAGTCGCTTACAACGCAAAAACGATAACCAGTCGCTTGGCAAAATAACCTTGTCGATAGGCGTCGCCAAATTACTGCCTGGAGACAACCCGGAGAGCCTTATCGTGCGGGCCGATAACGCCTTGTATAAAGCTAAGGAAAGCGGGCGCAATCGGGTCATTCATGTATGAACGAGCCAAACAGATCATACAACAATTAGCTTTCAGCCAAGCGCTGTACCACCAAACTACCCACCATATCGCCTTCGACGTTGACCATGGTCCGCACAGTATCCAATATGCGGTCAATGGGCAGCAATATTGCCAGGGCTTCGGTGGGTAAACCTACTGATTGCAATACCATCATCATAGTGACCATGCCTGCGCTAGGAATACCCGGTGCGCCGATAGCGGCGATCATCGTGGTAAAAAATACGATCAATTGTTCAGCCAAACCCAGTTCAATCCCGGCTAAATTAGCAACGAACAACGCGGCAGAGGCTTCGTAGAGCGCGGTACCATCCATATTCACCGTAGCGCCCAACGGCACCACAAAGCCGGCAATGCCCGGTTTGACGTGCAAATGCTGTTCAACACAACGCAAAGTTACCGGCAATGTCGCCGAACTGGAACTGGTGGCAAAGGCAGTGATTAAGGCTTCTCTTGAACCGAGGAAAAACTTCAGTGGCGAAACTTTGGCGACCAAACCTAACAACAGCGGTAGGATTACTAAGCCGTGGAACAAGGTCGTCCCTATGACCACAGCGACAAATTCAGCCAAACTGCTCAACAAAGCCAGATTTTGTGTCGCCAACAACTGCGCCAGCAATGCCATGATGCCGAATGGTGCCAACCGCATGATCCAGCCAACCAAGCGCAACATCAACTCCAAACTTTCCTGCAACAGGAGCAAGATATTGCGGTAACGGTCGCCACCCACCACCAAGGCAATACCCAGTAACAACGCAAACATCACGATAGCGAGTATATTGCCCTGCGCCAGGGCCGCAAACGGGTTAACGAACAATCCATGCAGAAAACTGGCTATGAATTGGTCAAAGCTCATCTGCTTTGCGGCAAAGCTAGGAGTGGCATTGTTGAACAAATCCAGATTCAAACCTTTTCCCGGTTCGAAAAGATTCGCGGCAACCAATCCCAGCGTCACAGCCAAAGCCATCGAAACAACAAAAAATCCCAGCGTAGACAGCCAAACGCGATGCAACTGGCCATGCATGCGCAAATTGGCAACCCCAACCGCGATAGAGGTAAACACCAGTGGCACTAACACCATTTTCAACAAATCGATGAATAAACTGCTCAAGAGACCGCAGAAATAGATACCTTGTCTGGTAACGGCAGCCGCCGGCCCCATTTTGGCGAATCCGATTCCCAACATGACGCCGAATACGGCGCCGATAAACATTTGCGTGTTTAATGCGAGTTTCAATGCAACCTCCTAGTGATGCGCGCAGCGTAAAACGTCAAACCGTTACCTCACGAATAATCCGATCCGCCTAGCCCAAAAAACCCGCTTCGTACCCGCCGGGAAACTGGCATCCCGCATCAGAAAGGCGAAGATTGGCATTTGGCTTATCTAGTTCGGTAAAATCACCTGCTATGACAACAATCACCGATAACCTGGAAACGTGTATATGCGGCTCCAGCCTAAATTACCTGGAATGCTGCGGGCGCTATCACAGCGGCAAGCACTACCCGCTAACCGCAGAAGCTTTGATGCGTTCGCGCTTTAGTGCCTACGCCCGCCGCGACGTCAGTTACTTGTTAAATACCTGGGATACTGGCAAACGACCGGCGACTATCGATTTTTCCAAGGAAACAGCGCAATGGCAAACGCTGACGATAGTCAACACTAAAAAAGGCACCGCGCACGATAACAAGGGCATTGTCGAGTTTAAGGCCTTCTACCAACAAGACGGCGAAGACTATTTCATGCACGAAATCAGTCGCTTCCTTAAATCTGATTCTCGCTGGCTGTATCTGGACGGCATCATCAAAGCAGCCGGCAGAGTCTCTATAAGCACGGATACCGGGAAGAATGCGCCGTGCGCCTGCGGTAGCGGCAAGAAATTTAAACGCTGCTGCGGACGCTGAAACCAGTTTTTGCCTTTATGTGGGTCAGCGCAGGGCATCCTGAAAGCCGAGTTGTTTCCAGGCTTCGTAAAGTACTATCGCGACAGTGTTGGACAGATTAAGACTGCGACTTTCTTTGCGCATCGGCAGATACAGTTGCAATGCAGTCGGATGTTGATTGAGAAACGTGGCTGGCAAGCCGCGCGTTTCCGGACCGAATAACAAGGCATCTCCCGCTGTATAACTTACGTCGGTATAGCCGGTGTGACCTTTGGTAGTTAAGGCAAATAAGCGCTTGGGCTGGACTTTTTCGACGTAATCATGCAAAGACGCATACTGGCGGATATTCACCCATTCATGATAATCCAGCCCGGCGCGACGTAGACGTTTATCGTCCAAATCAAACCCCAAAGGCTGGATTAAATGCAAATGCGCACCGGTATTTGCACATAGCCGAATTATATTGCCGGTATTGGCCGGTATTTCCGGCTCGAACAAGACAATATCAATCATCGCTTCAGTATTTTTCCACGTCCACCGGCGACAATTTCCAAATCTCGCGGTTATATTCGCCTATGGTCCGATCAGTGGAAAACTTGCCGCTTGCTGCCGTGTTGAGAATGCTCATTTTTGTCCAGCGATCCTGGTCTCGCCAGGTTTGCTCGACTCGCTTCTGGGCTTCCAGATAACTCCGAAAATCGGCAATAGTCATCCAAGGATCATGCGGACTTTTAATCGAAGCGATAATATCGTCGAAAATGCCCGGCTCGAATTGATTGAAATGACCGCATTCCAACAAGCGCATGACACCTTGCAAATCGGTATCCTGATTGATGAACCAGTTCGGGTCATAATGCGGTCGCAGCGCCTCGACTTCGGTTTCTGTTAGTCCGAACAGGAAAAAATTATCGGCACCAACCTCTTCCCGAATCTCGATGTTGGCGCCATCCAGGGTGCCAATGGTCAGTGCGCCGTTCATCATGAACTTCATGTTGCCGGTGCCCGACGCTTCCTTGCCCGCCGTAGAAATTTGTTCCGACAGATCAGCGCCCGGACAGATTTTCTCCATCGCCGATACGCAATAATTAGGCATGAATACCAATCTAAGTTTTTCGCCGACATCGGGGTCGGCATTAATCACGTTACCGACGTTGTTGATCAACTTAATAATTTTTTTCGCCATCACATAACCCGGCGCCGCCTTACCGCCGATCAACACGCAACGATCAACCCAGTTTTGCGTATCGCCGCGTTTAATTCGGTCGTAAAGATGGATTACATGCAGTACATTCAAAATCTGCCGTTTGTATTCGTGGATACGTTTGACCTGCACATCGAACAAGGCCTCGACGTTGATTTCTATATCGTGCTCTTCTTTTTTATAATCGACCAAGCGTTGCTTACTGGCGCGATTTAAGTTGTACCACTTCTGCCTAAAGGCAGGATCTTCGGCATAAGGCGCCAATTTAGAGAGCTGAGACAGGTCGGTAATCCAAGCATCGCCGATAGTCGCTGAAATTAAGGCGGCAAGCTCCGGATTACAACCGGCCAACCAACGTCTCGGCGTCACACCATTGGTTTTGTTATTAAACTTCTGCGGCCAAAGCTCGTAAAAGTCTTTAAATAACCCTTCCTGCAATAGTTTGGAATGCAATTCGGCGACACCGTTTACCGAAAAACTGCCGACGATAGCCAAAAAGGCCATCCGCACCTGCTTTTGATGGCCTTCTTCGATAATCGACATTCGCGCCATACGCGGATTGTCGCCAGGCCAACGCGCCGACACTTCCGCCATGAAATGCGCGTTAATCTCGAAGATGATTTCCATCAATCGCGGCAGCAGGTGTTGCATCAGATTAACAGACCATTTTTCCAAGGCCTCGGGTAGCAAGGTATGGTTGGTATAGGCCATCGTTTGCCGCGTGATCTGCCAGGCTTCTTTCCAAGGTAAACCGTGAATATCCATCAGCAAGCGCATCAATTCGGCAACCGCGATACTGGGATGAGTATCGTTCAGCTGAAAGCAGTTTTTGTCGGCAAATTTACTGAAATTATTCCCATGACGGCCCACCCAATTGGCGATAACGTCCTGCAAACTCGCCGACGCCAGCAGATATTGTTGCTGCAGACGCAAGGCTTTGCCGTTTTCGTTGGCATCGTTGGGATACAACACCATCGTAATGTTTTCGGCGGTGTTTTTTTCGGCCACCGCTTCGGCGTAATCGCCGGCGTTGAATTCTTGTAAATTGAATTCTTCTGTGGCGATGGCTTTCCACAAACGCAAGGTGTTGACCGTGCCGTTTTTATACCCTGGTACTGGCGTGTCGTAAGGCATGGCAATCACATCATGGGTGTCGAGCCAACTCGTGCGCTTGTTGCCTTTTTCGTCGATATGCGTTTGCGTGTGACCGCCAAATTTGATGCGGTGCATATATTCCGGGCGTTCGATTTCCCAGACGTTGCCCATCCGTAACCAATGATCCGGTTTTTCGACCTGTTCGCCATTGACGATTTGTTGAGAAAACATACCGTATTCGTAACGCAAACCGTAGCCGGTAACCGGCAATTGCAAGGTAGCGCAGCTGTCGATGAAGCACGCCGCCAAACGTCCCAGACCGCCGTTACCCAAACCGGCATCAGGTTCGCTTTCGATGAGTTCTTCCACTTCCAAACCCATGTCATACAAAGCCCGCGTAACATTATCGTCAACCCCGAGATTCAACATGGCGTTACTCAGCGAACGCCCCATTAGAAACTCCATCGACAGGTAAAAGGCCTTTTTACAATCGGAGTCGCGATAGACGTTATAGGTTTTCTTCCATCGCTCCACTAAACGGTCGCTGATCGCCAGTGATAAGGCTTCGTAGGCGTAATGGGGAGAACGACAATTTTGATCGCGCCCGAGCCGATGACTGTAATAATGCTTGAAATCGGCTATGAAATGCTTTTTTTCCATGCCCAACTTGGGGAGCTTGGTAATATCGGCGGCTGGGTTACTTTTATGAAAGACTCTATGCGGCATAGTGCTTACCCTTAAAGACAGTGAAAATTAAAAGCTCTGGGCCGCTCTGGTTTGCAAGGCTAACAGCGATGCAGAAAGGCCCTCTAAATCGGTTTATCGGGCACCCGCGACACCTCGTATAAGGCATCGCGGTCTCACTTTAGTTTAATTTGCCGTGGCATTGCTTGTACTTTTTACCTGACCCGCAGGGGCAAGGGTCGTTACGGCCAACTTTATTGCCAAGTCTAACAAAAGGTTGTTCCGCAGTTCCCGAATCCGATGGGACTGGTTGTGCCGCCGGTTCAGCGTCGAAAATCGAATGCGCCTCTGCGTGCTCGTAATGCATTTCCAGCGGTGCCTGACGCTGTTCGTCTATGGCTTGCACATCTTCTTCGCGCGACACTTGCACCTTGGCAAGTATACCAACCACTTCCTGTTTGATATGAGTCAACAGGCTGGTGAACATTTGGAACGACTCGCGTTTATATTCCTGTTTGGGATCTTTCTGTGCATAGCCTCTGAAATGGATGCCTTGGCGCAGTTGGTCCATCGCCGCTAAATGCTCTTTCCAGCTATTATCCAGCACTTGCAACATCACCGATTTCTCGAAATGACGCAGCACTTGGGCACCCACAGCCTCCTCGCGGGCACGACTTTCTTGCTCAGCTTTATCGATAATTAATTGTCGCAATTTCGGCTCGTTAAGCGTACGGTCGTTTTCCAGCATCTCCACCAGCGGCATTTGCAGATTAAACTCTTGTTGCAAATGGCTTTCCAAGCCCCGCACATCCCATTGTTCTTCCATGGTTTTCGGCGGGATATATTCGGTTATCACATCATTCAACACGTCAGCGCGAATCGCATTGACAATATCGTTGATGTCCTCTGCGGCCATTAGTTCGTTGCGTTGTGAGTAGATAACCTTACGTTGATCGTTTGCCACGTCATCGTAAGCGAGAATTTCTTTCCGAATATCGAAGTTACGATTCTCGACTTTACGTTGGGCACTTTCGATGGAACGGGTCACCCACGGATGCTCGATGGCTTCACCTTCTTCCATCCCCAGTTTTTGCATCAAGCTAGCCACTCGCTCAGACGCAAAAATCCGCATTAAGTCGTCTTCAAGTGACAGATAAAAGCGAGTCGATCCGGGATCGCCCTGCCGACCAGAGCGACCGCGCAGCTGATTGTCGATCCTCCGAGACTCATGCCGTTCAGACCCTATCACATGTAAACCGCCGCTCGCCAAGACTTTTTCGTGCCTCTCCTGCCAAGCACTGCGTACGCGTTCTTTATCGGCTTCGCTGGCATCCGGGCCCAAGGCGGCCAGTTCAGCATTCAAATTACCGCCCAGCACGATGTCGGTACCGCGACCGGCCATATTGGTAGCGATTGTCACCGCGCCGGGCATACCGGCATTCTCAATGATGTGCGCTTCGCGTTCGTGCTGCTTAGCGTTTAAGACTTCGTGGCGGATATTTTGCTTTTGCAACATGCCCGAGATTAACTCGGAATTCTCGATCGAAGTCGTACCGACCAAGACCGGCTGACCGCGTTCCGCGCAATCCTTAATGTCCTCAATCACAGCAGTGTATTTTTCCCGCGCCGACAGGTAAACCAAATCACCCTTGTCTTTGCGAATCATCGGTCTGTGGGTGGGGATGACGACGACTTCCAAGCCATAGATCTTGTTCAACTCGAACGCTTCGGTATCGGCGGTACCGGTCATACCTGACAACTTGTTATACAGACGGAAATAATTCTGGAAGGTTATGGACGCCAGCGTTTGGTTTTCGTTCTGAATGGTCACGTTTTCCTTGGCTTCCATCGCTTGGTGCAAACCTTCTGACCAGCGCCGACCGCTCATCATCCGACCGGTAAACTCGTCAACGATGATCACTTGGCCGTCCTTTACCACGTAGTCCACATCTTTTTGGAACAGCACGTGAGCCCGCAAAGACGCGTTCAGATAATGCATTAAGCGGATGTTGGCGGCTTCGTACAATGTTGAACCGTCGGCTATCAAGCCATGCTCCGCCAACAAGCGCTCCACACGTTCGTAACCGGCTTCGGTCAAATGGATCTGCCGGGATTTTTCGTCCACAGCATAATCGCCAGGCATCTGATCCTGATTTTCCGGATCATCGGCTTTTTCCTGCTTGGTCAGGTAAGGAATGATTTGATTGGTCTTCAGGTAAATATCGGTACTGCCTTCCGCCTGACCGGAGATGATTAACGGCGTTCTGGCTTCGTCGATCAAAATCGAGTCAACCTCGTCGACGATGGCAAAATTCAGATCGCGCTGGACTTTTTGCTCCAGACTGAAGGCCATGTTGTCACGCAGGTAATCGAAACCAAATTCGTTGTTGGTGCCATAGGTAATATCGGCTGCATAAGCAAGCTGGCGTTGCTCGTGGTTGAGATCGCTGACAATCACGCCAGTGCTCAAGCCCAGAAAGCTGTATAGTTTGCCCATCCATTCCGCATCTCGGCGAGCCAGATAGTCGTTGACCGTAACCACATGCACACCTTTACCTGGCAAGGCGTTCAAATAGGCAGCCAGAGTGGCCATCAGGGTTTTGCCCTCACCGGTTTTCATCTCGGCAATTTTGCCGCTGTGCAAGACCATACCGCCTATCAACTGCACGTCGAAATGCCGCATGCCAAATACGCGGGTGGACGCTTCTCGCACGGCGGCGAAGGCTTCTGGAAGTAAATTGTCTAGATTTTCACCTTGGGCGAGGCGCTCACGAAATTCCTGTGTTTTGGCTTGTAACGCCGCATCGGATAATTTTTCGTATTCGGCGGCCAGAACATTTACTTTCTTGACTAGCTTGCGTTTCTTCTTGACCAGCCTGTCGTTACGGCTGCCAACTACCAATTTAACCAGCTTACCCAGCATGATATTTCCAGAGTGAGAGTGAACCAAAGTCCGTGATTATAAACGGTATGGGGCTGCCCTGACCAGAAAACAAGCCGGGGATGACATGACAATCTCAACCAAGCGTTTTTGCCAAATCGGTGTTTAAACGCGGTCATCGGCGCCGTAAACAACGATTTTTCGTTTGTTAAAGCGGCCTAGCGGGGAGAATCGGTATTTTTCGCCGCCTTGAACTGCAGAAATCCATCGACCTAAAATTCAATATTCGCTCCCGCATCTCATCCATTGGCAGACAGTTTTTCTAGCACATCGCGCCGGGTTTCGATTGGATGTCCGGAAAATCGCTATAGGATTCTTACACCTTCATCATAGGCAATCCGCCATGGCCTGCAATACAATAGGCGATTAACGCCCTAATCTACGGCAGCCAACATTTTGTTTTAATTCAACCGCAAACCAGCATGAGCAAAGACATCCGCATTCAGCGCCTCAGCGGCGAAGCCTTGATTCAATATATTCCGGAACTGGCGCGACTACGCATCGAAGTGTTCCGCGACTTCCCGTATCTCTACGATGGCGATTACGAATACGAAAAAAAATACCTACAAACCTATATTAACTGCCCGGAAAGTGTGATTGTGTTGGCTTTCGACGGCGAAGCAATTATCGGCGCTTCGACCGCTATCCCGCTCAAATACGAAACGGACGAGGTTAAACAGCCGTTTGTCGAGCACGGCTATAACCCTGACGAGGTGTTCTATTGCGGCGAATCTGTCCTGAACAAAGCCTATCGCGGCCTAGGCATAGGCGTGCGTTTCTTTGAACAGCGCGAAGCGCATGCAGCGGATTTGGGTGGTTTCAAACACATCACCTTTTGCTGCGTCGAGCGACCGATAGATCATCCGCGCCGGTCTGCAGATTACGTACCGCTGGATGCGTTCTGGAACAAACGCGGCTATTTCAAGCATCCGGAATTAAAGACCACGTATTCCTGGAAAGACCTCGACGACGTAACCGAAACCGCAAAACCCATGACTTTTTGGTTGAGAGAAGACCGTGCCTAAAATAGCCAGTGCCCAATACGACATTAGCTTCCTGGAAACCTGGGAAAACTTTGAAAGCAAGACCCGCCGCTGGGTCAAAGAAGCGGCCGACAACAACGCTGACATTCTGTTGTTTCCGGAATATGCTTGCATGGAACTCGCTTCTTTGTTTCCGAAGGCCGTTTATTCCTCATTAAACGGCCAGTTGGATGCCTTGCAAACCTTGCTAGCCGATTACTTACGGTTGTTCCAAACCCTGTCTGCCGAATACCGGGTTTATATCCAAGCCGGGACTTTTCCGGTCAAACACCTCAGCGGCGAATTCCGCAATCACGCCTATTTCTTCACGCCGCAAGGGGACGTAGATTTTCAGGAAAAACTGACAATGACTCGTTTCGAAAACGAGCAATGGCATATTTCACGCGGCCTAGACATTAAACTGTTCGATACCGTGTTCGGCAAAGTCGCCATCAATATTTGCTATGACAGCGAGTTCCCGCACTACGCCCGCCAGCAAGCGGAACGGGGCGCCACTTTGATTCTGGTGCCCAGTTGCACTGACACGGAAGCCGGTTATTACCGAGTGCGCATCGGCTGTCAGGCCCGCGCCTTAGAAAATCAGTGCTATGTGGTGCAGGCGTCGCTAGTGGGAAACGCCGAGTGGTCCGAAGCAGTAGACATCAACTGCGGCGCAGCGGCAATTTATACGCCGGTCGACAGAGGATTCCCAAACAACGGTATCCTGACAATTGGCGACTACAATCGGGTGCAATGGGTCTACGCCGAGCTAGATTTAGCGGCAGTAGAAACTGTCCGCCGGGAAGGCCAGGTATTCAATTACCGGGATTGGCCAAAGCAGTTCGAGTGCCGTTAGGCACTCAAAGCCCTAGCTTTCCAAAGACTTGCCGAAATAAAAGAGCGGTTGGTCACAGCCATGCAGACAAGCTTGAAAGCACTTATCATGATTTGGCGCTCCACTTGCGCCCCCAGAAGGTATGCCGGGGTGGCATCTTTACCCCTGCGTGCGGCATTTATCTAAACTAGTTTGCGAATCGGGAAATCGTTTTTTAGCTGCGACACACATTGAACAAAGCGTGGCTTAATCAGCATGTGTTAGGCCAGTTAATCATTCATCATCAAGCCGATTGCTGGCTAGGCTGCTGTCTTTGGCTTTTCCTGCAAGTCTCCTAAACTTGTCTAATGCCGAAAAATCAGTGCCCTCAATAGCCAAGCCCGGTTATTATTGAACTGTTGCCCATTCACACGCCCCGGCGGAGATAGACATGCTTGACTCGATCGCTCTTGATATCCAGGCGCTGGTGAATCTGCTGAGCAGATTAAGACCGGAACTCCTAGATCAAATTTGCGCGAAGCATCCCGGTTACACGGAAACCCTCAGGCCCGGCAAGTTACTGGGGCAAGACAGTACGTCGCAATCCCAGTTGCTAGTGGATTTGGCCATGAGCACCAAGGGCCTGGTCAAACAGGAGTGTCTAAGTATTTATAATTTGCTGAGCACGCGCCTGCGCGGCTCGGTGCGCTTGCGTCTTATCGGCAGCACCGTCGCCACTTTATCCGCCGGGGCATTGATCGCGGCCCTAACTCAGGGTATCCCGAAGTTGGTGCTGGGATTTGCGGTGTTAACGGTGTTTACTGCGGCATTCATGTTGGTGGGCGAGTGCCTGGAAGGTTACTTTGGTCGGCAGCGCGGCTTGCGAGACATGCAGGATCGCATGCTAAAAAACCTGCTGGAGGTCGCAGATATTGAAGCCGAGTTGCGCCTGATGGAACTTCGCGGCAATTTCGACGGCATCGAGCCACAAATTCGCAAGTTAAATTCCGTCGCGATAAGCAGTCAGCAAATCCAACATCTGGTCGGCTAAGATTCCAATGACTCCAGGCATAAACGCGGCGGATCTCCCCGTGTAAAGCAGAGCCCCTGATCTGACTAGTCCAACCCAACAACCAACTCAGTAGCGAAGCTTTAAATCACATGCCCCAACCAGGCGTCCGGACAGCGAACTGTCTTCACTGGCGAATTGATTGACATCCACACCGCACCCCAGATTCACTGGTCGGCTTTTTCGCTTTTCGCTTGCTTGCAAATTTGCCGTGCCTCGCGCCGAATCACTTAACAACAGATTCGAGCTAGTCGTCGCATCGGCTGTCAGAGATTGATCGGATGGCGTCAAAATTAATGCGGCGGGACTATCGAAGCTGTCGAGCGGCGGCTCGTCGGCCACGACATTTAGCGCACATATAGTGAGCATGCCGCTGATGACAACA
This sequence comes from Proteobacteria bacterium ST_bin11, assembly GCA_002083615.1. Taxonomy (GTDB): domain Bacteria; phylum Pseudomonadota; class Gammaproteobacteria; order Methylococcales; family Methylomonadaceae; genus Methylomonas. The sequence goes on along the minus strand of MSXO01000002.1, from coordinate 240,253 downwards.
GAAATGAGTTTGGAATGCTTTAGAAACGAAAAATCATGGGCTCTCATGATTTCCTCCTGTTCCAAAGTTGGCGTAATGAGCCAGATATTCAAGCGTTTGTTCAACAGCAGCTTGCTCTACCGGCTCGGTCTAGGCTATTTGCCGACAGTAACCAAATTACCGTCAGGATTAACAATCAGCTATAGCAAATCAGGTCCTTATCATAAGCATCCATCGCTTAAGATATTTTTAACTCGTCGCAACAAACCAGGCCTCAATTACAGCCCCGGACATGCTATTAATAATAGCCCGATAACTGCTCAATGGCGAGTTTTAAAACGCTGGTTTTCACATATTTTTCTTTTTAATGTCAATTAGTTGACGAACAATTCTTAGATATTTTCGAGCATAATTAATGCCAAACCGCATAGAAAAACCCTCCACCGCGCGACTTCATTGGAAATCGGCATTGCTTCCATAGCGAAAGTCGGTAACTATTTCCAAACCCTTTGACAAACAGACGCATGAACGACACGCAGGCAGGCAGCACCCCACCCCCAACCGTGAGCTTGAAACAAGCGTTTTGGTATTGGTTGAAGTTGGGCTTCATCAGTTTTGGCGGTCCTGCCGGGCAGATTGCCCTCATGCATCAGGACCTGGTGGAAAATAAGCGTTGGATATCCGAGCGCCGTTACCTGCATGCCTTAAATTACTGCATGCTGCTACCCGGCCCGGAAGCGCAGCAACTGGCCACTTATATCGGCTGGTTGATGCATAGCAGTTGGGGCGGTGTTATCGCCGGCGGTTTGTTTGTCTTGCCCTCATTAGTCATTTTGATCGGTTTGAGTTGGATTTATATGGCTTACGGGCATTTACCGGCGGTAGCCGGCGCGCTGTATGGCATCAAACCCGCCGTGACGGCGATTGTTGTATTTGCCGCGTATCGGATCGGTGCCCGGGCCTTGAATAATGCCTGGCTATGGGCAATCGCGGCTTTGGCGTTTCTGGCTATTTTCGCTTTGCGCGTCCCGTTTCCTCTCATCGTATTGGTCGCCGGTTTACTGGGGGCGATTGGCGGCAAGCTAGCGCCCAACTATTTCAATTTGGGCGGCGGGCACGGCAAATCCGCCAAACATTTCGGCCCGGCGTTGATAGATGATGACACACCCACCCCGGAACATGCCCGCTTCAACCCTGGAAAGCTAGTCAAGCTGAGTATCATCGGCCTGGCATTATGGAGCGGTACGCTCGGTTGGCTCTGCACCCAATACGGCTGGGACGCTGCATTAACGCAGATGGGCTGGTTTTTTAGCAAAGCTGCCCTGCTCACCTTCGGTGGCGCCTATGCGGTATTGCCTTATGTCTACCAAGGCACGGTCGATCACTACCACTGGCTAACGCCAACGCAAATGATTGATGGTCTGGCCTTGGGCGAAACCACACCCGGCCCGCTGATCATGGTCGTCACCTTCGTCGGCTTCGTAGCTGGCTGGAGTCAGGCGCTATTCGGCAACGAACATCTGTTTCTGGCTGGCGCAGTGGCAGCGACAGTGGTGACTTATTTCACTTTCCTGCCCAGCTTTCTATTGATTTTGGCCGGCGGACCACTGGTGGAGTCGACGCACAATAATTTGAAATTCACGGCGCCATTGACCAGCATTACCGCAGCGGTGGTAGGCGTGATTCTTAATCTGGCGGCATTTTTTGCTTATCACGTGTTCTGGCCCAAAGGCTTTGCCGACGCCTGGGACGGTTTTGCAGTACTGATAAGTGTGACTGCCCTGCTGGCTTTGTTTCGCTACAAAGCCGGCGTTATTCCCGTCATTGCCTGCAGCGGCGCAATGGGGCTGGTGTTGATCTATCTCAAACCGTGGCTATACCAACAGGGCCTAAACTGACAGCTGCAAAGCTTGGGCTAGTCATGCAAACGATTCAACACGGAGTCAGACAGGCGCTACAGACCTTGGGGCTTGAGCCCCGGAACGCATCAAAAACCCGCTAAATCCACATTGCTCCATTTCGTATACACCTCAGGTAAAAGATTCACGCTATACTCTAAACCGTTCAAAACCTGAATAAAGTGTTTAGGCATTGCGTCTAAGCCGCTTTTGTTGAAAACCAATCAGCATTTTCTAACGGAAACCGCTCATAGTGCGATTACTGCAAAAATTACTGCGAAAACCCAGCAACTCGCCCGGCATCGTGGCAATCAGCTTCGTCGCAAGCGGCTTCACCATCGCCATTACCCGTTACGCCGAACATGAACGACCGCGTTTGTTACACGCCGAATTCGTCCCGGCCAACGAAGCGCAATTAGTCACGCAACTGGGCTCACTGGTTAAAAATCACAATCTAGAAGAATACGATTGCCACATCTTGCTGGCACCTGAACATTACCGCTCGATTAGCATCGAAGCTCCGGCGGTTAACCCCGAAGAACTCAAACAAGCGGTCGGCTGGCGGATTGCAGATTTACTCGATTATTCCGTTGATCAAGCCACTATCGATTATTACCGATTACCTCAATCCAATCGGCCCAACACCCCGCAAATGATGGAAGCAGTGGCGTGCACCAGTGAGGTCGTTTCGGCGTTCAGCGAGCGGTGCCGCCAAGCCGGTTTACACGTCAAAGTCATAGATATTCAAGAAACCGCTTTACGCAACCTGGCAACCTTACTCCCGGAAAATCAGCAAGGCATCGCCCTATTGCACTTAGAAAAAGACAATGGCCGAGTGATTATTCAAAAAAACGGCGAACTGTATCTCTCCCGAAAAATCGGCAGCGGGTATCAACAACTTGCCGACAACACCATTCGTAGCGGTCTAGAAACTGACTTTCTCGAGCAAGACAGCCTAGCCCTGGAAATCCAGCGTTCTTTCGATTATGTCGAAAATTTTTTCGACATTCCGCCGATCACCAGTTTGGCGGTAGTACTGACGCCAATCAACACGCAAAACATCATTAACTTCCTGACCATGAGCCATGGGATCACCGCTCGGGCCATGGACTTGTCCGCAATCGTCGATAGCGACATTTTATTGAGCGACGCCACCCAAAACAGTTGCGCACCGGTGATAGGTGCCAGCTTGCGCAGAGCATTGGAAGGCGGCCAATGATCCAACAAATCAATCTTTATCAAAACGGCGGCAAGCAAGGCAATGCTATCTTTCGCAACCCCTACGTGCTGGCGGTGATCGGGGTCAGTGCCTATCTGTTGATCGCCAGCGTCGTCGCCAATCGCAGTTTGCATGATAGTCAAACGGAGCTGCAACAATTGCAATCCAGACTAGCGCAAGCACAAGCCGACTTACAAACCTTGCAAACCCAATATCCCAACCAACAAGTGGATGGTTTACTGAATCGGGAAATTCAGCAATCCCAAACTGCATATCAAAGTTTATCCCACGTGCTGGAACTCTTGGCGGACGATAACTCCGATCAAACCCAAGGATTTTCCAGGTATCTGTCGGCATTGGCGACCCAAGCCGATAGCAATGTCTGGATAACCGGCATCAACATAGAAAGCGCCAGCGACAGTATTCGTTTACAAGGCAGCACCTATAAACCGGAACAAATTGCCTTGCTGCTAGAACGTCTACAAAACACCGGACCGTTCAAAACCCGGCATTTTGCAAAACTGACCATTCAGCAATCCAGCGCCGCCGCAGAACTGAGTGAATTTAGCGTAAGCGCAAACTTTAAGGATGACAAGGAGGCCAGACATGTCGGCAACCATTGAGCAGTTTCAGCTACGTTTTGCCAGACTTAGCCGCCGCGAGAAGCTAATGGTGACTGGGGCCCTCATCCTATCCTTGTGGGGCGTTTGGGATTCGGTGTTTTATCAGCCGCTTAGCAAACAACAGCAGTCAGTTATTACTGAAATTAGCACCGTACAAAAGCAACTTGAGGCCCAACTGCAAATTGCCAAGCAACTTGAAAATCTAGGCCGTAAAGATGTGAATAGCGATGCGCGCCAGCAGTTAAGCCAGTTGCAGCAATCGGCGAGCAGCTTAAAAGCGCAGCTTAGCCAGGGCGGCAAGAAATTTGTGCCTGCTCAATCAATGGCTTCCGCGTTGCGCGATCTGCTGAAACAACACGGCAATCTGAAACTGATTAAACTGGAAACCTTACCGGCCAGTGGTTTTGGCAATAAGGCCGATGAACCGATCTGGGTTTATCGGCACGCAATGTTGATCACTTTGCAAGGTGATTACTTTAGTACTTTAAATTACTTGAAAGCACTGGAAACCTTGCCTTGGCGTATCCATTGGGACAGCATTGCCTATCAAGTGAAAGACTATCCGCTGGCCGAAACCCAAATTCAGGTATATACCCTGAGTTTTGAACAGGATTTACTAGGTGTTTAAATATTTTGCACTGGTTTTTACAGCGCTCAGCATGCCCAGTCTCACGCAGGCTGAATTGCGCGACCCGACGCTCCCCGGCAATCTGCCTACGAACCAGGCAACAACCTTGCCAAACGCCGAGTCGCTTCCCAGCCTGACCGCCATTTGGATTTCGCCTGCACGCAGACGCGCTACGATCAATGGTGTCACTATTGGCAACGGCCAAACCTTGGCAGATGGCAGTCGAGTGGTGCAAATCAAGCCCAGCTTCGTCTTGATCAGACAAAATGGTGTCAACAAAAAACTTTATTTGGTCCCTTCCGTTAAAAAACCGGTGAAATGAACCCAATGCTCAATACTTTTGTAATTGTTACCGCCAGCTTAACGTTATTGGTATCAGCTTGCAGCGAAACCGCCGCTATCAAGACCGCCAACGTGGATAAAACCTTCCCGACTCCCGTATCCCCCACCACTCCGACCTCACCCACTCCGCCCGCTGCGGTGACAGACGCCTTAATCCCGGATTTCAATCAAACCCTGCTCGGCGATTCCTGGTCCGCGCGACCGATGACTTTCAATGTGTCGGTACACGAGGTCGACGCCCGCGAATTTTTTATGAGTCTGGTGGTGGATAGCCAGGAAAACATGGTGGTCCATCCGGATGTGACCGGACGGATTTCCTTGGAATTAAAAAACGTTAGCATCCCGCAAGTCCTTAGTGCCGTGCAAAAAGTCTACGGTTACGACTATAGCAAAACCGATATTGGCTACATCATCTATCCCGCCACCCTGCAAACCAAAATATTTAAAATCGACCACATCGATTTATTACGCGAAGGCAGTTCCAACACCCGAGTGTCGTCAGGACAAATCAGCAACAACTCGCGACGAAACAATGCCAATAACCAAAATATCGACACCAGCAATCTGGGCAACAATAATCCCAATGGTAACAGTAACAGTAACAGTAACAGCAACAGCACCTCCGGTAGTTGGATCACTACCTCATCCAAAACCGACTTTTGGGAAGAGTTGCAATTGTCGCTCTCAGCCATAGTTCAAGTCGATACGCCAGCAGCGGGGAACGCCGAAAGCAATGAACTGATCAACCCGAAAACCGGGTCTAAAGTCGTGATAAACAAGCAAACCGGCATCGTGGTGGTGCGGGCCAATCCGACCCAAATGCGCGAGGTAGAAAAGCTAGTTGCCAGCACACAAGGCCAGATAGGCCGGCAAGTAGTGATCGAAGCCAAAATCCTGGAAATTATCCTCGACGACAAACATCAGGACGGCGTCAACTGGGCCAATATCGTGCGGGAAGGCAGCCGGGCTTTTCTGACCGCCAGCAACCCGCTACCTTCCATAGTCGCCGGCACCACCGAAGTATTTACCCTTGGGATCCGCTCCGGCGATTTCTACGCCTTTATCGAACTCATGGAAGGCCAAGGTAAAACCAATATTCTGTCCAGTCCGCGCATCTCCACCTTAAATAATCAAAAAGCCGTGATCAAGGTCGGCGAGGACGAATACTTCATTACCGACATCGCCTCGAATAACAGCTTATCTGCTGCCACCAATACTGTGACGCAAGACATTACCTGGACGCCATTTTTTTCCGGTATCGCGCTGGATGTAACGCCGCAGATCAGCGATAACAACAACATTACCTTGCATATTCATCCTTCCATCACCCGGGGCAGACAAGACGACAAAAAGTTTTCCATCAACGGCGACGACAACAGTCTGCCCATGGCTAGAAATACCGTGCGGGAATCGGACAGTATCGTCCATGCCGAAAACGGCCAAATCATCGTGATCGGCGGTTTGATGCAGGAAAACCGCGAAGAAAACAAACAAGGGGTTTCGTTACTGTCGCGTATCCCGTATTTAGGTAACGCATTCCGTGAAAACCAAGGCACCGGCCTAAAATCGGAACTGGTGATCCTGTTAAAGCCGACCATTATCAGCAACGGCCAAGACTGGAACGCGCCCATAGAGGATAGCCGAGAACGCATGCAACAACTTGAACGCAAACAGTTGTGGAAATGAACTCTTTTAAGGACAAATTCATTCGACCGATCTGACAATGTATCTACAACATTTCGGCTTAAACCAACTGCCTTTCAACCTGACACCGGATACCGAGTTTTTCTGCGATCTGCCTACCCATCGCGAAGCGTTGAATGTCCTGATGATTGCGTTGCAAAGCGGCGAGGGTTTTATCAAAATTACCGGACCGGTCGGTACCGGCAAGACCTTGCTATGCAGGATGCTACTGAACGAACTGCCGGCACCGTTTATCACGGCTTATCTGCCGAATCCGCATTTGAGCGCTGCCGGCTTGCATCTGGCCGTCGCGGAAGAACTCGGTATCCGCTACGCCAATAACGCACTGCAAAGTCGCACCTTGACTCAAATCAACGACTATCTGCTAACGGCCGCCAAGCTAGGCAATAAAGTGGTATTAATTATCGACGAAGCGCAGGCCATGCCGCTGGAAACATTGGAAAGCCTGCGACTGCTAACTAATCTGGAAACCGAGAAACAAAAATTGCTGCAAATTGTCCTATTCGGTCAACCCGAGCTGGATGAGCTGCTGCAAAACAAAACTATCCGGCAACTACGCCAGCGCATCAGTTTCAGCTACAGCTTGCAGCCGCTGAATAAGCAGCAAATTCGCGAATATGTCGATCATCGGCTGCGAATTGCCGGCAACAGCCATACCGATTTGTTAGCGCCTTTAAGCGTCCACGCGCTGCAGTTTTATACCCAAGGCATACCGCGCTTGATCAACATTTTGACGCACAAAGCCTTATTGGCCGCCTACGGCAAAGGCCAAAGCAAAATAGGCTGGCGACACTTGCAACTGGCCGCGCAGGATACGGACGACACCCGCGACAGAAAACTGCCATGGGGCTTTAGACGTGTATTCCTCTGGCTATTGCTACTGAGTTGTTCGCTGTTTGTTTATTATTCGCCATACTTAGTCTTATGAGCCTGATTAATCAAATGTTGCGGGATTTGGAACAGCGGAACACCCCAAATACAAACTCCGCCCCCAAATTGGCGCTGCGGCCTGCCCTAGCCACCAAGGAAAAGCGCCGTTGGTACTGGTTAATCGCCTTTGCATTGACACTGCCCCTGCATTACGTCTGGCGGCAAACTTACTCGCCCCAAACGGAACAGCCGGCACTGCCAGCCGCACCGCCGCAACTATCGGCGCCGACGCCGACGCAAGCACCGCCGACAGAGCCGGCAAAAGTGGCCGTGCCCGAGGTGCCTATGGCAAATACCAGCCTCGCCCAACCGCCAGCCAGCACAAGCGAGCAAGTTAGCCAAGCGAGCGCAGCGCTTGAGCCCGAAATGCCTTCCTCGTCGCCCGTTAGCGCAGCAATTCCGCCAAGCCTCGAGCCGGCGGCTACGCCCGTGAAAGTGCAAACGCCTGCCCAACAAGCCGATGCATTATACCGACGCGCTAAAACCGGCAAGTCGGCATCGGCCGTCGAAGCTCTATTACGCCATGCCTTGCAGCTCAATCCGAAGCATTTGGGCGCGCGCACCTTGCTCCTGCAAACCCTGTTAAAAACCCAGGCTGGCGCTGAAGAATTAACGGATTTGGTCCAAGAAAGCCTGCAATTCTTCCCCGATAACCTCTTGTTTGTTAAAACCCAGGCGCATTTGTACGTTCAGCAAAAAAACTTTGCGGCAGCGACAAACACATTGGAACAAGTCGATGCCGACGCAGTTGACGATGTGGCATACCTGTCTCTGCTCGCTGCAGGCTATCAACAACAGCAACGTTTCCCACAAGCCGAACGGATTTACCAACGCCTGACCCAGTTCCAAGCGGAGAAAGCCGAACACTGGTTAGGCTTGGCCATTTGCCGGGACAAATTAAGCCAAACGCAAGCGGCTGCGCAGGCCTACCAACAGGCATTGGACAAAAACACCTTGAACGCAGACATTGTCGACTATATTAAACAACGTCTCGGCGCTCTAAATTAATCCCCAACTCATGGAATATCCGCAAAAGAAAATCCGCATCGGCGACCTGCTGGTGCAGCACCGCATCATCAGCCACGAGCAGTTGATGACGGCGCTAACGGAACAAAAGAAAACGGGCCGCAAATTGGGCCGCACCTTGGTCGATCTGAATTATATTTCGGAAACAGATTTACTCAGTTTCCTGTCGCGGCAATTGCAAATCCCTTTTCTGGATATTTCCCAATACAAACGCAAGCCGGAAATCGGTAAGGAACTGCCGGAAAATTTGGCCCGCCGCTTTCGGGTTATGCTCTTAGAAAGCAACGCCAACGATGTGTTGCTGGCCATGGCCGACCCGACTGATTTGATGGGGCTGGACGAACTGAGTCGGGTGTTGAAAAAGCGTATCCGCCAAGCGGTGGTGCGCGAATCAGATTTGCTCACCGCCATCGACCAAGCCTACCGGCGCACCGAAGAAATCAGCAATCTGGCCGACCAGCTCAGCGATGAACTAGCGGAAAACCAATTCGACCTGAACGTCTTACTCTCCAGCACCGAAGTCAGCGATGCACCCGTAGTAAAACTACTGCAATCGATTTTCGAAGATGCGGTGCAAACCAATGCATCGGACATTCACATCGAGCCGGACGACCATGTGTTACGCATCCGGCAGCGCGTGGACGGCGTACTGAACGAGCATGTCCTGGACAACATCAATATCGCCCCAGCCTTAATGGTGCGTTTGAAGCTGATGTGCGGTTTAAACATTTCCGAAAAGCGTCTGCCGCAAGACGGTCGTTTCAGTATCCGGGTCAAAAACAAGGCGTTGGATGTCAGGCTGTCGACGCTGCCGATTCAGAGCGGCGAATCGGTAGTCATGCGAATTCTCGACCAATCCAAGGGCTTGCTGGACTTAGAGCAGCTCGGCATGCCGACGGCATTACTGAGTCGTTTCAAGGCCCACATCGGCAACCCGCATGGCCTGATTCTAGTGACGGGACCGACTGGCAGCGGTAAAACCACCACGCTATACGCAGCACTGTCTTCGGTCAATCACCCACAGACTAAAATTATTACCGCCGAAGATCCGGTGGAATACAGCCTGCCGCGCATCAATCAAGCGCAAATCAACGACAAAATCGGCCTCAGTTTTGCCAGTGTGCTGCGTTCGGCCCTGCGCCAGGACCCGGATGTGATCCTAGTGGGTGAGATTCGCGACCGAGAAACTGCCGAAATCGCGGTACGAGCCTCAATTACCGGTCATTTGGTGTTCTCAACGCTACACACCAACGGCGCGGTTGAAACAGCCACGCGCTTACTCGATATGGGTATCGAAGGCTATATTTTAGCGAGTGCCTTAAAAGTCATCGTCGCCCAACGACTAGTCCGCAAAATTTGTGATCGCTGCGCGCAAACTGTGGATATCGAGGAAAGCGAAAGCATTTGGTTGGAAAAGTCTTTTGATCTAAAAGCCGGCGACTTTGTATTCAAGAAAGGCGCAGGCTGCCAGCACTGCAATCAGGTGGGTTATCGCGGTCGCGTGGGCGTTTACGAGTTGTTAGAGATGGGGCACCACACCCTGGATGCGTTGCGGCGCAGCGATTCCGCAGGTTTTATCTCAGCCGCGCGCGCCACGCCAGGCTTTAAATCATTTACGGAACAAGCCTTGGAACTGGTCAAACAAGGTATCACCACATTACACGAAACCATGCGTATCTCGGAAACTTGAGATGGCGAATTTTGCCTATAAGGCTCGCAATTCTCAGGGCCAGTTAATTCAGGGCAAACTGGATGCGGAATCCGCGCATACCGCCGCGCAAACCCTCAACAGCCGGGGTTTGATTCCGATTGCCATCGACCCGCTAGCCGACAGCACCGACTTGCTGGGACAGTTCGCTCAGTGGCGCGCCTTAAGTGCGCTAAATATCAACGACTTGATACTGTTCAGCCGGCAAATGTATAGCCTGACCAAAGCCGGCGTGCCCCTGTCCCGCGCGATCAGCAGCCTCGCCGAATCCAGCCGCAATATTGCTTTGAAACAGGCGCTGGTCGGCATTACCCGCAAGTTGGAAGCCGGTCAACCGTTGTCACAAGCCATGGCGCAATACGACCGAATTTTCCCGATACTACTGCTCAGCATCATCAATGTCGGCGAAACCACCGGTAGCCTGGAGCAAGCTTTTCTGCAAATTAGCCACTATCTGGAGCGGGAAAAGGATACCGAAAGCCGTATCAAAACTGCTCTACGTTACCCCATCATGGTCATCGCAGCCATCAGCATCGCCATGGTGATTGTCAATATTTATGTCATTCCGGCCTTTAAGGGCATGTTCGACAAAATGGGCGCACAATTACCCTGGCAAACCCGCCTGCTGATGGGAATCTCGGAATTCACGGTTAATTTCTGGCCGCACCTTTTGGCGGCTCTGATCGTAGCCGCCTTGTTATTTGCCAAATACCTGGAAAACCCGGAAGGCCTGAAGCAGTGGCACTGGCTCTTGCTAAAAATTCCGGCGGTCGGCAGCATCGTGGAACGGGCGACGATGGAGCGATTTTCCCGCGCTTTTGCCATGATATTAACTGCCGGCGTGCCGCTAATCCAGGGGATTGCGATTGTTTCCAAAGCCGTCGGCAACGAATACATCGGTGCCAAGTTGCATAAGATGCGGATCGGGATCGAAAAAGGCGACAGTATCAGCCGTATGGCGAAAAGCATCGGCTTGTTTCCGCCCCTGGTGATTCAAATGATTATGGTTGGCGAAGAATCCGGCAACATTGCCGAAATGTTGCACGAAGTGGCGGACTTTTACGAGGGCGAAATCGATGCGGAACTCAAAGTTCTATCCAGCGTAATCGAGCCGATATTAATCGTGATCATCGGCATCATGGTCCTGGTACTGGCGCTCGGCATCTTTTTACCGATGTGGGATTTGTCTACCAACATGCACCGCTAGTAGACTTCACGCAGATAAATCTGCTGACTGTTACCTTTATAGATACCGAAAGTGGCCTTGGCCGACGGCGAATCGTCGTTGGCCCCGTCGTGGTCCCAATCGAATAAAAGCCATGGCAAACTGCTTAAATCTGCAGTGACATCGATGTCGCCGGTATTGCCCGCACCTGGCGCACTAAAACTCAGCCCGCCGACACCGCCGAGAAAAGGCGCATGCGCTACACTAGCCCTCGAAGTGCCTGACGGCAGGATAGTCATCGGAAAATCCCCGGCTTTCAAGGCTCCGCTGCCTGTTGCCGAGTTGCTTAGCTTCAACTGACTCGTCAAATTGACACTGGTGCAGGTGTCGGCGGTATTGTTGATGAAGGCGCTGCCGTTGAAATATTCGCTGAATAAGGGCATTGGCAATGCCGCTAACTCCGAACCATGCGCACTAGTCACATTCAAGCGGCCCCAGCGCTGGCTTTTGTTGCCGCCGGTGAAGCCTATGCCGTTCCCGGCACTAGCCGCCCCAAATGTCACCGGATTGCTCCCCGCTATCCCGTTGACATTAGCCACTTGCACACCATCGGCATCTTGTAAGTTAAAACTCATCGCGATCTCAGCGTTGAACGGCGCCAACGGGTTAGCGCGCGTGATGCCGAGAATATTGCTGGTAGTATCGGCAAAGGTCAGGGTGCCAGTACCCTTGCCGTTATCGACCGCTACCGGCGCACTGCTGTTTAAAACTGTCACGGCATTGCCGGCTTCGCTGTAGCTCGGAGTTATGCCGTATTTAGCGTGACTGGGACTGATTTTCCAGTAACTCCCGGTATAGTTCTGGGTTGTCTCGCCAGCCGCGTTTTTTGCGACAACGGTAGCGATGGGATTAGTGCCGAATTTAATCGGCTGGCCGACATAGCTAAAACTGGAACAGGCTGGCACGAAAATAGGGCTGTTCAATATCACATCGAAATGATCCGGAATAAAACGCCCTAAGTTGCCGGTAGCCGCGGTATTGCCAAATTTACAGCCAAATTTGCCGCTAACCGCTGCATTGGCAAAGTCGTTAGTACAGTCGTTGTCAAGAGCGTCCACTTCGGTAAAGTTGTCGTCGTAAACGCCTTGCGCCGATAAACTAAAATAGCCCACCTCCGAATAGATAAAATCATTGCCGCTGGCCGTGCCTGTCGCAGCATCCGCGTAATCGAAAGTCCCGGTCAAAACGCCACTGCGAATCGCGCCACTATGCGCATTCAATTTACTTGTGTCGAGCTTTGGCGAACCGTTGTAACCCGGCACGCCGCTGGTAGCGGTCATAGAAAAACTGGCACCGGCTTTAACCGGCGAACTGTTATTGACGCTTGCAGCAACGGTAAAGCTGGTTGGCCTTACCGAGAAACTATCTGCCGAACAGCCTATTACTTTGGCAGCATTGGTGGAATCCGTTACGCGGCAGCGCAAATTTGGATAAGCTTTGGACACCGTAAAGCTGCCACTGCTTTTCCGGCCCTGCTCAGTGGGTTGCGATGCCTTAGCAAAGCTTAAAGTTTGACCGACAGCCGGACTCAAGGCCGCCCTTGCACTACACGCCATGCTTCCCGCACCATCAACAAGCTCTACGCTGACGTTGCGGTTTACATCGGACGCATACGTCGTAAGTGCCCCCTCCGCAATCCCATCATTGTTGGCGTCCTTGAGGGCGACCACGTCGAAGGTAAACGGCGTACCCGACAGTTTGCCGTAAAGATGCCCGCTCAACACCGACTGACCGGTCTCGACGCAGTTGAAATCCACCGGATTCAGCACTACCGGCGAAACAATCGTGCAAGTTCGGGTTCGCGACATCAATGTTTTAATGTCGGTTTGGGATAACGCGCCTTCATAAATCCGCAGCTCGTCGATATTACCGGCAAAACCAAAGCCACTGTTATTCTCGTTGGCCGTATTGGTTTCCCCGCCAATTGAGGCGATACCGCTATCCGAACCGAAACTGGCTTCGGTCCAAGTCATGCTAACGTTGGCGAGTAGGGTGCCGGCTGCATTGAAAACGAAAATTCTTTTGCTTTTATTAGGCACATCCGCCACTGCCGCGACGAAATACCAAGTGTTGTTGGCTATCACGTTTGCCGTATCCAGTATCAGCGCTGACGGTGTGCCCCTGGAAAAGAAACGCACTTTTCCCGTTCCACCGTCTGCTAAGCTAAATCCGAAACCGCCGCTATTGTTTTCATCGTCAATAAAAATACGTTGGCCAGAGAGCCTGTTATCAGTAGTTTTGATCCAGGCGGAGATAGTAAAAGCATTTCCCGTGGCACCGAGATTGGGAAAACCGGAAGGTAAAGCCACATAGTTTTTATCGGTGCGATTGAATACGCCGTAGCCACAGGTTCCAGGGTTACCTGCAATCGCCGGCACCTTAGCTGCCGTGGTCGGTCTCGTGCCTGTGAGTGTAGCCGCCACACCGTGATAACTGCCTAGGCTATCGCTCACTTCGTTGGCGGTACCGCTCCATGACGATTCATCCATGCGATAGTCGGCCAATGGTGTCGGCGATGTCGAGGTAACCGCACATTTGGGCGGCATGGCATAGGTCGAGCCGTTTTTTACGCAGCTCGTGCCGCAGCTAGCGCCGCAACAAACACTGTTGGCTTTTGACTGGTAATTCAGAGTAATCACCGCCGAATCGGTGGATTTGACACAAGCCTTCACCTCACTCGCTTGAGCCAGGGAAATCGTGCCGGAACTCGTCGTCACGGAGCCGTTGACCAGCCCGGCGTAACCAATATCCACATTCCCAGAACTTCCGTTGACGTTTCCGTCCACACGGGACTTATCGAGTAACGTCACCACGCCGGACGTAGTGACACTGCCTCGCACACGGCTGAGATAGCGGAGAGTCACGGGACCGCTCTTGCTGATAATACTCCCACCAATATCTTGCTCATCTCCGAGGCTAATGTAGCCGCTCGTGCTGGTTATAGAACCTGCCACTTGGGTTCTGTACCAAAGATCGACATAACCGCTTGTTGTCGTAATGGAACCACCAAACGTGACAAAACCCTGGACATCCCATACCCATCCCGCTGTGACATTCGCATTAATCTCGGCCAAATAATCGGCGTACAAGGTCCCGGTTACCACCAAATTGAGATCGGTTGCTACCCCACTAGTGTTAATTCTGCTTGTGTTGGTAGTGAAGTCGCCATCAATAGTGATGGTAGCCGGCTTAGGAGAAGCGACAGAGATCGTATCCCCATAGTCTAAGGATCCAGACTTACAGGAATACACCCCAGCACTCCCGCTGCAACCAGGTGGCAATGTGCCGGGAAAGGTATAGCCTGCGGCCTGAGCCACGGGCCAGCTGAAAAGCAACAAGCCGATGAAAGCAACCGCCTGAAGGACGATACTTGCCTGCGTTTGAGCTGTTAGGATAGGCATACGGAGCCCGACTTAGATGAGTTACTGGCGATTACCTTCACCCAACTCGGGATGGGATTGGAGACACCCCGGACACACGTGCAGCCCGTCCGCGGTCTGGCTCCAACCAGCCTGAGTAACCGCCAAGCCAAACTCACCCTCGAACCAGGCCCTGCCATCGCTAATCCGCCTCCCTGTGCGATCTTCAAATCGCGGCGCACGGCGGAACTCGATGGACCTTAAGCCCTGCGGATTGCAGATATCGCAAAATATAAATTTTCGTATGCTCATGGTGACTAATTAGGGAGATTGTTTCCAAATACGAGGTAAATAAGTGGCAAGTTGCTGAAAATTTACTAAGCTGAGTGCGCAGTATAGACTAGTCGCACTATTCCAACTTCACCTCACTTTAAATCGCTACTGACCCCTTTTATTTTGCCAGGAACCAAAAAATGACTCCCAAACAACAGCAAGGCTTCACATTGATTGAACTGATCATGGTCATCGTAATTCTAGGCATTTTGGCGGCAACCGCATTACCAAAATTTGCGAATCTTGGATCGGATGCCAGAGAAGCCAGCGTTAACGGTATGGCCGGGGCGCTCAGGTCAGCAGTCTCCATCACCAAAGCGGCGTATCTAGCGGCGGGAAGTACAACCGCTACTACGGTCAACGGTGTCGCCGTCGCGGCGGGGACCGGTATACCCACAGGCGCTGCTGCAGGCATCGGCGCCGCGATGGAGAGCATTTCCGGTTTTACGGCGGACTACACCACAGCGACCGCAGTTACCTTTCGACCTGACGCTGGCGGCAGTTCGACTTGCCAAGCCACTTACAGCGGCACCACTGGAGACGTCGCCATCGTAGTGACCGGTTGTTAAGCAGTTCTGCCCCTGGAACCGGCGGCTTTAATCTGTTCCCAGGCACCGAATGAGTGTTGGCGAATGCAAATTCGGCTCGGACTATTACCAAGGCTTTACCTTAATTGAGTTGGTTATGGTGATAGTCACCCTGGGTATACTCTCCGCGACAACGCTGCCCAAATTTTTCAATCTCTCCTTGTATCAAGAAAAAGTATTTTTCGACGATACGATCAATGCCATTCGTTACGCCCAGAAGCTAGCGGTAAAAACCGGTTGTAATGTTCAAGTGCAAATCAGCACCAATCAATTTGAGTTGAGCCGTCCATCCGCAACGGATCGCAGCAAGTGCGGTTCCACCGCCGACACCGACTTCGACCTGGCGGTGGCTAGACCTGGCTCTGGGGAATCCAGTTATCAAGGCAGTCAGGCCGGCATCGCTTTGACAAACACCACCTTTTACTTCAGCGCCAAAGGCAATGCCTCCGCCGATCAGCATATCAATGTCGGTAGTAACGGCAGACAAATCAGCGTCGTAGCAGACACCGGCTTCGTTTATGACAGCTCGTCGTAAACCAAGCATCGCACTTCCCGAAAGAGGGCAAACAGGTGTGACGCTGATCGAATTGATTCTATCGATGGTGATCATCAGCGTCGCGCTAATTGGGGTGTTATCGGTGATTAATGTAACGGTTAGCCACAGCGCTGATCCACTGGTGCAGCATCAAGCGATCGCGATAGCCGAATCTTATCTGGAAGAAATTTTACTGCAAGCCTACAGCGGGGGGAGTAGCGGCGCTAGAGCCGATTACGACGATGTCGACGACTATAACGGCCTAAGCGACATGGGCGTGCACGACCAAGCCGGCTATGCGGTTGCAGGTTTGACGCAATATAACGTCACGGTCGCGGTATCGGCTGCCACTGCGTTAACCGATGGGGTGAATGCCAAACAAATCAGCGTCACCGTCAATGGCCCAGGTGTAAGCAATTTACGCTTGGTGGGTTATCGAGCCGATTACTGAAATGCACCACGCTAATCAAGGCTTTACCTTAATCGAGCTCATTACCGTGCTGGTGATTGTCGGCATTCTGGCCACAATAACGACCGATATTATTACCCTGCCGGTGAAAAGCTACATCGATTTGGAACGCCGCACCACGTTAGTGGATAACGCTGAATCAGCACTTCGCCTGATGCAACGCGACATTCGCCGCGCTCTGCCCAACAGCATCCGGGTAACCGGCGGCGGCACGACCCTGGAACTGCTGCATATTAGCGAGGGGGGACGCTATCGAGCCAAATTAGCCGCAGACGGTAGCGGCGATATTCTGGACTTTACGACTAGCGATAACCGCTTCGATGTGATTGGCAACTTGGAAAATCCGCCGAGCGGTGAATTGGTTATCTACAACCTGGGTAGCGGCACCAGCGATGCATACGCCGGCAGTAATCGCGCCACCCTAGACAGTAGCTCCACAACTAACCAACTCATTTTAAGCGCTGCCAAGCAATTTCCGCTGCAATCGCCTGAACAACGGTTTTTTATCGTCGATACGCCGCTGACCTATCGTTGCGATCTGGTTGCGGGGACTCTATTACGCTACAGCGCCTACAATATTGACGCCACCCAATCTGATCCACCGACTGGCGTAACCGGGCAACTGCAAGCCAATAATGTCAGTAGCTGCGACTTCGACTACAGCTCGACGACCGCGTCGCACTCGGGAATGGTGACCTTAACCATCGCCTTGACTGACAGTGCTGGAGAGTCATTGCATTTGGTTCGCCAAGTCCACTTGGATAATGCACCTTGAAAGCACAACGCGGCTTCTCGATTGTGATGGCCACGTTTATCCTCGTGGTGTTAGGGTTGCTGGGTACTTACATGGTAAGGCTCAGCGGCCAGCAAATCAGCACTTCAATTGATGCTTTGCAAGGGGCCAGGGCTTACCAAGCCGCGCGGGCCGGCGTCGAATGGTCGATTGCCCGGATCGCCAGCGGCGGCAATTGCGCTAACCTGACCCCGCAAACCGCGATGGTGTTTACCGATATTGAAGGCTTTTCGGTGCGCATTAACTGCAGCAGCCAGACCTATACCGAAGCCGACAAAACACTCACCATTTTTAAAATAAACACCTTGAGCCAATTTGGCAGCTACATCGGCAACGACTATGTCGCCAGAGAAATCGAAGTCTCTATCGTCAAATAGGCAATAAAACGGTCCTGATTGCCAGGGCAGAAAATGATTCCGATGAGACCGTGCGTCGGACTTGAACGCACCGCTGCGCTCTGAAACCGAAGTATATGGCTGGTCCGGGCAAAGTTGATGTGGCTATCCTGACGCAATAGTTGAGCTCTACTCAGAGTCTATTTAACCGATTAACGTCAGGTTACATCCGTATTTACGATTAAAACCTACGGTCGACTGTTTGTAATCTGCTCACTAATAGTCAACAACTCTTTCATTTTTAGAATTGAGTTGACCGCATGCTGCCAATACATCATCGCCTTTCGCGCCTCTTATTAACGTCGGGATTCTAAACGTATCTAAAACAGCTTTAAAGCGTTCAACTTTATCCAAATCAGGTTGCTGGTAACGCGCGCCTGGGAACTCATTAAAAGGAATTAGGTTAATATAAGCGCTTTTGCCTGCGAGTATCTCGCCTAATTTCTCCGCATCATCCGGCGAATCGTTAAAGTCTTTAATCAGAATATATTCATAAGTAACAAATTGCTTCTTATGTAAAGGTATAGTGTCAATATATTTCAACACCTCTTCCAGCGGATATTTTTTATTGATAGGAATAAGCGCATTCCTCTTTTCTGCAAAGGGCGAATGCAGCGACAATGCCAGATTAACGCCCGGAACTTCCTGGCTCCACCGTTTAAGTCCGGGAATATAACCTGCCGTTGAAATCGTAATTTTTTGAACACCGATTGAAGTGCCGTGTTGCGATAAAAAAATTTCACAGGCTTTTTTAACGGCATCAAAATTATGTAAAGGTTCGCCTTGTCCCATAAAAACGATATTCAAAATCCGCTCTTCACCTGGCCGATTGGTTGCCAACCAATGCCAAGCTTGAAGAAACTGGCCGACGATTTCGCTGGTCGTTAAATTCCGTTTAAGCCCCTGTTCGCCGGTAAAACAAAAAGAACAATTCATTGCACAGCCCACTTGCGATGAAAGGCAAATAGAGTATTTTTTATTAAACGGAATCAGGACGGTTTCGACTTTATGCTTGTCACTAAGCTTAAAAAGAAATTTTACGGTTCTGTCTTTTGTTGACTCATGAACCGTATCGATTTCAGGCAAAGAAAAGTCGAAATTATGTTCAAAAAAGGCCACTGAGGATTTGGCAATGTTAGCATTGCATTGCGCTTTTTCTTTTTTCTTATAATGCCAATTAAACAGAACCGCAGCAGCTGAGCGGTTTAAATTATTCTGATTTAAAATCGCTTCTAAATCAGAATAATTTAAGTCGTAAAAAGATTGTTTCAAAATTTGTCTCCTCGTAATCCCAATATTTTACCCATCTTTGTCGGCTTGAAACGTTGGATTTGATCTCCCGATTCTCGGCAGAGCCAGGCCGACTCAATACCAAACCCGGACACCCACTACACCGCGCAGGCTGTGTTGGTGTTCGCGCAGCGATTCTTCCTGAACATAATCTATGCCCAAATAGGGTGCAAACTCGCGTTCTATCTCGTAACGCAAGCGAACACCGGTTTCAAATTCGGTAATGCCGGCTTTTACCCCGCGGTTTTGTATATCCTCAGCCGCGACATTTATTTCTAGGCGTGGTTGCAGGATTAAACGCTGGGTCAACAGCAGTTCGTAACCCAAGGTCAAACGCCCTAGCACATTGCCTTTTTCGTTAATGAACATTGCACTGTCCACTTCGATAAAAAAGGGCGCCAAGCCTTGAAAGCCGATGACCGCATCGAATGTGCGTTCTGGTTCTATCGCGCGTCTCGCCCCAATCTGAAAGTCCCAATACGGGTCGATATTACGGCTATACAAGACCTGTAAATCGGCGCGACCGAAGATGTTCTGGTCAGCGGAATAATCGCCTTCCGACTTCAACCAAAGCTTGTTTTCGTCGGTGCCGGTCCAGTTTTGCACGTCCCATTTGAATATGTGCAGGTTTTGATTGCTCTCGTATTCCAATCTATCTATTAGGAAATGATTGAAAATCATCGGGCCATCGTGTGCCGCGGCGCAGGAACAAAGCAAGGCCAGTAGCAGGGTGGGTGTAACCATTAAATTTCTATTCAGCCGACTGCCCGCGCGAGCCCCCTGCGCCTGCAAGGTGGCCCAGACATATCTGCGGAGCATTTTAGAAAGCCAAGTCTTACGGATGTTCATGTTCCGCCTTGGTCACGATCAATTTACGGAACATGCCGGTATCCATGTGATACAGCAAGTGGCAATGAAAAGCCCACTCGCCTTCCGCATCGGCTGGCACATCCACGCTCACAGTCTGGCCGGGCTTGACGTTGATCACATGTTTTTTCGGGTTGTACATGCCGTTACCGTTGTCCAAATATTGCCAGAGGCCGTGAATATGGATCGGATGATTCATCATGGTTTCGTTGATGTAAGTAAAGCGAACCCGCTCGCCGAAATTGACCCTTATCGGTTCTGCGTCAGCATATTTGGTGTCATCGAACGACCAAATATAGCGTTGCATATTGCCGGTTAACCGCAGTCTGATCTCCCGATCCGGCGACCCCACCAGCGAGTGATTGGGTTGTGTGGCGACTAATTGGCTATAACTCAAAGGCTGAGTCGGGTCTTCGCCGAGGGTTTTAGGTCCCTGATGGTTGCCGTGGACGTCAGGCATAGCCTCTGCAGCCATCGCCTGATGATGGGCATGCGCTGACATCGTCTGTTCCGGCGCAGTCGAATGCTCTGAGTGCGCGTGGCTAACTTCCTCGCCGACCAGTGGCTGAACTGCTGCTGGATGAGCGGCGTGGCCGGCATGCTCGCCACCCATGTCGGCCAAAGTCAATAAGGTCATGGGCCGCATTGCCGGCAGCGGGGCTTGTAATTCCGCTCGCGGCGTAAGGGTTGCACTGGCATAACCGCTACGATCCATCGCTTCTGCAAAAATACTGTAAGCCTGATCGGTTTGCGGCTGCACCAACACATCGTATGTTTCGGCTACCGCAATCCGAAATTCTGCCACATCAACCGGCTCTACAGTTTGTCCGTCGGCGGCAATCACTGTCATTTTCAGACCCGGCAAACGCACATCAAAATGCGTCATCGCCGAGGCGTTGATAAAGCGCAAGCGCACGGTTTCGCCCGGTTTAAATAGATAAAGCGGTTTGGCTTCCGCCGTTTGGCCGTTGATTAAGAAACGGTAGTTGGCGCCGGTCACATCGGCTAGATCGGTGGGCACCATGCGCATTTCGCCCCAAGCCAACCGGTCGTTAAGGGTTTCCCAAAAGCCGATACGCTGAATATCGTCGAAAAAATCGCCGACCGTGCGCTTCTGATAGTTGTAGTAGTCGCTTTGCTTTTTCAAACGGGCCATGGTACGCATCGGGTCGGCGCGCGGCCAATCGGATAGCATCACCACGTAATCGCGATCTACCGTTAGCCGCTCTTGTTGCGGGGCAATGATCAGCGCACCGAACAAACCCTGCTGCTCTTGCATGCCGGAATGGCCGTGATACCAATAGGTGCCGCTTTGTTTGACTTTGAATTGATAGGTAAAGGTCTGGCCGGGTGCTATGCCATCAAAACTGATGCCGGGCACACCGTCCATTTGGTAAGGCAGGATGATGCCGTGCCAATGTATCGAGGTTTGCTCTGCAAGCTGATTGCTGACATGCAGAGTAACGTCCTCGCCTTCTCGCCAATGTAGGGTAGGTGCCGGCAAGGCTGCGTCGGCAAGCACTGCTTGTTGGGTCTCGCCAATCAGATTGATTGATTTTTCCGAGATCGATAGCCGATAGACGTCGGCCTGCGTTACGCCGGGCAACAGGTTTACGAGCAGCAGATAAGCCGCAGCAAATCTAGCGTGGGAGAAATCCCAATATTGCATAACACCCCTAATGACAGATTATTAGGGGTTTACTCTAACATTTTAAACAGCTCGGGGCTGGACTGCGCACCCACGCGGTTTTAGCGGGTGACTATTCAATCGACGCCAATAGCACGTTGCCGAAATGGATTTGCTGCAAGCGACAGCGCTAATCGTCCAGCACAAAGTCGCGCGATTCGCGCATCCCTTCCAGAAAACTAAACAACCGTTGCGGGCTGATCAGGCAGCCGGCGGCGGCTTTTCTGGGCATAATTTCCACCAACACGCCTTGTGCCGTTAGTTTGTTTAAGATTTGATACATAAAAAAATCCAGCGTCTCCGCGATGCCGATCATGTTTTCCCACTCGCCGACCGCCGCCTCGTCGGCGTAGCGCCGGTAAGGCCAAACCGGTAAGGTTTCATGGCCGTCTACCATCCGTAAAATCCATTGCCGGCTTTCTTTCAAGCCCCAAACTTCGTCCATTTCCACGATGCGATACATAAAATATTCCAACAGATCTGCATCGGTCATGGATTGAGCCGCATCATATTCTTCTTGGTAAGGTTCGTAGCGCATAGTATCTATCCGGTGATGGAAAACCAGATTGCAGCAATAATCGCACCACGGCAACAAGCACTTTATGAATCCGCGGCACGCGGCTAATTGTCAGGCTTACGTGAAAACGGAGCGTATCATTGCGGGTTGGCTAGCCGAATGATTGTCGTTTAACCAACAAAACCCAAATCGATCCCAGCACAGCAGATATTTAGCAAAAAAGCCGAATCCGATAAGTTGTATAGTTGCGAACTCTAAACCTAGACAAGGCAATCCATGAAACTACTGATACGCAATCTTCCTCGCACCACCACCGAAACCGAATTGCGGGACATGTTCGCGGAACACGGCAGTGTGCAATCCTGTTCACTGGTGATGGACAAAGATACCAACAGCTCGAAAGGCTTCGGCTTTGTGGAAATGCCCAAAGCCGGCGAAGCCAAGGCCGCTATCAAAACCCTGAACGGTCTGGAAATGGACGGCAATCGCATTCGTGTGAAAAAGGCCGAGACCAACCCGGGGGAAGCGGCTGATGCCTAAACCCGGCAGGCAAGATCCACTGCACGGCATCACCCTGGAAACACTGTTGACCCGTTTGGTGGAAAAATACGGCTGGGAGGAATTGGCCGAACGCATAGACATCAATTGCTTCGCCAAAGATCCCAGTATTACCTCAAGTCTGAAGTTTTTGCGCAAGACGCCCTGGGCAAGGCAGAAGGTTGAGGCACTTTATTTGCAGGGTTCGTGGGCAGAAACCGAAGATTAGCGCGTTATCGCCGATGCGGCCTTATTGGCCTCTATTTAGTGCCAAGTTCGATCCAATCTAACCGGCCTCTTCCACTATCTGTTTGATAGCCGATAAGCCCTGTTCAAACTGGCAGCCCAGCACTTTGTCGCAATTCATGATCAAGCTCATGAGTTTACCGATGGGGTTATTTTTGCCGGACATGCTCCAAACCACTATGGTATTTTCCCCTGCGGATTTGAAGCTAAACTCGGCGGTGTTGCTGGCTTTAAAGGGTTTAAGAAAATCCAATTTTAAACGGATCAAGTCGTGCGGGAGACTCTCGACTATGGTCATACTACCCTCGCCTACTTTGTTGTTGCCGGCCCAACTCATGTTGGCGCCGGCGCCGGCTTGCGGCCCTGAAAAGCTGTGTTTAGCATTGGGGTCTAGCTTGGCCCAAGGCGACCAAGCCTGCCAGTTCTGCAAATCGTTAATTTGGGTAAAAACCGTTGCCGGCGGCGCGGCCATACTGATGGACCGTGAAACCTGAAAAGTATCCGGCTGTCTGCTGGCAAAAACCAGAATAATCAGCGCGACCACAGCAACGAAGATCAGGATAATGTTCAACATGGCGAAATTCTCCGCTGGTTAAAAAGCGCAAATGCCCACTACCTTAGGCTTCCGCTGTCGCGAATAGTGGTCTGCAAGTCGATCATGCTCTGCTGACTAACCCGGATTATGCCGCGATACGGCCGGTCTAAATCCAGAATGATGAACACCATTACCACAATCAACCAGACCATCACATAGGTAACGAAGGATGTGCGATGCCCGGCTAAACCGTTGGTATAGCCGACTAAGGCGCCGCTAATTACAAAGGTGATATACAACAAGGCCAGCACTAATTCGGGCACATGGCGTTTCACTTCTGCATCGCGCTTCCCAAAGTTGTCTATCAGCTCATTCAAGGCAGGTATAAACAAACCAGTGGTCACCGGACTCGGCGCCTGTTCATTAGCTTGCCGGGCGTAATCCCAAAGTTTTGTTTGCATACGTCCGGCCTCCGCGATTAGGGCTTCCCGCTGCCCATGCTGGGTTAGATCGACGTAGCCGGTCCTCACCCGCAAATCCAAATAGTCGCGCGTCAAGCGCATTACTTCTTCACGCACCCCTGTCGGCAATAACTGCGCGCGCAAGTAGGCGGTGCCAATGGCGTTGGCTTCGTCAACGACCGCCTCGCTGCGACTGTCATAACGCTGTAAGGCCAGCGAGAACGTGAACCCCAGCAACAATGCCAGAATACCGAGTAAAGACCCGGAAGTGGCATTCACATGGGCTTTGAAATCCTCGTCTACCTTGGGCTTAATCCGTAAACCCAAGCGATAACCCACCTCAATTGTGACCGCCATGGACCCCAGCAGTACGCCGGCGATCACTAAACTATCAATGTCGTAAGTAATCTCGTTCATAGCTTGAAAGGGCGAAAGCTCCGGAAAGATTTAAGGATAAAAACCGCGCGTTCCTCGATTATGGCGAACTTCCAAGAAATTGTCATTCTCGCGCCCGCCGGACGCCGGTCTTCTGTTTTCACTGGGTTTCTAGACTAGCAAGCACCAAAATCAAGCGTGTCTAGGTCTAATTACCGTTTTGCGCTTAGGAGGCGCTACCGACCAAAAAACCCTACACACCCAAACCGGGGCAAGTCGTTGCACCGCATAGCTGTATTAGTTTGCTGCCGGCTTGTTTAGAGTCGTTGCTATGCACTGAGATACTGGCATTATTGGGATGGTTTGTCTGAAAAAATCAGCACCCACCCTGGAGCCGACATCATGAATAAATCGCAAAAAATCAATAACGAAATCAAGAAACAACCGGCATTGCTCCCTAAAGAAACCAGACGGCGCTAAAGGCCAGAACGTCTTGATTCGTCAAACGCTGTCTTTTTCGATCAAACATTAACCAGTGGCTGCGCTTTCGTTTGACCGTTACCGTCAAACGCAGTCGCAGTGCAATCGCGAAGATAACAGCAGGGTTATTGATCAGCCGGACAACTGTTGTTGCTGGGCTTTAGCATTGAAATGATCAATATCGGTAATCAGTTCGCAGTTGCTTAATTCATTTTGCAATTGGGTATAGTAAAAATATGCCCCGCTCCCGCCTAACCAAAGTTTGGTTGTGACGCCGTCAACCGAATCCATTATGAGTTGCAACTCGTCGATAGTTACTTGCTCTGGCGGTGTCTTTACCATTCCCATGACAATCACATCCGGCTTCAGGTGTTGACTGGCCTCGATAATATCTTTGGCCGGCAGGTCCGCACCCAAATAGTAACAGTTGTAACCCTGGTTGGCGGCTATCAAGCAGCTTACCAAAATTCCAAACTCATGCGGGTCGCCGCTCGGAGTGGCAAACAGCATGCCCGGGTTGTTTTTAGAGTGGTGGTGCAAGTTGTTCACCATACTCAACACAATCCGCTTGATACAGCCGGAAAACATATGTTCCTGCGCAATGTTCAATTTTCCGTCGTGCCAAAGTTCGCCCACCGCCTGCAAGGCAGGCAACAAAATGTCTCTGGCGTAGTCCAATGGCTCTGCAGCGATCAGAGCCTTCTTGAGCAATTGTTCACACCGTTCGATTCGATATTGTTTTAGCGAATCGATGATCTGCGCCAACAGTGGCGACTGTTCTGTGGTCAGGTTGGTACTGACTTGTTTCTGGAAGTCTTGTAGTTGCTGATTGTCCAGGGTAGCCAGCTTACCTATAGGATGGCCTTTTCCGGTTAGATTGACCAATAGCGTCAATTTTTCCAAATCCTGTTGAGAATAGAAACGCCGCCCAGTACCGTTCCGCGCCGGCATGATGCAGGCGTAGCGACGTTCCCAGGCTCTTAGTGTTTCCGCTGTTAATCCGGTTAAGGAGGTGATCGCTTTAATTGAGTACATTGTTCAACTTTTGTATAGAAAATACTTTGACAAACATTCTACATTCTAGTAAGTTATTTGCCAACAACTTAAATAACCAAGCGAATTGATTATGTCCAACTTAGCCACATTGCCAATCGATAGCGAGATGGATTCGGTAACAGAATCCCAACCCAACTCACTTGCCGTTCAAGTCGAACAGGCCAGGCAGACCTTATTAGCGTTGTTGCTGGAAAATAAGCAAACCAACGCTTTGATAATCAACAGATTTTTGCACGACCTAAATTCCGGTGTGGATTGTTCGGATTTGATAGTCGCTAAAAACTCAGAGGATTTCAAAAGGCTGCTGCAACTGATGGTCAATAGCCAGGCGGCTAAGAAAAACAATACCGGGTTTTACGGTGAGAATAACGGACAGGAGAAAGTTGTACAAGCTGACAATGTTGTACAACTTTCTGGATCCGAGTTTGCACAACAGTCCTTGGTAGCCCGCTCAGTGAATCGTCTGTTGTACAGCCTGCACTTGTTACCGGTATTTTTGATGGACAGCGCAGCGCAAGCGGACGGTGTACTCAGTGCAGACAGCGAAGACAGTGCGGACTTTAAAAAGCGCTTGAGCAAAGCCAAACGCGAATTGAAAACCTTACGTCAGCAAATGATCTCAGCCAATACCGGCTTGGTGGCTTTCGTAGCGCACAAATACAAAACCAGTAATCTGAGCTTTGAAGACTTGATGCAGGAGGGTTTGGTTGGGTTGATTAAAGCTGTTGATAGGTTTGATCCAGATCGCGGCATTTGTTTTTCCACTTATGCTATTTACTGGATTAGACAGGCGATATCCCGCCTAATAGTGAAACAAGAAAAAATTGTCCGTTTACCCGTTGCTTTGGCTGAAAAAGCCGCAACCGTATTCGAGGCCATGCGCAGTTGTTACCTTAAATATGAGCGCTGGCCGAGCATCGCCGAATTAAAACTTGCTTGCGATTTATCCGAGCAAGAAATTAAAACCATCAGCAGTTACTATCAAGCCACCCATTCATTGGATGCGGCCATAGGTGATGATGACGATAATCTGGAATTGATGGCGAAAATGCAGCAGCATCAATTCAGTCTGCCACTCGATGAACTAATTGATCAGGATCTGGCTCAATATGTCGACAAAGCAGTTGCTTCTCTGCCTGAAAAACAGGCGGCGATTTTAACCATGCGTTTCGGCCTGCGCGATCACACGGAAATGACGTTGCAGGCAGTAGCGGATCAGTTGCATGTTACTCGGGAGAGAGTCAGGCAAATTCAAAATGAAGCTTTAAAAAAATTGAAACAACAATTTGGCTTTGACCTTATGCTATTTCTCGAACCCAAGGATGGCTAACAATAACAACCATTGACCCAGGTCAGGCTAACACTACAAGAGGAGTGATTATGTCATCAGAAAAACAAAATACCAGTAAGCAAACGCCGCAGTCCGACTGGAAGTTGGAAGTGGACAAGCAATGGAAGCAAGTCTCTACCAAAGCGGGCGACTTCTTTAACGATCATAAGAGTATGTTTTCTTTAACCAACATTGCCGCGGCTGTCGGCGGCACGCTAACAGTCGTTTGGCTAGCTAGCGGTGTGTACATCGTGGACCAAGGTAACCGAGGCGTGGTAAGCCGCTTCGGAGCCTATTCCGAGACTACATTGCCCGGTCCGCATTGGCACATTCCGGCCCCAATCGAAAGCGTCGCCAACGTGAATGTCGAACAGCAACGCTTCATTGAAGTGGGCTACACAGACTCCAGCAGGGTCAATAAATCAGCTGTTATTCCGCAAGAATCTTTAATGCTGACCAGCGACGAAAACATTATTACCGTTCGCCTAGCTGTGCAGTATCAGATAAATAACGCTCGCGATTATTTGTTTAATGTAAAAAACAACGAAAGCACACTGAAGCAATTAACTGAAAGTGTGGAACGCGCGGTGATCGGTCGCAACAATATGGACTTCGTATTAACCGAAGGCCGCAGTCAAATCGTCGCTGAAATAAAGGAACAAATTCAAGAAGCAATGGATGGCTACAAAGCCGGCATCAGTATTGCCAGCGTCAACTTACAGGACGCTCAACCGCCCGAAGAAGTGCAAGGCGCATTTGAAGATGCGATTCGTGCCAGAGAAGACAAGCAACGCTTGATCAACGAAGCCGAAGCTTACAGTAACGAAGTGATCCCCAAAGCGCGCGGCGCCGCATCTCGGATTATTCAGGAAGCGGAAGCCTATGAAGCAGAGAAAGTGGCCAAAGCCAAAGGTGAAACCGAACGTTTCGACCAACTGCTGGTGGAATACGAAAAAAGCCCGGCCATCACTCGTAAGCGTTTGTACCTGGAAGCCAAGGAAAAACTGTACAGCAGCACTAATAAAATCATGCTGAACGATGACCAATCCAGCCCCATGATGTACATGCCTTTGCCGCAAACCGTTACACAACATGCACAGCCTGCAGCCAGCCATGCGGAACCGGAACTTAGCTCCGAACCTCACAACAGCGATAAAAACGGCGCTCGCAAAACCACCGGCAACGAATTACGTCCTAGCAGGAGCAAACAATGAGCAGCAAAACCACCCAAGTTTTAATCCCGGCCGGTTTAACCCTGTGTGTACTGGCTTATATGTCGGTTTTTTACGTGAAGGAAAACGAAAAAGCCATTCTGTTTCGTCTCGGTGAGATGGTCACGTCTGACTACACTCCCGGGCTACATTTCAAGACCCCCATCATCAATAATGTCAGCACATTTGATGCGCGTGTGCTGACCTTGGATGCCAAATCCGAGCGCTTTCTTACCTCTGAGAAGAAGAACGTAATTGTTGATTCATTCGTTAAATGGCGAATCGGTGATGTGGGTCTCTTTTACACCACGGTCGGCGGCGACGAGTTTCAAGCCAATCTGCGCCTAGACCAAATTATGAAAGACGCCATGCGTAGTGAGTTTGGTGTGCGGACTATCAAGCAGTTGATCTCCGAAGACCGCAACGAACTGAGACAAACCTTGTTGGCCAAGTTAGCTCCGACCGCAGAAAAGTTCGGCATAGAGCTGATCGATATCCGCGTTAAACGCATTGACTTGCCGCCTGAAGTAAGTAGCTCGGTTTATCAACGGATGCGCGCAGAACGTGAGCGGGTAGCCAGAGAGTTCCGTTCGCAGGGTGCGGAAAGTGCGGAGCAAATTAGTGCGGAAGCTGATAAACAAAAGCATGTGATAGTTGCAAACGCCCAGCGCGACGCTGAAAGTATTCGTGGTCGTGGCGACGCGCAATCGGCGGAAATATACGCAAAAAGTTACGGTAAAAATCCTGAGTTTTATGCGTTCTACCGCAGTATGCAGGCATACCAAACGTCGTTTGAAAAAACTCAGGATACCTTGGTGTTAAAACCGAACTCCGATTTTTTCAAATACTTCTCCAGCGAAAAGTAAGTTAGGAGACAGCTATCATGAAAAAAATGTTTATTTTTATCACCATCCTCCTCGCGGCAGGTTTGGTGGTGTCGGCGGTGATGAACCGCAACATGCCGGAATACGACCCGCATTTTGAAATTTCGTATTCGGACTTTATCGAAGATGTGCGTAATAAAGTGGTCACGGAAGTGGTGATCGACGGCAATAACGTCGAAGGGCATCGGCAAAACGGCACGCGTTTCGCGACCTACAATCCCAACGACTCGCGCATGATCGACGAGTTGCTGGAATATGGCGTGAAAATCAAAGTTGAGAAGCCACAACAGCCCTCCACCCTGATGAATATTCTCATCTCCTGGGCGCCCACTTTGTTGCTGATCATGGTGCTAGTCTATTTCATGCGCAAGCAGGCAGCGATGGGTGGACGCGACGGCCAGATGGGTTTTGGAAAAAGCCGCGCCAAATTAATGGCTGAAGACCAGATCAAAGTGCGTTTCACCGACGTGGCCGGTGTGGAAGAAGCCAAGGAAGACGTCGTGGAAATGGTCGATTTCCTGCGAGAACCAGGCAAATACGAAGCTCTAGGCGGGAAAATTCCGCGCGGTGTATTGATGGTCGGCCCTCCCGGTACCGGTAAAACCTTGTTAGCCAGAGCCATTGCCGGAGAAGCAGGCGTACCTTTCTTCTCCATCTCGGGTTCGGATTTCGTGGAAATGTTCGTCGGTGTGGGTGCCTCAAGGGTCAGAGACATGTTCGAACAAGCCAAAAAACGCGCACCCTGCATCATATTTATCGACGAGATCGATGCAGTCGGTCGACAACGTGGCGGCAGCGGTATCGGTGGCGGCAACGACGAACGCGAACAAACACTGAACCAATTGCTGGTGGAAATGGACGGCTTCAGCGGCAATGAAGGCATTATCGTGATAGCCGCCACCAACCGGGCTGATGTGTTAGATAAAGCCTTGTTAAGACCAGGCCGTTTCGACAGGCAAGTTCAGGTAGGTTTGCCGGATATCAAAGGCCGCGAACAGATACTGAAAGTGCATGGCGCGAAAGTCCCACTTGCTGAAGACGTGAATATTAACGATCTGGCCCGCGGCACACCCGGCTTTTCCGGAGCAGAGTTAGCCAATTTGATCAACGAAGGCGCTTTGTTTGCTGCCCGCAATAAAAAGCGCATAGTGACAATGAATGATTTGGATAAAGCGCGCGACAAAATGATCATGGGCGTGGAAAAACGCACCATGGTGATGACCAAAGAAGATTTGTTGATGACTGCTTATCATGAAGCCGGACACGCCATCGTCGGTCGCAACGTGCCTGAACATGATCCAGTCTACAAAGTCAGCATCATGCCGCGCGGCGGTGCTTTGGGTATCACGATGTTTTTGCCGGAGCGCGATCAATACAGCGCATCCAAAGACAAATTGGAGAGCCAGATTGCCAGCTTGTTTGGTGGCCGGGTAGCGGAGGCCTTAATTTACGGAAAAAACAAAGTCACCACCGGCGCTTCCAACGACATCATGCGGGCTACGCAATTGGCTAGAAACATGGTGACCAAATGGGGCCTGTCTGATCGTCTTGGTCCGATGGATTACGGTGATAGCGAGGGCGGCTATATGGGTCCGCAATCCAAACCGATGTCCGAAAAAATGGCTCAAACCATTGATGAAGAAGTCAGAGCGGTCATAGATTCTAATTACAACCGCGCAGAGACCATTCTGAAAGAGCACATTGAAGTGCTACACAACATGGCGCAAGCCTTAATGGACTGGGAGACCATCGACAAATTTCAGATCGATGAATTGTTACAAGGTAAAAAACTTGCACCGCCGGAACCCGAAGTAGAAGAGCCAAAATCGTTTGAAGAGATTGAAGAATCTATAAACGACGAAGCCGGCGATCAACTGGATCAAGGACAACTACTGGTGTCCTAAACGTCCTCCTCTATGTACCCTCCAAACGCAGTACTCTTGGAGGGTATCTTTTTTTCAGAGGTAGTAATATGCATACCCAATCCATTACCACAAAAACCATGAATTTGCTGCAATTGGTGTTGCAGGTTAATTTTAATGTGGCGGTAATCCTTTTATTAATCAGCGGTGCAGCCACCATTTTCGGCAACACGCTTTTTTTTGAAGACAATAGCGATCTGTACGGCCCGTTAGCGAATAATATGCGGTTAATGATGTTTTATTTATGTTTAATACAAATCGCGGCTTACAGTTTTTACAAACTGAGTAACAGCCCGGAAGCATTGGCCGCGTTAGGGGTATTTCTGCTGCTGTTAATCGGTTCGCTGGAGTTTTACTGCTCAATTAATCAAATTGAAATTGACGAAAACTATAGCCAGTTGTTTGTTTATTCCGGGCTATCGCACTTGCTTTACGGTGGTTGCGCGGCAATGCGGCAGCCGGAAAACTAGCGTTTTACAAGTTTCAGGCACTAATTAGGTTAGCATTAGACTCTTAAGTACCTCTCTTTCCTCAGATCGGTTTTACTTAGCACAAACCATAAAGCAAGTTTGTCTTTTATTTTTAAAATACAGTCCAATCGACTGTTTAGCAGCAAAGTTACCTGTTGATAGACACCATCAGGGTATACTGAATAACTACATAAAACGCCAATACCGCCTGATCTAGATTTAATTCTTTTTAGGTACAAACGGTGTTTTACGCTTTATGTTGTCCAGAAAAATTATAACTACGCTGAGCGGAAAGCTCCGCCAGGGGGAAAGTTCAAATGCTTATCAAATTACCGTTTGATTCACACAAGCCTATTGCCGGCGAGGCATGCATCGACATCGACAAACGAGTTGACGATGTCTTTCACTATGTTGGCGAAAATTTTTTTGAGAACTATCCGAAATGGGCTGTTGAAGTAGTCGATTTCGAACCTCTCGACGGCAAGGAAGTATTCGTCGGCGCCAAAGCGAAGCAAATTCGTAACGACAACAACGGCGAAATAGAATCGGTTTTTGAAATAACCGTTTACCAGCCCCAGTCTAAGCTTATTTTTCAAGGACTTACCCAACCTTACAAGCACAGCTATCTGTTTGAACCCATTCAAGAAGATCGACAACCCACCCGCCTGACTTTTCGCTTTGAGTTTTTGGAGTTGGAAGTGTTTATGCGGCCTTTTGAGAAATTAATCCGTTGTGCCATTGAAGACGGGGCGGAAAACACCGTCGAAAACATTAAGAATTTAATATCAGTAGAATGCAACTAGCATATACAAACTCATAATTATTATAAAACCCGGAGTTTAACCATGGCTTTTATTGTTGAAAAAGATAGCGGACTTATTCCGCAAATACTATCCGCTATTTTGGATGAATGCGTAAACGGCGTAACACTTGCCGATCCAGATCTTGAAGATGCACCTATTATTTATGCCAATAAAGCATTCGAACAATTAACCGGATATGGCCAAGAAGAAATAATTGGTCGCAACTGCCGTTTTTTGCAAGGTGAGGATAGAGAGCAAGACGCCCGGTTCAAGATAGCTGAAGCTATGAAAACACACGAAGCGGTTGAAGTTACTTTAAGAAACTACAAAAAAGATGGCACTTTATTTCATAATCATTTGAAGATAACCCCATTGTTGGATAAAAAGAGCCGTGTCATTTACTATCTCGGCGTTCAATACGATATAACCCAACAAGTAAATGCCAATAATGAAATAAGAGAATTAACAAGCCTGTTAAATGCGATTCAAGGGAACTGATTCACCGTGCAATAAATATCTATTGTAGAGGCTCTCTATGAATACAACTGCAAACGCCAGTGGTGACGATGGCTTATTTTTTAACCAAGCTTTATTTGGCTTGGCGATATTGGCCTTCTTGATGTTGCTAATCATCGAAAAGAATAAACCTTATCGCCAGTTCTCCACCAAAACTTATAAAGAATCCTTCGTCACTAATACGACGGCATTTCTGGTCAATAACCTAATATTAACCGCACTTAGGGCGTCCTCGTTATTTCTGGTTGCCCAGCAATTTGCCAGTTTCGGATTGTTGAGTGGTCTCAGTAATGGTCCGGTTAAGTGGCTATTGGCTTTCGCTTTTTTCGATTTCGCTATTTTTATTTGGCATTACGCCAGCCACAAATACGAATATTTATGGCGATTTCATAAGATCCACCACAGTGATAAATGCTTTAACGTCTCCACTGGTTTTCGCTTCCATGTTTTCGATTTATTCCTGGAAATAATTTATAAGTGCGTGTTTGTGGTGGTTATCGGGGTGGACGCTTACTTGGTGCTTTCCATCGAAATTATTGAGTTGTTTTTCATATTTTTTCATCACGGTAATATTCGGGTACCAAACGAGGCAGCCATTTCCAAAATTATTATCACCCCCTCCCTGCACCGTACTCATCATTCTACTTTGCGCGCGGAGCACGATAGCAATTACGGGATAGTCTTGGCCATATGGGACAGAATGTTCGGTACACGTAAGGAATTAGTGCCCGCCAATATCGGACTCGATCTGATTGAAGCTGAGAATTTTATTCAACTGTTTTCCCTAGCATTTATTACCGAGCGAAAAATTCGCCAATTATTCGGCTGGATTCCAAAAGGGAGAAAGTGATGGACCTCTTTAAGAAAGGTGCCGGTAGTTAAGTCATGATAATAAAATCAGTTAAAAATATCCCCGGCAGTGAAATCACAGATCCTTTGGTTTTTCAGCAGCGACGTACCATCATCAAAGCCATGGCTGCAATGATGCTTACTGGCACTGGTATACGAGACAGTTGGGCAGACAACTCAAAACCGATATGGAACGGAGTGCCAAAAAGCTCGTTTTCGGCCGCCGAGTTGGCCGTAACAGCCGCGGATGACGTAAAGAGCTACAACAACTACTACGAGTTTGCCTTTAATAAAGAAGACCCGAGCACCCTGGCGCAAAGCCTGCGTGTAGATCCCTGGTCTTTGGAAATCGGCGGCGAAGTGGAAAAGCCTGGCACCTATCATCTGGAAGATATTCTGAGCCAGCACACGTTACAAGAATACATCTATCGTTTTCGTTGCGTCGAAGCCTGGTCCATGGTGGTGCCTTGGGTGGGCTTCTCACTTGGCGATTTATTGAAAACTGCTAAACCATTGTCAACCGCTAAGTTCGTCAAGCTGAGTTCCGTTCATCAACCCGACAACATGCCCCAGCAACGCAAAAACGCGATGCTGGAATGGCCCTATGTCGAAGGATTGCGTATCGACGAAGCCATGCATCCCCTGACGATACTGGCGACAGGCATGTACGGTGACATTTTGCCTAAGCAAAACGGTGCGCCCTTGCGTTTGGTCGTGCCCTGGAAATATGGCTTTAAAAGCATTAAGGCCGTCGTGAAAATAGAGCTATTGAAAAGACCGCCGATTAGCAGTTGGAACAAGTTTGCGCCCAAGGAATACGGCTTTTATGCCAACGTCAATCCGGACGTCGCGCATCCGCGCTGGAGTCAGAATAGCGAGCGGCCCTTGGGTAGTGGCTTTTTTACGCCACGCCGGCAGACGGAATTATTTAACGGCTACGGCACGCAAGTCGCACATATGTATCGCGATATGGATTTAAGGCATTTTTTCTAATGATTATGCAAGTTAGTAATTTGCGGCCCTTTACTGTCGCGGCTTGTTTGATACCTCTACTTTGGGTCATTTTCGATATTGCCTTCGATAATCTAGGTCCAAATCAAATGCAAGCCTTACATATTCGCTTAGGCGATTGGGCTTTGCGATTTTTATGGATCACCTTAGCCATTACTCCCGTACAAACTGTTACAAAATGGCGCGGCATGTCCGAGTATCGGCAATTATTCGGTTTATATGCTTTTTTTTATGCCAGCCTGCATGTAATGGCTTATTTGGCAGTTGACCACGTTTTTGCGTGGCGAATAATCGGTATTGATATTATCGAAAGCTCGTATATTTGGTTTGGCTTGCTTGCCTATATCATCGTGTTTTCATTAGGCATTACTTCCTCCAAAGCGTCCAAAAAGCTGATGGGAAAAAGCTGGAAAAAACTTCATCGTTTCATTTACACAGCCGCAGGCGCGGCAATGATCCATTATTTTTGGCAGCTTAAAGGTAACCTGGCAGAGCCTTTGTTCTACCTGCTGATTATCGTGATGCTGCTGGGTTTTCGAATTGTAATGTGGTTTAAAAACAAGCAGCTAAGTCAAATGATGATTCCTAAAGGCCGTATAGCCATCGATACCGAACCCGATTGATCCACCAAACAGTAAATCTATCGTCGGCACTAGCCCTTTAGTTTGCGGAGTAAAATTCTATGAACACCAACTCGATTTTAATTTGCGGCGGCACCGGCTTCCTAGGCAGCGCCCTTAGTAAGCTATTGATCCAAAAAGGCTATTCGGTGACTGTGCTGAGCAGGAGCACCGAAAAAGTCGTCGCTATGTTCGGCGACAGCGTCGAAGCGATAAGCTCGGTCGCCAATTTACCGGATTCTGCCAGTTTCAAAGCCGTGATTAATTTGGCCGGTGCCGGCATTTTCGACCAACGCTGGAACGAGGCGCGTAAACAGTTATTGCGGGACAGTCGCATCAAGCTGACTGAGGAGTTGGTGGCCTGGATAGCAGCATCCGCGCAGCCTACCCCATTATTCATTAGCGGCTCGGCTATCGGCGTTTACGGCGATCAAGGCGATAAGTTCCTCACCGAACAAAGCGGTAGCATCACCGATTTTTCGCAACAGTTGTGCGCCGATTGGGAAGCCGCAGCCCTTGAGGCGGAGAAATTCGGCAGCCGGGTCTGCTTGATACGCACTGGCTTGGTGCTGAGTGATAATGGTGGCATACTGAAACGCATGTTATTGCCGTTTCGTTTTGGCTTGGGCGGACGCATGGGGAATGGCAGACAATGGATGTCCTGGATACATTTGTACGACTGGTTGGCTATTGTCGAGGCGATGCTGGAGCATGCTGAAATGCGCGGCCCTTACAACGCGACGGCACCCAACCCCGTCAATAATCAGCAATTCAGCAGCAGTTTGGCCAGCGCGCTAAACCGACCGATGCTGCTGCCGCTGCCGGAAAAGGCCCTCAAGTTATTGCTGGGCGAGATGGCAGCATTGGTATTGGGTAGCCAACGCGTGGTGCCGGAACGACTAATAGCGCAAGGCTTTACTTTTAAATATTCTCAGTTGGATACCGCATTGCGCGATATTCTGGATAAACCCTAGTATACAAAGGGCACATTTATGTTGATCGACAGTCTTTCCTTGCTATTTGCCTTTACCTCTTTTGTCACCTGGTACGAAACACTGTTGATAGCCCTCGCCCTAGGGGTACTGGTTTTTTATCTCACTCCCTCACCTGCCGAGGAATGGGAAGAGCGCACGCCGGCCAGTTTGTATTTTTACCTACAATGGAGTTGGCTCGGTTATCTAAGATTGAAAGACGCTTTCTATCCGTTTTTTATCCTCTATAACGCAGTCCTGTTTTTCGCGGATTACCGGATCAACGAAGGCAACTTCACGGTAGCCAGTTGGGTTACCATTCATATCATCATGCTGATGCCCTTGATCTACTGGACGGGTGCAGTGTGGCGGTGTTCTGATAAAGGAACTAGTAAAGTCTTGGCCGCAGTCGCCCGTATGCTGACGGTAGCGGCGTATTTTGATTTGCTATTACGCTGGGTAATTTATCAGTACTACCCCAATATTTTCTTCAACTGCCAGCAAATGATTATCCATTGGGGAGATTGTTAAGCCACACATGGCCAAAAAACCCTATAAAACCGCGCTGTTTATTTTTCGCCGTGATTTACGCCTGGACGACAATAGCGGCCTGAACGCAGCCTTACGCCAATCAAGCCAGGTGTTGGCTTGCTTTATTTTTGATCCAAGGCAGATCCAAACCCATCCATATCAAAGCACGCCAGGCCTACAATTTATGTTGGAGGCACTGGCAGACTTACAACAACAGCTTCAAAAGCAAGGCGGCCTTCTTTATATTTTCAACGGCCTGCCGGAAACCCTGATCACAAACTTAAAACCCGACATTGGCATACAAGCCGTTTTTGTAAATCGCGACTACAGTCCGTTCAGCCGACAACGTGACGATGCGCTTCGGCAACGATGCGAACAACTGCACCTGGATTTTCACAGCCAAACCGATCTGTTACTCACCGAACCCGAACAGACGCTCAAAGGCAATGGCAAGCCGTACCAAGTATTCACCCCTTTCTATCGGCAAGCCAGACTGCAGCCCGTCGCCGCGCCGCAAGCGCTTGCCAAAGGAAAATGGTTCAAGAAAGACTACGCTGGCCACCTGCCAGAGTTACTCAGTGAGCTGAAGCGAACCCACAGCAATGCCCTACCCGGTGGACGCCGGGCTGCATTGGACAGATTAGCTATCATCGGCAAGCACAGAAATTACATCAATGTCCGCGACTTTCCAGCCATGGCCGCAACCAGCCAACTATCGGCCTATTTAAAATTCGGCTGCTGTTCGGTGCGAGAAGCTTTTTATAGTATCCAAGCCGAACTCGATCCAGACCACCCCTTGCTTCGCCAGCTCTATTGGCGCGACTTTTTCACCCATATCGGCTTTCATTTTCCGCACGTGTTTGGTCACGCCTTCGATAAACGTTATGACGGCTTGCAATGGCGCAACGGTCAAGATGATTTCTGGGCCTGGGCCAACGGTCAAACCGGTGTCCCCATTGTGGACGCGGCCATGCGGGAATTAAATAAAACCGGTTGGATGCACAATCGTTTACGGATGATAGTGGCTTCTTTTTTAGTCAAAGATTTGCATGTGTCTTGGCGCTGGGGCGAACGTTATTTTGCGCAACGCTTGTTGGATTACGACCCATGCGTCAATAACGGCAACTGGCAATGGGCGGCATCGACGGGATGCGATGCGCAGCCGTATTTCCGCATTTTCAATCCCTGGTTACAACAGAAAAAATTCGATCCGCAATGCCTATACATTAAGGCCTGGATTCCGGAATTACAGCGTTATCCAGCGGAGGTGATTCATAAATGGGAAAAGCATCCGCAAACCGGCGATTACCCGCCACCCCGCGTCGATCATGCGCTACAAAGCCAGTCGATCAAAGCCCAATTTAAAGCCCTAGCCACTGCAATGGCTGCACCGGAGTAAACCATGCGTTATCTATGGATCGTGTTATTGTGTTTGTTGTGCTCATGTACCAGTATCCCGGAAGGGTTAAAGGTGGTAGACGGCTTCGAACTGCCCCGCTATCTCGGTACTTGGTACGAAATCGCTCGTCTCGACCACAGCTTCGAGCGCGGCCTGACCGACATTAGCGCCGACTACAGTTTGCGTGATGACGGCGGGGTCAAGGTGTTAAATAGCGGCTACGAGGTCGAGCAAGGCCAACGCAAAATAGCGGAGGGCAAAGCTTACTTCATAGATACTGCTGACATTGGCCGCCTAAAAGTCTCTTTCTTCGGGCCGTTTTACGGCGCTTACAACATCATCGCGCTCGACAAAGTCGGCTACCGTTATGCGATGATCGCCGGCCCGGATCGCGATTATCTTTGGATCTTGGCGCGTAGCCCAAATCTGGAAACTAACATCAAGCAAGAGCTGATTCAGCAGGCAAAAGCACTCGGTTTTGCCACCGAGAAACTGATTTTTGACCAACATCCACCGCAATAAGCAGGATTAAGCATGCAAAAGATTCCAGTCGGTATTAGCGCGTGCCTATTAGGCCATGAAGTACGCTATGACGGCGCCCATAAGTATCACAGTTACATTGAACGCACCCTGGGACAGTATTTTGAATTCAGGCCCTTCTGCCCCGAAGTGGAGGCCGGATTGGGCGTGCCTCGCCCCTGCGTGCAACTACGGGAAACGCCGGACGGCATCCGCTGCGTTGGCGTGAAGGATCATAGCCTGGATGTGACCGAAAGCTTGCAGGAGGCTGCGCGCCGACAACAGGACTGGCTGGGTGGCATGTGCGGTTACATTCTTAAAAAAGACTCGCCGAGCTGCGGCATGACTCGCGTGAAAGTTTACAAAAACGATATCCCCGCGCGTCAAGGTGTCGGCATTTTTGCTGATTATCTACAGAGCGCTTTCCCCAGCTTGCCCGTCGAAGAAGAAGGCCGGCTGGGCGACGCGGGCTTACGCGAGAACTTTATCCAACGGGTATTTGTAATGCAGCGTTGGCGAGATCTTTGCGAACAGGGCTTGAGCGCGCACGGTTTGATCACCTTCCATAGCCAACATAAATTGATCGCCATGAGCCACGAGCAAAACCAAGCCCGCGAGTTGGGCCGTATCATCGCGGGTGTCACCAACGCCGACATCGATAGGGTTGGCGCCGCCTACTTCTCAGCATTGATGAGCTGTCTGAAAGTCGTTGCCACGCGCGGCAATCATGTCAACGTGCTGCAACACATTCAAGGCTATTTAAAGCACAAACTGGACAGCGACGACAAACAAGAACTGGTGGAAACCATCGAAAACTACCGAATCGGCTTATTGCCGCTGATAGTGCCGCTTACTCTACTCCGCCATCATTTCCGCAAAGAGCCGGATGCCTTTATAGACAACTCGTTTTACATGTTGCCGCATCCGGCGGAATTGTCATTGTTGAATAGTATCTAAAAGGCTATTGCATGTGCTCCCGCTGGTTCTGATACGCATCGTAACTCTGCCGCTGTTCACAATCGTTGGCCATGGCTTTTTGGCATTGCAATTGACCGGCGCTCTGCACAGCATGATAGCCAATGCGTTGCGGCCAATCCGCGCTGCAAGCGCACCCGACCAACGCGATGGAAAATCCCAAGATTGTTTTAAATCCGCGCACCCTTTCCTCCACAGTTATCAGTAGTTCAAGCTTCCGCTAATCGCAACCGCAGCGCTCAAAATGGTTTTAGCCAGCTCAAGTTTACTCCGCAAAACCTTCTCCGACGCAGAAACCGCGATGCTGAATCCTGCAATTGTAAATTGAGCCATTACTATACTCTATACCCTTGTCATCTCCTGGCAATAAAACGCCGCCAGACTGGTTAGAAAATCGCTACAATGTCGGACTGGTTCCGTAAGTTGACTGGCAGGAAACATGGACTTGGAAATCACTGATAAATCCGAAAGATACGCGGCCTTTTTGAGCTTGTTAAAAAGCAAAGGCAAGGTCACCGACAACGATTTGGGCAAGGTTCGCCGTATGCAAAAATCGGCGTTGGACGATTCCCTGCCGCAATTATTAATCAAATTGGGGTTATGTTCGGACAGCGATATCGCCGGTAGCTTTGCCGAAGCCAGCGGTATAGCCCGCGTTACGCCCACCCAGTATCCACCGCAGTCGCCGCTGCCGGAAAGCGTCTCTCAACGATTTTTAAAGCAATATCATGCGGTGGGTTTGGCAGC
This sequence comes from Proteobacteria bacterium ST_bin11, assembly GCA_002083615.1. Lineage (GTDB taxonomy): Bacteria > Pseudomonadota > Gammaproteobacteria > Methylococcales > Methylomonadaceae > Methylomonas. The sequence goes on along the minus strand of MSXO01000002.1, from coordinate 199,691 downwards.
GGAGGACGATCATGTCCAAGTCGCGGTGATGGACCCGGAAGACGACTACGTCACCGAAGCATTGCAACTGGCGATCGGCAAGCCCGTTAAACTGCAAATCGGCCAGCTCTCGGAAATCGACGCCGCGTTGGAATTGCAATACGGCGAAGGCAAGTCGCAAATGGACAAGCTGATGGACAACCTCAATGTCGAGGAAGAAGGCAGCGAAGACCTGGAACACCTAAAAGACCTCGCCAGCGAAGCGCCCATCATCAAGATGGTCAACTTCATCCTGCAAAAAGCCGTGGAAAGCCGCGCCTCGGACGTGCATATCGAGCCCTTCGAACAAAGCTTGAAAGTGCGCCTACGCATCGACGGCGTGCTGCAAGACATCGATTCGCCGCCCGTCGCCTCCACCGCCGCCGTGTTGTCGCGGATCAAAATCATGGCCAAGCTTAACATCGCCGAGCGCCGCTTGCCACAGGACGGTCGCATCAAACTGCAAATGATCGGCAAGGAACTGGATTTGCGGGTGTCGACCATCCCTACCCTGCACGGCGAAAGCGTAGTAATCCGTTTGCTAGACAAAGAAAACGCGGTACTGGATTTCGAAACCCTGGGTTTTGTCGGCAATCAAGCCGAGCGGTTCATGGAAGTATTGGCGCAACCGCATGGTATTTTGCTGATCACAGGTCCGACCGGTAGCGGTAAGTCCACATCGCTATATGCCGCATTAAAAACCTTGAACACCTCCGAGCGTAAGATCATCACTGTCGAAGATCCGGTGGAGTATCAACTGGAAGGCATCAATCAGATTCAAGCCAAGCCGCAGATTGGTTTAACCTTCGCTTCGGCATTGCGTTCCATCGTTCGGCAAGACCCAGACGTGATTATGATCGGCGAGATGCGCGACCTGGAAACCGCCAAAATCGCCGTCCAATCCGCGTTGACCGGTCACTTGGTGCTTTCGACATTACACACCAACGATGCCGCGGCCGGCGTAACCCGCTTGCAAGACATGGGCCTGGAAGAATACCTGCTCAGCTCCACCATCAACGGCATCCTGGCCCAACGCTTGGTGCGCCGCCTCTGCCCGCATTGCAAACAAGCCCATCCGGCCTCAGAAACGCTGATAGAGGAAATGAAGCTGCGCCACTGGCAACCGACGGGCGAAATCCTCTTACACAAGCCAGTCGGCTGTCCCACCTGCAACGGCATCGGCTACAAAGGCCGGCTGGCAATCATCGAATTTCTGACGATGACAGACACCATCCGCAAGCAAATCATGAAACACGAAGAAGCGTTCGTCATTCAACAAACCGCGATACAGGAAGGCATGCAAACCATGTACGAGGATGGTGTGGGCAAGGCTTTGCAAGGCATTACTACCTTGGAGGAAGTATTAAGGGTGACTACCGAGGCTTGAGCCGGTTTGAGTGAGTCCTCGACAACTGGACTTTCATTGATCTGAATCTAGAAAGGCTCTGAATGACGAGGCTAATATTTCTCACGGCAGATATCCGCAAGTGAAATTTTCCTAAGCTCCCCACTTCCCACTAACATCACGGATTCACGATGTGTCAATCGCAAGCCGAGTCTGAAAACAATGCATTGATAGCCGGACGGCGTTTTCGCAAAGCGGCTGCCATTCTATCCACTGCGACCTCTGCACTGCTGCTCGGATTTATTGCAACGGCCGACGCTGCCGTTTGTAACTGGCAAGTGGCTAATTCCATTTGGTCTACTCCCGCTAACTGGTCTTGCGCCGCAAGTCCTGGAGCCGCGGATGATGCGGTTATCAACGTTGGTCAAAACGTGGATCTTGATATTTCGCCCACGGTGACGAAATTCACGTTAGCGAATTCAGCCGCCATATTAAGTGGTGCCGGCACCCTAACATCGACCAGCACCTTTGACCTACAAGCCGGCGCTGTTAGCGCCAAGTTGGATGGCAATGTAGGTCTGAACAAAACTACCGGCGGCACCGTGACGTTAAGCGGTGCGAATACCTACACCGGCAGCACTCAGGTCAGCGCCGGCACCCTGACCTTGGGGGCAAGCAATGTCATCGCCGACGCTTCCAGCCTGGTCGTCAGTGGCAATAACAACGTCTTTAACCTAGGCACAAATAACGATACCGTCGCCGGCGTGCAATTGCTCTCGGGCTCTATCGATGGCTCAGGCACCCTGACCTCCAGCAGCGCATTCGATCTGCAATCCGGCACGGTCAACGCCAAGTTGGGTGGCAACAGCATCGGCTTGAACAAAACCACCGGCGGCACTGTGACGCTGAACGGCGCCAATACCTACACCGGCAGCACTCAGGTCAGCGCCGGCACCCTGACCTTGGGGGCAAGCAATGTCATCGCCGACGCTTCCAGCCTGGTCGTCAGTGGCAATAACAACGTCTTTAACCTAGGCACAAATAACGATACCGTCGCCGGCGTGCAATTGCTCTCGGGCTCTATCGATGGCTCAGGCACCCTGACCTCCAACAGCGCATTCGATCTGCAATCCGGCATGGTCAACGCCAAGTTGGGCGGCAACGTCGGTTTGAATAAAACCACATCGGGTACCGTGACCTTAAACAACACTAACAGTTACACGGGTAACTCGCTTGTAGATGCAGGCATATTGAACTTTACCGGTAGTAATACCCATTCCGCCGATTTCACCGGTAACGGTACCTTGCAATTCGGTGGAGGCACCCAGCAATTCAATTCGGGTAGCAATATTGCCACTGCCAACGTAGTGTTTAGCGGTGGAACCAATTTAGTTAACCCCGGCGCTACAGTGGCCTCTACCGATGTACTTTTCAGCGGGGGGACAAACACCATTAACGGGAATTATTCTGCGAGCAATTCCACTTCAGTGTCGGGCGGCATTGTTAATTTTTCGTCCTCGGTAGCCAGCCTCTTCAATCTGGGCAGCACCTTTACGATTAGCGACGGCACTGTAAACTTGCAGCGTAACAGTGCCCAGGTAAGTCGTTATGTGCAGACCGGCGGGATCCTGTCGGGGCCAGGCGAACTAGCAGTGCAATCCGCAGTGCTTTCCGGCGGCGAAATGCGTGGCCCCGGCCGATTGATCATCAATGGCTCGGGTGGCTCTGCCAGCGATTTATTGCTAAATGGCAATTTCATCCTCAACAATCAATCGACCGTCCTTAATTCCGGCAATGTGCGCGTGACTAGCAATGCGTCGTTTATCGGCAACGGTACTTACCGGCAAACAACGGGCACTACCCGCGTGGACGGAGCTTGGAGCCAAGCTTTGACCGAGATTCAAGCGGGAAGCTTCGGCGGCAACGGCACAGTAAGCGGCCCGGTAATCAATGATGGCAGGGTTGGCAGCGCCGGTGCACGGTTAACCTTAAATGGTCCAGTCTCCGGCAGCGGTTCCTACGCCGGCATTGTAGACATTAACAATAGCTTTTCGCCGGGGCCGGGTGGCAGTGGAATAGCGGCAATTGATGCCACGGCAGCGGATTTGATCTTCCGTCCATCGAGTAGCTTGAATTTAGAACTGGGTGGCGTGAGCGGGCAATTGGTTACAGATTCGATCACAGCACGCAGCATAGATATCCAGGGCGCGCAATTAAACTTACAACGCTTGCTAAGCCAGCCTAATTTTTCGCCGCAACAAGCGTTTTCGCAATCAGTGCTATTACAAACCACCAGCGGAAGCATCACCGGAAATTTTAATCAGCGCATTAGCTGTCCGGAAGGGTCCAGCGATATGTTTGTATTTTCCAAACAAGAAAAACAGTTGTTGCTGACCATGATACCGAGATTGCCCAATCTGGTGCCCGCTGATGTGCAATCCCTAGCCAGCGCTTTACAGCAGATAGATTGCAGCGCCTCCACCCCGGCCAATCTGCAGAATCTATTGAATGGCTTAAAGCCGTTTTTAGCCAGCGGTAACAGCGATGCCAGCAAAGTTGATCAGTTTATCAGCGCCTTAAGGCAGATTAGCCCGGGCCAGATCGCAGCAGAAAGAACCGTGTCCAACCAAATAGCCCGCCTACAAACCAGCAACATCGATCAGCGACTCAATACCTTACGATACGCAAGCGCTGGCAACAGTTTCAATGCGCCGGCCAACATCAGTTCATCGGTAGCCAATTCCCTGAACACCAACACTATACAAAGCACTATCAGCTCACCGAATCAGGCAAACAGTATCAGCTCACCCGGTGGATCGAGTAGTTTAAGCGCACCCAGCGCAACCGGCGCACCCAGTGCTAACGGCATCAGTATTCAAGCCACAACGCCGGAGAAGGATAGTCAGTCCTCATCGACCAACCCGTCTTCAGTCAGTTTTTCCTTGAACACGGGTAACGATACCGATGGAACCGATCTTATCTCCGGCTTCAGCAATTTAGGTCTATTCATTAACGGCCAGTTCGAATGGGCGGATAGAACGGCAACGATAGCGCAACGCGGTTACGCTTCAACCATGTCGGCGGTCACTGCCGGTGCTGACTATCGCCTAAGCAAACGACTCCTGCTTGGCTTATCTGCCGGCTACGGCAGCAGCAGTGCAGTGATTTCGCAACAGGGAGGTAGCCAAAAGATAGACGGCTATACCCTCTCAGCCTTCGGCTCATTGAACCTTACCGACAACTGGTACGTTGATCTGGTGAATAACCTGACGTATAACCAATACGACTCGAAACGCACCACGGTATATCGCGATGCCAACGACAGGCCTATCAATGAAACCGCAGCCAGCCTAACGGACGGCTGGCAAAACCGCACCAGTCTCAGCAGCGGTTACGACATAGCCTTAAAAGAATGGACTTTTGGCCTTAGAGGCCGCACCGAATACGGTTATAACTTCGTTAACGGTCGTGAAGAACAAGGCGCCGGTTTAGGCATGAACATGATCATCGGCGATTTGGACAACCAAGCGTTAAGCAGCAGCATTGGCGCGATGATTTCACATGCCATGAGCACACCGATTGGCGTTCTGGTTTCGCAGGTCAATGTAGAGTGGGAACACCAGTGGTTCAATAAGAATTCTTTGATCACCACTCGCTTCGTCGACGCACCTAACAATTCCTTTACTACCAACAATTTTATCATCGACAAAGATTACCTCAATGTGCGCGCCGGCCTATCCGCTCAACTGCCCTTTGGCGGCTCGGCGTTCGTGCAATACGACACCACCATAGGCCAACAATATATTTCCCGGCACGCCTTCAATATAGGCATACGCATGGAGTTTTGAGATACGTTGACAAGTGTCTTATAGTGTCGACCTTTAGTTGCGGGCAGAGTCGAGCATCGCTAAGCCTAATACGCGAGATCATCTATGCGAACGTTAAAAACCGTACAGACCAATGTAAATGTTTCCGCGGGCCTACTTTGCATGCCAAGAACATTGCCGTATAACAATTTGCAAACCCGGCTAATACGCTCAAACTAAACCAATCCATGCCTTTATTCTCATACAAAGTTGTCAACAACCAAGGTGTCGCCGAGGAAGGCGTGCGCAATGCAGTCGACGAGCCAGCACTGCTGCTGGAATTGCAAAACCAGGGGCTGATTCCAATCCGCATCGAGCTGGCTAAAGATAAATCTTTCCTGGGTTTCAAACTAAAGTCGGCCACTGTCAAATTATCGCAAAAAGAAATCGGTATGCTGACCGGCGAATTGGCAACCTTACTGGAATCCGGCTTGCCGCTGGATCGCTCATTAACGATTCTGATGCAGTTGACCGAAGAAAACCCGAAGCTAAACAAGCTGGTGGGGGAAGTCTTGGAAAAGGTCAAAGCCGGTAAAGCCTTGGCTGATGCGCTGGAAAGTCAGAGTGGGGTGTTTTCCAAGTTTTATCTCAACATGATCCGTGCCGGCGAGTTGGGGGGCAACTTGGGTGGCGTCTTGCTGCGCCTATCCGAATACATGGATCGTTCGCAAGAATTGAAAGATACCGTCAGCACAGCCCTGATTTATCCGGCGGTTTTATTGGTGATGTCGCTAGCTTCGTTGTTCGTAATGCTGACCTTTGTGGTGCCCCAGTTTAAAGAAATGTTCGACAGCGCCGGCCAAGCGTTGCCGGTGCCGACGCAGATCGTGATCGGTCTGGCGGAATTTCTGCAGAGCTACTGGTGGGTCTTGCTAATTGTGATTCTGGGCAGCGTACACACTATAAAATCGCAGCTGGCCGATCCGGTGGGGAAGAAGGCGTGGGACGGCAGGCTACTGAAGTTTCCGCTGTTCGGCGACATAGTGCTGACCATGGAGGTCGCCAATTTCAGCCGCACATTCGGCACTTTATTGGGTAACGGTGTGTCGATTCTTAAGTCCCTGGGTATCGTCCGGGAAACCGTCGGAAATATGGTCTTGGCAGAGCTGTTGGAAAACGCCGAAGCGCAGCTCAAGCAAGGCCGGACAATGTCTGATGCATTGGCACAGCAAAACCTGTTTCCCAAACTGGCTGTGCAAATGATTAAAATGGGCGAGGAAACCGGCCGCTTGGAGGAGATGCTGATGCGAGTGGCGGTAATTTACGATAAGCAACTGAAGACCACGATCCAGCGAATGCTGGCCTTGTTGGAGCCAGCACTGATTATCTCGCTCGGCTTGATGATAGGCGGCATCATAGTCTCGATTTTACTGGCGATCTTGAGCGTTAACGATCTGGCCGTGTAAGTAAAACCACCCATTGCTTCTTAGACCGTAAAAGCAAAGCATTAGCCAAATAGACAATTAATTTAAAAAGGAAGGAGTGAATAACATGAAACACGCATTACGCCGCCATCGCGGTTTTACCTTGCTGGAGCTGTTGGTGGTGCTAGGCATTATCGCCATGCTGGCCGGGATTGTTGGACCGCAGGTCATGAAACATATGGGCGCTTCGAAAACCAAGGCCGCCAAGGTGCAGATCGAGGATTTGGCGGCTTCTCTGGATATGTATAAATTGGACGAAGGCCGCTATCCGACCGCGCAGCAAGGTTTATCGGCATTAGTCGAAAGACCTTCCGACGCCAAGCGCTGGAACGGCCCCTACTTACGTAAAGAGAAAATTCCGCAAGATCCTTGGAATCAGGACTATCACTATGTCTTCCCCGGCCAACACGGCAAATTCGATCTATTCAGCTATGGCGCTGATGAAAAAGAAGGTGGCGAAGGCGAAGATCAGGACATCAATAGCTGGGAATAAATGAACGCCCTGTCTGTCATCCACCCACTGGATGCGCAAGGATTTGCGCCGCCACGCCGCTCCTGTTTTGCGTATTCGCCAAATCGCAATTGTGGCTTTACGTTGATCGAGCTAATCATCGTTCTGCTAATCAGTGTGCTGGCCTTCGCGGTAATCGGCAGCAATATCGGCTCAGGCAATCGCAGCACCAAGCTGCAAGCAGTCGCCCGAGATATGGCTTCGGCCCTGCGTTACGCTCACGGCCAAGCGCTGATGACGCAAAAACCGGTCAGCGTGGCAATCAATCTGCAAGATAATAGTTACAGTATCAGCAACCGCAGCAAGACTTACCCGTTTGCCGAAGAAATAGACGTTTCAGTGGTGATCGCGGAAGACGAGTTTAGCGAAGGCGAGCAAGGTAACATTCGTTTCTTCGGCGACGGCTCGTCCACGGGTGGGCGAATCACCTTAGAATGGGGCACGGAGTTGCGTCGCATCGATGTGAACTGGATTACCGGCAAAGTCAGTATTTCGGATGCAGCGGCATAGAGGCTTTTCTTTATTGGAAATACTGGTCGCCTTCTCCATCATGGCGATCGCATTGACCGTGCTGCTGCGCATCTTCGGCACCGGTGTTAACAATGCTGTCATATCCGAGGAATATACTATCGCGGTACAAATCGCCGAATCGCTGATGGCTCGCACCGGCGTGGAAGCCGAGTTAACAGCCGGCGAAAGTCAGGGCACAGAGGGCGATAAATACGACTGGCAAATCGTAGTTAGTGATGCGTCACCAGCGCCGTCGCGACCTGGCCTGAGAGACACCAACACGGATCAGCAAGCACCCGCACCGGCGCTGATGTCGGTTCGGGTCACAGTGGCTTGGGGCGAGGAAGAGCAACCGCGTTCCGTGGAATTGCATACTTTAAAATTACAACAGCAAGGCCCCGGCTAGTGTTCAACCGCTCATCCGCGAAGGGTTTTACGCTGATCGAAATGCTAATAGCCATCAGCCTGCTGGGCATCATGGTAGTGTTGTTATTCGCCAGTTTGCGAATCGCAGCGGAAAGCTGGAACAGCGGCGAAGCTAAAATAAGCGAAGTAAACCAAAAAGCAGTGGTTTATCAATTCTTCAAACGGCATTTAAGCACTACCAAACCCTTCCCCGTTATCCGAGACAACCTGGACCAGGGAAATTTGGAACAAACCAATCAACCCCAGGAATCACAGGAACCGCAAAAGCTAGCTTTTGACGGTTTCCCGGAAAGTATCAGGTTTGTCTCTGCGTTGCCTGCGGCGTCGGCACGCAAGGGCTTGCAGATCTTTTTTGTCGGACTGGACCCAAAACAACCATCAGTGCTAAAAGTCACCCTGATGCCTTATCGACAAGCCGAAACTAACCCAAACGACGCCGAACAAGTCACACTTTTAGAAAACATTAAGAATTTCAAAATTAGTTATTTAGGTTCTGCCGCTGACACTAATGACGACACCAGTGGCTGGCAACAAACCTGGCAAAACGCGGGTCAACTACCCAAACTGGTGAAAATCAGCATATCGCTGAATGACGGCAGCTTTTGGCCGGATATGATATTTGCCTTAAAAATCACCGGCCAGCCCAATGCAGAAGCCCTACTCGACGGGCAAAACCAACCCGGCGTGGAGAATCAATAGTATGCGTGACGCGCAGATGCTTGAGCGGCAGCGCGGCCTGGCGTTAGTAATCGTGATTTGGATATTGACACTGCTGAGCCTGATGGCAGGCAGTTTTGCGCTGAGCATGCGCAGAGAAAGCAGCGTTGCCGGCGCGTTAAAAAACAATGCCCAAGCCCAGGCATTGGCGGAAACAGGTTTAAGCATTGCCGGATTCATGCTGCAGCATGCCAACCCCAAACAGCGCTGGCTTGCGGATGGCAGCATTTATCGGATAGCGACCAACGATAGCGAAATTCGGATCAGAATTATCGCCGAATCGGGCAAAATCGATATCAACGCAGCGGAAGAGCCCTTGTTAAAGGCATTAATCAATTCGGTAAGCGATGACGAAAAACTCCGGCAGAACTTGCTCGACGCCCTCCTGGATTGGCGGGATGCCGACGACGAACCGCGACCGCAAGGTGCCGAGAAAAAGCAATATCGGCAGGCTGGCTTGACCTATCAGCCCAGCAATCAAGCTTTTCAAGCCCTGGAGGAGTTGCAATTAGTGCTGGGTTTCACCACCGATATTCACGAGCGGCTGCAACCGTGGGTGACCATTTATTCCGGACAAGCGGAATTGAACACGCGGCTTGCCCCTCCTGAGTTGTTGCAAATAGTAGGCGATAGCCTCCAGGAACAGAATATTCATGATGTATACTTAGACCAGCGTTTGGCCGAATCTGATTCCGCCAACAATGACGACGCCGAGCAAACCGATTCGGCGCTCGGCGATTCAGAGCAAACCTATACTATTATTGTGCAAACCCTGCTGGATGATCAGGCAACGGCCGCTATCGAAGCAGTATTAAGAATCCAGAACCAAGACGCCAGCCTAGCACCCTACCAAATACTGGATTGGAATCAAGGTCAGCATGTGCTGACCTTATTCGACTCGGCAAAGGAATCCCAGCTAATTACCGTTCAAGATGAATTTACAAACAACCATTGATTTCGATCTGAAACGTTTCTTCCAGTGGTGGGGGCGAGAGCTGGCGTTTTTGGTACCTAATCGTCTTCGAGACTTACTAACTGATCGCAGCGGCGCAATCGTGATTAGCGCAGTCGACGCGGATTTTCAAATCAATTTCTACCGCGAAGCCGAATTGCAAACCCCCATGACGTGGCAGCTAGACAGTGCGATCGCGGAGAGCTATCACACTGTAAAAGCCCAAAATCCTGAGTTTGACAAAGCTGAATGCATCTTGCGCCTCGCCGAGTCGCAAGCTTTAAAAAAAATCGTTTATTTGCCCGCTGCGGCGCAAGAAAATTTACAGCAAGTAGTCGGGTTTGAATTAGACCGGTATACGCCGTTCAAGGCCGAACAAGTCTATTTTGCCGCAATACCGCTCGGCAAAACCGAGCACGGACAAATTGAAGTATTGCTGGTATTTACGCCCAAAACAATCCTGGACGAGCAGTTGGGCAAATTACAGGCTTTAGGAATACAGCCGGGACGAGTGGATTACTGCCACGCCAGCACGATTTGCCCCGCCAGTGCGCCTAGCTATAACTTGCTCCCGGAACCTTACCGACCTCGCGGTAACGCCTTGGCGCAAGCTATGCATTGGCTGTTGACGAGCATACTGTTGCTACTATTTCTGGCAGTGTTGATCTGGCCGGTTTGGCAGGAAGGCCAAGCGGTCGATGCATTGAAGAGTCAAATCAAAATGCTGGAAAAAGAAACCCGTGTGATCGAAGCGCAGCAGCATGAAATCGATGCCTTGCGGCAACAAACCCAACGTTTGATAGACATAAAAGCCCAGTCACCCGCGCTGGTGGCGGTGCTGAACGAACTTAGCATTCTGCTAAAAGACGATAGTTGGTTGACGCATTTTCAATTTGCCGACAAACGTCTGCAGATCCAGGGTCAATCGCCGTCAGCATCTTCCTTGATCGGTTTGCTGGAGAGTTCCGGTTTTTTCAGTAATGTCAGTTTCGTCTCACCCTTGACCCAGGATAAATCCACCGGGCGAGAGCGTTTCCAAATTAGTATGGATGTCAGCCCGCCGCCACCGGCAGAGCCTGGTTCGAATGCGGAGGAGACGACCACCAGTGATCCGACGCCATCTGAAACCGACGTCAGCGGGGAGCCCAGCCAATGAATGACGCGCGTTATCAGCGCTGGATGGCCCTGGCACTATTGGGTTTGGTGTTATGTGCCTTGATTTTTCTGATTTTGTTGCCTTTATTCAGCAATTGGCTGGATTATCAAGAGCAAAAAAACGACCTGCTATTTCGGTTGCAACGTCAACAAACCATTGTCGCCCGTCGCGATAGCATTGCGCAAAATCTGGAATTGTTAAATCAGCAGTACCAGCAGCAAGGCTATCTCAGCAATAGCGATACCGAAGCGCTAGCCTCGGCGGAGTTGCAAAACATTGTCAAAACCGCCGTAACAGAGGCTGGCGGTCAGTTGACCAGCACGCAAGGCTTGCCAGGTAAAGCGGAAGAAGATTTTGTCCGCATCGCGGTCAAGGTGCGCATGAGCGGCAGCATCGAAACGTTGCGGGGCGTCTTGCATAGCCTGGATACCAATGTACCTTTGCTGCTTGTCGATCAATTGGATATTTCGCCGGTACGCGGCGCGCGCAACCGCACCACTAACAAAATGGACCCCAGCTCTCAGTTAAATGTCAGTTTTGAAGTAATCAGTTTTATGCGAGCCAAAGCCTCATGAATCAAAAACTGATCAGATTACAATTATTGGGTTGCGGCGCCTTGACCCTGCTGTTGGCAGCCGAATGGAGCTACAGTCAATTTAGCCTGAATCAACTGCAAACACTGCTGGAGCCGCGCGGTCAAACCGACTCCCCGGTTGAGGAGTTGCCCAATATCACCGATAACGGAGTTTCCGCAGAAACTTACAGCGATATCGTCGATAGACCGCTATTTGTCGAAGGCAGAAAGCCGCTCGCCGACACCAGTCCCAGCGAGAGCTTGCAAAGCCAAGATTCAGGACAAATCGACGATTGGGAGTTAATCGGGGTTTACGATAAGGGTGACAAACCAACGGCTTTGTTTAGAAAACGCAACGAAGCTAAAAAGTTTTCAAAAATTACCGAAGAACAAAGCATTTCCGGCTGGCTGCTCAAACAAATACAGGCCGATCATGTGCTGCTTCAGCAAGCCGGTCAGGAAAAATCGGTCATATTGAGAAAGCCGCGTGCGCAAATCAAGCCACCCGTGCCGGGCAAGCCGCCCGCAACGTCCAGACCGCCGCAACCCAACACTGTTGCTAAACCTATAGAACCAGTACCTAATGAAAATCCCGAGAACATCAATGACAACTAAAAAAATCAACATTTCCACTATGTTGGCGTTGGCGCTGTCCATGACCGGCTGTGAATTTATCGGCCCGCAATTGCATGAAAAACTGGCCCTTACTGATAACAAACCCGTTCAAGAGGACACATTGTTGATTCCCGAGTTGGCTAACGATGCCAACAAAAATGCTGAGAATAGAACAACCAAAGTGGAGTTATTCCCTAGCGGGGAAGCCAGCATTTCCCCGCAAGCCAGCCCGAAAAGTAGCGGCAAGAGCAGCGGCAAGGGCGAGTATAGTTTGAATTTCGATGACGCCGATTTGGGCGAAGTAGCAAAAGTCATCCTCAGCGACATTCTCGGTCGGAATTACACCATTAGTCCGCAAGTAGTTGGCAAGGTAACACTGCAAACCTCCAAACCGTTGACCAAAGATGAGCTGATCCCCACGCTGGATATGCTCTTAGGCCTAAATAATGCCGCATTGACCGAGCAAGGCGGTATGTATTTAATCAAGCCGTCCAACGAAGCCTTATACAGCAGTTCGCTTAGCTCCCTATCCGGCGCCAAAATGCCCAACGGTTATCAAGTGAGGGTGATTCCGGTAAAAAATGTTGCCGCTTCCGAACTCGCTGAAATATTGAAGCCACTGCTGCCTGAAAAGTCGTTGCTGCACGTCGATCCGAATCGAAATCTGATATTAATCGCGGGTTCCGGCGGGGAAATTTCTAGGGCTCTGGATGTAGTCAATACCTTTGATGTCGATATATTGAAAGGCCGTTCGTTTGCGTTGTTTACTCCAGCTAACGTCAGCGCCGGGAAGATCATCGAAGAACTGGAGCAAATCTTCAACACTAAAAAATCCAAGGATGACGAAGCCAGCTTTTTTCGGTTTATCGAGATAGAAAGGCTTAATGCGGTATTGGCCGTGACCCATCAAGCCAGTTATTTAAAGGATATTGAAAGCTGGGTATTTCGGTTGGACCGGATCAACACCGCAGCAGCGGGCGGCGTTAACGTTTATCGGGCGCAACATGTCAGCGCTACGGATTTAGCCGATACCTTGAGCAATATTTTCGGTAGCGGTGGCGGGGGAAAATCCAGTAAGGCCTCAATCGCCTCAGGCCGCAAATCGCTGTCGGCCACCAATAAAAAATCCGACAGTTCATCGAATAGCAGTGCTGGCGGCGCTAATCGGCAGCAGGATGGAATGAGCGATAGAACCCTTAGCGATAGAAACAAAGACAAAAACACCAGCGGCAGCGGTGCGCTAGGCGGCAGTCTAAGCGGTAGTTCAGGCGGCAGCAATAACAACGATATGCCAAATGTGAAAATCATCGCGGATGAAGGCAATAACGCCTTGATTGTTGTCGCAACCGCTCAGGAGTATGCCGTGATCGAACGGGTATTAAAACAGTTGGATGTACTGCCCTTACAAGTAATGATAGATGCGACGATCGTGGAAGTCACCCTGAACGACGATTTGAAATACGGACTGCAATGGTATTTCAGCCACAATAACGCAGGCACCAATCAAATAAATGCTGGTGGCTCTCAGGGCCTGGATGTTCTTGACTTAACGAAGGAAGCTGCCAAAGCGTTTTCGACAGGCGGCTTTTCCTATGCGTTTTCCAGCGGTTCCAAAGACATTCAAGCAGTTTTAAATGCCAGCGCTAGAAACAACAACGTAAATGTGATCTCCTCACCCTCCTTAATGGTGTTGAACAATCAAGAAGCCACGATCAAAGTTGGGGATTCCGTGCCGATACGTTCATCGGTTTCTAGCAATTTAAGCAGTAATAATACTAATAACGGTATCGTGCAAACCAGCTCGATACAAATGATCGATACCGGTGTTAATTTATCGGTCAGACCCCGAGTCAATGCCGGTGGACTGGTTCTGATGGAAATATTGCAAAGTGTCAATCAGGCTATCAAAACCACGACCAGCGACACTATTGACTCGCCGACTATTCAAAAACGCGAAATCGAAAGTAGCGTTGCGGTACAAAGCGGTGAAACCATCGTACTGGGCGGTTTGATTAGGGAAAACAACGACTATTTACGCGACGGCGTGCCCCTGTTACACGAAATACCAATAATCGGGCCGCTTTTCGGTGGTACAACGCGTAACAAGGGTAAAACCGAACTGGTTGTACTACTCACGCCGAGGGTGATGAAAAGCCGCCAAGATGCGCAAGTTGTTACTGACGAATTCAAACGAAAACTATCAGGCATCTACTATCAAAAGCCCATTGAAATCGACATTGACGTGGAAACGGTGCAGTAGAACCAAGCCCATAACTTTTATACCCTCACACCAGACGGACGGTAAAGCATGAATCCAATCTCGCCGGAAAGTCTGATTTCGTACTGGTCGGTTGCCCAATTGGAAGCCAGCGCGTTGATACTGATGAACATTATCGGCGCACTATTTTTAGGAATGGTGGTTGGCTACGAGCGCTCATATCATGGTCGCGCCGCCGGCATGCGCACCTATGGACTGGTATGTATGGCCTCTGCTGCAGTGACGGTTATCGTCGGCTATCCGCAGTTCTGGTTTGGTGGTTTATTGCCACTGACCGCGACGGCAGACCCTACCCGGGTCATTCAAGGTATCGTCACTGGCATCGGTTTCTTGGGGGCCGGCGTGATCATGAAAGAAGGCCTGAACATCAGCGGCCTGACCACCGCCGCATCAATTTGGGCGTCTTCAGCCATCGGCATTTTATGCGGCGCCGGGTTTTATTTTGCGGCCATTGTGTTGGCCTTAATTGCATCGGCAACAATGATCTGGGGCGGACAACTCGAAGCGGCGCTACCTTCAAGGCACGCCGTGGCGGTAATTTTACACTTTAAAACGGGATATAGATCGAGTCAGACCGAGATAGAAGACTTGGCAAAAGCCTTAGGTTATCGCCTAGCCGAAGGCTCGATTACCGTCATCAGCGCCAATAAACAGGAAGAATGGCATCTAGTTTTCATTGCCGCCGGCAATTATAAAATATCGATACCCGCTATAGCTGAAAGCCTGGAACACTGCGATTTTATCACGGGCTACCAAGTAGCCTTTGCGCGCAATTAGGCTTTAAAGTGCTTTGCGGCGAAACCCCGAAAGCAGTAGATCAATTAGTTCCCCTACTTCCGAAGCCAATTTTCTAATTTCAAATAGCGGGGCTATTCCAAGACATTTTTGACGCACTGTCTCGCGAAGGTATTAATCGACAGGGTGTCGCTCAAGAATTGGTTGAATAGACCGTTAACATCCACTGGGTTGAGATAGACATAAACTCCACAACCGGTCAGCGCTATAAATTGCTGACTTAGCGTTTCAACGAACAGGGTACGTGTAGTAGTGAGTTCTTTGATTTCATTGCTTGACGTTTCCATAACATTAGCCTTTTTGCTGGTTAAACCCATTTACAAACTAGCATGATCCAGGCCAACTTATTCAGGCTTTACCCTGCACAATATTGTCAATACACACCAAAAATCCTTCTAGCCCGCGAAAAACCCGTCAGCCCTAAGAATTGGAGAATCCAGACTTTCACTTTTCCGGCAGGAATACGACCACCGCCAACAACGAAGCCGCTGCTTCCCGTTAGCTGTGTATTTAAATTGTGTGAGGGCATGCCAGTCTTGTCGCAAAAAATGCCACATTTGTCACAAACATGGCATTTTGATCCAAGCAAAAAGCAGAAATTACTCTACTGGCAGACAAGCTTCCACCAATCTCACCCAATACGTCGCTCCCAAAGGTAAAACATCATCATTAAAGTCGTAGCTGGTGTTATGCAGCGTACAAGGCCCTGCGCCATGACCTTCGCTACGATGCTCCCCGGAGCCGTTGCCGATGAAACAGTAACTACCGGGTAATTTTTGCAGCATAAACGCAAAATCTTCCGCACCCATGGTGGGTTTTTGCTCGAATACCTGAGATTCGCCGACGATAGCTGTCATTACTTTACGAGACGCGGCAACGGCCTGACAATCATTAATCGTCGGCGGATAGCGGCGGCTGAATTCAAAATCACATTCCAGCCCATGTGCCAGACAAATATGCCGAGCTACCTCCCGCATCCGGCTTTCGATCAAATCCAAGAGCTGATCGGAGAATGTCCGCACAGTGCCTGCCAATTCGCAGGTATCGGCAATAATATTGGTCGCTTCCCCAGCGTCCACCATGGTCACCGAAATCAAACCGCTATCCAAGGGATTGACGTTGCGAGTCAAGATAGTTTGAAAGGCCAGAATCATTTGCGCAGCCACCGGCACAGGGTCTAACCCCAAATGAGGCAATGCCGCATGACAGCCTTTGCCGCGAATCAAGATGGTGAAAGTATTCAAAGAGGCCATGACTGGACCTGGGCTGACTGCAAATTGCCCTGCCGGCAACTCCGGCCAATTGTGCATGCCGTAAACTGCCTGCATTGGAAATAATTCAAACAGACCGTCTTTAATCATCTCATCGGCGCCACCACCGCCCTCTTCCGCCGGCTGGAATATCAAATATACCGTACCGTCAAAATGCCTATGGGTTGCCAGATATTCCGCTGCCGCCAACAGCATGGCGGTGTGACCATCATGCCCACAGCCGTGCATTTTGCCGGGATGCCGAGAAGCATGCGCAAAGTTGTTTTGTTCGTGCATCGGCAAGGCGTCCATATCGGCGCGTAAGCCGATAGCGCTAGGGGAATCACCTGCCTTGATAATCCCCACTACGCCGGTTTTACCCAAACCGCGATGAATCGGAATCCCCCACCCGATTAATTTTGCCGAAACCAACTCTGCGGTGCGAACCTCCTGAAAACACAGCTCCGGATGGGCATGTATATCGTGGCGCAAATTGCGGATACCAGGAACATTGGTGACAATTTCCGCTATGAGATCGGCGGACCACGTCTCAGCATCGGTTTTATTCATGGGGATATTAATAAAGCGTTGAGAAAAGGCCCTGTTAGGCCACATCGGATTTGCGCAATTTCTCCACTAGCGTGGTTCTGCGCATATTCAGCAGCTTAGCGGCATGGGCCACCACACCATTGCATTCCTCCAGCGCTTGACGGATTAGTTCGTTCTCAAGATCGGTTAGATATTCCTTAAGATCGATACCATGTTCCGGTAAATGCACTGCTGCGACCGCACCAGGAGAGGGCATAGCCAAGGTTTCCCGTTCGGCTGGGCTCACGCTGTGAATATCTTTTTCAGGCATTGAAATCTGTATTCCTTCCGGTACTTCATAAGCCTGGAATTTTTCCGGCAAATCGCCGACATCGACACTAGCATCCGGACTAATGATAGCCAAGCGCTCGATCAAATTGGACAGCTCGCGAACGTTACCGGGCCAGTTGTGTTGCATCAAGGTGGCGATAGCTCGGGGCAATAAACTGACCGTTCCCCTATTAGCGGCTTCCATGCGTGCTACCAAATCATTAATTAAATAAGGAATGTCTTCGGCTCTATCCCGCAAGGCTGGCACATCGATTGGAAACACATTCAGACGGTAGAACAAATCCTCGCGAAAGCGCTTTTCAGCGATTTCCTGCTCCAACTGGCGGTGCGTCGCGGCAATAATCCGTACGTCGCAATGAATGGTTTTATTGCTACCGACGCGCTCGAAGGTACGCTCCTGTAATACCCTCAACAACTTAACTTGCATGGGCATCGGCATATCACCAATTTCATCTAAAAACAGCGTTCCGCCTTCTGCCATTTCAAACCGACCTTGCCGCGAAGTCAACGCGCCAGTAAATGCGCCCTTTTCATGACCGAATAATTCACTTTCCAGCAGTTCACCGGGAATGGCACCGCAATTGACCGGAACAAACGGCCTATCTCTGCGTGAGGACGCGCGATGTAGCGCTTGCGCTACCACTTCTTTCCCGGTGCCCGATTCTCCTAATATAAGCACTGTGGCATCCGATTTGGCGACTTGATCGATCTGGGCACGGGTTTTTTGTATAGCGCGGCTTTTACCGGCTAAGCCTTTGTCAGGCAAAGACTTTTTAGTTGAGCGGACGGGCTGCGGCAAGTTGTCCAGTAATTGAATCAACAGTGGGTAAATAGTCGGCCACTCCAAGGTTTTGTTTACCATTTGTTGGATGGCGCTTACGACTTGGGCCCCTCCCGCATCAACCAGCAGAACCACTGGAATATCGCCGACGCTGTCGGTGACCATTTTGATCATGCTGGCTTGTTTTTCTCCACCACTACCGACAAATACGGCACCGAAACTATCTTCTTCACGGAGTACTGCTTCAAAATCACTACTAGCAACCGTCTCCACCCGGTATTCCAAAAACCGGAGAATTCCTTCCACTTGCTGACTGCGGGTAGTGTTGTCATCAATGAGCAAAATTTCTGGCAAAGCCATGCGTATAATCTCTGCAAACTACGTTATTTTAAGGCGGAAGGGTGTTGCTGTTTTTAAGTTAAGCATCGAATCCGGTTATTGTCAAAATGGCCTCATTTCAAGCTATTGCATAGTTTAGTTCATGTTGTTTACATCGATCGGCTAATAAGCAAACCAATTTTGCAGCTTGACAAATTTTCCACAACATAGAAACTAGCTCTATGTTTAATAGCCAAGAGCCCTGTTGCCTTGAACGACATATCCTTGAGTATACTGTTTGGTATACTGGCCGCCCTTCTAATCATATCGGCTTTTTTTTCCGGCTCTGAAACTGCCTTGATGACTCTCAACCGTTATCGGTTGCAGCATTTGGTAAAAAAAAATCATAAGGGCGCCATAAAAGCCCATCAACTCCTGAAAAGACCAGAGCGGTTGATTGGCCTCATTCTGCTGGGCAATAATTTTGTCAACATCCTGGCAGCATCTCTAACAACCTTAATTGCCATCCGCCTCAGTGGGGACGATGCGATAGCCCCGGCTATTGGCGTGCTCACCTTCGGCATGCTTGTGTTTTCCGAAGTGACCCCAAAAACTTTAGGCGCTCTGAAGCCCGAGTTGCTTGCATTGGTATCATCCTGGATTTACATCCCACTTTTAAAAATTTTTTATCCCTTAGTCTGGCTGATTAACGCCCTATCGAGCCTTTTGCTATGGCCCTTCGGCATAAAAAACGCGAGCAACACAAGCATCGAGTCACTGAATAAAGACGAGTTAAAAAGCATAGTATCGGAAGCCAATCATTTGCCGGCGCGTTACCAAAACATGCTATTGAGTATTTTAGACCTCGAATCCGCTAGCGTGACCGACATCATGACGCATCGAAATGAGATTGTTGGTATTGATCTTGAAGAATCGGTTGAGGACATTATCAAGCAACTGCAAAACAGCCCACATACTCGACTGCCGGTATACAAAAAGAACATTGATCGGGTAATAGGCTTTCTACATTTGAGAACAATTTTGTCACAAATTAGTGATCCGGATTTTGACAAACACAATATAACCAATAGCCTAGCCAAACCTTTTTTCATCCCGGCCAGTACCTCGATTCATAAACAAATGCAAATCTTTAAGGCCGAGAAATTGCGTATTGGCTTAGTAGTAGACGAATATGGCGACGTGCAGGGATTAGTCACGCTAGACGACTTATTACAGGAAATAGTCGGTGAACTAGTCTCGGAAGAACCCGATATAAAAATGCAGAAAGACGGCAGCTATCTGGTGGATGCCGGGGTCACTATCCGCGAACTTAATCGCATCACGCACTGGGACTTGCCCACAGAAGGCCCAAAAACATTGAATGGCTTGGTCATAGAATATATGGAAACTATTCCCGAGCCTGGCACCAGCGTGAAGTTACATGGTCACATTCTTGAAATAATTAAGCGTGATGAAAACGCAATCAAGTTGATTAAGTTCAACCCCAGACGCTAGTCAGAATTTATTTTAAGCAAAAAAAAGGCGGTTATTGTGAATAACCGCCCTAGAAGCAATAGGAAGAAATATAAAGCAACTTTTAACTATCAAGCCAAACCAAAAGTTGGGTAAATAATAGTTGCGTAACTTTTAAATTTAAATGTGGCATATTGTCGCAGGTTACATAGAGGCTTTAACAAAGCGCCGGACATCACCAACACATTACCTCAACCAACCCTTCCTTTTAAAAAAAATAAACGGCAACAATACAGAAACAGTCATAAGTCCGAGAGCAAAGGGGTAGCCGAGCATCCACTGCAACTCGGGCATATTCTCAAAATTCATGCCGTAAATGCTGGCAATCAACGTGGGTGGCAACATCGCCACCGAAGCTACCGAGAAAATTTTGATCACTTTATTCTGATTGATATTGATAAAACCGACGGTGGCATCCATCAGGAAGTTAATTTTATCGAACAAAAACGCAGTGTGGCTATTGAGCGACTCTATATCGCGCAGAATTTGCTGCGCATCTTCCAACTGCGTGGTATTTAGTAGTTTGCGGCGAATCAAAAACGACACAGCACGCTGAGTATCGAGCATATTCCGGCGGATTCGGCCGTTCAAGTCTTCTTCTTCGGCAATATCAGTCAAAATATCCGCAGCCTCCTCATCGCTAATATCCTGACTCAATACTTTTTTGCTGACGATTTCCAACTGCTCGTAAATATTCTCCAACGCATCAGCGGAGTATTCGGCTTCGGCACCATATAAATCCAGCAACATGTCCTTACAATCCGAAACAAAACCCGGCTGCGTGCGGGCTCGTAAACGCTGTAACCGAAACACGGGTAGTTCTTCACTACGTACCGAAAACAGCATCTCGCCACGCAATATGAACGCAACCGGGACACTTCGCGATTTGCCCTCGCGATCCAATAAAAAATCCGAATGAATATGAATCTCGTGCTCGTCCTCTACGTAGAACCGGGCACTGGCTTCCAAATCGGTCAAATCTAAGGGATCGGGCAACTCCAGACCGTAATGTTGGCCTATAAGCAACCGCTGGGCTTTGCTTGGCGCCAGTAAATCAATCCAGATTGGCTTGATTGCGTACAAATCATGGCGACAGGTGATCGCCACCTTAGCAAGGCGGCCCTCCACCAACTCAAACGCACTCATTTGACCCACCCCACAATGCGGTTCTCGGTCGCCAACCAATGCCTCGCGCAAGTTGTCGGACAACTCCCAAAGCACATCGTCCTGTCTGGATTCCTCGACCTGCTGCCAAACCAAACGTGCATCCTCCAGGTCTAGTGCATGCAGGATTTGACCAATTTCGATAGCAGACAAGCGCGCCATAAGGCTCCGCAATTCCACCATGTGTTGCTTTTGTACCAAAGCGGTAATCAGCTTACGCCGCGGCATCGGCTGATTATTCAGCATGCCTTCAACAAGTTTATGTTTTTTCAATAAATCGTTGACTGTTTGCAGCGACAAGAGCAACTCCAGAATAAAGCCAGCGCCAACTTTTTCATTCGGCAGGTATTAAACAGCTAACTTTAAACCAAAAGGCTGACAAAAGAACCTTCACCGCTCCTGATTGAGCGGCGAACTACAGTAAATTTTCTTAAATTCGATGGCACATCAATCAACTTAAACTTACACAACTAGACCTTAGATTGGCAAAAAGTCGCTTGTAACGCATCGCTATGTCGTTGATTGCGTGGCAAATATATCCTTTCTAACCACGCGGATAGACTCAGCAAAACCCTAAATCCGTCCGTATTGATCTTCGTAACGGACGATGTCGTCTTCGCCTAGATAGCTACCCGATTGAACTTCCACCATTTCCAACGGAATCACGCCAGGATTTTCCAGACTGTGGATAACGCCTAGGGGAATGTAAATGGATTCATTCTCGGTGACCAAAATTTTCTCACCACTTTTATCTACCCAAGCAGTACCTTTGACAACAACCCAATGTTCAGCTCGGTGATGATGTTTTTGCACCGATAATTTGGCACCTGGCTTCACTACGATACGTTTAGTTTGATGACGTTCACCGGCATCTACCAAATCGTAATGTCCCCACGGCCTGTAGACTTTACGATGCACACTAGCTTCGCTACGTTTTAGCTTTTTCAGTTGATCGACCACTTCCTTGACGTCTTGCACTCTATCTTTAGCGGCAATCATGACCGCATCGTCAGTTTCGACCACCACCAAATTCTCTACGCCGATCACCGCTACCAATTTGTTTGCCGAATAGATATAGGAATTGCGAGTATCCACTGTTAACACATCACCTTTTATGGCATTGCCGGCTGCGTCTTTCTCGGTTACATCCCAAAGCGCGGACCAAGACCCAACATCATTCCATTCCGCATCCAACGGGATCACCACAGCTTTATCAGTTTTCTCCATCACGGCGTAGTCGATGGAATCAGAGGGACATGTAGAAAAAATTTGCTTATCCAAGCGGACAAAATCCAAATCGGGCTTAGCCGCCCGCAGAGCTTCCCTGCACACCTCCAGCATTTCCGGATTGTATTTCTCTAGCTCACGTAAAAAACAACCGGCCTTAAAAGCAAACATACCGCTATTCCAGAAATACTCGCCACTTTCCAAATAATGCTGCGCAGTTTGCAAATCAGGTTTTTCGACAAAGGCTGCTACTTTGTATGCGTCTCCATAACGGGTTTCGCCGCGCTTGATATAGCCATAACCAGTTTCCGGTTCGGTAGCAACTATTCCGAACGTCACCAATAAATCCTGTTTTGCCAACAATTCGGCTTGGAGCACTGCGCGATGGAAAGCAGGGCGGTTACCCACCACATGGTCAGCTGGCAAGATCAACAATACATCGTCTTCTGAGCGGGCGCTCAACGCAGCCATTGCAACGGCAGGCGCGGTGTTCTTGCCGACAGGCTCCAAAATAATAGCGGCAGGTTTGATGCCGATTTCCCGCATTTGCTCTGCTAACATAAACCGATGGTCTTCGTTGCAGACCGCAATCGGCGCTTGTAAGCCGGCTACGCCGTCAAGCCTTAGTATAGTTTCCTGCAGCATGGTGTTGCCGGACACCAATGGAAGAAATTGCTTGGGATATTGACCACGAGACAAAGGCCACAGCCGTGTTCCTGAACCACCTGATAAAACTACCGGGATCATAATGTCGTTTTCCTTAAGGTCTGAATTAAAATAGGTCGAATTAGTCTACCATCTGGGTATCCATTCGGGTCAAGCCTTGATTTGCGTGATTTAAACCTTAATTTTGCGCGCTGTTTTAAGAGAATTGTCACAGTTAGGTTGGCCGAGCGCTGTGAAATTCTCACTAGGCTCGACTGGAGTCTTTCGCCGTGACATCGGCTGATTTAATTGCAACACGCCACGGCGAGTTGCTTCAATTTTTGCCGGGCCACGCCATAGTCTCCCTCCGGCGTATCTGTATACAAAACAACAAGCAACTCCGGAGATCCGTCGCCGGACAAACGTTTCTGTAATTGCCACCATTTAGCCAGATAGGCGTTAGCGGTATTTTTGTCACCAACCCGGTACCAACGCTCAACCAACAAGCTTCGATCTTTGCTGCTTAAGACCACTTCTTCGATGTCGCCATTTTTATCCGCTGCCCACTGCATCGGAATCACGTCGTCATGCAGTATTCGCCACACCGGATGTTTTTGCGGCACCAGATAATTTTGCGAATTCACCAATTCTCCGCCTTGGGTTTCATCGCCGAAATTGGCGAAATACATACCAGCTATTATTTGGTCATCACTAAGGAAAACCCTGGCATCCGCCACCACGCCTTTGAAGCTGGGCTCCCATCCCCAATTTGGCCCGACAACAGGCTCCCAAGCTGGCAAAGCGGGCCTACTAAATCGCTCGGGTACCTGTGTATGTGCGGCCTGTAGTGCAGATAAACGCTGTGACGCGATAGGCCAAATCAAAATAGATACCGCGGTAATCGCTAGCGCCGGCCAGTAATATTGGGAATTAGCTGGCGAATCAGGAATTGGCACTCCCATCTCACCCTCAAGCTCAGATGGGACAGGACCACCTGTGTCTTTATCCTGCCAAAAAGAGCCAAAATAAAACAAAGCAAACATGACGATCCCAAAAAACACCCAGCCGTAAAAGATGTGATCAACGCCCGCCGCCAGTTTCATATCACTGAAATGGCCTATCATTACGATTAGATAAGCACGCAAACCGTTAGCTAGAATAGGAAGTAAGAAGGATAGCGCGATGAAAATAGTACGCTTCTTGTAGCTGCTAAAATTTAGATAGGCGTATACAGATCCCAGCGTTAGTGACGAAATCAAATAACGTAAGCCGCTGCAGCCCTCTACGACCGACCAGTTGCCAGATGTGAGGGTAAAAAATAATCCCTCCCGATAAACAGTCATCCCCGTCAGTCTTATCAAGGTAACGACGAAGGTGGCGGTATATTCCATTAATGGCGGAATAAAGGCTTCTCCGAATGGTACCATCAGAAATAGAAACAGAATTGGAAACAACATTTGCGCAATCACATGGCTGCCAAGCGCTGCCCAAAAACCGCCAACCAAAACTCCGACCACAGCCCATTGTTGAATCACCGCCACGTGCACCAAATCGGCAATTAACCAACCAAAGCCGCTGACCAAAATAAAGAGCAGACCTAATTTGCTGAATGTCGGTTGTAAATCACGATAGCGACACCGATTTAACCAAATCAACCAAAGACTAACGGGAGCCACCAAAAAACCATGTGTAAACGTTTCCGAGCGTGACCAAATAGCGACAATCGACTCCCAAGTCTCAAAAAAAACGGCTACCGAAACCAATGTAATTAACGCAACACCGCATATAGGTTTGCGCCAGTTTTCAGGCAGTCCTATCGCTTTTAACATTCTATTACCTCTCCTATTTGAGCCTTATGAGGGCGGTCGAACACCAACACGCCGGTCGTCTTTGTACTATTGATCCTAGACTCATTCTAAATTTTAGCGAATTGCAATTCGCCGCTGCTATGATAAGCCAGCTGATATTATCGACTGAGTCTAAAGTTTTCGGTTTGGTTTTTAGCTAGTTCGCTAATCTCTGCTACGATGAAGGCTAAGCCAGTTAATCGCCAATCTATTCAAGCTTTTCAATTATTAAACAAATTCTATGGCAGTTCTGTTTTTTTTAGGTTTCTGGTTGATGTGCCTTGCTGCTTTATGGCTGTGGAAGAAATCCCTATTTATCGCTACTTGGCGTGAGCCTTATTTTGCCGATACGCCGGTTTTAATCGAAAGTGACGATTGGGGGCCGGGTGGCGACTTCCACGGAGAACGTCTGACGCAACTGCTCTCTATGCTAGCTAAACACAAAGACTCTGTTAATCGTAGTGCGGTTCTCACTGCAGATATGGTCTTAGCCGTACCGGATATCGCTAAAATTGAATCCACCGGTCAATACCACCGACGGATGCTGGACACAGACTTTCCAATCATTTACAAAGCTCTGCAGCAAGGGATACAGCAAGACACTTTGGTGCCGCAATTGCATGGTATGGAACATCTGAACGGCAAGGCTTTCGCAGAACTATGTCAAAAGCAAGACCCGCGACTCGCAATCGCTCGTTCAAACAAAGGTTGGTGGGACTGGGAGAAACTGGATTCCCCGCTGCAAGGTCATTACGTAGACGGAAGTACTTTACCGACGCAAGCAATTAGTAGCGTAGATGCCAAGGCACTGGTGGCAAATGCCATGGATTGCTTCGCTAAAATGTTCGGCTATCCCAGCCTCAGCACTGTCGCGCCTTGCTATCTATGGAACGATGAAATCGAAAAAAGCTGGCAACAGCAAAATATCATTGCCATTCAAACTGCCGGCTACCGTTGTACCGGACGCGATCAAACCGGGCATTATTTTCAAGACCCCCCCATGATTCGCTTAGGAAGCTCCAATCGTTTCGCACAGACTTATCTAGTGCGTAATGTAATGTACGAACCGGTTGATGGCAAAAATACTCCCGATAGCGCATTCACCGAAGCAGAACTCGCTTATCGTCAAGCCCTACCAGTCAGTATTTCTACGCATCGCTACAATTACACGCGATCAGAGGAACAATGCCAACAGGCTATCTCTGGACTAGATCAGCTTTTGGGCCAAATTATCGGAAAATTCCCCAACGTCCGTTTCTTAGCTTCACCTGAACTTGGCGAATTTTTGCAAAACAAAACCAACCACATCGTCAACCGATTCAATGACAGAGAATGGCCGAGTCTGAATCTAGCAAGCCCGCATCGTAAAACCAGCGCTTTTTTATACCGTCTATACTATCGTCATAGAAAATTAGTATTGATCGGATATTGCACCGGTTTGATCTTTCCGGCCTGGCTGATTTGCAAAACAAGTTCATAAAAACATAAAACTGTCGAAAATGTTGACCTACCGATCATGAAAATCAGCGCCATTATTCCAGCCTACAACAGCGCGAAATTTATTCGCGCCGCAATCAGCAGTATTCTGGCGCAAACCCATCAAGTAGACGAAATTATTGTTGTGGACGATGGGTCAACCGACGACACCGAACAAGTCGTCAAAGACATTTCCAATGCCATCATCTATTACAAACAAGCCAATCAAGGCCCGTCTGCCGCGCGTAACAAAGGAATAGAGTTGGCCAGTGGGGACTGGATTGCCTTTCTGGACGCCGACGATCAATGGGAAGCTAAAAAAATAGCTAATCAGCTGGAAACGCTGCAAACCTATCCAGAAATACATCTAGTTGCTGGCGACATGACCGAAATCGACAACGACGATCAGATAATAACACAATCCGTATTAGCCAAGCACAAGATGCTTGAAAGCTTTCAACATCTTGCAGGTAAACCGGTTCCGAACGCCCTCGCAGCGCTAGTGAAGAAAAACTTCATTCCCACGGGCACGGTATTGGTGAAACGCCAAACGTTGTTCGAAGCTGGCATGTTCAATGCAGAAATTCGCTTTGGCGAGGATTTGGAACTATGGGCAAAAATTGCTTCCTTTCATCCTATAAGCTGCCTCCCCGACATTTTGATGCTGCGCCGTCAACACGGCAATAATGCCACCCAAGCCAACGAGCGCATGTTGATCGACCTGACCAAAGTCATGGAATCGATTCATAGTTTTGCCTCGCATCAACTCAGAGCTCAAGGCGTATGTCCTGACAACTTGGTGGCAGAGACATACTGGACACTCGGCTACTGGTACTTTACCAGCGGTAACAATACTAGAGCTAAGCAGGCTTTTAGCAAAAGCTTATCGTATAACATGAAGGTTGGCACTCTTCTATATGTGGTCTCCTGTAACTTGCCGGCCCCATTGATCGAAGCATTACGTTTCACCAAACAAAAGTACGCAAAATCCTAAGCGCATGAGAGTGTTCATTAACCTATTTTCCGATAATATTGCCAAATTCTGATTTCATGACGACCAATAGCCCCCCCAAACGAATTGTCTATGTCGAAAACGGAATTGGTTATGGCGGCGCAATTATCTGCCTCAGGCATTTGGTTAGAAATCTTGATCGAGACCGCTTCCACCCTCTGGTTGTAACAGGACGCAACGGTCCTCAATACCAAGAAATTGCCGAAGAAGCCTTATGGAAGCATATCCCAGACCGCCATATAGACATCGTAGCGTGGCGGGCAAAAGCCGAATCGCTAGATTGGTTGGGCAAGTTGCCGGTGTTAAGATTTATCGTCAATCAGCTAATCGCCCGAAGCGATGACGTATTTAATTTTATGCCGTTTTTTTTACACTTACTTTGGACATCATGGCGGTTCAAGGCCGACCTAATCCATGCTAACAACGAACCGCTTTGCAACAGAGCTGCGTTACTTGTTGCCAAGATTCTGCGTATTCCCAGTATTTGCCATGTGCGCGGAAATCCCGACGGAGCTCACTCAGCGCGTTGGGCCTATTCCATGCCAGATCATTTCATCTCTGTCTCGCATTGGGTTGCCAAAAGCATGCGTGAAAAACTTGCAATACCGGATGAGAAAATTAGCGTAATCTATGATGGCATTGCGCTGAATAATCTAAGTTTAAATGCAAATGGGCTATCATTCAGACAAAAATTCAATATTTCAGATAAGGCATTTGCTGTTGGCTTAGTAGGACTGCTAATTCCTTGGAAAGGCCAGGAATTATTTATCGATGCTACCCATATCCTAAAAGATAAAATACCAGACCTAAAAATGGTAATTATTGGCGGAACTCCAGATGATTGTGTTGATTACGAAGAAATGCTCAAACAACGCGTTATAAAAGAAAACTTAATGACCACTATAGTATTTACCGGGCATATAAATGAGATGGAACCACTATATAACGGCCTTAATATCGTGGCGTCAGCCTCTACGGATCCAGAGCCACTGGGTACCGTAGTCATTGAAGCTATGGCAATGGGACGACCACTAATAGCCCCGGATCACGGAGGCGCTGCTGAAATGCTAAACCATGACGAAACAGGCATGCTATTTAAAGCCAAGAATGCTGAAGATTTTTCGGAGTCAGTTTTCAGGCTATATCTAAATCCAAAACGTGCAAAACAACTGGGTAAGAACGCGCAACAAAAAGCCTTCGATATTTTTTCGATAAGTGCGCACACCCAAAAAATACAAGAACAATATATTAGCATATTAAACCAAAATAAATAAACATTATTTAAAATAATTATTCGAATATTGTTTTTCCATGAAAATTAATATAAAAAATACTTTAAATATATTTGTAGCCATTAGCTTTTTACTACCTCTAAATTCCCAAGCTGATTACCCGAAAACTGACTTGGATTATTTAGGGTTACCAATATATTGCAAGGAAATGCATCAAAAAGGTAATCAGGGTACAGCGCGAGCTCTGCAGTGGGAAAAACGCTTAGCAGGAAATGGCGGGATTCATCACTACTGCGCAGGACTATTTACCTACAATTTAGCCTTTAAGACGAGCGATAAGGAAGAAAGAGGTTATAAGCTTAAGGCTGCTCTAAACGAAATGAGCTATCCTTTTGAGCATGGAATAGATCCTAACTTTGTGTTACTCCCAAAAATGTATTATGACGTGGGAAAAGTACAGGAAGCATTAGAGGATTATCAAAGCGCATTGGAATCATATCAAAAGAGTATTGAGATGAATCCTAAAGTGTGGATGACCTATGTTGCAATTAGCGATTTGCAATTAAAGTTAAATAAAACCAAAGAAGCAATCGATACTTTGAAAAAAGGCCTAGAACACAAACCTGACTCAAAGCCACTTTTAAAACGCTTAGCCAAGTTAAAAAAGTGAGCATCAAATTGCAACCGCTTAACTAACTCAACTAAATAGAATGATTGGAATTGTAAAAAACTTATATCTATACCACGAATTAATATCGGCATTAACCTATAAAAATATTGTTATACGCTATAAACAGGCTTATCTAGGCATTTTATGGGCAGTATTGAAGCCCGTTATGTTAATGCTGGTTTTTACCATGATGAAAAGTTTTATCGAAATAGAAACCAACGGCCTGCCCTATCCGCTGATAACCTTTGCTGCGCTTATTCCTTGGGTTTTCTTCCAGGAATCGGTTTCTGAGGGTGTCAATAGTGTCACATCTAATGCCGCACTAATAAAGAAAATTTACTTCCCGCGCGAAATTTTCCCATTGACTGCCATGGTAACTAAGCTAGTGGAATTAGCCATTAGTTTTGCAATACTAGCTGGAATGATGATTTATTATAAGGTTGTGCCTAGCATTTTTGCTTGGTGGTTACCCGCATTCATTCTTTACACCATGATAGTAGCTCTGACCATTAGTTTTTTTGGTGCAGCAATGAATGTGTATTATCGGGATGTTGCTCAGGCCATACCCATTGCGCTATCTTTATTAATGTATGGTTCACCAGTTATTTACCCGTTAAGTCTAGTTCAAAAAAAACTGCTGCTTGAACAAGCCGCAGGAGAATGGTCAGATAAACTATACACCTTATATACGCTTAACCCTTTAGTCGGAATAATCGACGGATTTCAACGGACGTTAATTAAAGGGACGGAGCCTGATTTTATTGCGTTATACCCAGGATTAACTCTAACTCTAACGATACTGCCTTTTAGTTATTGGTTTTTTAAACGCGCCGAAAGCTGGTTTGCTGATGTCATTTAGTAAACCAACACAATCTCGCCAAAATCAAAATATCTCAATCCACTTTATGGCCATCATCGAAGTCAATCATCTTACTAAAGAATACCAATTGGGGCATCTGACCAGTTTAAAAGAAACTGCGCTTAATAGTCTAAGGCGCTTGACATTTCAACCCATGCAGCATCGCGAACGATTCAAAGCACTGGATGACGTCAATTTTAATATTGAAGAAGGTGAAGTGGTGGGTATTATTGGTCACAATGGCGCGGGCAAGAGCACACTTCTGAAACACCTCGCCAATATCAGTAAACCAACAAAAGGCTATGTAAAAGTAAGAGGCAGTATTGCACCATTAATTGAAGTGGGAGCAGGTGTAAATCCTGAATTGACCGGCCGAGAAAATATTTATTTAAATGGCTCAATCTTAGGTATCCCTAAAAAAATAATTCAACAGAAACTGGATGAAATTATTGATTTTTCTGAACTGGAGCAATTCATAGATACACCAGTAAAGCGCTACAGCTCAGGAATGACAGTTAAACTTGGATTTTCTATTGCTACTAGCCTTGATGCAGACATTTTAATAATTGATGAAGTTTTAGCGGTTGGTGATCTGGCATTTCAAAGAAAATGCTTCGATAAGATGGAAGACATGATTATTCATCAAGGCAAGACTGTCTTATTAGTTAGTCATAACATTCGACAAATTGAAAGAATTTGTAAACGAGTTATTTTGATGGACCATGGTAGAATTATTGCCGACGGAAACCCGGCAGAAGTTTGCGGACTTTTCTATACTCAAAACGATGAAAAAATTAAAGTTCAAAGCCACAACTTATCTAGCACTGCTCGCAAAGAACATTCGGATGAAATCGAGTTAGTTAACATTGAAATACTTGATCAGAATGGAAATAAAGTTGATAGCATTAGGACAAATGAAGACATCACATTCAACTTACGCTTTAAAGTAAATAAAGTACTTGACCACCCAAATTTTGGATTTGGAATCCATACCACTGACTTCCTCTATCTCGCCACAGAAATTACTGAGTCTCAATTTAAGGATAAAACCCTACCCCCCGGCGAGTACACATTAGCAATAAGTATTCCTTCTTTTCCATTTTTACCCGGAGTTTTTTCAGTCCGGATTGGCGTGGAAGGGGGTAAGATCCCTCGTAATATTTTTTATGAAGAAAGCTTGCTTAATTTTCAAGTTAAAAGCTCAAACATTGAACGCACACAAAGCATGTCAGAAGGATTTGTTAGTTTAAATGGAAAATGGAGTTTATCTGACACAAACGAGATAATTAAATGCATTGGCGAATAGAGAAACTTAAAAATAAATATTGTAATATTTTTTACAACCAAGCTAACACGATTATAGAACTGCTATGGAGACTCAGAGAAAGAAAGTATCCTAAATCAAAAGATGGAAAGACTCTTTTTCATATAGGTTGTGGCGATATAAACTCGCCAGAATTTATTAACATTGATGCGCGGAAAAAGGATCATATTCATATAGTAACAAGCAACATTTTTCGCTTATGGATGATACCGTCTAATACTGCTGATCTAGTTTATATGTGCCACATCTTAGAACATGTGCCAAGAGACAGTATTTCGATGGTGCTTAAAGAGATGCATAGAATTTTGAAGCCAAGCGGAAAACTGAGAGTTTCCGTGCCTAATTTTGATTATATCTTAGCCATATACAAAGATAACGATCATAAAATTGAATACATTTCTCCTGCATTGATGGGCGGACAAGAGTACCCAGAGAACTTTCATTATGAGGTGTACAACAAAAAATACTTGGAAAGACTATTCGTAAATAATAGCTTTCAGCATGTTTCTGAATGGAATCCTATTGAAGTGGAATTCCATGATTTTGATGATTGGGCCTCGAAAAAACTAACGATAAACAACAAAGATTATCTTATAAACCTTAACTTAGAGGCGACCAAAGCTTAACTCTCTATCATATAAATAATTAATGTCCTCTATATCTTGTCACTTGCCGAAAATATCCGTAATAATTCCTTCTTTTAATCAAGGGAGATTTATTGAGAAAACTATAACCTCTGTTTTGTCACAAAACTATCCAAACTTAGAACTCATCATAATTGATGGGGGCAGTGCCGATAACACCATTGAAGTTATCAAAAAACATGAAAAGCATTTATTTTATTGGGTAAGTGAACCTGATCAAGGTCAAAGCCATGCGCTAAATAAAGGCATGTCTAAATCCTCAGGAGAAATTCTTACTTGGCTAAACTCTGATGATTGGTACTTGCCTGGAACACTTATGCATTTTGCCGAAAAATTTCGGCAAAATCCAGAAGCAGGCATGGTAGTTGGTGCCGGAAGAATTGTTGACTTAGCTGGAAACGAAGTTTATTACATAGAACCCAGTCAGAATATAAACTTGGAGAGCTTGTATGATTGGATGATTGGTGGCAATTTCCTGCAACCTTCAAGTGCATATTCACGATCAGCATGGGAACTTTCGGGACCCATTGATGAGTCAATTCACATAGCGTTGGATCTCGATTTATGGCTAAGGATGGCTAAAAAGGGTGTTAAATTCATCAGTACTAATGACCTTCTTTCAGAAGCCTTGAGCCACCCCAACGCTAAAACAACAGCATTTGAAAAGCTAATGCTGTTAGATTGCGCAATGGTGATCACACAGCATGGCGGTAGACAACATGTCGAAAAACAATTAACTCAGTTAATAAAT
This sequence comes from Proteobacteria bacterium ST_bin11, assembly GCA_002083615.1. GTDB lineage: Bacteria > Pseudomonadota > Gammaproteobacteria > Methylococcales > Methylomonadaceae > Methylomonas. The sequence continues at coordinate 166,892 of MSXO01000002.1, read as the reverse complement.
AAATATTGTTGGTACGAAAAAAACTACCAAGCAATTATTAATAATCCTGTAATTAAATTTCTTAGACCGATTATAAAACGCTTAGCTAAGAGTGAAGACCAATACTGGAGTGAATTCATACCTCCTTGGATAAAACAGTAACTTTTTCACAAACCATGCTAAATGGAACCTATATTAAGTATATAAACTAATGAAAATCCTCATCGTTTCAGACTCCTATCCCGCCTTTGATCGATCTTCTTACGAGTTGCGTTTTTCTAGGTTGGTGCAAATTCTGGCGCAAACTCATCAAGTTACATTGTGCCCATTGGACGTTCCTTATATGACGCAAGAATTAGGGGAGGCAGCGGTTGAGCTATATAGGCAAAACTTAATTGATCAGGGTGTCAAAGTTGCAGATACCGGCCTAGTTCCTGCATTAAAATCAGATAGTTTCGATACTGTAATATTCATCTTATTCGTTACGGCTACCCCAAAAAATATAGCCGCAGTGCGACACTGGGCACCTGCAGCTCGGTTGGTGATCGATTCGGTGGACGTACAATTCGGCCGCTATCAGTCCAAAGCTAGACTAACTCAAGATCAACGGGATTTCGATCATGCGGAGCACGTCAAACAAGAAGAACTCGCTGCGTACCGGGAAGCGGATTTTATTCTTGTGGTTTCCGAACCAGAACGCCAATTATTGATTCCCGAATTACCCTATAAGCGAATTGGCATAATTCCAAATATTCACCCGATGGGAGATTTTACCCCAACAGAAGCCAGGGATGGAAAGTCTCTATTGTTCGTGGGTTGGGGTGCTTATGGCCCGAATGTTGACGCCGTGCTTTACTTCGCCAGGGAAGTGCTACCTTTAGTTTTAAAAGTAATTCCTCAAGTCTGTTTGAAAGTCGTCGGCGGTGACTACCCAGAAGAGGTTGTAAATCTCAACGGTGGTGCAATTGAAATTTTAGGCCGCGTTCCAGAGATGAAACCCTACTTGGTGAAAGCGTATATTTCGATCGCCCCCTTACGTTATGGTAGCGGTGTAAAAGGAAAAATCGGTGAGGCATTATCCTTTGGCTTACCCGTAGTGACCACCTCAATTGGCCTGGAAGGTTTTGGTTTGACTCCCGGCAAAGACGTGCTGATTGGCAATACCCCACAGGACTTAGCAAATCACATCATCAGTTTGCTTCGAGACCCGTTACTTCACTCAAGGATCGGCTCTGCGGGTCGTCAATTTTTGGAGAAAAACTTTTCAGAAGCAGTGGTAAAAAACCTGATTATTGAACAGTTTAGCGCATTGGAAGCAGCATCGAGACCCTGGCCTACGTTGCTATGGAGACGTTTAAAAAGCTTTGTACGACGACAAGCAGAAACACATTTGCTTTGGCGTTTCCGCAACTAATAAAACCAATTTAAACAATTTCATTAAAATGACCCCACCCTTCGGCATCAATGTAATCGGCTACGTCAGCAGCAATGTCAGCCTTGGCATCACTGCGCGACATTTCATAAAACTGTTTCTGAACAATGAAATACCGGTTGCAATCTACGATATCGATTACAAACGATCACAGGATGCGCGCGTCTACGAATATGAGCCCCTCTTTGTGAAAAAAGCCTCTGAGCTACCCTATCCAATCAATTTATTTTTTTTGTCGATGGGGCAATTACCTGATCTGTTCTTAAATCCTCCACCTGGAATTTTTTCAACTGAACGACTGAATGCCGGATTAATTTGGTGCGAAGAAACGATTCTTCCTAGACGATACTGCGAAGCCTTGCGTCTATTTGATGTAGTATTGGCTGGGTCTCATTTTGTAAAACAGGTTTTCGATACCAATCTTTCCGATGTAATGACCCTAGATTGCGTGCACCCGTTATTCCTACCATCGAACATCAAGGCAAACCGCAAGCAATTCGACCTACCAGAAAACTGCTTGTTATTCGTATCAAGCTTCGATCCCCATCATGATCCAGCCCGGAAAAACCCATTTGGCGCAGTCGATGCATTTCTAAAAGCGTTTCCGGGAGACGCTGCTAATGATCTACCGCACCTGGTTGTTAAATTGAACAATGCGGAAATCAAAAGTAAGAATATTGATCCCATGGCGCTTGTCGAACAACTAAAAACCCGCTGTGAAGGCAATCCGCGAGTTCACTTTATTGCAAAATCTCTGTCGTATTCAGAGGTTTTAAGTCTGTACGCTAGTTGCGACGTTTTTGTGTCGATGCATCGCGCGGAAGGCCTGGGCTTAGGGCCGCTGGAATGTATGGCTCTGGGTAAACCTGTCATCGCCACCGCCTGGTCTGGCAATATGTCTTTTATGAAACATACTAATTCGTGCTTGGTAGGATATGACTTAGTGCCTTATACAGGCATGGCAGCCACTGGGCCGGATCAACTGGGCAAACGAGCAGTGTGGGCGGAACCGCATATAGACGAGGCTGTCGACTGGATGAAAAAACTCTCTAGCGATCAAAGCCTTAGAGAACGAATTGGGTCGCAAGCCGTGCTAGATGCCAAGGCATATCACGCGACAGCCGAACGCACAGACTTTATGGATGAACTAAAAGCAATTTTAGATGAAAATGTTTTTTTAGATCGACGCAATCAGAATAAAATTGCAAATTTATCAGCATTGCGAAAAGCCCAAAAGGATTTTGGCTATTTCGGTTGGCCAGGTCTAAAACAACGAGTCCAGGATTTATTGGACAAACATCTGCTGTGGCGATTTAAAAATAACAAAATTTAAGGTTTTTACACGCTAAGAAAAAGAGATTTTTTGTCGCAGGAACCTCTGATTAATTCGTTATCTCGAATTTCAGAAGCTTAAATCAAGAACTTAAGCCTATTTTTATTAAAAAAGCGTCACCAAGAGGTTCCCTAAACTTTTTAAACCGTTGTACTCGCAACAATTCAGATAAACAAACCCTAGAGACCGCCGTTAAATATCAATACGCTTTATCTATCGAGAATAATAAGTGACCATTTATTACCTTTGCCCGGAACACTCCACACCAGTTGGCGGCGTTCGCGTTATCTACCAACACGTAGATGTTTTGAATCGCAATGGTATACCCGCTTTTGTTGTGCATAAGATTAAAGACTTCAGAGTAAACTGGTTTGAAAACCAGACACCTATAGTCTACTGGCGTGATAACTTTCTAGATCGATTGCTTGCAAAATTCAAGCGACATAGTGACCCTAATAGGGTTGTGGAATTACCAATTCAAGGGGGAGAACGGTCATTTATTGACTCTTCAGATATTTTGGTTGTCCCAGAAATGTATGGGCCTGACTTAGCTGCAGCTTATGGGCGCGGCATCAAAAAAGTGATTTTGAATCAAAATTGCTATCTGACGTTCAATGGTTACTCGTTTAATAAAGATCGATTAATCAGTCCTTACCACCATAAAGACGCATTGGCTACTTTGGTTAACTCAGAGGACGGCGCAGTGTATCTCCAACACACCTTCCCTGATCTCCCTTTATATCGATTCAGACTGTCCCTCGATCCGAAACGCTTTAAATTTCAAGCTACGAAAAAAAAGCAATTGTGCTTCTCACGAATAAAAAATCAAGCGGACGCGATGCAGGTGATAAACATTCTCAAGTTTCGCGGCGCACTAAAGGACTTTGATATCGTGCCGTTTATCAATTTACCACAAGCGGAAGTTGCTCAAATTTATCAGGACTCTTTGTTGTTTCTTAGTTTCGGCTACCCGGAGGGCTTTGGGCTGCCAGCAGCCGAAGCGATGGCTTCGGGGTGCGTAGTAATTGGTTTTCATGGTGGTGGAGGCAAAGAGTTTTTCAAACCCGAATTTTCCTATCCAATTGAACAGGGCGATATAATTGGTTTTGCTAAAACCGTCGAAGACATCATTCACTCATTCAACCAAGATCCAGAGCCTATTCTTGAAAAAGGCCGGAGGGCCGCAAGTTATATACATGATACCTACTCTCCAGAACTTGAAGAACAAGAGATCGTCGCGGCTTGGCACTCAATACTTGAAAAATTCACCATCAGTACCCCCCTATGATCAATAATGCCCGGATTATCGCCTTTCATCTCCCCCAATTTCACCCCACTCCCGAAAACGACGAGTGGTGGGGTAAGGGGTTTACAGAATGGACAAATGTAGCTAAAGCAAAACCTTTGTATCCTGGTCACTATCAGCCGCATATTCCTGCAGATCTGGGTTTTTACGACTTGCGGCTACCGGAGTCGCGCCATGCTCAGGCGGAATTGGCTAAAGAATACGGCATAGAAGGCTTCTGTTACTATCATTATTGGTTTGGCGGTGGGCGACGGATGCTGGAACGCCCTGTCGATGAAATCCTCGCCAGCCGAGAGCCGGATTTTCCTTTTTGTCTGTGCTGGGCAAATCATAGCTGGAACAATATTTGGCAAGGGGTGGCAGACCGCACTCTAGTTGAACAAACCTATCCGGGAATGGACGATCATCGCGAGCATTTTGAGTGGTTACTTAAAGCCTTTACCGACCAACGCTATATAACCGTGGACGGCAAGCCTTTATTTTTGATTTATAGCCCCACCGATATTCCCGAACTCGCCGAGGTAATAGCATACTGGCGTAAACTGGCTGCCGATGCGGGACTTAAAGGACTGCATCTAGTGGGTGTCAATTATCGCCTCAGACCTGATTGGAATCCGCTTACCGTTGGCCTGGATGCATCTACTTTGCAACCATTACCCCCCAAGAACGGACATATGCCGGTCAGATATTTTTCTTCTAAAATCAAACAGTTTTTATCCGGAAAAAAATCTTTGCTAACGGTTCATGATTACGAAGACATGCTCGATAAATTAATTCGAAAGTCCGCACCAGAATTCCCGGATTATCCAACCGTATTACCCAATTGGGATAATACTCCACGAGCAGGCGAGCGTGGCCTCGTGTTTCATGGCTCCACTCCCGAACTATTTCGCCTGTTGTTACACCGGGCGTTATCCTTAATCGAAAATCAGGAACCTGAAAAACGCATCATCTTCATCAAAGCCTGGAACGAGTGGGCGGAAGGAAATTATTTAGAACCCGATCAAAAGCACGGTCACGGTTATCTTGAAGCCATTCGCGACGAACTGTCAGCGTTCTCAGCCGGCAAGGATCGCTAGATATGTGCGGCATTAACGGGATATTCGCATACGGCAACCAATCTCCCCCTGTCGACCAAATTGAGCTCGAACGCACCCGAGATTCCATGGTTTCCAGGGGGCCCGATGGATTCGGCAGCTGGATTTCCACCGACCAACGGGTTGGTTTGGGCCATAGGCGCTTGGCTATTATAGAGCTGACTGAGCTAGGCGCTCAACCGATGCACACGGTAGATGGTCAATTAACCATAACCTTCAACGGGGAGATATATAACCATCAAGAATTAAGAAAAACTTTAGAATCCAAAGGGGCCATTTTTAAAAGCCATAGCGATACTGAAGTACTGTTACAACTATATCGTTACCACGGTATCGAAATGGTTAACCATTTGCGCGGCATGTTTGCCTTTGCAATTTGGGACAATCAAAATAAAAAGTTGGTTATAGCTCGCGATCCTTACGGCATCAAACCGATTTACTACACCCATCACAATGGAATATTTCGCTTTGCTTCCCAGACCAAATCCTTGATCGCCAGCAATGCCGTCGATTCAACAATAAATCCAGCCGGAATAGTAAGCTTTCTACTTTGGGGCAGCATCTCCGAATCGTTTACGATATATGAAAATATAAGTTTATTAAATGCAGGCCATATTCTTGAAATTGACGACTCAGGCAAGCAAACTATTCGTCAATACTGGAATATAAACACGATCATCAATACTGCGATTGAAAACTCACGGAACGCATCAATTGGAGAAAGTCTCTCCGCAGGTGTGATGAGTGTTCGCGATTCTGTTAAAGCCCATATGGTAGCCGATGTACCTATTGGTTCATTCCTTTCGGCTGGCCTGGATTCCGCAACCATCACAGGCCTAGCGCAAGAACTTGTTAGTGAACCCGTTACCGCTATAACCCTAGCTTTTGAAGAATTTATTGGCCGTTCGCTCGACGAAGTTCCCGTGGCAACCGAAATAGCACGCATTTTGGGAGTCAGACATAACATCGTCACGGCGCACATGGACGAGGTGGAAAATGAGTTATCTACATTTTTAAATGCTATGGATCAGCCAAGTATTGATGGCATTAACACTTGGTTTGTCAGCAAAGCCGCTAAAAAGGCAGGCTTAAAAGTTGTTTTATCGGGTTTGGGCGGCGATGAAATGCTAGGCGGCTATGACACCTTTGAAACGATTCCGGAAATTGTCAAGCACTCCGCTCCATATAACTCAACGCCACTCCTAAATAATTTATTTTTTAACATCCATTCTTTTGTAGCTGCCAATTTTAGTTATTTAAATCCGAATCATTCCGATATATTAAATATGACCAGGAATATTGCATCGGCATATCAGCTTAAAAAAGGCTTATTCATGCCCTGGGAGATTAAACATCTTATTGATAACGATATGATGCGTGAAGGCATTAATCGGCTATCCGAAATAGCTGAATTTGAATCCGTCAGTAACATTGACTCGGACTTTGGAAAAATTGTTGCGCTGGAATCGAAGAAATATATGCGCAATCAACTATTACGCGATACCGACTGGATAGGCATGGCCCATTCTTTGGAAATACGCGTCCCCTTGGTTGATCATGTTTTGTTAAATTCTTTGATTGGGTTGGCGGCAAACCAAAAAATTGGTGTGAAAAAAGAAATATTGCCCCGTTCATTATCGACAAAACTCGACGACTATATTATAAAACGCCCCAAAACTGGTTTCACTATTCCTATTTGGCGCTGGCTGAACAACTCGAATAACTTTTCTTCCTGGAAGAAAAACAGATATTTAAGGCATGGAAATATTATTCCAAATAAGCGTTGGGCCTACTGTATTTTAGATCAATGTCCGCAAGCATCTAAATATTTAAAATAATCCAGGAGTACGGAATGGAAAAGCCGCTCATCTCGGTGATTATGCCTTGTTATAATGCTCAGGCTTACGTTGAAATAGCAATTGAAAGCGTATTTCAACAGAGTTATCCGAATATAGAGTTGATTGTTGTTGATGATGGTTCCAGTGACCAAAGTTATGAGACTCTAACTAGATGCAAAGAAAAATACCAAAAATTAGTTGTTTTAAAGCAAGAAAACCGTGGGCCATTCCCAGCTAGAAATCTTGGCTTAGAAAATTCCAAAGGAGAATTTATCGCATTTCTCGACGCGGACGACTACTGGGCTCCCGATTTCATCGAAAAACTGCTGCAAGCCCTGTTAGACAAAAAAGTGGATCTAACTTATTGCGGCTGGCAAAATATAGTAGAAGGCGGCGAAAACGGTCCAGCCTATATTCCACCAAGCTATGAAAAAGGTGATATTTTTCAATCATTTCTTTCTAGTTGCCCGTGGCCTATACATGCAGCATTAACCCGCCGCTCAATTGTCGACAAAGCCGAAGGATTTTCGTTACGCTGTTTCAGCGCCATGGACTATGACTTCTGGATCCGCATCGCCGCCATCACCCAGAATATTGCCATCGTACCCGAAGTTTTGGCCTTTTATCGATGGCATAATCATGGGCAAATATCGTCAATAAAATGGCGACAAGTTTTAGATGCTTGGCAAGTTAGAAAAGACTTCGTATTACAAAACCCAAAACTAATTTCTCACCTCTCCAAAGAAAAAATAGCTGACTTAGTAGATGGATATATTTTTTCCCAGGCCTATTCCGCATATTGGAAAAGGGATTTAGTTTCTGCTCAACACTTATTTCGCAAAATTTTTCAATCTGGTATTTGGCGCTTAAAAGATTTGAAATATATTTTCTTAAGCTTCCTTCCTTATTTTATACTTAGTCGTATAGTGAAGTTTAAAAAATCAAATTTTATTTGACCTCAATTCGTGATTTGAAAAACCGTGAACTCAACTCTGAGCTTACCTGCATATCACAGACGCCTAACTAGGCGCGATGGAATGGTTTAATAATACCGGACACTTCAAAAGACAATTTTTATACTGTGTTTAAAAGGCTGGTGAAGACTCCCAAAGCCCCAGACAATCATTGCAAATAGCATCATGCCGTACGGAAAAGACCGGCAAGGCGCTAGATGGCCTTACTTGCCCACAATAAAGGCCACGCCCAAAGCCTCAATCGTCGAAGAAGCCTTCGGCTTTATGAAGCCTAAGCAAAACCCGCCATATCGGTGGTCGATCAAGCCTTGTTTTGCTTAGCCACTTATAACCTGCCAAGGCTACTGAACTTACTGGTGTTAACACCGAAACAGGCACGGGCCATGCCAACCTCGGGCGACGCGACTGAATAACAGGACAGCATCCCTTAGATCAAAAGCCCTTGAAACGAGGGCCAATTCGTCGAAACTTGGCTTTAAACAATTTGGTTCTAGAAAACGACTGTAAATGACTAGCTGTTTCTGGCGATCACGATCGACTTGTTTCCTCGGCTAGTAGTGGCTTGTGGCAATTGATGACCATTTACGCACATCATCATGTGTGCTAGTCCTGCAAATCGCAATCTAATAACATAGGAATGAAAGGGGTTAGCTTGCTCGCGGCCTGCGGCCTTTTGCGATACTTGTAGTGATCGGGATTGCCTCCTTGAGCCAGACTTTTGTCGTAATGAACGACAGACTTGTCCGGCGCTGAATTTCACTGATGGTAAGTTGGTCGCGATGAAAAATACGACGAACTTTGTCCAACATTGACATGGAATGCAGCCAGGTTTTGCTCCTGCCTAAAATCGCAGCACGATACGTGGATTACCTAGTCAATTTTTGATCGGTACAACGCCTCCTGGATAATCAGATTTCGACTGGCGCCAAAATCGGTAGCTATCCGGTTTTTGTTTACAATTTAAAAGTACCCAGCCAGTATTTTAGATTGCCGGCTATGCAACATTGACGGCGCAACGCCTAGATACTTAGCCACTTGGTGGAACGTCAACTCGTTTCGCTCGCTCTAGAGCCTGCTTTTTAAATTGCTGGGTATAGCGATTGCACTTTCTGGATTCGGTCTGTGGTTCAGTCGTTTTCTCTAGACTACTCAGGGTTAAAGATTACTCTATTAGCTGGCGTCTGCGACTTTGGGCAAGATCAGTTCGCATAATACCCATGCACGCAAACAAAACCTTGTTTTTCCGCATAGTTGTAAAGTTTTTCGAACAGAAGACGCTAAATTGTGAGCTATACTCGATTGGCATGTCTTCAGGATAGTACTGGAAAGACGGTCAAAACAAGAAATTTAAAGCGTATTTAGGAGAGTTTCGAATGTTGATGATGAACTGGCATTCTGTGGGGGTAAAAGTGGTTTCCATAACCATGTCGGTACTCGCGCTGGTTGGCGTGGCGATTTTGGTTGTTTACTCGAGCGCAGAGAAGCAAAAACTGATTGACCGGGAAATCATAGCCTCACGGCAGTTACTCATTCTGTCAGAGTCGATCCGCGATAACGTTGTAAAAAAATGGGAATCAGGTATCTACACCCCAGAGCAGCTGGTGCAACTAGTGGAACAAAAAGGCAGCTCAAAGGCCAGAGAACTGGTGATCGCCACAGTGCCGACGGCTAATGCATGGGACGTCATAGAATTAGAAGCGAAGCAGCACGGTTTTCGTTTCAAAGCACCTTCGCTCAACCCCAGAAACCCTCGAAACGCCGCGGATGAAATCGAACGTCAAGCTCTTGAGTTTTTCAGAAGTAATCCCTCCGCGCAAGACTTCAGCTATGTAGACGAAGAAAGGCAGGAAGTCCGCTATTTGCGTCCTGTAAAACTCGTTAAGCAATGCGAAATATGCCATGGCGATCCGAAAACATCGCAAAGCCTTTGGAACAATGAGAAGGGCCAGGACTTGTTGGGTTATGCGATGGAAAATCGCCGTGCCGGCGACTTACATGGTGCATTCGAAATTGTTACCCCGTTCAGCGTGGCTCTCGCCGAGCTGAAGAGTAATACCTTTTACGCTATCGGCTTTTTATGCATAACGCTTATTATCATTGGCTTCACCGGCTACTTTACAATGAGCAAAATCATCATTGGCCCGCTGACTGCATTAGCGTTGAAGCTACAAGACATCGGCAGTGGCGAGGGCGACCTTCGCGCCCGTCTGGATGCCAGCGGTAAGTCTGAGTTTGCCTGGATCGCCTCGAGTTTTAACACCTTCGTTCGAAAAATTGCCAAAACCATCGATCAGATCAGCTCTACCAGCGAAAAACTGGCCAGCTCCTCCCACAAGCTTGCCAACATCACCCACTCGACACAGGCAGGCGTAGAGCGGCAACTGCATGAAACCACATTGGTAGCTAATGCTATGAAGCAGATGACTTCCACCGTGCAAGAAGTTGCCAAAAACGCTGTCAGAGCATCGGAAGCTGCGGAGATAGCGGATCGTGAAGCATCTTCTGGAAAAAATATCGTGAAAGATGCTGTGCATGGCATTAACAGCTTGGCATCGGAAGTCGAGAACGCCGCCAACGTCATTCACGAACTGGAAAACGATAGCAACAGCATCGGTGAGGTGTTGGGAGTCATTCAAGGCATCGCCGAGCAAACCAATTTGCTGGCATTGAACGCGGCGATAGAAGCAGCGCGAGCTGGTGAACAAGGCCGAGGTTTTGCAGTAGTAGCGGACGAAGTCAGAACATTGGCTAGCCGCACCCAAAATTCGACTTTGGAAATCCAGAAAACAATCGAACGCTTGCAGGACCGGGCCAAGCAGGCTGTGGCAGTAATGGAAAACGGCAGAAGCCGCGCCAACTCTAGTGTCGAACAAGCCGCATCCGCCGGCGGCTCCATTACGACTATCAGTGAACGGATCGACACCATCAACGATATGAATAACCAGATAGCCAGTGCAGCAGAGGAACAAACCGCAGTTGCAGAGGAAATCAATCGCAATATCAGCAATATCAGCCGTGTATCCGAAGAAACTTCGATTGGCGCAAAAAATACCGCGGACGCTTGCCACGAGTTACTTGATCTGGCTAATCAGTTGCGCTCCATGGTTGGAAACTTTAAGACCTAGAAAAACGCATTAGCGGCTTAGCTCGGCGGCCCAGCATTCAAGGGCAGCCGGGCCTCAAACCGAGGTTAAATTTATAAGGTTTGTTTGCCGAGGCTGACTATAATTGACCATGAATAATTACAATTTCGTAGGTTAAGGAACAAGACATGCCAACAAAAATGAACCAACTGTTCGACCAAATCCACAAGATTCCGCAAGTCCCCGAAGTCGTAAGATCCATCATAAATCAGCTGAACAATCCCCACGCTGATATGCTCCAGATAGCCAAAGACGTCGAAAAGGAACAAGTTATTGTTTTAAAAATCCTACGTTTGGTTAACTCAGCACACTTTGGTTTATCCCGTAAAATTGGTTCAATTGACGAAGCCATCACGATGTTGGGTATGAACCAGCTGAAAACATTGGTGGTGGCATCCGGGATAGTCAGTGTGGTACCTCAACTGGAAAACTTCGATGTCAAACAAAGCTGGCGTAATAGTTTTCGCACTGCAGGTTATGCTAAATGGTTTGCGGATCAAGCTGGGGTAGCCGCTGATATTGCTTACACTGCCGGACTGATCAGTAATCTGGGTAACATATTGATTCACATCGCAAGCCCCAGCGAAGCTAACGAAATCGATCAGCATGTAAAAAACGGCAACACCAGACTGGAAATTGAAAAAAGACGCTTGGGCTATACCAGCCCGGAGATCTGCGCTGAGCTTTGCCGGCGCTGGAAATTTGCCGAGGAATTAGTCGAAACCATCGAACAATCGGCAGATCCTTTGGCTACGGAGCCGCCAAGCAAGTTGGCATGCGCTGTTTTCCTCGCCCACGCAATCAGCGATTACCAAGATCAGGGTTTGGATGAAAATCAGATTTTAACATCGCTACCCAAGCAAATAACCGAGTCGCTAGGACTCACGGAGCAAATGCTAACGGAAAAAATCCCTGCGGTCCTCTCCGCTAAATCTGAGCTAGACGGCCTTCTGGATTAAAGAAGATTGTTTCCAGCAATCGTTCAGACAACGCCAGTTTTATGAGCGATTGCCTCCTAAGCTCCTCCCTTAAAACCCTGCACAGTAAAAACCGAATATCAGCGCGCCGTCATCCCCAGATTGACCGCGATGTGGGCTAATTCGGTCGTCGTATCCACTTGCAGCTTTTTCTTGATTTGCGTGGCGTAGTTGGCGACGGTTTTGTGGCCCAGACACAGTTGATCGGCAACTTTATGTACCGTCAAGCCTTGCGCCAGCAGACTAAATACATCAAATTCCCGCGCTGAGAAACCGGCGATTATTGTTTGATAGCCGGTGTGTTGCCGCTCCTCATTACCGCCCTTGACCAGACCGCGCTCAACATACTGTTCACCCGACATAATCGCTGCGATGGCTTCAGCGAGAATGCCGGGAGCGCTATTTTTGGTGATGTAGCCCTGCGCGCCCGCCGCCAGGGCTCGACTGACATAAACTTGTTCGTGATGCACGCTGAACACTAAAATTCTCGCCTGGCTGTCGCGCTGAATAATTCGCCGTATCGTTTCCAAACCACCTATACCCGGCATAGACAAATCCATCACCAACATATCGGGCTGTAATTCTAGGTAAAGTTGAATGGCCTGCTCGCCACGCTCGGCCTCGCCGATTACTTCGATGCTGTCCCCGGCTGCCAATAGCATCTTAAAACCAGCGCGCACAACCAGGTGGTCGTCCACCAGCACAATTTTTATCTTGTTATTCATAGTAGAGGAATTCGTGCATTCACCAGCATACCTGAGCCGGGCCGCGATACCACTTGCAGTTCGCCGTCCAGCGATTTGATCCGTTCTTTTATGCCCAACAAACCAAAACCTTGACTGGTAGTCAGTAAATCGCAGCCACGCCCGTCGTCCTGCACTTTAAGTTGTAAATACGCTTGAGGAAAATCCAGTTTTTCCAAGTCAATGATCACACTCTGCGCGTGCGCATGGCGGACCACATTGGTTAAACACTCTTGAATCACCCGAAACACCTGAATAGTCAGATTTTTATCCAAACCGTCCACCGCGTCGCTACAGCGAATCGTCAGTTGCAGATCAGCATTGCGTTCCGACCAATGGTTGACCATCTCCTCCAAGGTAGCTTTCAATCCCAATTCGGTGAGAACCAAGGGATGCAGTTGCTGCATCATAGAGCGTACTACTGTCATCAAATGATCGCAAATTTCCGCAATTGTCGCGGTTATTTTCGCGGCGTCGGCTTTACGATGCGTCGCAGTCACTGCCATCACTTTTATCGCAGTGAGGGATTGGCCGAACTCGTCGTGCAATTCCTGTGACAAACGTTGTCGCTCTTCCTCCTGGATCGCCAATGAATGCTGCGTTAAAGCCCGGTTTTCCTGACGGGCTTTCTCCAACTCCACCGTCATGTGATTAATCGCCTTAGCGATATCATCGAATTCCTGTGTGGAAAATGGCGGCAATTGTTGCCGATATTGGCCGGTTTCAATCAGATGCAAGGCGTCAACTATTACCGCAATAGACTTCAAAGACTTATTAAATACCAGATTAACCGCCAGGAAGGTTAACATCGTCATTAAGGAGATCGACGCAAAAAACGCCAGACTTTCCTGCCAGACTTCAGTGATTTCGTCAAGCGGCTGAGCCTGAATAATCAGGGTCAACAGCTTACCGTCCTGCATATTCAGTTGGTGCTCGACCTTCGGATAATCGCCCTTAACCAAGCTGATAAACCAGCTCGGCGGCATGTCTTCAGGATTGCTGGGTTGATCTTGGCCGGCGAAATGGATCAATTGTCCATCCGGCTTTTGCAGTTGGATGCTTAAATGCCGCGTTTGTCGCAACGCGCTGAAGCGGGATAACTCATCGCTTTGTTGGAATACCGGGGTATCGGCAATCCCCATGGTAATCAGTTGCAACGCCAAATGAGTGGAGGCGTCAACCTCTTTCTCGACCGTCTGCCGCGCTCGCCAAACCGCAATCGCCCCGCCTAATACCAAGATACAAACCGAAGACAGCAGGATGCGACAAATAATCTGGTAGCGAAGGCTCATGACAGGGCATACGTTGTAAACCTTGTATTATCCAGCCTTGCTTCCTAGAGGGCCATAGGAAAAATTCTTATTTTTCTCGGCAGTAATGTACCAGGCACAAAGAACGCTAGTTAAATACCACAGCAACGTCGGTAAGGGCCAATCTAGCCAATAAATTTGTTTGTAAAAAACCTTAGGGAATCGCCACTCAACATTAAGTAGCGTCATCAGTTTATCCCACCCAAACCCGTGCATTTCTGAACATTCTCAACCACGCGCCATCTTCCTGCCAATCGCCAGGATGCCAAGAGTTTTGTACCGCTCTAAAACAACGCTCTGGATGCGGCATCATGATGGTAAAACGGCCATCGGCGGTGGTAAGACCGGTAATCCCCTGCGGCGAACCGTTTGGATTGGCCGGAAAGGCTTCGGTTTCATTGCCATAGTTATCGACATAACTTACGGCAACATTGACACCTACCGGGCTCTGCGAGCCAAAATCGGCGCGGCCTTCACCATGCGCCACCACGACCGGCAGTATCGAACCTGCCATGTCCTGGAAGAAAATCGACGGCGAGGCCTGCACCTTAACCAGCGCTACCCTCGCCTCAAATTGCTCGGACAGATTGCGTTTAAATTGCGGCCAATGTGCCGCACCCGGAATAATTTCTCTCAAACCGGACATCATCTGACAACCGTTACAAACGCCGAGACCAAAGGTATCGGTACGCGCAAAAAAGGCGGCAAACTCATTCCGGGCTTTTGGATTGAATAAAATAGACTTAGCCCAACCACCGCCCGCGCCCAATACGTCACCATAAGAAAAACCGCCGCAAGCCACCAGACCGGTAAAATCCGCCAGCGATACCTGACCACTGATAATGTCAGTCATATGCACATCAATCGCTGCAAAACCGGCTCTATCAAAGGCCGCCGCCATTTCCACATGACCATTGACGCCTTGCTCGCGCAAAATCGCCACCCTTGGTCGCCTCTTATCCGCGAATTTCGCAGTGATGTCCTCGTTGATATCGTACGTCAACTGGGCAGACAAGCCCGGATCACTATTGTCTTTAATTTTTTGGAACTGTTGGCGCGCGCAATCGGGATTGTCGCGCAACGCTTGCATCCTGTAGCTGACCTCTGACCAGGTTTGTTGCAGTTCCGCCCGCTCCGCGCTGAAGATTTCCTCGCCATTCCTAAGGATACGCAGCGTTTGCTCTGAAACCAATTTACCGACAATATGGGCAAATTCATCCAGCCCGGCTTGATCCAGTATTCGTGCGACATGATCCAAATTAGCCGTTTTAACTTGCAATACTGCGCCTAATTCTTCGTTGAACAAGGTCGCCAGCGGATCGCCGGCCAATTCGGACACATCTAATTCAATCCCAATACGGCTAGCAAACAGCATTTCGGTCACCGTTGCCAGCAAACCGCCGTCGGAGCGATCGTGATAGGCCAGAATTAGCCCTTGGTCGTTCAAGGTTTGCAGGGTATCGAAAAAACGCCTGAACAAAACCGCGTCATCCAGATCCGGAGCCTGATTGCCGAGCTGATTATAAACTTGAGCCAGCACAGACCCGCCCAGGCGGTTCTTACCCCGTCCCAGGTCAATTAATAACAATACACTGTCAAGATTTTTCAGCTCGGGCGTCAAGGTCTTGCTGACATCCTGCACCGGCGAGAAAGCGGTGATAATCAGCGACAGCGGCGAAGTCATGGTTTTGTCATTCCAGACACTTTTCATAGACAGCGAATCCTTGCCAACCGGAATCGCGATGCCCAACGCCGGGCACAGTTCCATACCCACCGCCTTTACGGTGTCGAACAGCGCCGCGTCTTCGCCCGGACTACCGCAGGCGGCCATCCAATTCGCGGATAATTTAACGTCGTTCAGTTTACCAATACGAGCTGCGGCGAGATTCGTCAAAGCTTCGCCTATCGCCATACGGCCGGATGCTGGGCCGTCAATTAGTGCCAGCGGCGTACGCTCGCCCATCGCCATCGCTTCGCCGGTATGGGCGTAAAATCCAGACGCTGTCACAGCCACATCCGCAACCGGCACCTGCCAAGGGCCGACCATTTGGTCGCGAGCCACCAGACCTGTCACCGAGCGGTCGCCTATGTGGATCAAAAAACTCTTGTCGGCTACGGCAGGAAATGCCAATACGCGTTTGACGGCTTCGGCAAGCTCGACATTTTGCAGCGCCAAGTCCGGCAAATTTTTGGGCAATCGCTTTACTTCTCTGTGCATTTTTGGCGGTTTGCCAAACAGCACCGACATAGGTAAATCGACGGGGCTACCACCCAACCATTCGTCGCTCAAGGTCAAGTGTTCCTCGTCGGTGGCATGACCGATAAGCGCATACAGACAATGCTCACGTTTACAAAACGCTTCGAACAATTCCAGCGATTCCGGCTTGATCGCCACCACGTAGCGTTCTTGCGCTTCATTGCACCAGATTTGCATTGGGGACATGCCCTTATCGGCATTCTGCACCTTGCGCAATTCAAAACGGCCACCACGGTCGCAGTCGTGGATGATTTCCGGCACTGCATTGGATAAACCGCCCGCGCCAATGTCGTGAATCGAGACAATGGGGGTGTTCTCGCCCAGGGAATTGCAGTGATTGATCACTTCCTGGCAGCGGCGCTCCATTTCCGGATTTTCACGTTGCACCGAGGCAAAATCAAGCTCTGCGGCACTTTCGCCGGAGATTTGCGAGGACGCCGCGCCGCCGCCAAGACCGATCAACATTGCCGGACCGCCCAGGATGATGATCAAGGAACCAGCGGGAATCGGCTGCTTATCGACTAACATTGGGCGAATATTGCCCATACCGCCGGCAATCATGATAGGTTTGTGGTAACCGCGATATTGCCGAGGTTCACCGGTTTCAGATGGCTGTTCAAAGCTGCGGAAATAACCGGCAATATTGGGTCTACCAAATTCGTTATTGAACGCTGCCCCACCAATCGGGCCTTCCAGCATAATGTCCAACGCCGAAACGATACGTTCGGGTTTGCCATTCTCAGCTTCCCAAGGCTGCGAAAAACCGGGGATTTTTAAATGCGATACGCTGAAGCCGGTCAGTCCAGCTTTAGTCGCCGAGCCGCGACCAGTGGCGCCTTCGTCGCGAATCTCACCGCCGGAACCGGTCGCTGCGCCGGGGTGCGGCGAAATCGCCGTCGGATGATTGTGGGTTTCCACCTTCATCAGGAGGTGCGCAGGTTCTTCGATATAGGAGTAACTGCGCGTAATGGCATCGCGGATAAACACTTGCGCAGTCGGGCCCTCCAAAACCGAAGAGTTGTCGCTATAAGCGGACAACACACCTTGCGGATTTAGAGTATGCGTGTTGCGAATCATGGCGAACAACGACTCAGCCTGCTCTTCGCCATCTATTGTCCAACTGGCGTTGAAGATTTTGTGCCGACAATGCTCCGAGTTAGCCTGAGCGAACATCATCAATTCGACATCGGTAGGATTACGTCCTAAACCGATAAAGCTCTCGGTCAAATAATCAATCTCGTCGGCAGACAAGGCCATGCCTAACTCGGTGTTGGCTTTAACTAACGCGTCCCTGCCCTGCTCAATGATCGCCACGGTTTGTAGCGGCTTAGGCTCATGCTCCACAAACAAATCAAGTTCGGCTTGCGCGTAAACCACTTGTTGCGTCATCCTGTCATGCAATAAAGCCGCCAGCTGGTGTTTGACGGTATCGCTCAAGATGTCGGTACTGGTAAAGCGATATTCTATCCCCCGTTCGAGCCGTTTTACCGACGACAGACCGCAACGCTGCGCTATTTCCGAGGCTTTACTCGACCAAGGCGAGATAGTGCCCAAACGCGGCACTACCCATAGCGATACCGATACCGGCGCTGTCGGCGAATCGTCACTCGCTTCGACATGCAAGGAATGTTCGAGATTTTCATGGCTATAGCCATAATCGAGCAAGCGCTCCAGCATGGTCAATTGCTCGGGAGGCAACTCACCATCGATTTGGACGAAATGCTGAAACCGGGCACTGACGGCACTGATGCTGCCGGCAATGGCTTGTAGTTCGGCCAACAGTTTTTCGATGCGAAACAGGGAAAGCGCGGAGGTTCCGGATATGGTCAACATGGGCTATGTTTGAGTCGATTTTTAGAGCTAAAAAAGATAAATGCGGGGGCTTCTTGACGTAAAACACGGCAAACCCCAAACCCGCTAGATTTTTTACGTGATGCTATGGTGCCGCTGTGCTGTCGGTTGGGCCACTCGACTTTTCCGGACGACTGTTGGGTATATCCTGATTGATGCCTTCAGTTATCAATCTCAGCAAAGAAGTGGCAGCCGCATTTGAAAGGGTTATGCCTTCCTCATCTTGAACGGTCACCTCGGTAAGCAGTTCCTCGAGCTGATGCAGGCTGACCCGATACTCTTGCTCTTTACTGGGATCGTCACCGAATAAAAAATTGATCTCGTCAAAAATGGAACCGTCTTCCGGTTTAACCGCGTTTGGATCGTACTTTACGAAGAAATAGCCCTTATCCATATTCCGCTCCACCACTTCCAACTTTTGGCGGCTTAAGGCTTTACCGACTATCCACCAGGCTTGGCCGACGGATTGATCGATTTGCAAACTGCTGACACCACTGCTGCCTGTGGTTTGCGGGCTACGCGCGGCACTGCTAGCGCCCGTAGTCTCTTTCAGTTCGGTTTTCTCAGGCTTACTCGATGCTTTCGTATTGACAGCCGCGGGTTTCACGGGCTCTTGCGGAGTCGGCGCGAGTTCGGGCGTATTATTGACTGGACGCGTCGCCAAGGTTTTAGTTTTCAAGTCGTCAGGAACCACCAACTCGGGAATTTCGGTGGTAAATTGATAATCTCTTTCCTTGTCCGGGAACCAGCTCTTGATGGTACTGCAAGAAGCATTAAGCAACATCGCTGAAACCAGCGTCAAACGAACATACAGGCGAGTGTTCATGGTTATAACACGCCGGCTTGATGCATCGCGGTGCGCACGATAGCGAAACAGTCCTCGGTTAGCCAAGTCAAAGGCAAACGAATACCTTTACCCATCAAGCCCATCTCCGCAACCGCCCATTTCACCGGGATAGGATTGGATTGGACAAACAAGTTGCTATGTAAACCGGTCAATTTGGCGTCTATGGCTTCAGCAGTGCTTCGATCCCCAGACATGGCCGCCACCAGCATTTCATGCACCAGTTTAGGTGCCACATTGCCGGTCACGGTGATGCTGCCGTTACCACCCAACAAACAAAACTCACAACTGGTGGCGTCGTCGCCGGTATACAGCGCGAAATCGTCTCCAGTTAAATCCCTGATTTGTTTAACCCTTTCCAATTTCCCCGTCGCTTCCTTTACCCCGACGATATTGGCGATTTTCGCCAAACGGCCCACCGTTTCCGGCAACAGGTCGCAGGCGGTGCGTCCCGGCACGTTGTAAAGGATTTGCGGAATATCGACCGCTTCGGCAATCGCTTTGTAGTGCAAATACAAACCTTCCTGCGTCGGTTTGTTGTAATAAGGGGTAACCAATAAACACGCATCGGCCCCGGCATGCTTGGCTTTTTGCGTCAAACGAATCGCCTCACGGGTGCAATTGGCCCCGGTGCCGGCAATCACCGGTATCCGGCCCGCCACGCAATCGACGATAAACTTGATGACCGCGCAATGTTCGTCTTCGTCGAGAGTGGCAGATTCGCCAGTGGTGCCGACCGCGACCAGTGCATCCGTCCCCTGCTCAATATGGAATTCGATCAGATTTTTCAGACTGACTTCATCCACGGCACCGTCTTCCATCATCGGGGTGACCAGCGCAACGATACTACCTTGAATCATGCAAATCTCTCGTGTTTAGGTATATAAAACTGGGGCATTATATCAAGCTAACCCTGAAAACTCAGCCTGTTATATTTGCCGGGCCGCTAGAAATCTATCCAACGCATTCGCGAAGTTTTGCACATCTTTGGCAGCCATGGCCGCCGCGCCGCCGGACGCCAAACCGTTATCGCGCAAGCCTTCCATGAAATCGCGCATCGCCAGTTTCTCGCCGATATTCTCCGCAGTGTAAGCTTCGCCGCGCGGGTTAATGACAAATCCCTGTTTGGCAATGATTTTTGCGGCCAGCGGAATATCGCCAGTAATCGCTACATCACCCGCCTGCAGATGCTCGACGATATACTCATCAGCCACATCGAAACCGCCGCTGACGCGAATGGATTTAATGTATCTGGAAGGCGGCGCGGCGATGGTTTGATTGGCGATCAGCAATAACTCCAGCTGTCTTTTTTGGGCGACGCGGAACAATACGGTTTTGATTAAATTGGGACAGGCGTCCGCATCCACCCAAATCTTGATTGCCGCCGTCATTGCTCGGCATTCATGTCCGGTTTGATGCGAATATACCAACCGTAGTAAAGAGCATATGCCACCAAAAACACCAGGTATCCCGACCATAAAATATCCGACGCAAAATGACCGCCCGAAGTCATCCTGGTAAAGCCCAAGGTCCAAGCTAACACCAGCGTCAGCAGAAAATAAATGGCTTTGTGGTTTTGCGACAGAAAATACAATACAAAAAACGTATAGCCCACCGAGCAATGGCCGCAAACGAAGGATTTATCAGCGGTGTGACCGAATTTAGCAGGTGGTACATACTGATGCTCGCCACCGAACTGGCTAACATGCACAGGCCGGGGGCTTCCCCAATGATCTTTAACAATAAGATTGACCACCAAGCCCGGACCTAAAGCAATGACCAGCACAATATATAAGGCCTTCCTACGAAAACGTTGCGTGTAGGCATGAAAATGACTCAGGACATAAACTGCCAACGCGAGCACACCTGACCACAAGGTGAACGGAAAAGCATAGTCGTACAGCAGCTTCCAGGGCCACCAATGCTGAGTCGGCCAGACATCGCTTGGATTTTCCGGATGATAAAACAAGGCCGCCAAGCGCAAATCCAGATCTGTCAGCGAAAACAATAGCGTGGTCAGTGCCGCCAATAGCAACACGAGCAATAGTTCGTTGCGTGCGCGTCTAATTTTCCGATGGGGCATAGCCTTCCTTATCGAATGTTTGCCGGACAGTTTCCGGCCAAAACTTCAGGTTTTCACCTAAATAGAGGTAATACGGTGAGCCAGGCTTGGCGGGATTGGGAATTTGCGCCAAAAATCTAAAACTTTGGAATGCCGCTTTAAGTTCAGCCGGCACATTTTCCTCCGGGGTTTCACCAATCACAAAGCCGTTTTTGCCGATATAGGCTTTCGGACCCGGCCAGACCTCGTATTGCGATGTCACTAAACCGCTGGGTTCGTAGCGATAAATCTGAGGATGATCGGGCAAATAAAACGCCAACTCACTCGCCAGATAACGATGTCCCAAGGCTACCACAAAGGTGTTACCCAGATTGGGCAAACTGATCAAGCGCTCAAAATGCACATTGATTGCCAACTCCTGCCAACTGTTAAAACGCTTGGTGGGATCAAAAGCCGTATTTTGCAGCTTTAAGATCTGTAACTCGATCGGTAACAAATAGGTCAGCAATACCATCGCATAACCCAGCGCGATGCCGTATTTCAAGGTCCTTTTCCAGGCCCCAGCCAGCCAATTGCCCGCTAATACAATCAAGCCGGTAAAATAAAACGGCATCGGCCAATTGCCCTGGGCTTTTTGCAAAACGCTGAGCAGCAACACGCCCAGCAATAAAGCAGGCCCCATCAGTAACAAAAACCGTTGTTCGGCAGATAGACGTTTAAAGTTAATCGCGGCTTGCGCACTACTGATCACTACCAAGAAAAACAGCACCGGCGAGACCAATAACAGCTGATAAAGCAAAAAATCTCTGGCCCATTGCAAATGTTTAAGCGCGCCTACCGGTTCGTGGTTACCGAAATGACCTTTGCTGTGCCCGAACATCACCCAATCGTGTTGTTGGTTCCACCATAAAATAGGTACGGCAGCGACCAAAATGGGCAGACAATACAGCCAAAATTCTTTTTTAAGGTAGCCGCGGCGCTGGTTATCCAATGCCAAAAAAATCAGCAACATCAACGGCAAGATCAGCGCCGCTTGCTTGCTGAGCAAGGCGGCGGCACTGGCCAATCCCGCCCATAACCAGGCTCGCGCTTGCTGATCGAACAGCGCCCGCCTTAAGTAATAGACGCTGATCATCCAGAAACAATACAGCGGCGCATCAATGGTCATCAGAAAGTTGGCCAACACATTGATCGGCGTTGCCAACACCAGCAACAGCGCCAAAGCGCCACCGCGCGCGCCATAAAACGCCTTTGCCGTCGCGTGAAAAAACCACAGAAATACCGTACCCAAAAGCAGCGCCGGCAAGCGCACGGTAAACGTGTAATCGCCCAACAGCCAGGTAAAGGCGCCGATCAACCAGGCTATCATCGGCGGCTTGCTGTAATAGCACCAATCGGGTTGCCGCGACCAATCCCAGTAATAGCTTTCATCACCGATCAAATCAAAGCCGTTGATCAGCAAAAAGCCGCCGCGCAACAGCATAATCGCCAGCAGCAAAGCCAGCGTATGCTCATCTATCCAGCGTAACAATCTCTCAGACATAGGCTGCTACTCCCATTTCTCCAGATAATGCAACAACAGTTGCAGACTGCGTTGCCCGCGAAATTCGTTAATGTCAAGTTTATAAGCCGCATTGATTTTCCGGCAACCCAGCCATTGCTCGGGGTGATCGGCAAAAAAAGCAATCGCATCCAGCAACTGGCCGCTAAACGGCAAACGCAATACAAACTTTAAATGCTGCTGACCGACGATCCGGCATTGGATCACATCGAATACGCCGTTGAAAACCGGCTCGGGGAAGGTTTGCCCCCACACCGCCGCCTGCTGGAGATCTTCCGCGAAGGCTAAGGTCATGTGCTGATCGTCCAACTCACCGTCGGAATAGACCTTCAGTTCCAGATCCACCAACTCCAGCCTCGCCGCTACCGTCTCGGCAAAGGCCAAGGCGAAATGCGGATAGTCATGCAATTTGATCGTCAGACCCGCTGCCATCGCGTGGCCGCCGAATTTGCTTAAAATCTGCGGATGCTTGGCCGCAATCTCGCTCAGCACGTCACGAATATGCACACCATTGATGGAGCGAGCCGAACCCTTGATATCGCCGTTGTCTGAGGGTGCAAAGGCAATTACCGGCCTATGTAAGCGGTCTTTTATTCGTGACGCCAGGATACCAATCACGCCTTGATGCCAATTGCCGTCGTACAGACACACCCCTGCCGGCACGTGTTTTTCGTCGAGGGCTTTCATTTCGGAAAGTAAAGCCATGGCCTCGGTCTTCATCTGCCCTTCGACTTCTTTTCTGTCTTGATTCAAAGCGTGCAATTGTTCGGCTATATCATGCGCCAGCCCCGCATCGTCGGTCAGCAAACACTGAATCCCTAGGGACATATCGTCCATCCGTCCAGCTGCGTTCAAACGCGGCGCAATCGAAAACCCCAAATCGCTGGCATGTATCCCGGACAATTGCTTGCCGGCGACTTCGGCCAAAGCCTTGATACCCGGCTGACATTGCCCGGAGCGAATTCTAAGCAAGCCTTGATGCACCAAGATCCGGTTGACCTGATCCAAGGCCACCACATCTGCGACCGTACCCAAGGCCACATAATCCAGCAACCCCGCCAGGTTCGGCTCGGTGATGCCGGCTTTTTCAAACCAATGCAATTCGCGCAAGCGAATCCGCAAGGCCATTAAAATGTAAAACATCACCCCGACACCGGCGATATGCCGGCTAGGAAATTTATCGTCGGGCAAATTGGGATTCACCATCGCATCGGCAGCCGGCAATTCCAGACCCGGTAAATGATGATCGGTAATCAATACTTTAATGCCAGCAGCCTTGGCAGCTTTGACACCCTCTATGCTGGAAACACCATTATCCACAGTCACGATAATGTCGGGCGTTTGTCGTTTTACCAATTCGACGATTTCCGGGGTCAAACCGTAACCGTATTCAAAGCGATTGGGCACCACAAAATCCACCGCGCCGGCACCCAATAAGCTCAAACCCTTCAAGGCCAATGCACAACTGGTGGCGCCATCGGCATCAAAATCGGCCACCACAGTAATTTTTTGCCGTTGTTTGATAGCCAGAACCAAATGCTCGACCATCTCCTTCATACCGGTCAGTAACCAGGGTGAAGGTAAACTGGCCAGACTGCGATCCAACTCCTCGGCACTCTGCACGCCCCGACTGCTGAATATGCGTTGCAGTACGGGGTCCATCTCGCCAAAGTGCGGATTTTTAGTCTGCAGCGGTCGAGGCAGAATGACTTTCTTAACGCTTTGCAAATACATATCAGACAATAAAAAAGCCGGCAAATGCCGGCTTTTCGATGCTCATCGTCAGACTCACATCGAATCCAAAATAGCTTTTTTCACGGCATCCAGCGTGGCGTCTATCGTCACCGGAGCCGCGTCTTTGCATTGGCTGATAGCAATATCAGGATCTTTGATACCGTTACCGGTCAAAGTACAAACGATCTTGCTGCCTTCCGGGATATTGCCGTTGGCGATGTCATGCAAAGCACCGGCCAAAGATGCCGCTGAAGCCGGCTCACAGAATATGCCCTCGTAAGAAGACAGCATTTTTTGCGCGGCGAGAATTTGCGCATCGGCGAACGACTCGAACCAACCGCCGGATTGTTTTTGTGCGGTCCATGCACCATCCCAGGATTGCGGATGACCGATACGAATTGCCGTAGCCACGGTTTCCGGGTTATCCACCATCGCTCTGGCGATAAACGGCGCCGCGCCGGCGGCTTGATAACCGCACATGACCGGTCGTTTTTTAGTCACGGCTTTGTGGGTAGCGGTGTCGGTCGAATATTCTTTATACCCTTTCCAATAGGCGGTGATGTTACCGGCATTGCCAACGGGCAAGCAGTGAAAATCCGGAGCGTCGCCCAAAGCATCGACAATTTCAAACGCGGCGGTTTTTTGGCCGTCGATCCGATAGGGATTAATGGAATTAACGATAGTGACCGGCGCATGATCGGAAATTTTCTTCACAATCTCCATCCCGGCATCGAAATTGCCATTGATCTGAATAATTTGCGCGCCATACATCAAAGTCTGCGCCAATTTGCCCAGCGCGATCTTGCCATCCGGAATCAGTACAAACGCTTTGATACCGGCGCGCACCGCATAAGCAGCTGCCGCAGCCGAGGTATTGCCGGTAGATGCACAAATGATGGCTTGACTGCCCTCTTCCACCGCTTTGGTCACGGCCATGGTCATGCCGCGATCTTTAAACGAACCGGTCGGATTCAAACCTTCGAATTTCACATAGATATCGACATCTTTGCCGATCAAACGCGGGATGTTTTGCAGTTGAATCAGCGGGGTATTGCCCTCGCAAAGACTGATCAAGCGGGTGTCGGCTGAGACCGGCAAGCGGTCGCGATAGCGTTCGATAATACCTGTGTAGCGAGTTGGGGTGGCCATTATTTATCCTAAAGTTTCCAAGCGAATCCGCGCCACCTGACCGCTGACTGTTGTCAGCGCTTCGATGGCCGCAATCGCGGCGTTCATTTCTTTTTCTAAGGTTAGTTGCGTCAACATGATGATCGGCACTGAAGTCTCGCCTTGCGGCGGTTCCTTTTGAATCAAGGCTTCTATG
Organism: Proteobacteria bacterium ST_bin11; assembly: GCA_002083615.1. Taxonomy (GTDB): domain Bacteria; phylum Pseudomonadota; class Gammaproteobacteria; order Methylococcales; family Methylomonadaceae; genus Methylomonas. Next base: position 141,127 of record MSXO01000002.1, on the reverse strand, counting down.
CTGATATTGTGCGCAGCTAAAATTCGCGTTACATCCGCCAACACACCGGGCTTGTCTTCAGCGGTCAGACGCAGATAGTAAGCGGTTTTAATTTGCTCGGCAGGCAACACCGGAATGTCGGCGATAGCATCGGCCTGGAACGCCAGATGCGGCACCCGGTTTTCCGGGTCGCTGGTCATCGCTCTGACCACATCGACCAGGTCGGCCACTACAGCGGAAGCAGTCGGCTCCGCGCCGGCGCCGGCGCCGTAATATAAGGTGGGTCCGACCGCATCGCCGCAGACCAATACCGCATTCATCACCCCATCGACATTGGCAATCAGACGACGTTTGGGAATCAGGGTCGGATGCACGCGCAACTCGATGCCGTCTTCGGTTTTGCGGGCGATACCCAGATTTTTAATTCGGTAACCCAGCGCTTCGGCGTATTCCACGTCCAAACGGGTAATTTTGGTGATACCTTCAGTGAAGACTTTCTCGAACTGCAAGGGGATGCCAAAGGCAATCGACGCCAAAATAGTCAACTTGTGCCCAGCATCAATGCCTTCCACGTCAAACGTTGGATCCGCTTCCGCGTAACCCAAAGCCTGCGCTTCAGCCAATACCTCAGCAAAATCGCGGCCCTTGTCGCGCATTTCCGTGAGGATGAAATTGCCGGTGCCGTTGATGATGCCGGCCAGCCATTTGATACGGTTACCGGCCAGGCCCTCGCGGATAGCTTTAATGATGGGTATGCCGCCGGCTACCGCCGCTTCAAACAAGACCATCACGCCTTTTTTGCTGGCTTCGGCAAAGATTTCATTGCCGTGCAAGGCGATCAGGGCTTTGTTGGCGGTGACCACGTGTTTGCCATTGGCAATCGCGGTTAACACCAGTTGTTTGGCCAATTCGTAACCGCCGATCAACTCGACGACCACATCAATGTCCGGATCGTTGACGATCTCGAATGGATCGACTGTTAAGCTGATGCCATCGGTCGCACAAATCCGCGTCCGGTTCAGATCGCGCGCAGAGGCACGGGTAACGAGAATTTCACGACCGGCCCGGCGCGCAATTTCCTCCGCATTCCGTTTAAGTACGTTGACGGTGCCACCACCGACAGTTCCTAACCCCAAAACCCCAACTGTTACCGGCTTCAAACCTGACTCCTAGCGTGATACCCAAAAAGGACGGCGATTATACTACGTTGTCTTTTTTCAGCATATTGCGGATGCTGCGCAAGGCCTGCCGGGTTCTATGCTCGTTTTCGATCAAACTAAAGCGGATATGATCGTCGCCGTGTTGACCAAACCCAATGCCTGGCGATATAGCCACCTTGGCATCGATAATCAGTTTCTTGGCAAATTCTATCGAACCCATTTGTCGATAGGCTTCAGGAATCTTGGCCCAGACGAACATGGTGGCTTTGGGTTTCTCAACATGCCAGCCCATGGCATTCAAGCCGTCGCACAATACATCGCGGCGGGCTTTGTACATATCGCAGATTTCCTTCACACAATCCTGCGGGCCTTCAAGAGCAGTAATCGCCGCGACTTGAATAGGCGTAAATGTACCGTAATCCATGTAGGATTTGATCCGCGTTAATGCAGCTACCAAGGTTGGGTTGCCACACATGAACCCAACCCGCCAGCCCGGCATGTTGTAACTTTTGGATAAGGAGAAAAACTCCACTGCGATGTCCTTAGCACCCGGCACCTGCAGAATCGAGGGGGCCACATAACCATCAAACACGATGTCCGCATACGCGATGTCGTGGACGATCCAGATATTATGTTCCTTACAAATCGCCACCACTTTCTCGAAGAAATCCAGCTCTACACATTGGCAGGTCGGATTGCCCGGAAAGTTTAAAATCAACATCTTCGGCTTGGGCCAGCATTCGGCAATGCCTTTTTGCAGCTCTTCAAAGAAATCAACGCCCGGTGTCAACGGCACATGGCGAATGTCGGCACCAGCGATCACCACGCCATATGGATGAATCGGGTAAGCGGGATTAGGCACCAGCACCACATCGCCGGGGCCCAGCGTGGCTAAGGCCAGATGCGACAAACCTTCTTTGGAGCCTATGGTGACGATGGCTTCGGTATTAAAGTCTAAGTCGACATCAAAACGGCGTTTGTACCAACCGCAAATGGCTTTGCGTAAACGGGGAATACCTTTAGAAACAGAGTAACGATGCGTGTCATCGCGTTGTGCCACTTCCACCATCTTGTCGAGAATGTGCTTGGGTGTCGGTTGATCCGGATTACCCATGCCAAAATCGATGACGTCTTCGCCCTCCGCTCGGGCTTTGGCTTTCAGCTCGTTAACAATATTAAAAACATACGGCGGCAGACGACTAATACGGTGAAATTCTTCCATTAATGACTCTTGAAATTCTGATTTTGAAGACGGCTTCTAAACAAAGCCGGCTAAGGTACTGTTGTTGCAGGGCGATGTCAATTTCGGTGCAGCGAGATGTGACCGAAAAACGCGACCTGGGCGTTAAGGTTGCTCGCTATCAGTTGCAGCAACTTGTTCTGCTTCCAACCGTTGCTGGTGCAGATAAGAGCCGCCGACTAGAAACGTCAGCACCAACAGAAACAGCACCGCGGCGATATTTTTAACTTTCTTGCTGCCGTCATCGTGACTAGGGTTGTTCATGACTTATATCTCGTGAATACTCGTTGTTAATACTGCAATTGTAACGTCTGCGCCCTTGCCTGAGAACGAAAAGCTCTCATTTACTGCTAGGCCAGACAATCACCGCGGTGCGCAACCGCGACTTGCCAAAACAGGACATGCGATCGAAATCCTCTCTGGCGATGGGAATAAACTGACAATCCAACTCGCTCTGCCGACCTTCATCCGGATCGGAATCGTGCATATACAGACAATCCTTATCAAAACCGCTCATCACTACCCAATGCGGGGCTTTTTTGCGATCCATTGAAAAGGTACTGATCAGGATTAACGGGATCGCCCCGGCCTCGAAGGCGGCGATCAAATCGTTCTGAGTGACATTGGCGTAGTGTATCGCCACGCCCTGCTCGGCCGCTTCGCGCCTGAAACAGGTATCCACCAGTTCGACAATTTGCTTTTTATCCTCGCTACGCACGCTATCGATAAATAAAGCGCCGGTTTGATTGATCCACACCTCCACCGCAAACTGCCGACGCTTTGCCGCCAAGGCCAGCCCGATGGGATGGCAACCGCCATGTCCGGAGGTCATAAATATAGTCGTAGCTTCGCGCCACAATTCGATTTCCTGTTCGCGCGACGGCAAATAACTTTTATTTAAGGCATGCATCGCCATCATTAGAGCCGCCGGCCCGCAGGTAAACGGCGTGGTTTGCCTCAGCCAATGTACCGAGCGATGTTGCGGGGTATCACGGTACCGACGAATGCGCTTTTGGTAACGCAAAGCATCTTTATGGTCTTGGTAATAGTCGCGATACAAACCAAACTTTTGAAAACCCAAGGTCTCATATAAGCGGATGGCCGGGGCATTGTCTACGCTGACTTCCAAGCGCAAATACAAACGACCATCGTCGCGCGCCGCTTGCTCGCCGGCCAGCATTAGGGCCTTGGCGATACCGTAGCCACGTAGCTGCGGGGAAACGGCCAGGGAATAAATCCGCGCCAAGCGCGTGCCGGGGTGATAGATAATCAAAATATAGCCCGCCACCAAGCCGGCCCATTCGACCACCAGCAGCGCCCGATGATCGAAACTCAACCAATGCCGAAAACTGCGTCGACTTAATTTATCGGTGGCAAAGCTGGCATTTTCCAAGGCCACCAAGCCCTCAAGATCGGCGCTTTGCGCCGGGCGCACGACTAGGTCGCTGGCTAATGCGGGCAGTGCAGTCACGCAGACACTCCGCGTAGCGCCTGACCCAGCACTTGCCGAGCACGAAACAACACCATTTCCTGCCAGGCATTGTCGTTGGGACAGAAATGATGGCGCATCACCATGCTGTGTGCAAAACGCTGATCTTGATTGTCCTCAGCCGCCCACAGCTGATGATCACGCAACAGCACTTCAAACAAGTGGTCTGTGCTGTAAGTGCCAAACTCCAGCGTCACATAACAACTTTGCGAATTCATGTTGGCGTGCCACAGGTAATCCAACAAACCCAGCTTAGGCACCGAGCTGGAAGTGCCCGCCAGCGGCAGAGTCACCGAATCGCCATACCAGCCCTGTGCGACCGCCGCACCGGCGCTGTCAGGCTGATGATCGCAGATGATCTCCCCGTAGCCGTAAGACCCCAGGCCGGTATGCAAATCCACTACCGCCACACGACGCTGCGCCAGATTGTGACCTTGAATTAAATCTTCGCAGACCCGTCTGCCATGTGCCCGCACCCGGCCACCGTAAAATGGCCCGCTTGGATCGCGGTATTGGCCGCCGCTGATCGCTTTTTCCAGCGCGACTCGACCGTATTGCCGGCTAAAGTCGGCAAAGGCCTGTTGTCTTTGCGCCGCATCCACCACAAAAAACCAATCCCGCAAATGGTCGTAATCCGGGTTGTCCGGCAAAGGCTGAGAAAAATCAACCGCATTGCGGTTCAAATCCACGCCGTCGCCGTCGCAACGCCGCGACCAGGCGTAGCCCCAGGGTGTTAGCGCGTGGATCAGCAATATTGCCGTATCGTTTGGGATATCGAGCTGGCGCTTGATTAAACCCTGCAGCAAATCAAGCTGTATCGCGCTGCCGGCAAAGCCTTCCACGCCGTGCGTGGCGGCGATGACCACCACCAGATTGTCTGCATTTTCATCACCTATCCAGGCGGTATCCGTCAACAGGGCCTCGCCTTCTGGCCCCAACCCGGCGCATTCATAAATGTCGTGCCTCACCGGTTGCCTCACCTCGTTCAGCAGCGTCAAACAAGCCTGGCGCGCCGTTGCATAGCAAGACGGGAATACGCTGGTATCGATTTCGGTGCCGTAGGGGGACAAACTCATCTGCATACTCAAATGTTCGGAGACAGTAATAGTACAGTTTGGCAAACCCCTAAGCCGCAAGCAATAGGCAGTCTTAAAGGGGAACTAAAGAATTCGGCTTGTCTTAAAACCCGACTGGTTTCAAAATCCCCGCCCAACCTAAACCTACTGAGTATTTTTTACCATGGCAAGCACGCTATTGGTCGTTGACGACCTTTCGGATTGGAATCCTTATTATCCCAGCGACCAAGTCGTCAGCTTTGAAGATTATTTAGCCAGCGAACAAACCGACCCCGACCAACGGGTGCGAGTGATAAACCTGTGCAGCAGTTATACCTATTTGTCTGACGGCTACTATTGTTCGCTGCTGGCAGAGGCGCGGAATCACCACGTCATTCCGTCGGTAAAAGTGATCAACGACTTGGGTAAAAACGCCTTGTATAGGCTGCAACTGGAAGACTTAACCCAGCCGCTGGCGCGCGCCTTCAAACATCAAAACAAAAACGGCGAATTTACCCTGTATAGCTATTTCGGCACGACGCCGGAACCCGCATTTCAAGAGTTGGCGCGCTTACTGTTCGAGCGTTTCGCCTGCCCGATTTTGGAAATTCGCTTACGCTTCGAGCAGCAGTGGCAAATTATCGACTTAAACGCCGTCTCCCCCAGGCAACTGGACGATGCGATGCAGACCTTGTTTGCCGACGCCCTGGATCGCTTCAGCAAAAAGGTGTGGCGGAAAAGTCGGGCCAAAAAGACCGCGCGCTATGATCTGGCGATTCTAATCAACCCCTCCGAACAATTGCCGCCCAGCAATCGCGGCGCGCTGAAAAAGTTTATCGATGCCGGCCGGCAACTGGGTATTGATGTTGAACTGATCACCCTGAATCATTACGGCCGACTGCCGGAGTTTGACGGGCTGTTCATCCGCGAAACCACCGCCATCGACCATCACACTTACCGTTTCGCAAAAAAAGCGGAAGCGGAAGGCTTAGTGGTGATCGACGACCCGACTTCCATCCTGCGCTGCGCCAATAAAGTCTATCTGGCCGACTTGTTTCGGACCCACAAAGTACCCTCGCCAAAAACCTGGATCTTGCATAAAGGCAATAAGCAACATCTCGACAACTTGGAAGCCAATGCCGGCTATCCGGTGGTGATCAAAATTCCGGACGGCTCGTTTTCGCGCGGCATTGTCAAAGTGCATAACCGCCAGGAATTGGAAAGCAAAGTTGCGGAATTATTCGAGCAATCGGCGCTGTTGCTGGCCCAGGAATTTTTGTACACCGATTTTGATTGGCGAATCGGCATCTTCAACCAAAAAGCCCTGTACGTCTGCCGCTACTTCATGGTGAAAAACCATTGGCAGATTTACCGGCATGGCGCCAAACGCACCGACAGCGGCAATTTCGATACCTTACCTACTTTTGAAGTACCGAAAGGCGTACTCGATGCCGCGTTACGGGCGACACAGCCGATAGGCAACGGCTTGTACGGCGTCGATGTAAAAGAAATCAAGGGGAAAGGCTATGTGATAGAAGTCAACGACAATCCCAGCATCGATAGTGGCGTGGAAGATAAATATCTGGGCGATGAATTGTACAAAGCCATCATGGGCGAATTTCTGCGGCGCATGGACAACCGCAGCAAGGGTGTTGCGCAATGACAGCCACACCGCTCGACGTACTTTGTATCGGCCATGCCAGTTACGATCTGGTATTTTCCGTGACCCATCATCCCGGTCCCGATGAAAAAATCGTCGCTGACGACCTGCTCGGTTGCGGCGGCGGACCTGCGGCCAATGCCGCCGTCACGGTTGCCAAATTGGGCGGCAAGGCCGGCTTTTGCGGCTATTTGGGTAATGACGTGTATGGCGATAGTCATTTACGGGAGTTGCAAGAGCATGGCGTCGATACGCACTTCGTGGTGCGTGGTGCTTCACCAACCCCGCTATCGACGGTGCTGGTCAAACCGAACGGTCAGCGCGCCTTAATCAATTACAAAGGGCAAACCAGCGCCTTGCCCGCCACCTCTATCGACTTTGACGCCTTAGCAGCCAAAGTGCTGTTGTTCGATGGTCATGAACCGCATCTTTCGCTGAATCTACTGAATCAGTTAACCCAGCCGATACCGACAGTGTTAGACGCCGGCTCGCTGCACGACGGCACTTTGGCTCTGATGGATAAAGTCGAATATCTGGTCTGTTCGGAAAAGTTTGCCGTGCAATATGCCGGCGACGAAAACCTGGCCTTATCCAAACTGGCGCAAGTTGCCCCGGTGGTAGTCATTACCCTGGGCGAACGCGGTTTGATCTGGCAACGCGACCAGGATCTCGGCAGCCTCAACGCGCCGCCCATCGTCGCCATAGACACCACCGGTGCCGGCGACGCCTTTCATGGCGCCTTCGCCGCCGGCCTTGCCAGCGGCTTAAGCTGGATGGAATTATTGCGTTACGCCAGTGTAGCCGGCGCGTTTTGCTGCACCAAAATAGGCGCTAGGCCTGGTTTACCTAGCTTGAGTGAGCATCAACAGTTGCTAGCTAACTGGCCGGTGAACGTTTAATCGACACAATCTTACCAATTGGCCGCCAATCAAGATTAATTTGAAAACATAAGAAAATGCACAGAAGTCGACGTTAGACGGCGCAACGCTCGAGACGCGATTACCAATTTTTCAGAGTGATCCTCGGATTAAAAGCTGCTTTAATGATTCGGGAATAGTCGGGTACTTTTCCGCGTTAAGCCATAAGACTTGTAATTTAATTTAGGACAATAGCCTACTTCGGTAATCGCTCGATTTGCCTTCCGATTTTCAATCCTGACTCAAGTTTGAGACCGTATCTATTTTGCGCACCTTATCGCGTTCATTAAAATGCCAGATTGCCTATGGGCCAATGACAGTTAAAAACGTATTTAAACAGGAAACTCAATGACCAGCACTCAACAACGCGCCGCCCTGCAACGCCAAATCTGGCAAATCGCCAACGATGTACGAGGCGCAGTCGACGGCTGGGATTTCAAGCAATACGTGCTCGGCACCCTGTTTTACCGCTTCATCAGTGAAAACTTTGCCAGCTATATCGAAGGCGGTGACGACAGTCTTAAGTATGTTGAACTCCCGGACAGCGTGATCACCCCGGAAATCAAAGACGATGCCATTAAAACCAAGGGCTACTTCATCTACCCCAGTCAGTTGTTCGCCACCATTGCCGCCAGCGCCAACAGCAACGAAAGCTTGAACACTGACTTGGCCGCCATCTTTGCCGCCATCGAAAGCTCAGCCATCGGCTACCCATCCGAGCTCGACATCAAAGGCCTGTTTGCCGATTTTGATACCACCAGCAACCGCCTCGGCAACACCGTAGTCGACAAAAATACCCGCTTGGCCGCCGTGCTCAAAGGAGTGTCCGGGCTGGATTTTGGCGATTTTGAAGGCAACCACATCGACCTGTTTGGCGATGCCTACGAGTTTCTGATTTCCAACTACGCCGCCAATGCCGGTAAATCCGGTGGCGAGTTTTTCACCCCGCAAAATGTCTCCAAGCTGATTGCGCAACTGGCCATGCACAAGCAAACCAGCGTCAACAAGATCTACGACCAGGCCTGCGGTTCCGGCTCGCTGCTGCTGCAAGCCAAAAAGCACTTTGACGCGCACATCATAGAAGAGGGTTTTTTTGGGCAGGAAATCAACCACACCACCTACAACCTGGCGCGGATGAACATGTTTTTGCACAACATCAACTACGACAAGTTCAACATTCAGCTGGGCAACACCTTGTTAGACCCGCATTTTGGCGATGAAAAACCTTTTGATGCCATTGTCTCCAATCCACCCTATTCGGTAAACTGGATAGGCTCGGACGACCCCACCCTGATCAACGATGAACGCTTTGCCCCGGCTGGCGTATTAGCACCCAAATCCAAAGCCGACTTTGCCTTTGTGTTGCATGCGCTCAGTTACCTTTCTAGCAAAGGCCGGGCGGCCATTGTCTGCTTTCCCGGCATTTTTTACCGAGGCGGTGCCGAGCAGAAAATCCGCCAGTATCTGGTGGACAACAATTACGTCGAAACCATCATCTCACTTGCGCCCAACCTGTTTTACGGCACCACCATTGCCGTGAATATCCTGGTGCTGTCCAAGCACAAAACCGACACCACCACCCAATTTATTGATGCCAGCGGTCTGTTTAAGAAAGAAACCAATAACAACGTACTCACCGACGAGCACATCGAAAAAATCATGGATGTGTTCGATAGCAAAGCGGATGTGGAGCACTTTGCCAAATCGATGCCTTTTGAGCGCATCGCTGCCAACGACTACAACCTATCGGTCAGCAGCTATGTCGAAGCCAAGGATAATCGCGAAGTGGTGGATATTGCCCAGCTCAATGCCGAGCTGCTTACCACCGTCGCCAGGATCGACAAATTGCGGTCGGAGATTAACGCCATTGTGAGGGAAATTGAAGGCGAGGAACTGGAGGCATGAGCAGCATGAGCTTTTTGGAAAAGCTGCTGGATGGGGTTGGGGTGGAGTGGAAGGCGTTGGGTGGCGTAGCGAAAAATCTTAATTCGATGCGAAAACCTATAACAAGTGGATTAAGAGATTTTGGTGATATTCCATATTACGGAGCATCTGGAATTGTTGATTATGTGAAAGACTATATTTTTGACGGTGATTATTTGCTTGTTTCAGAGGATGGCGCAAATTTGCTGGCAAGAAATACACCTATAGCATTTAGCATTAGTGGAAAAAGCTGGGTTAATAATCATGCCCACGTACTAAAATTCAATACCTATGTCGAACGTAGATTTGTTGAAATTTTTCTAAATAGTATTGATTTGACACCATACATTTCGGGTGCGGCTCAGCCTAAGTTAAATCAACAGAATTTAAATAGCATTCAAATCCCAATCCCACCCCTCAATATCCAAGCTGAAATCGTCCGCATTCTGGACACCTTTACTGAACTGATCGCCGAACTGATCGCCGAACTGATCGCCCGCAAAAAACAATACAACTACTATCGCGATCAGTTGTTGAGTTTTGAAGAAGGCGAAGTGGAGTGGAAGACGTTGGGGGATCTGGTTGACATAAACACCGGATCAAAGCCACCTGAAATTCTTGAAAGCGCGACAAACTTTGATTACATCAATGCTGGAACATCCAGATCGGGATACGGCGCAGCAAGCAATTGTGAAGGTGACACCGTCACAACCCCTTCGCGAGGACAAGGGGGAATTGGCTACGTGGGATACCAAAGGGAGCCATTTTGGCTGGGTCCTTTGTGCTACAAGTTACAATCAATAGATAAGACTGTTTTGATAAACAAGTACCTTTTCTATTTCCTTCAATCAAGAAGCGAATTGTTGTTGGGCTTGAAAAAAGAAGGCGGGGTACCCGCCGTCAACAAGTCTGACCTTATCAAATTAGAAATGCCCGTTCCCGTGCTAGAAGTACAGCAACGGATTGTAGCTATCCTCGACAAATTCGATGCCCTAACCAATTCCATCACCGAAGGCTTACCCCGCGAAATTGAATTGCGCCAAAAGCAATACGAGTATTACCGCGATTTACTGTTGAGCTTTCCCAAGCCTGTAGAGGTAGTTGAATAACATGAGCAAGACGCTAACGGAAATAGCTAAACAGCTTGATGCTGCCAATAAAAAGATTCAGTTGATCTATGCCTTTAATGGCATGGGAAAGACCCGCCTGTCGCGGGCGTTTAAACAGTTTATCGCCTCAAAAAATGATGGTGATGAGGATGGCGAAACTCCTAGAAAAACTCTGTACTACAACGCCTTTACTGAAGATTTGTTTTATTGGGATAACGATTTAGATCACGATGTTGAGCCAAAACTAAAAATTCAGCCAAACTCATTCACTGACTGGATATTGAGAGAACGTGGCGATACGGACATTGTAAAAAACTTCCAGCGTTACGCTAATAACAAACTAACCCCACTATTTCAAGAAAAAGATGTAGTTAAAGGATCGAAGAAGACTGGTGAAAAGACCTATCCAGAAGTAACCTTTTCTCTTGATACTGGCACTGAGCGATCAGGTAATTTAAAAATCTCTAAAGGCGAAGAAAGTAATTTCATTTGGAGTATTTTTTACACACTTTTTCAGGAAGTTGTTTCTATTCTTGATGAACCCGATCCAAATAAACGTGACAGCAATGATTTTGATCGGCTGGAATATGTGTTTATTGATGATCCTGTTAGCTCGCTGGATGAGAACCATCTAATAGAGCTAGCAGTCGATCTGGCAGGTTTGGTTAAGTTGAGCAAATCTGATCTTAAATTTGTTATTACAACCCACAGCCCACTATTTTATAACGTTCTATCCAATGAGCTGAGTAACAAAGCCTATGAAAAGCAATCGGATGGAACATACAAGCCAAAATACAAACCTGACAAAGAATTTAAGAAATACCGATTAGAAAAGAAGAGCGATGGTCTGTTTCAGTTAATAGACCAGCCAACCGATTCGCCGTTTTCGTATCATCTATTTCTTTTATCTGAGCTCCAAATTGCCATCAAAAGCGGTCAAATTAGAAAGTACCACTTTAGTTTTATAAGGAACATCTTGGAGAAAATGGCAACATTCTTGGGTTATAACTACTGGCCTGCTCTTCTTCCAAAAACTGGCGATGGGAAGCCAGATCCATTTGCAAATAGAATTCTCAATCTATCCAGTCACTCTGCCCATGCGGGTGAGGAAATCACAGATATTGAAGATACAGACAAAGAAAGACTAGATGATCTGGTGAAATATTTGATCGAAACCTATGGCTTCCGGCAGCAGGCAGAAAACGAACTGCCACACCCTAAGATTCCCCCCGCATAAGGAAGGAACCCTATGTCCAAGCATCTAAGCCTGCAAGACCAAACCACGGAATTCCTGCTCTACACCGCGCCCAATGGCGCAATCAAAGTGGAGGTGCTGCTCAGTAATGAGAGCATTTGGCTGACTCAAGAGCGCATGGCAGAGCTGTTTGGTGTGCAGCGCCCAGCTATTACCAAGCACCTGAAAAACATTTTTGAAAGCAATGAGCTGCAAGAAGATGTGGTGTGTTCCATTTTGGAACATACCACTGCCCATGGGGCGATTGAGGGCAAAACCCAAACCAGCAAGACCAAGTATTACAACCTGGATGCGGTGATTTCGGTCGGTTACCGCGTTAATTCGGCACAGGCCACCCAATTCCGTATTTGGGCGACTGCCCTGATACGAGAGTACATCATCAAGGGCTTTGCCATAGATGATGAGCGCCTGAAGAATGGCCGTTATTTCGGTAAAGACTATTTTCGTGAATTACTGGAGCGGGTGCGCTCCATCCGCGCCAGCGAGCGGCGTATCTATCAACAGATCACCGATATTTTTGCTGAATGCAGCATCGATTACGACCCAAAATCGGAAACCACCCGGTTGTTTTACGCCCATGTGCAGGACAAGTTTCATTTTGCGATTACGGGCCATACAGCAGCAGAAATTATTTCGCTGAAAGCCGACGCCAGTAAACCGTTGATGGGCATGAGCACTTATAAAAATGCACCGGATGGCCGGGTGTTGAAGTCGGATTCAACCATCGCGAAGAATTATTTAAGCGAAGCCGATATAAAAAAACTGGAACGCGCTGTTTCGGCTTTTTTTGACTATATCGAGGGTATTATCGAGCGGCGTAATACCTTCACCATGGAAAGCTTTGCCGAAAGCGTGAACAAGTTTCTTGCCTTTAATGAGTACCAGATTTTGGAAGGCTACGGAACAGTCAGTCGAAAGCAGGCAGAACAGAAAGCCATTTTGGAGTATGAAAAGTTCAACAAGCAGCAACGCATCGAATCTGACTTTGATCGTGAAGTGAAAAAGCTGCTGCAAAACAGGGACACCGAAGAATGAGCGAGTATAAAACCATTGCCGAATCCACTAATTTTATCGTTCTGGATAAATACACCAAGGACTATAAAGTCAACGAAAGCTACCAAAGCGAATACGATTTGGAGCGAGAATTCATTCAGGATTTGCAGAATCAGGGTTATGACTATGCGCCCGATTTAAACACGCCCGAGAAGCTGCTGGCCAATGTGCGCGCGGCTTTGCAGGCGCTAAACAACATGCAGTTTTCTGACGGTGAATAGCTGCGTTTTGTGGAAACCTGGCTGGATAGACCCAGCGATAGCATCGTCGATAAAACCCGCAAGATTCATGACGACTACATTCACGACTTTGTGTTTGACGATGGCCATATCCAGAACATCTACCTGCTGGATAAAAAAAACATTGCCCGCAATAAGGTGCAAGTCATCAAGCAGTATGAACAAAAAGGCAGTCACGCCAACCGCTACGATGTGACGATTTTGGTGAATGGTCTGCCCCTGGTGCAGGTTGAACTGAAAAAGCGCTGCGTGGCGATTCGTGAAGCGTTTAATCAGGTGCACCGCTACAGCAAAGAGAGCTTTAATGGCGAGAACTCGCTGTATAAGTATTTGCAGCTGTTTGTGATTACCAACGGTACGGACAGCCGTTATTTTGCCAACACCACGCAGCGCAACAAAAACAGCTTCGATTTCACCATGAATTGGGCGAAATCCGATAATGGTCTGATTAAAGACTTAAAAGATTTTACCGCCACGTTTTTCCAGAAAGACACGCTGCTGAAAGTGCTACTGCGATACTCGGTGTTCGATACCAGCGACACGTTGCTGGTGATGCGCCCCTATCAGATTGCCGCTACCGAACGGATTTTGAGGAAAATCAATAGTGCTTATCAGGCCAAGAACTGGAGCCATCTTGAGGGCGGTGGCTATATTTGGCACACCACCGGCTCGGGCAAGACCCTGACCAGTTTTAAAGCGGCGCGATTGGCGACGGAGCTGGACTTTATCGATAAGGTGTTTTTTGTGGTGGATCGTAAAGATCTGGATTACCAGACTATGAAGGAATACCAGCGCTTTTCGCCGGATAGTGTCAATGGCTCTGAAAGCACTGCCGGGCTGAAACGCAACTTGGATAAGGACGATAACAAAATCATTGTCACCACCATCCAGAAGCTTAACAACCTTATAAAAAGTGAAAATGACTTGCCCATCTACAACAAGCAAGTGGTGTTTATTTTTGATGAGTGTCACCGCAGCCAGTTTGGCGAAGCGCAGAAAAATCTGAAGAAAAAGTTTAAGAAGTTTTATCAGTTTGGCTTTACCGGCACGCCGATCTTCCCGCAAAACGCCTTGGGTGCCGATACCACTGCCAGCGTGTTTGGCCGTGAGCTGCATTCTTATGTCATCACCGATGCCATTCGCGATGAAAAGGTCTTGAAGTTCAAGGTGGACTACAACGATGTGCGCCCCCAGTTTAAAGCCATCGAAACCGAGCAGGACGAGCTTAAGCTCAGCGCTGCAGAAAATAAGCAAGCTTTGTTACACCCTGTGCGTATTCGGGAAATTTCGCAATATATCTTGAATAATTTCCGGCAAAAAACCCATCGCTTACAGGCTGGGGCCAAAGGCTTTAATGCCATGTTTGCCGTGAGCAGCGTGGATGCCGCCAAGCTTTATTACGAGTCTTTCAAGGATTTGCAAAAAGCCAGCGACAAGCCGCTGAAAGTAGCCACCATCTTCTCGTTTGCGGCTAATGAAGAACAAGATGCGGTGGGCGATATTGTGGATGAAAGCTTTGACGTTTCCGCTATGAACAGCAGCGCCAAAGAGTTTTTAAGCGCGGCGATTGCCGACTATAACGCGCTGTTCAAAACCAATTTTGGCGTGGATGGTAACGGATTTCAAAATTATTACCGCGATCTTGCCAAGCAAGTTAAGGCCAAGGAGATCGACTTACTGATTGTGGTGGGCATGTTCCTGACCGGCTTTGATGCTCCTACGCTGAATACTCTGTTTGTTGATAAAAACTTACGCTACCACGGTTTGCTCCAGGCCTACTCGCGCACCAACCGTATTGTTGACGCCACCAAGACCTTTGGCAATATCGTGACCTTCCGCGATTTGGAGCAGGCGACCATCGATGCCATTACCTTGTTTGGCGATAAGAACACCAAGAACGTGGTGCTGGAGAAGAGCTACAAGGAATACATGGAAGGCTTTACCGATGTGGTGACCGGTGAGGCAAGGCGCGGCTTTGTCGATGTTGTGAGGGAGTTGGAGCAGCGCTTTCCTGATCCTGCGGCCATTGAAAGAGAGTCCGATAAAAAAGCCTTTGCGAAACTGTTTGGCGAATATTTGCGCTTTGAGAACGTGCTGCAAAATTACGATGAGTTTGCCAGCCTCAAAGCCCTGCAAGGCGTTGACCTGAGCGACCCTGAAGTGGTTGAGGCATTCAAAGCCCAGCATTATCTAAGCGATGAAGACTTGGCCGAGCTGCAAGCCATCAAAATACCCGCCGAGCGGAAAATTCAGGATTATCGCTCTACCTATAACGACATCCGCGACTGGTTGCGCCGGGAAAAATCTGCCGCTGAAAAAGAGCAATCCACTATCGATTGGGATGACGTGGTTTTTGAGGTGGATCTGCTGAAGTCACAAGAGATCAATCTGGATTACATTCTGGAATTGATTTTTGAAAATAATAAGAAAGTCAAAGACAAAGCGGCATTGGTTGACGATGTGCGCCGGGTGATTCGTGCCAGCTTGGGTAACCGCGCCAAGGAGAGTTTGCTAGTCGATTTTATTAACCAAACCGACCTTGACAAGATTGGTGATAAGGCCAGTGTGATTGACGCCTTCTTCACCTTTGCCCAAGCGGAACAACAGCGTGAGGCGCAAGAGCTGATTAGCGACGAGAGCCTGAATCCTGAGGCCGCGAGGCGTTACATCACTAACTCACTAAAACGGGAATTTGCCAGTGAAAACGGCACTGAGCTCAATGCCATTTTGCCCAAGATGAGCCCGCTTAATCCGCAATACCTGACCAAAAAGCAAAGCGTTTTCCAGAAAATTGCCGCTTTTGTTGAGAAGTTTAAAGGCGTGGGTGGGCAGGTTTGACTCTATTGGGAAATTGGATTGAGGTTTTTCGAACGATTAGGTGTGGCAAATTTGGAAGGAAGTTACCCATTCAATTGCCGTCACTCAAAATCATAGACAGCAGCCCTCCGTTGGCCGAACTTGCTCGGTAATCCCCCCATCCCAAAAAGCCTGCTACCGCTCGAAATATTCCAACAAAAAATAGATAAACGCGATTTGGGTTCAGGTCTTGCAATCACGCATCTTGTGCAAGTCCTTGCACACTGCTTTCGTCGAATGCTCTATTTCAAGACTTGCCCCCTCTGTTCAAAATCCTTATTTTGTCAGATCGCCGTTGACATATCGATGAAGAATGGAGCCTATCAGCGTTTGGTATGGAATACCCTGTTGCAGGGCTTGGGACTTAAGTTTGGCAAGATCAGATTCAAGAATTCTCAAATTAACCGGTTTTCGCTTGGTGATTTTCTCAGCTATAGACAACCGCATTCTTTGTATTTCTTCGGCAATATCGGGAACACATTGCGGACTTCCATTTTCGATATACTCCAAAATTTCCAGTTCTTCGGGGTCATAATTCGTAGTATTCATAACTAATGCTTACGGTTAAGTTTTCTGCTGGGGATAATGCTTTATAAGGGAAAATCGGGGTCATGTCTTGCAATCCAGCATTTATAGTTAACACTCACCGGACAGCAAGTAGCCTCGATGGAATCGAGGTTTCGAAAGCCAACTCCTGTCAATTCCCGATTAGGGTTTGGTGGCGGGTAAGCCGACGCCCTCGATTCCGCTGACGCTGCATCGAGGCTTGTATTCCAACATCGTTGCAGTCGCTGATAGTCGAAAAGTAGCTGTCGGTTTTTGGCCGAGCTTGTTTTCTTTATCCAGGGCAACCGGAATGTTTCAGTGTTCCTGCCAAAAGCCCAGCTACCGCTCAAAATACTCCAATAAAAAATCGATAAACGTCGTCAATTTGGCCGGATAAAACCGCCGTTGCAGGTAAGTGGCGTAGATGGCGATCGCCGGGCGGCGGTATTGGCTGAGGATTTCCACCAGCTCGCCGCTTTTTAGATAGGGTGCGACCGATAATCTCGGCGCTTGGACGATGCCCATCCCCAGAGCCGCCGCCTGGCACAATGCCCGCCCATTATTGGACGCCAGCACCCAATCGGATTTGATTTTTTTTAATTCGCCGTCGACATCAAACAACCAGAACTCGCCATGCGGCGTATCCACATAATGCAGGCATTGATGGTCGCTAAGTTCGCCTATGCTCTGCGGCCAGCCTTTTTCGGCCAGGTAATCCGGCGAAGCGTAAGTACACAACTCGGTCTCGGCAATCTTGCGCGCCACCACGCCGGGGTCTAGGGTGTCGGTCACCAACAAGGAAATATCGATACTCCCCACTCGCAAGTTCGGCGGCTTGTTGTCCAGCGACATGGAAATCTTCACTTCCGGATACCGCCTAATATAGGCTTCGATGGCCGGCACCATGTACATGCCACCGAAATCAATCGGCGCACTGATTTTGATAGTCCCCTTTACCCGCTCCCCCAACTGGGCAGTGGAAGCTTCCAAGTCGGCTAAATCTTCTAGCAATTGCTTGCTGCGGTTGTAATAAGCCTCGCCGGCGCTGGTCAGGCTGAGACTGCGGGTGGTGCGATGCAATAGCACCACGCCCAAGGATGCTTCCAGCTGGACAATGTACTTACTTATCATCATGGTCGAAAGCTTCAACTCTTTGGCAACCGCCGAAAAAGTCCCCAGCTCAACGATTCGGCAAAACACCTGCATATTGTTAAACTTGTCCATGACGCCACAACTATAAACTTAAAGTTTATATTTTATAAACTAATTAGCGTCTTTAAACCAGGAGTCCGCTTGGCTACAATGCCGCCCGGAGATAGTCGTTACACCGTCTGGTTTGCAGTTTGAGCCAGACGATTTTTCACCCACTGAGGTTTTTATGAGCAAAATTCACAACGAAGTACTGTTAGCCAATCGCGATTATGTATCCAGTTTTAACAAAGGCGATTTGGCTATGCCCCCCGCTCGTCAGTTTGCCATACTGACCTGCATGGACGCCCGACTAGACCCCGCCAAATACGCCGGTTTGTCTGAAGGCGACGCCCACGTGATTCGCAATGCCGGCGGTCGCGCCAGCGACGATGCGATTCGCTCGCTAGTTATTTCCTACAAATTACTCGGCACCAAGGAATGGTTTGTGATTCATCACACCGACTGCGGTATGAAAACTTTTACCAACGACATCATGAGCGACTTACTGGCCAGCAGTTTAAAAACCTCCAGCGTCGATGCGACAGGCTGGCACGACGGCGGCGAAGGCCCTGGATCGACAGACGGCAAATACATCAACTGGCTGACCATTAAAAACCAAGCCGACAGCGTGCTGGAGGATGTAAAACGCATCAAAGCCCATTCGTTGGTACCCAGCGACATTCCGGTTTACGGTTATGTTTACGACGTCAAAACCGGCCGTTTGATTGAAGTGCCGGAAGCCACCGCTGCCGGGCAGGCCAGTTAAGACCGTCTGCTACTTGTTAGGATTTTTAAACCAATTACTCAGCGGATCGACCGTCTTTGCCGCACCAGCCGGAGTGAAAGACGCCAAAATGAATCCACTGTGACCCTACAAGCTCCCGCAGACGCGGGAGCCACTTGCGCGCCAAGCAGTTTTGGCCTATCCAAGGAAGTTACGCAATCGGTATTAAATGCTGCAGACGTGAAATGCTTGATCAGTACCAATCGCAATTGCACTGGATGGATACAGGTTCGATGACTTTAAGCTATCGGCTTTCCTCTTGAGGCTTGCCCATCCTTTCGCCCTCCTAAAAGCCCGTACGGACTCCTATCGAGTTGAGCAGCAAAAGAACCATTTCGCATGCATAGAAATGCAGGTGAGTGTAAATGACCTTCACCTGCACAGCCTGCTTGCCAGTGTCTTGTGTTTGTGTTCGGACTAGCAAGCCGGCACCGTCGCGGCAGTCTTTTAAATATCTCCCGCTCGACCAGACGACGGCTTTGAGGCGTTACGATCTATTTGCGCCTAGATAGCGAAGTTGCTAAGGCTCAAATTGGCTGATTGACAATCATTCTTCAATCCAAATCAATTCGACGCGGCGATTTTCGGATTTGCCGACTTCGGTGCTGTTGTCGCCGATAGGTTGAGTTTCACCGTAACCTTTTGCCGACAATTTATTGGCCACGCCTTTCATCTTCAGATACTCGACCACCGAATGCGCCCGACGTTGCGACAGTTTCATGTTGTACGAGTCGCTGCCTTCGCTGCTAGCGTGGCCTTGCACTTGGATTTCATTCTTCTGTGGGTACGCGATCAGATCCTTAGCGATACCATCCAGCAGTTCTTTGGCGTTTAAACCCAATTCGGCGGAATCGTATTTAAAATGTTGGCCTTTCAATATCAGTCTCACCGCACAGCCTTTCAGGTCAACCGTGGCACCTTTAATCGTACCGGGGCATTTGTCCAGGCAATCGTTGACGCCGTCGGCATCCGAATCAAGGGTCCTGCAGTCGGGTTTGGATGCCGGCACAATCGGCGGCGGGGCCATGCGCGTATCTGTTTTTGCCGCATATTTGGGTTTGTCGCCAAAGGGAATCACCACCCCAAGGTTAACCGTCATATCGTGAAATTCGTCGGTGCCGGCTTGAACCTGCGCGTTTAAATTATTGTTGTAGCGGTAGCGTACATCACTACGGATCAATAAATTGTCGTTCACTTCGTAGGTGGCACCGACGCCGGCTTCGCCGATGAAACCGATACCGCAATTGGCGGATGCGCAGGTGTTCATACCGCCCAGGCCAGCAACCAGATAAGGCGAGAATTTATCCCTGAATAAGTAGTACTGGGCATCGGCGCTACCGCCAACCAAATCCCATGGGCCATTGTCGCCGCCGAAGCCTTGGTAGAAGCCTTTTAGCTCGACGTTAAAATGTTCATCAATGATTTTACCCACCCCAAGCCCGCCACCCCAGCCGTCGCTGGCGCTCCTGTCACCGCCGCTGTTGATAAACGTCGCGAATGGCGCAACGTACCAACGATTGTCTTGAGTTTGATCGACAGCGTGGGCTTGCGGCACGATAGCCAAACCAGCAAGAGCGGCTATCGGCAGTATTTTTTTTGTAAGCATATTAGTTCCTTGAGCGTGAAAATCGGGATTGGGACTTGACGCCGATTTGACTATAAATCGTCCTAAATCGTTTGGCGTTGTTGTAAATAAGCTGTTGAGTAGCTTATTCGCAACAGTAATGCCCTGTCGGTGCGCTAGCACACATATAGCCTGCAAGCACTAAACAACTCTATAGCCGCTTTCCTACCGGGCTTCTGCAAACTTCAGCACCCCCATGTATGTTCGCTAACGTACCGACTAGGACTGGCTTTGCGATTAGATTAGCGCCAAGGTTTCCGAACCCCTGTTTCACCAATCTTTGACGCCAAGGCACGGCCAGCCGTCAGTCTCCTAGACCGACACCAAGGCAAACCCGCCCACTAGCGACCAAACATGAGTCGCACCAGCGACACCTTTTTTAGTCCAGGAGAATCACCCATGAAAAACCTCAATCGATTCATTTCCGCATTCATTGTGGCCTTTACCTTACTCACCGCCGCCGGCTGTGCCTCGACGCACAAGCAAGAAGGCGCCGGTGAATATGTCGACGACAGTGTTGTCACCACCAAAGTGAAAGCGATGCTATTCGACGAGCCTGGCTTGCGCTCAGGTCAGATCAACGTAGAAACCTTTAAAGGCGTTGTGCAGTTAAGCGGCTTCGTCAGCACGCAAGCGGATATTGCCAAAGCCGTCGAAATTACTCGTGCTGTGAAAGGCGTTCAGTCAGTCAAAAACGATATGCGTCTTAAATAACCCAGGAAACCCTTATGGAAACTATTGATAAAGCCTCCAATTTCGCCCACGAAGCGGTCGACAAAATCGCCAGTGCCTCTCATCAAGCCGCAGAAACGCTAGACCAAAGAAGCGAGCAGCTAAAAACCGCCGAGCAGCGCATCGTGAAAAATTGTCAGGTTTATATCCGGGACAACCCGGTAACGGCATTGGGGATTGCAGTCGCCAGCGGCTTCCTGCTCAGTCGCCTATTGGCCAGCCGCTAATCCCCTTAAGCCCATGGAGCCGAACGCCTCCGTAAAGGCCGAGGAACGCACGGAATACTCCAGCAAGCAGGCCGAGTCGTCTAAAGACGCCAGTCTGCTGGGGGATATCCAAGCGCTCTGGGGGGAACTACAAGGTTTAGGCCATGACCACTTCAGTCTCGCCGCGCTGGAAGCGCGGCGAGCCGGTCAAACTCTAACCATGATGCTGGCAACGGCAGTGATGCTTGGCTTACTGCTGAGCACTGCCTGGCTGGGACTGCTGGCCGCCGGCGTACAATGGCTGATCGAACATAATTTCCAAGCCAGCAGCGCCATCCTGCTGGCAGTCGCTGGCAATTTACTGCTGGCATTAATGCTGATTGGGGTGATTCGCCGCTCCAGTCGCTTTCTTCAATTCCCCGCTACGCAGCGCAGCCTTGTGCCCCCATCTACCGAGCGCCACACTAAGGACAGTAGATGAAAGCAGCGCAGACGCCAGAACGAGCACCGGCAAACTCCTTGAGTGCGCAAATCGCCAGTGCAGAACGGCAACTGTCGGTGCGCCGCCAGGCGGTCGGCAAGCGCAGTTCGTCACTTCTTGGAAAGATACATGCACAGATGACTGCACCCGCCACTCTATTGTTGGCGAGCAGCGTTGGCTTCATC
Organism: Proteobacteria bacterium ST_bin11; assembly: GCA_002083615.1. GTDB lineage: Bacteria > Pseudomonadota > Gammaproteobacteria > Methylococcales > Methylomonadaceae > Methylomonas. The sequence goes on along the minus strand of MSXO01000002.1, from coordinate 119,443 downwards.
GCAGGCGAACTCAGCAATTGCAAACCGCCGCGTCCTGCTCCAACGCATCGCCCCTCTGAAAATAGCCAAGCGGCTGCAAGCAGACACTTGCGCGATTTACTGGGCCTACTGCTCTCGGCCCACACCTTATACAACGCTTTGCCGATCTCTTGGCTAAGGAAGTACTTTCGGCAAGCTCGGACCAAGCCAGCGACTGGCAGGCATCATGGTCGTGCACCTGGGGCTACACTTCGATCGAACCGCAATTCCTAGCCGCTACAAAATCGTGGCTGACCTTCCCGAATCGTCGCAAGTAACGGCGCTAAGACCTTTTTGTGGCGGGATAAATAGAAGTCCGGCAAGGACCTTTCAAGCGTACTTACTGAGCTTCCGTTCGAAGCCAGCCTCTACCTCACAGTAAAGGCTGGCTCATTAACGGTTACAGAGCCCTGCGGCCTTGAACGACGCGCAACACGATCGCTATCAGAGCGATCACTAGTAATAGGTGAATAAATCCGCCGAGCGTGTATGACGACACCAAGCCCAGCGCCCATAGGATGATAAAAAGGATAGCTACAGTTTCAAGCATGATTTTTGCCCTCTAATGCCGAAATTAACCGGGTACAACACTGAAATACCGCGACTCAAAGCTCGTCTTTAACGTCTTGCTTCAGATCGCCGAAGCCGGACTGAAGCTTGCCCAGATTTTTCTGAACATTGCCTTTTACCTCCAACTCTTTGTCATCCAATATCACACCTGCTGCCTCTTTGACCTTACCTTTAACTTCTGCAAGGCGACCTTCTACTTGTTCTTTATTCATGGTGATCTCCAACTGAATTAGCCATGAGCAAAACGTCATGGCCAAGCGCGGAAGTTTTTCCCGCCGCCCGTCACAAACAATATCAATTCAGCCAAGCGAAGTCGGTACGGCAACGTACACAGATTGGAAGCGAGATTGGCAGGCCATTTAACAGGATCGGTGACCATAAAATAGGAAAGAGGGAAGGTATTATAATAAGCCGATTTCTAATGTTGGATAACGTACCGACACCCGCAGCCTTTCGGCTTAGACTAACACCATAGGTTTATCAAACCACCACCATAGGCCGACCTGATCCAGAAAGTCATTGCGACCAACGGCCATTCCATTCAAACAGCAGACCGAAGCCCAACAATCGTCGCCACACCACCACCCTGCTCCAGCCACCGCAATTGTTTTGCCTCCATCGGCAGCACGATCCTTATCAAACATTAGCTCCACAGTTTTTCAACTACCAAGTTGGTATCCGGCAGGTAGTTGTGCCCTTGGCTGTTCGTTGGATAGCTGAGAAATACAGACCGTTCGGGACTCAGTCAGTCTCCGCAGCAAACGGTCGAATTAACTCTGTCAAAGCCGGCATTGCCTAGCAAAGCCGGCCGCGGGGTAAGTGCCATTGGATGGCAATTTGTTAACTTAAACCTATTGAGAAATACCTATGAAAAAGATCCCAACTTTGAAGACCTCGCTCGCCGCTTGTCTGTTGGCAGTTTCCAGCGCTAGCTCTGCCAGCGTTTGGGCACCCAATGACGGCGATGTCAACTTTCTATCCTTTAGCGCTGCATCCTTTCCGTTTCCTTCGCTGTCCGATACCTTCGGTATCTTCGAGGACACAGCTGTTATCGGCACTGCCGCACCTATCGTGTTCTTTACTGGCGTGGGCGCGGTATCGTTTATAGCCAACGGCGCGGATTACACGATAGGCACAGATGTGTCATCCGGCACCTTGTTGGGCTCCAATAATTTCCAAATCGGTTTGCTGTCAGACGGCGTTTGGAGTGCAGCATTCGGCAATACCGACTTGGGCTCGGACGCTAACCTATTGGCGTTTGCGGATGCATCGGAGTTTAACAATCTGCACTTTTTATATGCGTTTGATATTAGTCCGTCGCAAGCAACCAGCGACGCACCAGCCGCAGTGCCGCTACCGGCTTCGATCTGGATGATGACCAGCGCCTTAATGGGTGTCTTGTATGCAGGACGCCGCAAATCCAGCGTCTACGCCTAAGTATTAGGTCAATAGCCGGCGCGTGCAACAGTACGCGCCGGCTATTTTTTGCGCGCATTTCGCATAAAGGGACGCACCAAGAAACAGGGAAAGCTAACCCGGCGGTTGTCATATCTCAAAAAATTGACTTGGCCTTATTGGGTGGCGTTCAAATGCAAAACGACTGCTTCAGTAGCCGTTGCACACCTCTCCCTTAGCACACTATTGGCATCGACTACACCCAGTAATACCCAGTAGTTGGATAGCTTGCAGATCGCGGCAGCTACGCCCGGTTTCAGAAGAAGTACACTCAATGGCTAATTCGGCGCTCAGTGACGATCAATCTACCAAAACCACCCTACAGCGGTTGATCCCCAACACAAGCTGTTGCGGGGGCGGTCAAACAACTGCGCATCTGGTGATAACAGTATCGAGCCGAGCTTCAAATCAGCGTCAATAAATCACCAGTCGAGTTTAAAAAAGTCTAAATAAAGCTTATGACGGTGGGTTCAAACACGTAAAAAGTGATCCCAAATAGCCCTTGTTGCCTTGCTATGCTGTGATACTGAGAGTCAAACTGTTAACTAATCGACAATTTAGAGAATAGACTCGAACCCCGAAATGGACCAATTCCTGTGGCAGGATCCACGGAAAGCCAGTGTCGACAGCTTTCTGGACAGATCGGCTAAACGGGCCTCGTGCACCTCAAGCACTTAAGTAGTTTTCTTTAACCCCTTGTAAGTAGAGTAATAAATTGCAAAAAACAGTTATAGGCGACTCATTTTGCGCAAATATAACAACTTCGTTCAAATTACTGTTTGGCTGCTTAAGGCCAGAGATTTAACATTTACCATGCCAATTCAGGCTATTTTCCCGGAAATTTCAAAGCAAAAAACGGAGAGCTGTTGCACTAGCGCTTAGCGAAAAATAATTACTTTGCACTAGAATAATTTTCAAGATGGTTAAGTAGCGAAAGCCTTTAAACGGAACACAATTCCGACATCTAATAATCTCCGTTAAGTCAAATGACGCAAAGGAATAAGCTTCCTACGCGACGTTTCGGGGCTTAGGTCAGCCGCTAGTAAATACGAAAAGTTTACGGGCTGATTATTTAGAACTGAGTAAATCCCGCTCAGTGTTATTCGTCATGGTGCCCCCTCATAACCCTTACTTGCATGCTCATTAAACCGTCATCCGCAAGCTCGCGGAGGCTAATACGCAAGGACTTTTGATGTGCTCAACAGTTTCCAGCATTCCGTCGGGGTCTGCAAAATGATCAAGTGTTTAAGCTACATCAATAACAAAGACTTAGTTCGCCGAAGCTTGCCGCTGTTCTAATTTCAATTGACCGAAATGGAGAAATCTTATGGCTCTGGTTAAAAAAACAACAAACACCGTCAGTTCAAATGCTGTTAGCAGTGCGAGCAGCAATGCAGCCGCACGAGAGGCGGAGGCGCAACGTAAAAAGGCCCGTACCCTGGGTAAACAACAGCAGGCTGCCGAGCGGATCGCCGCCGCAACAGGCCAATTGTCTTCCGGCATCAACGAGGCGGCTTCGGCTGCCGAAGAATTAAAGCGCGCTGCAGACCAAATTGCCACAGGTGCAGAGGAAGCTTCTGGTGCTGCTCAGGAGTCTTTGTCTGCTTTTAAGCTGGTCAGCGAATCCATCGCTCGCCAACTGCAAAACGCTGATATTTCCCAAACAAAATCTGAAGCAGTGCAAACCCTGGTTGCTCGTACCAGCAGTGATATAGCCTTGCTGGTTACTAATGTAGGGGTTGCCGCGCAAAGGCAAGCGGCTTCAGTGGTAATGGTTGCAGAACTGGAAAAGCAAGCCGCCAGCATCGGTGATATCGTTAAAGCGGTGGCCCGTATTGCCGATCAGACTAATTTATTGGCTTTGAACGCCGCCATCGAGGCCGCTCGGGCCGGACGTCACGGCAAAGGATTTGCGGTGGTGGCCGATGAAGTCAGGACCCTCGCTGAAACGTCTGAAAAAAGCGCCAAACAGATTCAGGAGTTGGTCGGGCAAATTCAAAAAGAAGTGAAGGTGATTGCCGAGGGAATAGGTGATTCTGCGAGAGCAGTGGAAAGTGAAGTTGAGAACGGCAAAACCATTACCCAGCAACTTGAGCAAATACGCGTTGACACCATTGAAATTGTTAAGGCTGTACAAGAGATTGCCACCGGCGCTGCGCAATCCGCTACGGCTAGTCAACAAGCCTTAAAAGGTTCAGAAGATGTGGCCGCTGCTGCCGAAGAACAATCTGCTGCGGCGGAGGAAGCTGCTAAAACCGTAGCTGAACAGGCCGAGGCGCTGGCCGAATGCGAGCAAACCGCTCAAAACTTGTCAGAACTGGCTGAAGATCTGAAGAACTCAACAGACGTGGCTAAGAGCGCGGAAGAAGTGGCGTCTGCTGCTGAACAGCTATCCTCGGCAGTGCAGGAAATCAATCGTTCCGGCGCGCAAATTATGGCGGCCATCGACCAAATCCGCAAAGGTGCAGAGGTGCAGGCCAGCAGCACGGAGGAATCGTCAGCCGCTGTAACGCAGATTGAGAAAGGTGCGGAACTGGCACAAAGTCGTGCCACGGCTAGCGGGGAAAAACTATTAGCCATTAAAAATTTGCTCGGGGTCAACAAGGCCGCTATCGACGGCTTAATAACAGGTATTTCCGACGCAGCCGATGCCTCACGGGCCAGCATCAAACAAGTTAAAGATCTGGAACTGGTGTCCCGTCGTATCGATAAAATCGTCGACGCCATAACTACCGTATCGATTCAAACCAATATGCTGGCTGTGAACGGCTCTATCGAGGCTGCTCGCGCCGGTGATTTTGGGAAAGGCTTTGTGGTGGTTGCTACAGACATCCGTAATCTGGCTCATGATTCGGCAGAGAACGCAGATCGAATCAAAGATCTGGTCAAAGCAGTTCAAGATCAAATTGGCGTGGTCGGGCGCGACCTGGATGAAATCGTCGGTGCCGCAGTTGTTGAAGTGGAAAAAGCCAAAGTCAGTACTGCCAATCTGGTGTTAATCGAAACCGACATCCTGGATGTAGAAAAAGGCTCCGGTGAAATATTGGCCGCTTCCAACGAAATTGCTGCTGCCGTGGGCCAAGTTAAAAAGGGTATCGAGCAAATTTCCGCTGCGGCGCAGGAAGCCGATAAGGCAGCGACCGAAGCAGCCTCAGCAGCCAGTCAACAAGCGCAAGGCGCCGAGGAATTGGCCGCTGCGATCGAGGAAATTGCCTCGCTCGCGGACGAACTGCAAAGCGCCTGATAGGGGGCATCATGACAACAATTACTGAGGAACCCAACGTATCGCCGACCGATGTCGGCGTGCAATTGGAGGATGGCATAATCGATCAGGATGAGTCGGATACCCGTCAGTTTGTCACCTTTATCATTGCTGACGAGGTATTCGCGGTGGATATGGCACCGGTCCAAGAAATTATCCGCGTCCCGGATGTGGTGCGAGTGCCGCTGGCGCCATCTACTTTGGATGGCTTGGCGAATCTGCGCGGCAAAGTGTTGCCTATCATTTCCCTGCGGCGCATTTTTACCTTTGCTGAACAGGAGCACGATGACGCTACCCGTGCGGTGGTGATTGATATTGGCCAGCCTTTGGGATTTGTGGTGGACCGGGTGGCGAGCGTGGTTGGCGTTGAACCCGAGAAAATCGAAAGTGTGGAAGAAATACGCAGCACGGTTAATACCGACTTGTTATCCGGCATGATCAAGGATGTCGGTGGCCACGCGATGATCATGGTCTTGGATTTTGAAAAACTGATCGCTCAGGAGTTCAGAGAAATCGCCGGCCTCGCTCGGGCAGCCAATTCGACGGCTGGTATGTCGGCCACTACCAGCAGCCAGGACGACGATGATAATAGTGACGAATTGCAGTTGGTCAGCTTCGATGTGGCCGGACAGGAATACGCGATAGCCATCGAAGACGTCCAGGAGATCGTACAGATTCCCGAACAGATTATCCATGTGCCGCATTCCGAGTCTCATGTGCTGGGGGTGATGACATTGCGAAACCGTTTACTGCCCTTAGTGTCATTACGGGCCATGTTTGACCTGCCTACTCAAGATGCCGACGAAACTAGCCGCATTGTGGTGGTGGCTTTGGGTAGTGCATCGGTCGGCATTGTGATGGATAACGTCAATGAAGTGTTGAGGGTTTCAAAATCCCATGTCGATCCGATGCCAACCCTATTGGCTCGCGATGGTGACTTGGCCGATATTGCCGAAATCTGTCGATTGGAAGGTGGCAAGCGTTTGGTGTCCATTATTTCCGCCCACAACCTGTTCAACCATTCCAGTGTCAAGGAGGCTTTGACTAAAGTGGATAACCTAGAAGATGACAATCGGCACGCCATCGGCACTGATGTGGATGATGAAAATTCGGATGACGATGAGCAAGTGGTCGTGTTTCGACTGGATCGAGAAGAGTATGGGGTGCCGATCGACAGTGTGCAGGAAATCGTCCGAGTACCAGATGAACTGACCCACGTCCCGAAGGCGCCTGCTTTTGTTGAAGGTGTGATCAATCTGCGAGGCGCGGTACTGCCGGTGATTGATTTACGCAGGCGTTTGGGTTTGGCATCGGTGGAGCGTTCAGAAGGCCAGCGGGTTATGGTGTTTTTGATCCACGGCACTCGTACCGGCTTTATTGTCGATTCTGTGGCTGAAGTGTTGAAGATACATAAATCAGCCATCGAACCGGCGCCGAAATTATCCAGCGAGCAGTCCACGTTGTTATCGAGGATGGCCAATCTGGAAAAGCAAAAACGCATGGTGCAACTCATCGAGCCCGGTCACCTGCTGGCAGGCGGGGATATGACAGCCTTGGCAAGCATCGCGAGTTAAACGGTACTGTCATGATTAAGCTCTTAATTGTTGATGATTCAGCGCTGATGCGCCGTCAACTCACCGGTATGTTCCAAGAAGTCGGCGGCTTTGAAATCCGCCAGGCCCGCAACGGCAAAGAAGCGGTCGAAGAAAACCGCAACTTTCAACCGGATGTGGTGACTTTGGATGTCAACATGCCGGAAATGGATGGCATTACTGCGCTCTCCTTAATTATGGCCGAACGACCAGTAGCGGTGGTGATGGTGTCCTCACTGACTGAACATGGCGCCTTGGCTACATTTGAGGCGTTAAATCTCGGTGCGGTGGACTATATTGCCAAACCAGACGGCACAATCTCCTTAAGCATCGGCCAGATAAAGGACGAATTGATAGCCAAGGTGAGAGCAGCAGCCAGCGCCAGAATCAAGGGCGCCGGTTCACGTGTCAAGGGCTTAGCCCAACGCTTGCGGGAAGAGCGCGAAAAACCTGTGCCAAGACCGGCGGTCATTCGGCGTGGTGTAGCCGGGGAAGGCCTCGTGGTAATCGGTGTCTCAACCGGCGGGCCACGCACGCTCGAAGACATTTTGCCGCTGTTACCTGCGGATTTTCCTTGGCCGGTCTTGGTGGCACAACATATGCCAGCAGCCTTCACCCGTTCCTTCGCTGAGCGCTTAAATGCTATTTGCCCACTTTCAGTTGTTGAGGCTGCTGCACCTTTACCGGTTTCCCCCGGCACTATTTATATTGCTAAAGGCGGTGCGGATATGGTGTTGGGGCAACGGGCAGGCAAATTAACCGTGATTCCAAAACCGGAATCTCGCGATTTCCTTTGGCATCCTTCGGTAGAACTATTGGGCCGTTCAGTGCTTGAACACTGCGATCCGGCTCGGGTGGTAGCGGTGATGCTAACCGGGATGGGCTATGACGGTGCCGATGCCTTTACCGAAATTAAAAAGCGGGGTGGACGGACCATCGCCGAATCCAAAGCCACCGCCGTAGTGTTTGGCATGCCCGCCGAACTAATCGATCGTGGCGGAGCAAGTGTGGTGTTACCGCTTGAGAAAATCGCCAATCAAATTAATCGATGGGCTGGAATATAAAGAGGAGCTCAGATGGCTTTCATCAAGAAACAGATAGATGTATCGGTCAGCGAGGATGAGCGAGTTCAGCAACGAGACTGTCGGAGTTTGGAAGCTCAATTGTATAGTACCGATCCAATGGCCAGACGTTGGGCTGCCCGAGATTTGGCGGATTGTGAACAGGCATCAACGACTTTGGTAGCCAGGCTAAGCCAGGAAGCCGATATTTCGGTGCGAGAAGTGATTCTTAGCAGTTTGGCCTTTTTAGGTGACGAAGTGGCAGTGGCCGGCCTGGTGGAGTGCTTGCGCAATGAAGATGCGCAGCTACGCAATGAAGCGATCGAGGTGATGAAGCAATTGCCGCAACAAGTGGGGCCCATCATGCGCGGTCTGCTTACCGATGATAACCCCGATCTGCGAATCTTTGCGGTGAATATCCTCGAATCGCTTTGCCATCCGGATGTAGAAACCTGGCTGCTCGAGGTGATCAATGACGATCAAAATGTGAATGTTTGCGCCACGGCGGTGGATTTGTTAGTGGAAGTCGGCTCGAAAGACGCCGAACAACCTTTACGGCATTTGAAAGAGCGATTTGCCGAAGAGCCCTACATTCAGTTCGCCGCCGATTTGGCGTTGAAACGTATCGCGCAGGATTGAGGCCTCAATGACCGACCCCAGGATTAGTGAAGAGGATTTTCAGAAGTTTCGCGAATTTTTTTATCGTAAAACCGGAATTCAGTTCGAATCCAGTAAGCGCTATTTCGTAGACAAGCGTCTGCAGGAACGTATTGTCGCCACCGGCAATGATAGTTTTCGCGGCTATTTCACCATGTTGAGGTTTCAAGCTTCTGGAGAGGAACTGCAACAGCTGACTAATTTGATGACGGTCAACGAGACCTATTTTTTTCGAGAAGAATATCAGTTCAAGTGTTTGGTTAATTCGATTTTACCGGAGATTGTCGCTGCCAAGATCGATAGCAGTCCGCTACGGATATGGGTGATTCCATCCTCGTCCGGCGAAGAACCGTATTCGATTGCGATTTACCTGCTGGAATACTGGGCAGGCATTAATGACTGGGATATCGAGATTATTTCTTCGGACATCGATACCAAAATTCTTGGCCATGCTCGGCAGGGTTTGTATTCCGCACGTTCGGTACAGGAGTTGCCGATAAAGTTTCTACAGCGCTATTTCAAACGCAGTGGCGATAGTTACCAACTTAACTACGATTTGCGGCAATCGGTGGAATTTACGCGGGTCAATTTATCCGAGCGCGCCGATACTCGGCCGTATCGGAATTTTGACGTGATTTTTTGCCGCAATCTATTGATTTATTTTGACGATATTTCCCGCAAAACGGCGGCTGAAACATTTTACGATGCCTTAAAGCCAGGTGGCTTTATCTGCCTGGGCCATTCCGAATCCATGAGCCGAATCTCATCGTTGTACAAGGTACGTAAATATCCGGACGCCATTGTTTATCAAAAACCTTTGGAGGGCCGATGAAGCAGATATTGATTGTCGATGATGCTGCTACGGTACGCATGTTTCACCGAACTATTCTAGAAGCCGCCGGCTATCAGGTGGATGAGGCGATTAATGGTATCGAAGCACTAGAGAAGTCTTTTGTTCAGCAATTCGATCTGTATCTAGTAGACGTCAACATGCCCAAACTTGACGGCTACAGTTTTCTCAGGGAACTCAGGGCGCAGGACATACCGCAAGCGCCGGCCATCATGATTTCCACCGAAGCAGAAGCCAAAGACCAGCAGCGTGCATTCGAGGCTGGCGCGAATGCCTACCTGATCAAGCCGTCTAAACCGGATCAGTTGCTGTTGCAAGTTCGTTTATTGCTGGGAGAAGTGCAGACATGAACCCATTGCTGCAACAATTCTTGTCCGAAGCGCGCGACTTTTTACAGGGCATCGCTGAAAAGCTGATGCAACTGGAAAAAGCCCCGGCCGACGTGGCGTTAATGACCGAACTGTTCCGCTTCGTGCACACCTTGAAAGGTAATAGCGGTCTGTTCGAGTTTCCGGAAATGACCCGGGTATTGCACGCTGGTGAGGACTTGCTGGATGCGGTGCGCAACGGTCAAGTCAGTTATTCTCAGGAACTGGCCGATCGCCTATTGGATGCAATGGATTTTGTCGGCATGTTATGCGACGAAATCGAGCAAAACGGCGCTATTAGCGCCAGCTATGCCAGCGATTCGGCGCGATTGACCGAAAGCCTCAGAAAGTTGATGGTCAACATTAACCAGCAACCGCTTAGCACACCAGTTGAGGCTGAAGCTGAAACCCAGGACGAAATCCCCGTGCGTCATCAGACAGCAACTGGCTTGCCTGTTTGTCCGATAAATGCGCCAGAGGCTCTAGCCAACATCCCAGAAGCGGTGCGCATGGCGGCCTATGCTTCGGGACAGCCTGGTACGTCACTCCATTGGCTGGCATATACCCCTGACGAGCAATGCTTTTTTCAAGGTGAAGATCCGTTTTATCAAGCACGCCACACGCCCGGCCTAATATGGGGTGGTATCGTCGCCCGCGAAGCTTGGCCTAAACTCGCAGAGATGGATGCCTACCGGTGTGTGTTGGATTTTCATGTCCTAACTGCAGCATCTCAGGCTGAGCTTGACGAATATTACCGTTACATGGCGGATCGCATCACCAGTCAACTATTGTCGCCATGGTCCTTGATCATTCCCGCCGGCGATCCCAACGGTGGCCCGGTCTATGAAGACTTTGTCGGCGATGCCTTGGAGCTACTGGATGCAAATGATCTACCGGGACTAGAACGCGCCGCGCAAACCATGTTGGAGCTGTCTAGTCCGGATTTGTGGTTTGCTTCGGCCTTGCGCTGGCTATTACTGGTATTGGAACACGAACCAGATAAGCCATTGCTGTTAGCGACGCTAATCGAGTCGCTGCGTAACCTGGAGCAACCCAATTGGCTTGGATTACCGGGCCAGGTGCCGCTGCAAAGCCCGATGGCTTCAGTGGAGCCAAATCAAGTGCCATTGCCCTTGGAAGTTACAATCCAGGAAGCAAAACCCGACTGGCCAGAGCCTGACCAGGCGGTACAGGCTTTACTGGACATCCAGCGTCAAATCTTACAGTTACCGATCACTGAGCCTTGGGAACAAGGCCGGATGCGGGCGGCAATCACTTCGTTAACCGCTTGCCTGACAGCCAGCGGCTCCGTCGAACAATTGCCAAGCTTAGCCTTGGCTAGCGAACAAGCGCTGGCAGCGGGTGATGCCCAGGCCATATTAAGCTGGCTTGACAGCCGATTATCTAGCGCGTCAGTCACAGCCACTGCGCAAGCCGAGCCACAAGCGGCGGTCAGTGCGCCTAAGTCCGAGCCAGTCGAAGAGATAAGCCAGAGCGTGCCGATTGCCGATCCAGACGGTGAAATAAAGTTTGGCCGTCGCGCGGAAGACCTGACCGTTACCGGCGCCAAAAGCGTCAAAGTTGACCAAGTCAAAATCGACCGCTTGATGAACCTAATCGGCGAGATGGTGGTTTCAAAAAACGCCTTGCCGTATCTTGCCGGACGTGCCGAAGCGGTTTTTGGAGTTCGCGAACTATCGCGCGAGATCAAAGCCCAGTATGCCGTAATCAATCGGATTGCCGAAGAAATGCAGGATGCCATCATGCAGGTGCGGATGATGCCGGTGTCTTTTGTGTTTCAACGCTTTCCGCGTCTGGTGCGAGATACGGCGCGGAAATTGGGCAAGGACATTAACCTGATTCTGGAAGGCGAGGATACGGAAGCCGACAAAAACATTATCGAATCGCTAGGCGATCCTTTGGTGCATATCGTCAGAAACAGTCTGGATCACGGTTTTGAGTTGCCGGAGGTGCGTCGCGCCATTGGCAAACCCGCTACCGGCACGTTGACTATCCGCGCCACGCAGGAATCCGATCGGGTGATTATCGAAATTATCGACGACGGCAAGGGTATAGATCCGGACATTGTTAAGCGTAAAGCCTATGAAAAAGGCATTCTTGACGAAGCGGCCTTGGAGCGCATCAGCGATCAGGATGCCGTCAATTTGGTGTTTGCCGCCGGCTTTTCAACGGCGGAAGTCATTTCCGATCTGTCCGGACGCGGCGTGGGCATGGATGTGGTGCGCACGGCGGTAGAGAAGGTCAATGGTGCCATTTCCCTGGATAGCGAAAAAGGCAAAGGCACGCGGATCAGATTGTCGTTGCCGTTATCGATGGCGGTGACTAATGTGATGATTATCGAGTCGGATGCACAATTGTTCGGCGTGCCGATGGATAGCGTGGTGGAAACCGTAAGGGTACCGCGCGCCAATGTTCGCACCATCAAGCACAGCTTGGCCACAGTATTGCGCGGTCGCATCGTGCCCTTAAAGTCCATCAATAGCCTGTTGAATATTGCCGCCCCACCCTTGACCAATGACGACGATGAATTGGCCGTCTTGGTGGTACGCTTGGGCGATGAGTCTGTTGGTTTACTGGTGGATGATTTCCGAGAAACCGTTGACATCATTTTAAAGCCGCTGGCAGGCGTTTTGGGGCAAATTTCAGCTTATGCCGGGTCCGCACTGATGGGTGACGGTTCGGTATTGATGGTGCTGAATGTTAAGGAGTTATTGTAATGGGCATCCAGTTCAAGAAAAACCAGATTTATTTTCAAGATGTCGTCAACGTCGAAGAAGCCGAGACACTGTTAGAGTGGTTGCAGAAAAAAACCGCGGCTAAAGCCGACTTCTCCGCTTGTATACATCTACACCCAGCCAATTTACAGGTGTTAATGGCCGCCCGACCGACCATTACCGCCTGGCCGGCCGACACGCAATTCAGCGCTTGGCTAAGGTCGGCGCTTGGCACGCCCGAACACCATTAAAACTGAACCAAAGAGAACTGTCATGGCAAAAACTATTCTGATTGTAGACGATTCCGCTACCATGCTGATGAGCGTAAAATCCAACCTGGAGATGAACGGCTTTAAGGTGGAAACCGCCGGCGACGGCGTGCAAGCCTTGAGTAAACTCAAGGCTGGGACCAAACCTGATCTGATCATCACCGACATCAATATGCCAAATATGGGTGGTCTGGAGTTGATACAAAACGTTCGGGCCTTAGCCGGTTTTCGGTTTACGCCGATTCTAACCCTGACCACCGAAAGCCAGTCGGCCAAACGCGACGAAGGCAAAAAACTCGGCGCCACCGGCTGGTTGGTGAAGCCTATTGATGGTGCGGATTTGATTAAAGTTATCAAACAGGTGTTACCTGGTTCTTAGAGGCAAATATGAGCTCAAAGATTGAGTCTGCGAATGCATGCCTGAGTTGTCCTAACTTAGGTGTAGGGGTCGTCGATGGGTTTCCCACCCCGGGTTTTATCAGGCGTATCGTCGGCGCGATGATCTCTGCCGGAGCGGTTATTTTTCTCCTGGTGTTGATCGTTTTACCCTGGCTACACGATGTGTGGATTGAACCGCTGGGCTTAAGCGATGGCGTTGAAATAACGCTAGGCGCGCTAGTCTCGATAGTCTCCTACATTGCCTTATCGACTTTTGCTATTTTTCCCTTCATAAAACAAGAGCTTAAATGGATTCGAGGATCGATTCAAACCAGGGATTACCGTATTGATATTAAAAAAAGCAATTTGCAAGCCTTAACCGAAGAAATACACCATGCCTCTCCGTATCTTGGGCTGATGCGGCAACAGTTAGATGGCGCGCTAAAAGATACTGAAGTCGGGGTCATCGCAGTAATCGATTGTTTGAACAAGGTGCATGCTGTGTCGGCCGGACAAGTGGACCGCATCACTGAATCGATGAATAACGGCATGATGTTGACCGAGATTATCCGCGAACAAACCGCTCACAATAAGGACGTGATCAGCATTCTCAGTTCCCATGTTGGTAAGCAAATGCAGGAACTAAGCGTAAATCTGCATCGTATTCAGTCATTGGCCAACCAAGTGGTTGAGCTTTCGCCGTTGGTCGGGGTTATTTCCAAAATCGCGAACCAGACCAATCTGTTAGCCCTTAATGCGGCCATCGAAGCCGCCCGCGCCGGGGATGCTGGTCGTGGTTTTTCAGTGGTGGCCGATGAAGTGCGCAAGCTCTCCACCCAAACCGCCGAAGCGGCGGCCAATATCGAACAGAAAATCCGTTTGGCGACTCAAGGTGCTGAAGCGGAGTTGGCGGCTGCAAATGAAGCGCTGAACAGCCACGAATCCACATCCGATTTAAACAAAATCATTCATGATCTGTCTGGCGTCGAAAGTCGTTTCAATCAAGGCAGCAGCATGTTATTGGATGTGATTGTGTCTGTTGATGCCGGCAATAAGGAAGCTATTCATCGCTTATCCGAAGCACTGGGTCATTTGCAGTTTCAGGATGTGTTGCGACAACGCGTGGAACAGGTGCAATTTGGAATAGGCGAACTGGACGAGCATTTATCGGACCTAGCCCATCGCTCTGTAGAAACCGATTGGGATGGTCATTTAACCCTTACCCTAAAAGAACGCATGGACGGCCACCTTGATCGGTACGTGATGAATAGCCAACGGGATATTCACAGTGCGATGACCGGAGAACCATCAAATACGGATGGCGGTAGACCTCAGATCGAGTTGTTTTAGCTGTCATGGCTCATATTTTGGTAGTGACAAATCGTAAGGGCGGTTCCGGCAAAACCGCTACTGCCGTGAATTTGGCCGCCGAGTTTGCCGAGCGTGGTTCGCGCGTGTTGCTGATCGATCTGGATACGCAAAACCATTGCGCTTTGGGTCTGGGGATAAAATTGAGCAAGACCGATGCAACTGTGCACGGATTTTTCGCCGGACAACATAATCTGACAACAGCCATCAAACACAGTCGCTGGAGTAACCTTGACCTAATACCGGCAGACCCCTTATTCGAACATGGCGCCGCCGGGAACGATGAGTTTCGATTGCGCAGCGCCTTGCTTGACGAAGCGTTGGGGGCTCGTTACGACATTTTGATCTTGGACACCCCGCCGTCGCTGGACATCCTATTGTTAAACGCACTCTATGCCGCGGATCGCGTACTGGTGCCGTTTTTGCCACATTTTTTGGCTGGTGAAGGCGTCAAGCAATTGGCCCGCGTGCTATTCAAAGTGGGCAGCCATCGTGCGAATGAGGGCGTTCGGGTGCTAATCGCTTATGTGCCGGTGATGCTAGCGGCGCGTATTGGCCAACATAAAAAAGTAGCCAACGCCATTTCCAGTCAATTTGGCGCCACCCGCATGCTGCCCGGCATACGAAATGACATTCGCGTCGCCGAATCATTTTCCGTTGGTCAGCCGGTGCGCTATTACGCTCCCAAGACCCGTGCGACTGAAGATTATCAACACTTAACTGATGCCGTTTTGCGACTATTAGAGAATCCAGATCGATAAATAGTGCAGCGAAAATAAAGTGTGTTTATCCATTTTTTAAGGGCTTTGTTGCATAAATAATCGATCAAGCAAACTTCCCCTTACCGCAGACCGCCCTTGACGGAACTGGGCTATAGCTCACGTAATCAGAGTTATCCGGATGCGTAAACCGATTCAACAGCGCTGCCCGAATTGGCAGTTCGGCAAGTTGGCAGTTAAAGCGTCGCGCGTTGACCCGTTCTCCCAAAGCTTGAGCAACCCATTGTGGTTTTCGCCAGACTTCCGCACTGGTAGCCGCCCAATTCTTAGCAGATGGCTCTGCCTAGCCTTTTGGTAGCAGGCAGTGTTTTATTTCTGGCGCTACTTTCTTGCCAAGGTTTCCCATTCTTACGCACGGGGATAATCGCCTCGGCATTTCCTTCGGCATTAGCGGTAAGACTCTTTTGGGAGCCATACGCACTATCACCGCTGACGGATTCGATACTTTCTACATTGGGGACTTGATTAAACAA
Organism: Proteobacteria bacterium ST_bin11; assembly: GCA_002083615.1. Taxonomy (GTDB): domain Bacteria; phylum Pseudomonadota; class Gammaproteobacteria; order Methylococcales; family Methylomonadaceae; genus Methylomonas. Next base: position 103,608 of record MSXO01000002.1, on the reverse strand, counting down.
ATCCAGCAAAACTTAGGCGCCACCAACCCGATTCGAGGTGAGTTCAATCGCTGGAATTCCAGGTGTTTATGCGTCGATACGCAAGTGAACCTTACGAAATACGTCTAGCAAACCCTAAAACATTTCTTCGTTTTGGTGCTAACTCTGTGTGTGCTAGCGCACCGATCAATTCCCTTTTTATTTGTAAAGTTTTGCATAGCACCAAAACCTGGTGCTCCTCGCTTTAGTGACTATTACTCATTTTCAGGGAAACGTTATGAATAAAGAAAAGCTGGAATACCTAACTCAGGCCACCGAATTTGAGCTTAAAGATACCGGCGCTTATGTCTCAGGTTTAGGTGAGTTGGAACCGGAAAGATGCTCGCGGAAAAGGCCGGACAAATTGGAAAGTAAGCTCGGCAATTGCAGAGAGAAAATCAAAAAAGGCCATAAACCACAGTCCTTTTAAATGATTTAGGCAGAAGCAATCAACCGGTCCACTCAGCCAGATTTGGCCGTCTTCCAACCCATCAAACCCGAGATACCCCTTCACGCCCCACTTGCGAACATTTTTAACAGTAGGATTTTGACCTCGACACCAGAGGCCACTAAGCCAAGAAAACAGATGGAGACTGCGTATGACCGATTCAAATAGCCCCAGTCAGAATTTACTCTTAGGTGCGTTGCCAGAAGAAACTTACAAACGCCTGTTGCCCTACCTGGAACTCATTCACATGCCGAACGGCGATGTGTTATACGAACCAGGAAGCGAATTGCGTTACGCTTATTTCCCAACCACAAGCGTGGTGTCCAATATTTACGTGGTAGAGGATGGGGCCTCAAGCGAACTTGCCATGGTCGGTAACGAGGGTTTTATTGGCCTCGGTCTATTTACGGACGGACGCACCATGCCGCATCAAGCCGTGGTCAGCAGAGCGGGATACGCATATAGGTTACGGCGACAATTGTTCATAAAAGAGTTCGAATCTGGGGACGAAAGCAGTGCCGATAAAGCACTATTCAAGTTGTTGCTGCTTTACTTACAGGCATTGATTACCCAAATTGCGCAAACTGCGGCATGCAATCGCCACCACTCGATTTATCAACAGCTTTGTCGCTGGTTGCTTCTGAATCTTGATCGATGTTCATCGAACGAGATACGAGTAACCCATGATCACATCGCCAATATGCTGGGCGTGCGCAGGGAAAGTATCACCGATGCTGCCGGTAAGCTGCAGCAAAAAGGCCTGATTAGTTACAGCAGAGGGCATATAAATGTTGGGAAGCGCGCTGGTTTGGAAGCGCAAGCTTGCGAGTGCTACCAGGTGATACACACTGAATTTGCCAGGCTGATCCCTAATTTGGCACAGGCTTCCGAAACGCTTGGCGAACCAATACCCAGGGTTTCAGACAAATCATCAAAACACCCCTCGGACAATCACAAGCTGACTAAGGCCGTTAGCTGAATAGCGTCAGCTATTCCGGCTAGCGCTGTGCGGCAGCGTACCGACTTTTACTCGCCTTTGTTATTAAATAAGCGCCGACACAATCAAATGACTGACTCTTTGTTAATCATCCCGAAACCCATCATCTGGGAGTTTTATTATGTCTTACATACAACTAATCAATAGCCTGCTACAAAATGAATTATCCGCCGTAGCAGCCTACCAACAGGCGTTGAACAAATTTCGGAAAGAGACCGCCATGGGCGAAATGGACGTCTTAATGTGCTCATTTGAAGAACACAAAGCGGCTGTTTTCAGCCTGCAGAACAAAATTAACCAATTGGGCGGGACCGTCGTGCAAGACTCGGGCGCGTGGGGGACTTGGGCGCAAATAGTGATCGTCTGCGCCAATTTACTAGGCAAGCAAGCGGCACTGAAGGCTTTACGCGAGGGTGAATTAACCGGCTTGGAAGAGTATGAAAAAGCCTTGCAAGATCATGAATTACCGACCGAGGCCCGCAGTTTAATCGAAACGAAACTACTGCCTGCTCAACAACGCCATATGCGGACCTTGGCTAGCCTCTTGGACGTCGTGCTGGCCTAGTCCCAGCCAGTTGCCTAACCAACCACCATGATTTGGGGTTGGTTTGGCCCCGCCCCAGTCTTGTGAAACTAGCCACGCGCCAGTTTGACTAAGTGTTCAAACACCCATATCTAGCAGATCTAAACCAATTCGGCCACTTCATCGGTAAATACTTGAAAGCTAATCAGGGTGTTGGGACCAAAACTGCAACTGATCGGCACATCAGCGGCATCGCGCCCACGGGCGATTAGCACCCTGCCGATACGAGGAATATTATTGCGGGCGTCGAAGGTGTACCAACTGCCGTCCAAGTAGGCTTCAAACCAACCGGCAAAATCCATCGCCCCGTAGGGTGGTGCCATGCCAATGTCGCCCAGATAGCCCGTGCAGTATCGCGCTGGGATATTCATACAGCGGCATAAGGCGATGGCTAAATGCGCGAAGTCGCGACACACTCCGGTTCGCTCCTGATAGGCCTCCCACGCGGTTTTAGTGAACCGGGCATGTTGGTAACCAAATTCAATGTGTTGGTTGACATAGTCGCATATTGCCTGCACGCGTGCCCAACCAGTGGGCGCATGTTCAAACAGCTGCCAGGCGACAGCGGACAAACGATCTGTTTCGCAATAGCGGCTACCCAACAGAAATATCAAGGTATCATCCGGCAAGCGTTCCACCGGTGTTTGTCTAGCAAATGAAAATAGCCGATCGGGTTGGCCACTGTCTCTGACCACGCCCCGGGTCGATAAGGTCAACCGCCCCCTGGGTGCGACGATGCGGCTGCACCAGTTGCCGTAACCATCGCGGTAAGGCCGGATAGGGATTACCGGATTGGTGATCAAATAGTCGGGCACAACCATGTCTGAGGCTCTGGTAAAGTGCACACTCAGCGTCAAGAGCATGGGTGTCGGCTGGGGGCAATCGTAAATCAGTTCATAACCTATGCTGATCTTCATGGTGTAACTCCAAGTGAGCGCCGGACAGGCAGCGCTGGGTTGCATGAGGGTGAATCTATCTAGCTGTAAAGACCGGCTAGCGTTTGACGCAAGCTACCGATGATCGTTTGCCGGAGGTAAACCCAATGCTGCCCGCCCATCAGTACATGTTTCTGGTTTATTTCCAGCTCGACACCCAGATAGCTGGTGGCGGATAGTTGCTGGCGAAGGCTGCGAGTCAGGCCATCACCTTTGCCGGCATAAGGGTAATTGCGGCGCACTTTCAAGGTCGGCACCGAGGATTTGAGGGTTTGTTGCCACTGATCGCAGAGCGCGACTTCGCCGGGCCGGGACGGGTCGTAAAGCAAGCCTATGTCGGCGTTTCTCAGCTTACCGTCCAGTTCCGGGGTAAAACTGTGTGATGAGAGGTGAATGGCGAGATCATGGGTGGCGATAGTCTGCCTGACCAACTCCTCGACTTCAGCGCGATACGGTTCATAGTACCGCGCCAATATGCGACTGCGTTCCGCAGCGGGCAACTGGCCAACAATATACCAATGCAGATTCCGATTCGTAGGCGATCGATTCAAATCCACCAGCAAACGGCTCACCGTGGAGGACGCCAGCGGCGCGGAGAATGCCAAAGCCAACGCTTTTGCCATGGTCAGCGCACCGAAATCAAAACCGCGATGGGAGTCGAGCAAGGGCTGATAATCATAAAACAGCCGTTTATACTTTCCGGGAATTCGGTTGCCGCCATGCTCGCAACTGATCACCAGACCATAGTTGCCCGAATTTAGCACTGCTTGATTGGGCGTTAGCTGCTCAGCGGCCATGTGCAAGTCACCAATCCAGATCCGGCAAATGGTCGAATACTTGCCGGGTGCCTTTGGTCCATTGCTCGCCGAGTAAGCCGAAATACTCATCGCCCACGTCAAAGCGCCTGAGCATCCTAACCGCCAGGCTGTCACGTTGATAGCAAAGCAAGTCGATGGGCATGCCTACCGATAAATTACTGCACATCGTCGAATCAAAAGAAACCAGCACACACTTGGCCGCATTGGCTAGGGATGTGGAGCGGGTAATGACTCTGTCGATAATGGGTTTTCCGTACTTGGTTTCGCCGGTCTGAAAATACGCGGTGTCAGCACTGGCTTCGATAAAGGTTCCCTCCGCATAAATCCTAAACAAGCGTTGCGCTTCTGTGCCAATCTGGCCGCCCAATATGAACGAAGCGTTGAATGCCAGATGGCTTCCGGCCAGATGCGGACTATCGCGCTGATCAACCTCGCGCATGGCATCCGATACCAGCATGGCGGCATCAAACAGCGAATCCGCATTCCAGAGATTGGCCACATCGGATTTAGCGTTCCTTTGGCGCAAGCGACTGATAACCGCCTGCGTACCGGCCAGACTTCCGGAGCTTAGCAGCACAATGACTCGGTCACCGACGCGTTCGAACACGGTCATTTTCCGAAAACTGGCGATGTTATCGACGCCGGCATTAGTTCGCGAATCTGAGGCAAAGACCAAGCCGGTGTCCAGCATGATGCCTACACAGTAAGTCATGGTTGCGGCTCTCCGGTCAGTTGGAGTTCTTGGGGTGGTGAGCACAACACCCTATGTCCGATGGAGGCTCATATTTCAGGTACCCCGTTAGCTAAACACAAACGGGGGGCGAGATGGTTCGCAGCCTGTCGAGGGTTCAGAAATGGTAGTGCGCCCCTAAACCGACATATTCAACTTTGTCTTTATAAAATTGGCCGCTCGGCGAATAACCGTTGAAATATTCCACAAGAATTTGCAACTTACGACCTAGTACTTTGGAATTGTCGAATTCCACGCCCGCTCTGGCCGATATATCGGCACTCCAGTTGTTTTGGTCGTAGTTTTTTACGTCTGCGGCGATGATCGGTCGCATGGACGCAAGCTGCAATCGCCATGGGCTTCTGAATTCGATACCGTATTGCGCCGACCAGGTTTTTAACGCAGAGGGTTCTTTATCAAATAACCCGCCACCGCCACCATATACTCTCACCCCATAAGGCAGTTCGTAGGACAGTTTTAAATCAACGCCTTCGTAACTGAGATTCACCCGTTCAAAAGTGGTATTGACCTTACGTAATAAAAATTCGTCGCCCAAATGCGAGCTTTGATGATAAAGACGAGCAAACGCGGAGAATTGCCCAGTGCGCACGCTGGAATAGATAGAGGCAATGAAATCGGTATTCACCAAGTCGGAGGACGAGGCATCCAGATTAAAGTCGCTAAACACGCCGGCCTGCAAGCCAGCTTCCCATTGCGCCGTGGAATTGCCGATGTTGGCGCGGTAGAACGGAATAGTCTCCCCAAAGCTTACCGAGGCTATATTCCGACCATCAAAGTTGTCGCTTTGATAATTGCGATAAGCTGCAGAAAAATGCGCCCAGCGCGGATCGGCTAATAACGATTTGAACAAATGCCCGGTCGGCAGCAGCCCGGTGGGCAGCAGCAAGGTATCGGCGGTGGTTAGGGTGCTTGGGTCTGCAGCCAGTTTAGCGTTTTCCCTGGACTGGACCACAGTGGTATCGGCAATTTTCACGGCACTGACGCCGGGAATTTCAGCCAAGACTTTGCTGGCTTGGGCGCGCTCCGCAGCTGACATACCAGCAGCCGGCAAAGTGAGTACGCCGTCCTTTACAGTCAACGCTGGCATATCGAGATTTAAATTGAGCTTCAATGCGGCGGCAGCGTAACCGGCGATGTATGCATCATCAGCCGGGGTAGCCCGAGCGATGGGGGCGGACAATACTAGGACGCCCGCCAAGCTGATTAGTGAATAATTTTTCATTGCTTGCTCGGATGGTTGGTGGTAAATGAGAGCTCGTTTTGTACCGACTTCACGTGTTCCTGGCCGCTGACCAAGCCAATCGCTCTGCCCACGAGTTGCTCAGAGTCTAAAGTCCCGCGCAGGGTTACCGCGCCACTGACGGTGCTCACCTCGATTGGCGCCAGCTTCAGAAACTCGTCATTTAGCAAGGCGGTCTTAGCTTTGGCGGTAATCACAGAGTCATCAAAGAATTGGCCTGTTGCTTTAGTGCTATCGACCACCTTGTCCTTGGCGGCTTCTAGGCGTCTTTCGGAGTTATTGATGGCTTGGTCGATTTGCTTACCGGCTTTTTCTAAGGCGTCGTTGGACGTGTCGGCTGATTGCTCTGCTTGTTGGGCGACCGATTCTTTAGCGACTTCAATTTTTTGCGCCGCTTTTTCCGCGCTTTGTTCGCTCAGTTGTGCGGCATTCTCAACGGCCTTATCGACTTTTTGCCCGGCTTTTTCCGCCGGCCCTTCCGGCTGACAAGCGCCGAGTCCTATGGCGGCTGACAGACAGGCCATGGCAAACAGCTTGCTGGTGAAGAGTTTGTAAAGGTATTCGGATTGGGTGCTCATGGCTTATTCCTCGGAGATGGGGGTTTACGGAAAACGTGCCGTCTCGCGCGGGCAGCATGCGAGTTTGAACATTCGCATACAGCTCGCTAATCCGGCAGTTTGGAAGCTGTTTTCGATTTTAAGGACCGAACCGGGAAAGGTCTGTACGCTGGCGAACATTAGTTACACATGAACCAAGTGGCCTTGATTGCGGATATTGCTGACGGCTACAGGGTGTTTTGGAGGCGGGCCCAGCAGCTAGCCGGCAGACTAAGGCGCTTCGATCAGAATCGAATTGGACTTACGAAACCGAGAACTAACCACTTGCAGTAGATTGGCTCTGCTTGATCGGAAATAACTTCTCGAATTCATCGGCGCATACCGCTTTCGAGAAAAAATAGCCTTGCGCATAATCGCAGCCGGCCTTTAGTAGCAAGTCGCGTTGCTCTTCGGTTTCCACACCTTCTGCAATGACTTTCATACCGAGTACGTGTGCCATGACCACAATCGCTTCGCAGAGCGCCATATCGGTAGAGTTAGCGACGAGATTGGAGACAAATGCTTGATCGATCTTTAAAAAATCGATGTGATATTTTTTCAAATAAGACAGCGAGGAATAGCCGGTACCGAAATCGTCTAAGGAGGTTTGCATGCCGGCATCTTTGAACGCCAGCAATTTATCGGCAACGATACTGGAATTATCCAGTAGCAAACCTTCGGTAATTTCCACGGCGATACAGCCGCCCGGCAAGCCCAATTGGTTCAAATGTTCAAACCAATCGGCCATTTTGTCGCTGTTGTTGTGAAACTGCGCAGGCGATTTATTGATACTGATCTAAAACATGCCATGGTGATTGAGACGCCACTTGGCTACCTGATCGGCTACTTGATGGAACACCCAGGACCCTATCTCGGTGATCAAGCCCGTGTCTTCGGCAATAGGGATAAATTCCGCCGGGCTCACTAGACCACGGGTGGGATGCTGCCAACGTATCAGCGCTTCGGCTTTTTTTATTTCGCCGGTCGCCAAATCCACAATCGGTTGGTAAGCCACCCAGATTTGATTGTCGGTTAAGGCATGCCTGAGATCATTGGTTAAGCGCAACCTAATCTCGGCGGCTTCCTGCATCGCCGGAGTAAAATAGCAGAAACGGCTGCGGCCCATATCCTTGGCGGCATACATGGCCTGATCGGCCTTCTTCAGCAACTCTTCCATGGTCTCCGCATCGTCCGGGTATAAGGCAATTCCGATACTGACCGACACATAGCACCGCTCCTCATTGAGTTGAAAAGGCGCTGTCATGGTCCGCAACATGGCTTGCGCCACCCGGTCGATACTGTTCATCTCATGCAGTTCGCTCATGATCAGTGTGAATTCGTCGCCGCCCGGTCGCGCCAAGGTGTCGGTCCCGCGAATGCAACTCATCAGGCGTTGCGTGGTTTCCCGGAGCAATCTGTCCCCTACGTCGTGACCCAGGGTGTCGTTGATGTCTTTGAAATGATCGAGATCCATGAACATCAAAGCCAGCTTTTGATGTTCGCGATGCGATTTGTTGATCGCCCGCTGCAAGCGGTCCAAAAACATGCGCCGATTGGGCAAGCCGGTGAGCGGGTCGATATTGGCTTGTTGATGAATCAGCTCTTCGCTGCGGCGTTGTTCGGTGATATCCGACGACATCGCCACGCGCCGAATCTCAATACCGTTGTCGCCATACACCGTAGTAATCGACAAGCGCGCCAGATATTCCGAGCCGTTTTTGCGCCGATTCCAAATCTCGCCTAGCCATTGGCCGGTGCTATTTAACTGTTTCCACATCGCAATGAAAAAAGTCTCATCATGACGACTGGATTTCAGTAAAGACGTGGATTGGCCGATGGCTTCGGCGGCAGAATACCCGGTAAGCTTGCTAAACGCTGGATTGACGGCCACAATGTTATCGTTAGTATCGGCCACCATAATCGCCTCTTCAATGGCGATGTAGACAGTGGCTGCCAGTTGCAATTCTCGCTCGTTCTGTTTGCGCTCGCTGATATCGACCATAGCGGCCAGACAGGTTCGGCAGTCACTATCTGCTGTCGCCTCGACCGCCACCCAACACCGACGCCCAGCGGATTGCAGCACGATTTCGCAATGCTGAGTGCCGGGCTTGGCAAACACCTGATCCAAAAACTGATTGAAAATTGACCGATATTCGATCGCGACAATATCGGCAAAATGTCGCCCGGATATTTTGCCGCGCTCCATACCCAACATGCGTTCGCCACTAAAATTGGTCTGCTGGACGCTACCATCCTGGCTCAGCGTAAAATAGGCTACCGGCGCGAAATCGAACAGTTCGGCATACCATAATAAGGCTACTTCCGCTACGGTCCGAGCTTCTTGCAAAGCCTCGTTTTGCATTTCCAGCTCAATCTGATGCACTTGCAACTCATGCACCAGCCGGTGTTGCGATTCGTTGAAACTTAGCGGCGGGGTGCCTGCCAATTGGCGTTCGGCGCGCTGACGTAATTCCCCGGTACTTGGACCGACATCATGTCGTTTTTTCATCGCTGTTCCTTAATTCGGCTTCCAGCTTTTTGGTTTCGGAGATGTCTATAAAGGTAATTACCACACCGTCGATTAAATTGTCCTGCGTGCGGTAAGGCATGATGCGTACCTTAAACCACCTGTCGTCGCGGGCGACGATTTGCTTTTCCACAAACACCAGACTGCGCAGCACCTCTTGGGCGTCTTGTTGCAGTTCGGGATAATCCAGATCGGTGACTATGTCCGATAAGGGTCGGCCCACATCGGCGGTAATTACCTTGAATAGATGACTAATATGACTGGTGAAGCGGCGAATGTTCAGGGTGTTATCCAAGAACACCGTCGCGATTTCCATGCTATTCAGCAGATTGTTCATATCGTTACTGGCCCGCGACAAGTCATCCACCTTGACTTGCAACTCGGCATTAACGGTTTGCAGCTCTTCATTTAAGGACTGCATTTCTTCCTTGGAGGTGGTCAATTCCTCATTGGTGGATTGCAATTCTTCGTTGGTCGATTGTAACTCTTCGTTAGCGGACTTCAGTTCCTCTTGCGAGGTCTGCATTTCTTCGCGCAAGGTTTGTAAATCTTCGCGGGCTTGTTGCAGTTCGACTTGCGAAGCTTTTTGTGCGGCGCTTGCAGACTTGCGGATGGTCACGCCGACCGCAGGGGCTGCAACATCGGTGAACACCACAATCAACATGCCGTTTAAGGCCTCGGGTTTAAAGATACGCTGAACGGTCAGATTCACGATCTGGCTACCGCCGTTAGTTCCAACGTTTAGCCCCGAAACATGGACCGCTTCCGCTTGACTATGGGCTTTTTTAAGTGCGGCAATCAGTTCGTATCTCAAGCCTTCGCGGGCCATCGCGTGTATATTCCAATTAGCCTTGCCGGCTGCCGGCTCCAGGTATTTACCGGTGCGACCGCTGATATACAGAATGTCGCCGCCCGTGTTGACCAATACCGCCGCTGGGGAAAAATGTTGCAGCAATAACTGGTCGGCCAAGCTTTGTAGGTTGGCAATGGATTGGGGTTTGTCAGTGTCATTGATCATGGGTGCAATTGGAAAGAACTTGGTGGGAAAATCCACATCCAAAGGAAAGGGCGCGCCAATTCGCCGGTAAAGTCGAGATTTGTTGTCGATCACAGTGAATAAATGCCCGGTATTACCAGTCGTTTCCGCGTTGCCAAGCAGCAGAACCCCTTGATTGGCGAGCGCGTAGTGGAACAACAAAATCAGCTTTTTCTGTAATTCCTGGCTTAAGTAAATCAATAGATTGCGGCAGCACAGCAGGTCGAGCTTGGTAAACGGGGGGTCCATGATCACGTTATGCGGCGCAAAAATCACCATCTCGCGAATGTCCTTATTGATTCGATAACCGCTACCTTCTTTGCTAAAGAACTTACTCAGGCGTTCTGCAGACATATCATCGGCAATAGTGGCCGGATAAAGCCCCTGTCGGGCTTTATCTATGGCATCCTGATCCAGATCGGTAGCAAAGATTTGCAGCTTAAACGGCTGCGGCAATGGCTTGATCGCGAATGCTTCCTTAAAAACAATAGCCAAGGAATAAGCTTCCTCGCCGGTTGAGCAAGCGGCCACCCAGGCCCGTAAGGCTTTGCCAGCCGGATACTGAGCAAGTAGCGCAGGAATGGCTTCGGTCTTCAAGGCCTCCCATACCGCCGGATCGCGGAAAAAACTGGTCACACCGATCAGTAATTCCTTGAACAGCAAATCCAGCTCTTGCTGATTCTCGCGCAAGTAGCGGACGTACTTGGCTATCGTGTCGATCTGATGCAATCCCATCCGCCGCTCGATCCTCCGATAGATGGTGTTTTTTTTGTACAGCAAAAAGTCGTTGCCGGTGCGCTCGCGCAACAGAATCACAATTTGGTCTAGCGCACTTTGGTTTTTTAATTCCAGGACAATTTCAGGCACAGCATGCAGTCCGCGCGGGCTATGCTGAAGATAGGCCAGAATTCTTCCCCACAGTTCTGGCGGAGTCGCGACGATGTCGGCTACGCCGGCAGCAATAGCGCTACGCGGCATCGAATCGAATTGCGCTGATTCAGGAGTTTGCACCACTGCCAAACCGGCATTTTCCTTGATCGCCCGCAAGCCCAGTGTGCCGTCTGATCCCATGCCCGACAGGATCACGCCGGTGGCGTACTCATGCTGATCGTCGGCCAAAGCTCGAACAAACGAATCTATGGGCAAACGCAGACCTTTGGTTGCCCTAGGTTCCAGCAAATGCAGCTTGCCGTGCAGGATAGACAAATCTTTATTGGGAGGAATCACGTACACCCAGTTCCGAACGATTTTCATACGATCCCCAGCCTGTGTCACCGTCAACGGCGTCACCCGCTGCAGCAATTCAGGCAACATACCCTGATGATTGGGGTCGAGATGCTGGATCACCACAAATGCCACGCCGCAGGCCGGCGGCACATGAACAAAAAACTGCTCCAAGGCCTCCAGGCCGCCTGCAGATGTGCCTATGGCGATAATTGGCGGCACAATGTCCGAGGCGATGCCGGATTTGTTGACGCTCAGAACTTTGGGTGCTTCATTGACCGCACTGAACGCCGCCAAAGCATCGGAGCTTAAACTGGTTGGGTGGGTTTTAACCATATCTCAGCTCGCCTTGAGTTAATTGAACACGGAAAATTGCATTTTTGGCGGTTGCCATCCCAAACATTCATAGTTATTTGGAGCCAAGTAAAGATTACCTTCACCAACGGTTTAAGCCCAAGTAATTCCTGACTAGCAAGTTGCTTTAGCTGAGACGCCACCTTACCTTCATCGTCGTCAAGAGGGGCGTACCGATTTCCAGATTCTAAGAACCCTCGCCGCTTGCCAGTTATGGCAAGTCATGCCCACTCTTGTGCCTTTTGGATAGATCCGCAAGCACAATGTCTGTTTTTGGATTGGCTGAAACAGTTTTGTGGTCAACAATCAAATTGGGGATTTGTGCATGGTAGTGGCTGAATGCCCGTTCCGAGGATCCCAAACTAGCATCTCGACCGATCAAGGTCGGTGCGCTAACACACATGACGTTTGAAATGACGCAATCATTGCAGACTGATCGGGAGTCACGCCCAATGCTTGCTATCTTTGAGAAGTGAATAACAGCCTGATTCCCGTTAGATGACTATTGGAAGGGGAGCCTTGTACGTGGATAAATTGATTGAATTTCTCGATGTCTCAATCAAGTAAATCGACAAGAAAGTCTTTCTTATCGTCCGCAACTTCCGAGCTCAGTGTGCAAAGCCGGTAAATGCCGGCATGGAAGATGACATGGATCAGATGGCTATGCTCTAGATACCCAGCGACAGCCAGGCGTTAAACCCGGAAGAACGTTTGAACGCTGATCTCAAACATGCGCGTGGCAGAAAATCTCCCGTGAGAACCAAACTCAAGTTAGGTGAGGCTTCCCACGAGAATATGGGGTAGGCACAATCGACTGACGAATAAAATGCTTTTTTCCAAGGTCAGCCAAGGAAATATCCAGTGTAAAGGGTCTCTTAGCCCGATCAATAATCAGCGCAAGAAACTAGGGCAAATCCCGCTCCGCTGAGCCATAAGCCTCAAAATCAGTGATCGGCATTGAGCGCAAGGGCTACAGACCCCGCTAAACAGGCATTTAAACCTGGCATGCCTATTGCTTTAAGGATATAAAAACCTAAAGCCTTCTTTGCATACTCAGACCTAAACAAGCAGTCTTTGTTGAATCAGTCAAAGTCAGCAATGACTTCAGCCAATTAACGGATCCGCCAAAAAAAGAAAACTCCTTTCCGGTGTGAGGAGCGTTCCATTGCATTTACCAGTCGTTAACAAGCTGCCATGGATGGCGGCACCTTAGCAAGGTCCAGTGGCGATGCCACCAGGATCAACCAGCAATGGGATAGCCACCAGAGATAACGCATTAGCTGGTTTAGGCTACGCAGCGATTCGCCACGCCAAACGGCAGGCTCGCAGACTAAACGCTGAGGCCAAAAACTAAAGTAAATGCTTAATGGCTTGCTGCTCTTCTTTTAATTCTACTTCGTTTTGACGTAATCTTGCTAAGCTGAATTCGTTAAGGTCCAAGCCTTTAACGATGTTGATTTCCCCGTCTGCCACCGTCACCGGAAAGGAATAAACCAATCCTTCCTCAATCCCATAACTGCCATCGGACGCCACAGCCATACTCACCCAGTCACCGGGGTCTGTACCGTCAACCCATACCCGCATATGCTCAATCGCCGCATGCGCCGCAGAAGCCGCGCTGGACTGGCCGCGCACCTTGATAATCTCCGTGCCGCGGTATTGCACAGTGGGGATAAATTCGTCGACAAACCAGGAGTTTTCCACCAAGGACAACACATCCATACCTTTCACTTTAGCGTGATGTAAATCAGGATATTGCGTACAAGAATGGTTACCCCATACAGCGACATTCTTCACATCTCTACTAAGCACGCCGCACTTCTCGGCCACCTGGCTAATGGCGCGTTTATGATCAAGCATGGTCATTGCGGTAAAACACTCCGGCGCCAAATCCGGCGCGTTATTAATGGCGATTAGGGCGTTGGTGTTAGCCGGATTGCCAGTAACCAATACCTTGACATTACGGCTGGCTACTTCATTCAGAGCCCGACCTTGGGTGATAAAAATCTGGGCGTTATCCAGCAATAGATCGCTACGCAACATGCCGGGTCCGCGCGGCTTGGCACCCACCAAAAAGGCGTAATCGACATTATCGAAGGCCACTTTCGGATCGTCGGTCATGATGATTTTGTTAATCAACGGAAACGCGCAATCGTTCAACTCCATCACCACACCTTGCAACTGCTTCATTGCTGGTGGGATTTCCAATAAACGCAGCACGATAGGCTGATCCGGCCCCAATAATTCACCGGACGCCAAATGAAATAACAAGGAATAACTAATCTGGCCGGCTGCACCTGTTACAGCAATATCGACGGGCGTTTTCATTTGCGTTCCTCTTTGATTATTGGGTTCATCCGCGCCCACTTAACTGCGAGCTTTTTCAATATGACATAAAGTTTTTGAGCAAACAATCACTAATTCCAGCCTTCTCCGACCCTGCTTGGATTCTACGGCGAGGCAAATATTATTCTGTATAATGCGGTCGGCTAACCCTCTCCTAGCAGGCCACCATTTTTTACATCAGGTAGCTTAATGAAAAAATTGTTATTCCAGTTCGACACCGACACCCATCCCTCGGCTTTCGACACCGTTGTCGCTTACGACGGCGGCGCGGATCATGTGATCGGCTACGGCAACATTACGCCCGACAATGTCGGCGGCTTGGTTGACGGCACTATTTTCACCCGCGCACCCAAGGACAAAAAAAATACAGCAATTTTTATCGGCGGCAGCAATATCGAAGCCGGTCAGAATTTACTGGCAGCGGTACAGAAACATTTTTTCCCCGGTTTCCAGGTATCGGTAATGCTAGACAGTAACGGCAGCAATACCACCGCCGCAGCCGCAGTCGCCAAGCTAGGCAGCAGCGCTAGCTTGGCTGGTAAAAAAGCCGTGGTTTTGGCCGGTACCGGCCCGGTCGGTCAACGCGCAGCGGCGATGATGGCTTTAGAAGGCGCACAAGTCAGCATTACTTCGCGGCATATCTTTAATGCCGAAAAAGCCTGTTTCGCCATGAAAGAGCGGTTCGGGGTCGAGCTCACGCCAATGGAAGCAGCAGATTACGACAGCCGCGCTGCCGCGATTGCAGACGCTAATATCGTGTTAGCCACCGGTGCGGCAGGTGTAGAGCTTTTAAAACCCGAGCATTGGCAAAACAACCCCCATCTGCAGTTACTAGCCGACGCTAACGCGACCCCGCCGGTCGGCATTGGCGGCACCGATGTGTTGGATCGCGGCGAAGAACGTCACGGCAAAATCGTCTGGGGCGCTATTGGCTTTGGCGCGTTGAAGTTGGCCTTACACCGGGCCTGTATTGCCAAGCTTTTCGAAGGCAACAAACAGGTGTTCGACGCGGAAATCATCTTCGCACTCGCTAAAGCCATGGCCTAAGGTCCTGCCGGATTCTTATGCCCGTAGCCAAACCAAGGTCACGCGAACACGCCATCGCTATATTTCGCGCTGGAGTCGCTGCAGCCGATCCGCAGCTTGCGGTTAAGAACTTTCTTAAAGCCGATAGCGAACAATTGCACATAGGCTCCGAATCATACGGCTACCGCAACGGCAACTGGCGGCGCATTCATCTGGTAGCCTTCGGTAAAGCAGCTTGCGCGATGGCCGATGCGGCACAAGCCATTATTCCCGAGTCATGGCTTGCCGGCAAAGGCGTGGTCGTGACCAACTACGAGAACATTGATCTCGTCGAAAATTGCCAGGTTTTCGGCGCAGGCCATCCGCTACCAGATGCAGCCGGCTTGCATGCGGCAAAAACCATCGCTAGCCGCTTGCGCGAGTGCAAATCCGGCGAGCTGGCGTTGGTGCTGATTTCCGGCGGCGGC
This sequence comes from Proteobacteria bacterium ST_bin11, assembly GCA_002083615.1. Taxonomy (GTDB): domain Bacteria; phylum Pseudomonadota; class Gammaproteobacteria; order Methylococcales; family Methylomonadaceae; genus Methylomonas. The sequence continues at coordinate 88,242 of MSXO01000002.1, read as the reverse complement.
TCGGCCCTGCTGCCCTACCCGGTCGCGGGCGTCAATCTGGCGGAAAAAATCCTCACCACCCAATTGTTGTTGGCCTCGGGCGCTAGCATTAATCAAATCAATTGCGTCCGTAAACATATTTCCCAACTCAAAGGCGGCGGCCTTGCCCGCCTCGCCGCACCCGCCGATTTGCATGCACTGATTCTGTCCGACGTATTGGATAACGATTTAAGTGCTATCGCCAGTGGCCCCAGCGTGCCAGACGATACGACCTTCACAGATGCCGTCACGGTACTCGAATCCTACGGCATTTGGCAGCAAATACCGCTTAGCGTCCAAAAGCATTTACAAGAAGGCGTGCAAGGCTTACAAATCGAAACACCGAAAAGCGGGGACCCGATTTTCCAACACAGCAGCTACACCTTGGTGGGCAGCAATGCCACCAGCGTAGATGCCGCAGCGAAAGCCGCTGCCGACTTAGGTTACCAAACCCAAATTTACAGCAAGCAGCTATGCGGCGAAGCGCGTTTGGTTGCCGAGCAACTGGTGCGGCATGCACTTTCCCTCTCAGCGGACATCGCTCAACCGATAGCCCTGATCGCAGGCGGCGAAACCACCGTTACCTTGAAAGGAACCGGCAAAGGTGGTCGCAATCAGGAAATGGCGCTCGCCTTTGCGCTGGCTGCGGAAAAATATGGTCTGACTAACGCGTGGACGTTTTTAAGCGGCGGTACTGACGGGCGCGACGGCCCCACCGATGCAGCCGGCGGCATCTTGGATAACGACAGTTTGCAGCGCATGCGCGACGCGGCTCTCGACCCGGACGCCATGCTGAACGATAATAACGCCTATCCGGCCCTCAAAGCCGCTAACGATTTACTGCTAAGCGGCGCGACCGGCACCAATGTCGCCGATTTGCAAATTCTGCTGCTGCATCCCAACGCATAACCCGACCCTTATTGAGGAGACCACATGTTTAGCACATCGATGACCATTGAAGGTTTTGATAACGAATTATTCCAGGCCATGGAACAAGAACGGCAACGCCAGGAAGACCATATCGAACTGATCGCTTCAGAAAACTACGCCAGCCCGCGGGTATTGGAAGCACAAGGGTCGCTGCTGACCAATAAATACGCGGAAGGTTATCCGGAAAAACGCTATTACGGCGGCTGCGAATATGTGGACATCGTCGAGCAATTAGCGATAGATCGTGCTAAGGAATTGTTTGGTGCCGACTATGCCAATGTGCAGCCGCATTCAGGTTCGCAAGCCAATATGGCCGTGTTCATGTCGCTAATCCAACCCGGCGACACCATCCTCGGCTTAAGCCTGGCGGACGGCGGCCATTTAACCCACGGCGCCAAACCTAACTTCTCCGGCAAAATCTACAACGCGATCCAATACGGTTTAAAAAAAGACACCGGGGAAATCGATTACGAACAGGTTGAAGCGTTGGCGTTGGAGCACAAACCCAAACTCATCATTGCCGGCTTCTCGGCTTATTCACGCATCTGGGATTGGCTACGCTTTCGCGAAATCGCTGATAAGGTAGGCGCTTATTTGGTGGTGGACATGGCCCACGTCGCCGGCCTGGTTGCCGCTGGTTTATACCCCAACCCGGTGCCTATTGCCGATGTAGTCACCAGCACCACCCATAAATCCCTGCGCGGCCCGCGCGGTGGCTTGATTTTATGCAAAAGCAACCCGGATCTGGAAAAAAAGATCAACTCTAACATCTTCCCCGGCATTCAAGGCGGCCCGCTGATGCATGTCATCGCCGCCAAAGCCGTGGCGTTTAAAGAAGCCATGACCCCGGAATTTAAAACCTACCAACAACAAGTCGTCAAAAACGCTCAGGCAATGGCCGAAGTGTTTATGAAACGCGGTTTTGACGTGGTCTCCGGCGGCACCGACAACCATTTGATGCTGGTCTCATTAATCCCCAAAGGCATCACCGGCAAAGCCGCCGACGCCGCCTTGGGTCGCGCCCATATCACCGTCAACAAAAACGCCGTCCCCAACGACCCGCAATCCCCGTTCGTCACCAGCGGCATCCGCGTCGGCACCCCTGCCCCCACTTCGCGTGGCTTCAAGGAGGACGAAGTTCGTCAAGTGGCGGAATGGATGTGTGATGTGATGGATAACCTGGAGGATGAGAGCGTGATTGATGCAGTGCGAGAAAAGGTGCATCTTTTGTGCGCTAGGTTTCCGGTTTATTCGGCAGCGTGAACCTGACAGGCAAAAGTAACCCGGCCACAATTCAAAAAAAATAAGCGTGTCGCTGCCGCGACAAATATTCGCACATCGGCGCTCAAACCAATAGACAAGATACTTTTCTTTGCTCGTTCAAAGAAAAGTATCCACGAGAAAATCCAACAGAATGCTGATACCGTCTTAATTCGACGCAGAGATTGTCTGCCTAGCAGACTCGCGTTAACTAGTCGTAATCAGCAATTCAAGCCCTTAGGCCACGAAATCAAGGTATGAATAAAGACGTGTCAGCGCAACAAACCCCGATGATGCAGCAGTATCTGCGTATCAAAGCCGGTCAGCCGGACACTCTTTTGTTTTACCGAATGGGCGATTTTTACGAGCTGTTTTTCGATGATGCGAAAAAGGCTGCGCACCTATTAGACATTACCCTGACGGCACGCGGCCATTCCGGCGGCCAACCCATTCCGATGGCCGGCATTCCCTATCATGCGGCAGAAAACTATATCGCCCGCTTATTAAAACAAGGCGAATCGATCGCCATTTGCGAGCAGATCGGGGATCCGGCCAAATCCAAAGGACCGGTGGATCGTAAAGTAGTTCGCATCGTCACGCCCGGCACCGTGACCGATGAAGCCCTGCTGGACGATCGTAAGGACAATCTGTTGGTGGCCTTGGCAGTATTTGACAAATTCTTCGGACTGGCCTGTCTGGATTTAGGCAGCGGTAAATTCACGCTACAGCAATTGGACAACGAAACCCAAGTGCTAAGCGAAATCGAGCGATTGAATCCTGCGGAGTTACTGTATAACGAGGACACTACACTACCGCCCAGCGTCAAGGAACGTCGTGGTTTATGCAAACGACCACCTTGGCATTTTGACTTGGATAGTTGTCGACAGTTGATTTTAAAACAGTTTAACAGCCACGACTTAAAGGGCTTCGGCTGCGAGCACATTCCTGCAGCCATTTGCGCCGCCGGGTGTTTACTGCAATATGTGCGCGACACGCAACAAAGTGCTCTGCCCCATATCCAAGGCATTCGAGTCGAGAATTGCAACGACAGCATCAGCCTGGACGCTGCCAGCCGCCGCAATCTGGAGCTGGATAGCCATCCCAGTGGCCAATTGCAATACACCTTACTGGGCGTGTTGGACAAAACCGCCACGGCCATGGGCAGCCGCTGCCTCAGACGCTGGATACACCGTCCGCTGAGGGACCAGGCCGTTGTGAATGGCCGTTATGCCTGCGTGGCCAGTCTATTGGCAAATCAGCTCTACAAGGAGCTAGAAGGCAGCCTGCGGCAAGTCGGCGATATCGAACGGATTAGCTCGCGTATCGCGTTGAAATCCGCCCGACCGCGCGATCTACTGGTATTGAGGCAGACTTTAGCGGTGTTGCCACGACTGCAAAGCCAACTGGCGGGTAGCGAAAACCCCCATCTGGAACATCTGCGCACACAATTACGCGAACAGCCTGAATTGCTGACACTGCTGCAACGCGCGATTATTGATAATCCACCGGTGCTGATTCGTGACGGCGGCGTGATCGCCCCCGGCTATCACCCGGAACTGGACGAACTGCGTAATCTTAGCCAGAACGCCGACCAATTCCTCATCGACATGGAGCAACGCGAACGGGCCGCTACCGGCATTGCCACGCTGAAAGTCAATTACAACCGGGTGCACGGTTATTACATCGAAATTTCCAATACCCAAGCCGACAAGGTGCCGGTACATTACACGCGCAAGCAAACCCTAAAAGGTGCCGAGCGTTACATCACGCCTGAGCTGAAGTCATTTGAGGACAAAGTCCTTAGCGCCCGAGAGAAATCGTTATCTTTCGAAAAAGCCTTGTATGATCAGTTGCTCGATACGCTGAGTGGCGTGCTGCTCGATCTGCAGCATTGTGCCAATGCGTTAGCCGAACTGGATGTGTTGGTAAACTTTGCCGAACGCGCCGAAACTTTGGAATTGTCTCAGCCAGTATTGACTCAACAGCCGGGTATTGAGATCGTCAGCGGGCGACATTTGGTGGTGGAAGCTCTCTCCAGCATACCCTTCGTCGCCAATGACCTTACTTTCTCGATAGAGCGACGGATGCTGGTAATCACCGGCCCTAATATGGGTGGCAAATCCACATACATGCGCCAAGCGGCGCTCATCGTGCTACTGGCGCACATTGGCTGTTACGTGCCGGCCCAAGCGCTGCGTTGCGGACCGATAGACAAGATATTTACCCGGATTGGCGCTTCCGACGATCTAGCGAGCGGTCGCTCGACTTTTATGGTGGAAATGTCGGAAACTGCCAACATCCTGCACAACGCCACTAGCAATAGCTTGATTCTGATGGACGAAATTGGCCGAGGCACCAGTACCTTCGACGGCTTATCTTTAGCATGGGCCTGCGCGGATTATCTGGCCCGACACACGCAAGCTTTTACACTGTTCGCTACCCATTATTTTGAGCTAACCACGCTGGCCGAAGAGCAAGGCAACATCCACAACATCCATTTGGACGCGATGGAACATGGCGACAAGATCGTGTTTTTACATGCCGTGAAGGACGGTCCAGCCAGCCAAAGCTACGGCTTACAAGTCGCGGCGCTAGCCGGCGTGCCAAAGAGTGTGATTGCCAATGCCAAAAACAAGCTGGCGCAATTAGAAAATACCGCCTACATAGAGTTGCAAAATCATCGCGAAATAAACCAATTCGACTTATTTACTAGTCAGGAATGTCATCCGGCTGTCGTGCTGCTTGAGGAAGTCGACCCGGATCATTTGAGTCCTAGGCAAGCACTGGACACCTTGTATCGCTTAAAAGCACTGCTCAATACCAAGAAACGGTAGTAGCAATCCATTCAAGGCGCAGTGAAATCAGGATCGTTCGCCTTGCCAACCCCAGCAATTAGGAGCGGAAAACCTTGTTTTATATTAACTAATTACAATTTCAACTAGTATACTTTCCATAGTATTCCTACTTACCTCAGCAAAATCCATGGCGACACACCGCTTTGAAAAGTCATTGATCGTCATGCTGCTGGTCTCTTTCTCAGCCAGCTTAAGCTATTCGGACGCACTGTGGCGGTTTGATCGTTGGATTTACGACGCCCAGCTTACGCTACTAGCGAGGCCAGCTTCCAAAGACATCGTCATTATCGAGATCGATCAAAAAAGCTTACAACAATTGGGTCGCTGGCCTTGGCCCAGAGATATTCACGCCCGCCTATTGGAGGCTCTCTCACCGGCAAATCCAAAAGCCATAGCGCTGGACTTTATTTTTTCCGAAGCTGATCAACAACATCCGGAGCTTGACGCTCGCTTGAGCCGCGCGTTAGCAACTCAAAAACAGGTAGTGCTGCCGGTTATTGTCGAACGCAACGGCAATAACATCGTGGAAACGCTGCCCTTGCCCGCATTTGCCGAATCCGCCGTGCTGGGGCATGCGAATGTCGATTTTGATAAAGACGGAATCACGAGAAGCATCTTGTTGCAATTGTCCCTGGGCAACTCGCGGTGGCCGGCGATGCCTCTGGCCATTTTCTCGTTGCACCATCCAGAACGATTATTGAATTTGCCCGGTTTACGTACCGAAATACCCCTTGATGGTCTGCATGGCGATTATCAGGTGTGGTTACCGTTTTTCGATCCCAGCACTGATTTTGCTAGGGTCTCTTATTTGGATGTTTTGTCTGGCGCGGTGTCAGGACAATTCTTCACCGATAAATATGTGCTGGTCGGCCTAACCGCGAGTGGCATAGAACGCGAACTGCCGACACCCTTGGCCGTTGGTGCTCGACCCATGAGCGGGGTGGATTTCGTCGCAGCTGGCCTGGATGGCCTCATCAAACAAACCCTTTGGCAACCGCTGCCTGCGCATTGGCAGTTCTTGTTAAGCCTTGCGTTAGCCGGAATAGCCATCAAAATCAGCACTATTTTTTCATTACGTTGGCTAGCGTTGGCGGTATCAATACTATCCGTCGCCATCTTACTGTTTTGCCTGGCCTTACTGCATATCGGTCATTATTGGTTTGCACCGTCCGCGACGTTAATGGTCTTGATCGCCAGCTATCCGTTGCGTAGCTGGCGGCATTTTGAGAAGCTGATTCAATCCTTATTCGCGGAACGCAAGCGCGCCTATATCACGTTAAATGCTATCGTTGACGGGGTAATCGCCACCGACAGCAAGGGCTCCATCGAATACATGAATGCTGCCGCCCTGGATATCATCGGCTGCAAACGTCCCAAGACCGCCAGCCAAAACATCGACGATATTTTTTGCGTGGAAATAGAAGGAAAGCAGCATCGAATCGCCGAATTGATACAACAAAGCGTCGTCAATCACCGGCCACTGAAATTCAGCAATAGTCGCCTGACTATTTCCGACCATTTCGCGATGAACGCCAATATTACTATTGCTCCCTTAATCGGCAACCGAGGGGCTCTGATAGGCACCGTGTTGACTATCAACGATATCGGCGAGCGGATGCTCATGGCGAAAATGCTGCTGCAAAAAGCCGAAGAACAAACCGTGATGCGAGAATTGATTAATCGGACCGAACAAGTCAGCTTGGCCAAAAGCCAGTTTTTGTCGCAAATGAGCCACGAGTTACGCACTCCGCTGAATGCGATTATCGGCTTTGCACAGTTGATGCAAATGGATGATCCCCAACATCCTTTGGCTGCAACTCACCTGGACTCGGTCGATGAAATTCTCAAGGCCGGCCTGCACTTGCTCGGGCTGATTAACGAGCTTTTGGATCTAGCCAAAATAGAATCCGGCAAAATCAGTGTGAATATCGGCAGTATTTACTTGGCGGAGCTGATCAAGGATTGCCAAACCCTGATGACCCCGTTGGTGAAAAATAAAGGCCTGGAATTAATCGTCGAAAACCCCTTGCCTGAAAACATTGCGCTGAAAGCAGACCCGAAACGTGCCAGACAAATTTTATTGAATTTTCTTTCCAATGCTGTGAAATATAATCGTCCCAACGGCTCCATTACCCTCAGTAGCCGCCAAATAGGCGATAACCGGGTGAGGATTTCCATCACCGATACGGGCGAAGGACTCGCGGAACAACAACAGCAATTATTGTTCCAGTCGTTTCAGCGTCTGGGGGCGGATAATACCGACATAGAGGGAACGGGGATAGGACTGGCAATCACCAAACAATTGGCAGAGCTGATGAACGGCAAGGTTGGCGTCAGCAGCACGCCGGGCATCGGCAGCACATTTTGGGTAGAGTTGCTGATCCTCTAACCGATATATCGATTCCAAAGGGTTAACTGAGCAGCAAGTCGCTGTGCGGCTAAATCCAAAAAATCCCTACTACCCGCAGCAGCACCCAGAGGGGTTAAGAGCGGGTGTTCAGCGCCAAAGAAGACAAGCTTCGCGCTAGCCTTTTAAGCTGCATAGGCACTCAACCAAAGCAGCTTGCATTCCGAAAGGACTACTCGCTGAACTCAATACTCCTGGCTTAACAAAGCCGCTGACCAAACCCGTTGCCGTCTCAGACAACGCTAAAAGTTTGTCTATAATTACACGCTAAATTTCAATACCGCTGTGGCGGCTTTTGATATCCCAAAGCACCGCTTATAGAGGCCGCTATGAAACATCTTTTTGCCTGTTGGGGTATATTTTTTGCCCTTTGCATCCTAAATCCTGCATCAGCCGATGAACCAATCATCGGTTACATTAAAACCATCAGTGATCAAACAACTATTGACGAGCGCGACGGGCCAGTAAAAGCCAGTCTCGGTTCGCCGATACAGGTCGGCAACGTCATCAAAACCGACCAGAACGGTTCAGCCGGCATCACCCTAAAAGACAATACCATTTTGTCTATCGGCCCAAATACCGAATTTAAAATAGAGGCTTATCAATTCGAGCCGCAACAGGACAAATTGCAATTAAACGCCAGTTTATTAAAAGGCACCCTGCACTATATTTCAGGCGTCATCGCCAAGCTCAAACCGGAAGCTGTGACGGTAAAAACCCCTACCGGTGTGATTGCGGTAAGAGGCACGCGTTTTTTAGTCAAGATCGAAGAATAAGCTGAGTATCCGCCATGACCCCAATTTCTTTATACAAAACCCTGACATTCGCCGTTGCACTGGGATTAACCGGGTGCGCCAATTCTTATTTGGTATTGCTGGAAGATCACGACGGTTCAACCGGGAAAGTGATTTTCAACGATGCATCCAGCGAAACCGTGATCGAGCAAGCCGGCTATGCTACGGCGTTGGACAATTCCAAGACAGTATTCAAAGTCGAACTAGAAAAGATCAATAAAGATTTCGGTAGGGCCTTAGCCTCCGAACCGGTGTTACCCGAGATATTTTTATTGTATTTCGAGACCGGCGGCACCACGCTAACTGCCGATTCGGCGGCTTTGATCCCCAAGATCATGGAAACCACAAGCAAACACCCGGCAGCCGACATTTCCGTGATCGGTCACACCGACACCGTGGGCGACGCGAGCAAAAACGAAAAGCTGGCGAATGAACGCGCGATTCAGGTCAGCAAGTTATTCGACGCCAGTAAGTTGGATGTGAAAGAAGTCGCCGTCACATCGCACGGAGAAAAGAACTTATTGATTAAGACCGGCGATGAAATATCCGAGCCCAGAAACCGTCGCGTAGAAGTGACGATTCGATAATATTCTAAGTAAAAACGCCAGCGGCGCGGATGCTGGCGTTAGGTTGCTGACAGACTTATTCGCTAGCAAGTACTTTTGCCAATTGTGCAGCAGGTACATAGCCGGGCAGGATATTGCCTTTTTGCGTGACTATCATAGGCGTACCGTTCATACCGAAAGCCTCGCCCAAAGCCATGTGTTCGTCCACTGGATTTTCGCAAGTTTTTGCATCCAGAGCTTCACCTTTCTTGGCAGTGGTTAACGCTTTATTTTTGTCTGCGGCGCACCAAACAGATACGGCCTTTTTGTAGGAATCCGAGCCCTTGCCAGCTCGAGGGAAGAACATATAGCGTATGGTGATGCCTTGCGCCAGATATTGATCAAGTTCTGAATGCAGCTTACGGCAATAACCGCAATCGATGTCAGTAAAAATGGACACGACATATTTGCTGGCTTCAGGTTTGAAGATAATCATTTTTTGTTCGCCAACTTTATCCAACGCTGATTTACGTACGTTAGCCAACTTGGTTTCGGTGATATTCTTTTTCGCTTCGGCATCGAATAATTGCCCTTGCAGCAAATATTTACCATCTTCAGATGCATAAAAAATATTGCCACCCATGGACACTTCATACAAACCTTTAACTTCGGATGGCTTCACCGAGTCGATCTGTCCCCCAGGCATAAACTCACTCAAGGCCTTTTTTATGGCGGCTTCATCTGCAAATAACGCAGAGCTCGTCAAGGCCATAAGCGTCAGTGCCAGCATAAATGTGATTTTTTTCATGTAATTACCAGGGAAGAGTAGAAAAGAATGCGGTTGACCATGACGCTGCGGTTTTGTTCAGCGTTATTGAAATAATCTGCCAATATCGAGAAACATTGCCAAGCCCATCAGTAACATCAGTAGCAGCATGCCGGCTTGTTGAAAATACAATTGTATTCTTTCCGGAAGCGGGCTGCCCTTAATGGCCTCAACCGCGAAAAACAGCAAATGCCCACCGTCCAAAACCGGCACCGGCAATAAATTCAACACACCGAGGCTGACACTAACCAAACCCAGAAACTTCAGAAACGCTGTGAATCCCATTTCAGCGGATTGGCCGGCATATTGCGCAATACTAATAGGGCCGCTCAGATTCTCGACGGAAGCAGAACCTACGACCATTTTTCCCATCATTTTTAGAGTGGTCACCGCGTAAAACCAAACCCGCTTTCCGGCAACCGGCACCGCGTCCCACGGCGATAAGGCATGTGTGACCATCATAGAGTCCAGCAAGTCCTTGGGCGCCTCAACGCCAGCGCCGATTTTACCGACCGCCTTGCCCTCCCCCTGCGGCTCGCTGCGCGGCGTAATGTTCAATTCTATTTGCGCACCGCTGCGCTCCAGTAGTAATTTAATTTCGACGTCCGGCCTTGCCTGTACGTAATCGACCCATTGTTGCCAGTCGGTAATGGTAGTGCCGTCCGCGCTGAGAATTAAGTCTCCACTTTGCAAGCCAACTTGTTTGGCAACACCATCATCGAGCAGTTTGCCGATAACCGGTTTGATTGTCGGCACCCAGGGCTTCAGACCCAAACGCTTGTGCAACATTTCCGGCGTTTGTATGTCTTGTTCTGTTAGGTGGATTATCCGAATTTGTTGACTATCGTCTGTGGCTTTAGTGAGAACGCTGATCTCAGTTTTACCGTCAATCGCTGAGGTCAACAACGTATCTAGGGCTTCGATCCAGGTCGGTGTGGTCGTCTCATCGATGCTCACTATTTCGTCGCCAGCCGTAAAACCTGCTTGCTCAGCCAGAGATCCGGCTTCCACTCCACCGATTACCGGCCTAACCCCGGTTTCGCCGATTACCAAGACCAACCAAAACAAAAATACGGCCAGCAATAAATTGGCGATCGGTCCCGCCGCGACCACGGCCGTTCGGGCTAACAGTGGTTGGCGATTGAATGCATAAGGCAAATCCTCGGCTTTAACCGCTTCTTCGCGCTCGTCAACCATTTTTACATAGCCGCCCAACGGAATGGCAGCAATGACAAATTCAGTATCGGCAGGGGATTTTTGCAAGGAAATTAGCGGCTTACCAAAACCAATTGAGAAACGAATAACTTTAATACCAACCTTGCGTGCCGCCCAAAAATGGCCGAATTCATGAAACGCCACGAGTACTGCAATGGCGACAATGAAATAAAACAAGGTATGCAATGTATCCATTAACTAGTGTGTGAGCGCGGCGATCACTGAATTTGCTACGTCCCTGGCTTGCTTATCGGCAGCCAGAACCTGTTCCAGAGTATCGGCGCAATCTGCCTTAAATTGCGCCATGCTGCGCTCTATGATGCGCGCAATATCGGTAAACCGCACCTGTTCGTTCAGAAAGGCTTCCACTGCAATCTCATTCGCTGCATTCAAAACAGTTGGCATAATACCTCCGGCTTTGATTGCTTCGTAAGCCAATCTCAAACAAGGAAAGCGCTGCAAATCAGCTTGCTCGAAATCCATATGCTTGACATCGAAAATATTCAGCGGTGTCACGCCGGAATCAAATCGTTCCGGCCAAGCCATCGCGTAAGCGATTGGGGTGCGCATGTCGGGGTTGCCCATTTGCGCCAAAACGGAGCCATCGACATAATCGACCATCGAGTGAATGATGCTTTGTGGGTGAATCACCACTTGAATGGCATCCGGGTCCATATTGAACAAGAGGCAGGCTTCGATCAACTCCAAACCTTTGTTCATCATGGTCGCCGAATCAACCGAAATTTTCCGGCCCATGTCCCATTTAGGATGCGCCACGGCTTGTTCAGGAGTCACAGTGTCCAAATCGGCTATCGGCGTTTGCCGAAAAGGACCGCCGGATGCGGTCAACAATATGCGTCTGGCCTGCTTGGCGGTATGCCCGGTAGTATAACCGGCCGGCATGCATTGAAAAATCGCGTTGTGTTCGCTGTCTATCGGTAGCAGCGTGGCACCGTTTTCGGCGACGGCTTGCATAAAAATTTGCCCGGACATGACCAAGGCTTCCTTATTCGCCAATAGCACGGTTTTGCCGGCTTTCGCGGCCGCTAAAGTCGGCAACAAGCCAGCTGCGCCGACGATAGCGGCCATAACCGCATCCACATTCTCCAGGGTTGCAACCTGGGTCAAGGCATCAGCGCCGGATAATACCTTCAGCCCGGCGACCGGCGAACCGGCGATTTTGTCTTTGAATGCTTGGACGTTGTCCGGGTTGGCGACTACCGCATATTCCGGGCGATGTACCAGACACTGTTCGAACAAGGCGTCGATATTCCCGTTAGCGGTTAAAGCCACCACTTTGTATTGATCGGGATGACGAGCTACGACATCGAGTGTGCTGACACCAATCGAACCGGTGGCGCCAAGGATGCAAATACCTTTCATGCAAATACGCTCCGTCCGATCAGAATGATGCCGGCATAAAAAAAAGGCGCCGCGGCAATAATGCTATCGACTCTATCCAGAATACCGCCATGTCCCGGCAGCAATGTGCCGCTGTCCTTCACGCCTTTTTTGCGCTTGATTAGGCTAAAAAATAAATCGCCGTAGATGGAAATGAGTACTGTGAGTATCGACAGGATTGCCAAATCGATCGTCATCAAGACGGCTAATTCAGGCTGTTCGCCTTGAAAGGCTTCAAAACCATAATACATTCTCAAACCAAAAGAGCAGATTAATGCCGAAGCTAATGCGCCGTACATGCCTTGCACGGTCTTACCGGGACTAATTTCCGCAGCTAACTTATCCTTACCCCATTTTTTGCCGGCAAAATAGGCGGAAATATCGGCCGCCCAAATCAAGATTAAGAAGTACAGCACCATGCCAGGGCCGTAATATGCCCTTAACTTGCTGAGGAACATCCAAGCCGACAGTAATACCAACCAACCGCTAAACGTTTTGAGCCGGGATTTAAACTCGATGTTCAACAATTGCGGTCCAGCTTTTCTGATTAAAACCATCATCAATACCCAAAACAACACTGGCGCGATCACAAACCATTCCAAGGCGTCGGAATAATCTTTGATTTCCGGCCATTCCATCGCCTCGCTCAGCAATTCCAACAAGACCGTCCAATAGGTAACACCCAGCATCGGCAAGATTAAAAACGTTATGAAAAGTATTTTCCGATTCAAGGCGTTTACATCGGTTAAGGCCATCCATTCAAACGCGGCTACCAGGGTGACGACGGCAATAAATAAGGAAAAATAAAGGGTTGGCAGTAGCAGGACTGCGGCGACGACCACGGTAGCCAGCACTAGCGCGGTTAAGATGCGTTTTAATAACATGTGTTTGGTTTTTTAATTATTATGGTTATAGAAAAATCCCTAGAGAACTCTGTTATCGATGACTTGTTCGCCAGTGTGCCCGAAGCGCCTTTGCCGGCCCTTGAAACTGCCAATAGCTTTTTCCAATGCCAGTTGATCGAAATCCGGCCACAGGGCATCGGTAAAATAAAATTCCGTATAAGCCAATTGCCACAGCAGAAAGTTACTGATGCGTTCCTCGCCACCGGAACGGATAAACAAATCAGGCTCGGGTAACTCCGCGGTAACCAGATACTGATTCACGAGTTGTTCTGAAATGGTGTGCTCGTCTATCTCGCCCGCTTTCACCCCGGCAACGATTTGCCGCAATGCTTGGGTGACATCCCAACGTCCACCGTAGTTGGCCGCAATTAACAAGGTTAACCCATCGTTTTTTGCGGTTTGGCCTTCAGCGGTGGCAATTTTTTCCCGTAATTTTTCCGGGAAAGCACTTTTATCGCCAATGATCTTAAGCCTAATATTGTTTTTATCGAGCTTATCAACCTCTGACTGCAGTGTGTTCATGAACAACTCCATCAACAAACTCACTTCATCTTGCGGTCTTCGCCAGTTTTCACTGCTGAAAGCAAACAGAGATAACACTTCAATATCCTGTTTCGCACAGTACTCGACAATCTTTCTGACCGCCTTGACGCCGGCGTAATGCCCCATGATTCTGGGCATCAATCGTTTCTGCGCCCAGCGTCCATTACCATCCATGATGATGGCAATATGCCTGGGGTTGCCGTTGTTTATCGCCGGTTTATCGTTGTCAGCAACAGTCATCTCGCCTCTCGATTACATGGAAAGCAAATCGGCTTCTTTCTCTTCAAGATGCTTCTCTACTTCCTTGATGTACTGATCGGTGAGTTTTTGGATCTTTTCTTCGGCCTGACGCGCGTCGTCTTCGGAAATTACTTTCTCTTTCAGAGCATCCTTAATCGCCGCATTAGCGTCGCGGCGAATGTTACGGATCGCCACCCGGCCTTGTTCGGCTTCGTTTTTGACGATTTTAACCAAGTCGCGGCGCCGCTCCTCAGTCAGTGCCGGCAAAGGCAAACGAATCACCGTGCCTTGGGTAGCAGGGTTTAAACCCAGACCTGAAGACATAATGGCTTTTTCAATAGCCTGGATCATGCTTTTTTCCCACGGCACGACTTTCAGCGTGCGCGCGTCCTCTACAGACACGTTGGCAACCTGCGACAAAGGCGATTCGTTGCCGTAATAGGTCACGCTGATTTGATCCAGCAAACTGGGATGCGCCCGCCCGGTTCTAATTTTGGTAAATGCTTTTTGTAAGGACTCGATGCTTTTTATCATGCGGGTCGCGGCATCTTGTTGAATATCGCTGATCATTCTGTTAATTCCTCTCGATTAGGGAGCCTATATCTTCACCGCGCATCAAGCGCATAATCGCTCCCGGCTCAAATACATTCATTACCCGCATGGGTAGGTTATTATCCCGGCACAAAACCAAGGCAGTGGTGTCCATCACGTTCAGGCGTTGGTCGATGGCTTCGTCATAGGTCAGTCGCGGGTAAAACACCGCATCGGCAACTTTGTTCGGATCGGCAGAATAAACGCCTTTGACTTTGGTCGCCTTAATCATCAATTCGGCGTCTATCTCAATCGCGCGCAAACTGGCAGCAGTGTCTGTGGTAAAAAACGGATTACCGGTACCGGCTGCAAAAATAGCCACTCTACCTTTTTCCAAATGCCTGACGGCCCGACGACGGATGTAGTCTTCGCACACTTGATTAATTTTCAGGGCGGTCATTACCCGAACCGGTTGCCCGAGGTATTCCAGCGCATCCTGCATAGCCAATGCATTAATGACTGTTGCCAGCATACCCATCTGATCGCCAGTGACCCGATTTAGGCCCTCCGAGGCTTTCTCGCCACCGCGTAAAATATTGCCGCCACCGATGACCAAGCCTACTTGAATACCTGCATCGCACAAATCTTTCACTTCATGAGCCAAACGCTGAACAATATCGGGATCAATACTGCCGCCGCGTTCGCTCGCCAGTGCTTCGCCGCTCAATTTAAGTAAAATTCTCTGACAAATCAATTGACTCATAATCAAATATCCACCGTAAACATGGGTTAAAAGCAACGAAATAATCTGCATAAACCCGGCGAACCGGGTTTATTGTGAGGTATGTTAGCCTCTGACTTGCGCCATTACTTCTGCGGCAAAATCTTCTTCTTTTTTCTCGATGCCTTCGCCCACTTCAAAACGAGCAAAACGAACAACAGCATTGCCTTTAGATGTCAACAATTTGCCGACAGTAACGCTATCATCCTTAATGAAAGGCTGGCCCAACAAGGTGACTTCGGCCAAAAATTTATTGATTCGACCGCCGATCATTTTTTCGACAATCTCGGCAGGTTTACCGCTTTCCAAAGCTTGCGCGGCAAAGATTTCTTTTTCTTTAGCAATCACATCAGCCGACACTTGGTCGTCCGATACATATTCCGGTTTGGCCGCGGCAACGTGCATCGCTACGTCTTTACCCAAGGCTGGATCGTTTTTTGTCATTTCGACGATGACGCCAATTTTAGTCCCGTGCAGGTAAGCTGCTTGGCCGCCATCGGTGGTGGTATATTTAACGAAACGGCGCACAGTAATGTTTTCACCGATTTTAGCAATCAGGGCACGACGGGTATCATCAACGCTGACGCCAGTACTCAATACCATGGCTTGCAAGTCTTCGTCGCTAACCACATCATTGATCAGCAAGCTATTGACGACGTCATTGGCAAAGCCGATAAAATCATCGCCTTTCGCGACAAAATCGGTCTCGCAGTTCACATCGACCATCACTACTGTTTTAGCATCGTCTGAAACCTTGACGCCGATTATCCCTTCCGCTGCGATACGACCGGATTTCTTATCCGCTTTTGCCAGACCCGCTTTACGCATGTTTTCAATGGCCAATTCCATATCGCCGTTGGTTTCGACCAAGGCTTTTTTGCACTCCATCATGCCTGAGCCTGTACGCTCACGCAATTCCTTGACCATCGCCGCACTAATACTCATCGTTTTTTCCTCAAATTTTATTAACTAAAAAAACGCCTCACAAAGGAGGCGTTTAAAAGACAGTCTGTTCTGAACACCAGATTCAGCGGCGCTCAACCGCATCGGTCGAGCGCGTTTACAACTTACGCTTCCGCTACGACTTCTTCTACAAAATCGTCGGCCTTGGCTGAAGAAGCATCCATACGCAGTGCTTTCGCTTCCAGCACAGAGGCTGAAGCGCTTTGACAATACAAAGTTACTGCACGGATAGAATCGTCGTTACCTGGGATGACGTAATCGATTTTTTCGGGCGAGTTGTTGGAGTCAACGACGCCAACCACGGGAATGCCTAATTTCTTGGCTTCCATAATGGCATTTTTTTCATAACCTACATCCAGCACAAAAATAGCGTCAGGCGTGCCGCGCATATCTTTGATACCGCCCAAGCTGCGTTCCAGCTTTTCCAGTTCGCGTTCCATACCCAAAGCTTCTTTCTTGCTGAAACGTTGGTACAAAGTGCCGTCAGCTTTCATCGCTTCCAGTTCTTTCAAGCGGTTGATGGACTTTTTAATGGTTTTGAAGTTGGTTAGCATGCCACCCAACCAACGGTGGTTGACGTAGGGCATACCACAACGTTTTGCCTCTTCGGCTACTACTTTACGGGCCGCTTTCTTGGTACCGACAAACAAAATGGTCCCTTTATTTGCGGTCATTTGGCCGAGATAATTCATCGCATCATTGAACAATGGCAGCGTTTGCTCCAAGTCTATGATGTGAATTTTATTGCGAGCTCCAAAAAGATACGAAGCCATTTTCGGGTTCCAATAACGGGTTTGATGTCCAAAGTGAACACCCGCTTCTAGCATTTGACGCATTGACACTGCTGCCATTAACTTCTCCTAAAATTGCCGATTATTCGGCGTTGGGTTGCGCCTCCGCCTGCCCCGATCAGTGACCAAAAATCTAAAATAGACATTCGGCACCCCACCGACCGTGTCGACAAGTGTGAGTATTAGTTACATAGTGAACTTGCCTTTATACCATGATTGGAATTTCACAACAACTTCAAGTCTGATAGACTCCTATCGGAGATGGCTTGAGAGGCCACTTTAATTCGATTGCGAAAAGAGGCCTGCACCCGCTCTTCCCCAAAATAATTAGCCACCTGCCGATGACTATTACCATTAAAACCGCCGAAGAAATCGACAAGATGCGCGTTGCTGGAAAACTGGCCGCCGAGGTACTTGAAATAATTGCTCCACACGTCGTTGCCGGAATAAGCACCGAAGAGCTTGACCAAATCTGTCACGATTACATCGTAAATGTGCAACAAGCCATTCCCGCCCCTTTAAATTATCGCGGCTTTCCTAAATCGATTTGCACCTCAATCAACCAGCAGATTTGCCATGGAATTCCGAGCGAGAAAAAACTCAAAAACGGCGATATCGTCAATATCGACATTACGGTAATTAAGGACGGTTATCACGGCGACACCAGCAAGATGTTCTGTATCGGCGACGTGAGCCCTCATGCCAAACGATTGGTGGATATTACTCGGGAATGCCTGTTTTTAGGCATAGCGGAAGTCAAGCCAGGCGCCCGCCTCGGCGATATAGGCCACGCTATTCAGAAGCATGCCGAAGCCAACCGCTATTCGATTGTCAGAGAATTCTGCGGCCACGGCATAGGCAAAAAATTTCATGAAGATCCGCATGTCATGCATTTCGGCAAACGCGGCGAAGGCGAAATACTCGAAACCGGTATGATTTTCACGATAGAGCCCATGCTTAATCAAGGCAAACGCCACATGAAAATCCTCGCTGACGGTTGGACAGCGGTAACCAAGGACCGAAGCCTGTCCGCGCAATGGGAACACACCATTTTGGTTACCGACGCCGGCTACGAAATTTTGACGCTGAGGCAGGAAGAGCTGTGAGTCAAGCGCTGTTTACCGAAAGCGACTTTCTCGACTGTTTCACCAGTGACAATCCGGTCGCCAAATTCAAATCTGCGATTATCGAGGAAAATGCGCAGTTAAAAATGCGCTTTAATCCGGATCAGGCGACCGTCGGACTGCTGACAGAGAAAGCTCGCTTTATCGACAATCTATTGACTGCCTGCTGGCTCCATTTCCTCGACACCGCCACTAATCGTCACAGTCTTATCGCTACCGGCGGTTACGGCAGAGGGGAATTGTTCCCCTATTCTGATATCGATATTTTGGTACTACTCGGCACAGCCAACCCTATCGATTATCAACACCAAGTATCCGGCTTTTGCAATTTTCTGTGGGATATCGGCTTAAAACCCGGACTAAGCACCCGTAACGTCACTGAGTGCCTCGCTGTAGCCCATGACGACCAAACCGTGTTCACCAGCCTACTGGAGATGCGCCTGATTACTGGCAACGCTGAGCTATTTAACGATTTAAAACACCAGGTAAATGCCGAAACCCTCTGGCCCTCAGAGCAATTTTTTCCAGCCAAAATGGCTGAACAGCAAAAGCGCTACAGTAAGTTCCACGACACAGCTTACAATTTGGAACCTAACATAAAAGAGGGCCCGGGCGGATTGCGCGACCTGCAGGTGATCAGTTGGGTATTCAAACGCCACTACAACGCTTCGTCCCTGAGAGAACTGATCAAATACGGCTTTTTACCCAAATCCGAATACGACAATCTAATTACCGCTCGCGACATTCTCTGGCGCCTACGCTTTGCCCTACATAACCTGACCAGCCGCTGCGAAGACAGATTGATATTCGATTACCAACGCGAGCTCGCCAGTCAGTTCGGTTACATCGATAAAAACGAACAGCCGGACGTAGAGCAATTCATGCAGTTTTACTTCAAAACTGTGGTAGATATTGAGCGATTGAACGAAATGCTGTTGCAGTTGCTAAACGAGCGACTGATAAGCAATAAAGAAAGCTTGGCCCCCATCCCAATTACCGCCAATTTTTCATCCATAGACGGTTACGTAGAGGTCAGCAATAAAGACGTATTTCAGAAACAACCGCTGGCTTTGCTGGAAATATTTTTAATCTTGCAGCAATCGCCGTCGTTGAAGGGAATTCGCGCAAGCACCATTCGCTTGATTCGCAAGAACCTCCACCTAATTAACGCCGAATTCCGCACCAATAAACACGCCAATCGGCTGTTTATGGACATTCTCAGGCAGCCACGGGGCATAACAAGTCAGCTCAAACGCATGAACCGCTACGGCGTGTTGGCTGCTTATCTACCCGATTTCGCGAACATCGTCGCTCGGATGCAATATGACTTGTTTCATATATACACCGTTGACGAGCACACTCTATTTGTGGTCCGTAATTTACGGCGATTTTCCCTGGCCAAACACAATAAAGAGCTGCCGTTTTGCAATAACATTTTCTTGCTGATTTCAAAGCCTGACATTTTGTACATTGCCGCCATGTTTCACGACATAGCCAAAGGTAGGGGCGGGGACCACTCCACGCTTGGCGAAACCATAGCGAGTAACTTCTGTCAGCAACACGAACTATCCAGCCATGACACCAAACTGATAACCTGGCTGGTGCGCCAACATTTGTTGATGTCGATGACCGCGCAGCGCAAAGACATAAGCGACCCTAACGTCATCCACACCTTTGCTTTGGAAGTCGGCAGCATAGAGCGCCTAAATTATCTGTATTTACTGACAGTGGCGGACATCCGCGCCACAAACCCCAGTTTGTGGAACGCTTGGAAAGACGTATTGCTGAAAGATTTGTACATTTCTACTCATCAAGCCTTACACCGGGGACTACAAAATCCGGTGGCGCGTTCCGAGCGAGTAAAGGAAAACAAAAAAGAAGCCCGTGATGAGCTTTTGAAATTGGGCATCTCAAAAACCAATATTACCCAGTCCTGGCAACATCTCAGTGACGACTATTTTCTACGCTATTCGGCAGACGAAATCGCTTGGCACACAATTGCGATCGCGGCTTGCCAGGAAAGCGAACTGCCGCTGGTGCTATTGCGACCGCAAACCCAGCGCGGCAGCGCGGAGATTTTCGTGTACACCCGCAACGAATCGCAAATTTTTTCGATTTCGACCGCCACCCTCGACCACCTGGGCCTGACCATTCTCGACGCCAGAATTATCACGACTGCGGATCAATATGTGTTGAACAGCTTTCAAGTACTGGAGCAGTCCGGGGAAGCCATTAATGACCTGTATCGGGAAGTGCATATTTGCACGTCCCTACGCCACGGATTGATAGCCAAAAAAGTTAAAGCCTCCAAGAATATTCACAAACAGTCGCGCCAGGCACGGCACTTCCCGATCGAAACCAGCATTACGTTCTTGGAAGATCCGTCCCACAATCACACCATCATCGAATTGGTTACCACAGACCGAGCAGGACTACTGTCAACGATAGGCAAAGCCTTTACGGAGCTTGACATCCAACTTCATGACGCCAAGATCACCACGATAGGCAGTCGCGCGGAAGACATGTTCTACATTAGCGATCAGCAGTCATTGCCAATCACCAACGAGACCAAAAAAGCCCAAATACGCACGACGATATTGAGATATTTGAACCTGAAAGGCTGAAGGCGCTACCTGACTGACAATCGTTCACCACGCGCCAATTTCGGCAGACGACCTTCCAGACCCATAGCAGCCTTCATCGCTTTATTTCGAGCAGGGGTGATTCGCTGAGCCAAGCCCAGACCCAAGTTTCTTAACAGTTTTAGCGGCAAAATATCATTGCTAAACGACCGATAAAACACGTCCATCAAGGTCATCATTTTCAGATTTTCGTTACGGCGCATCGCTTCGTAGCGCTGCAACACCGCAAGGTCCGCGACGCTCTTACCGCGCTTGCTGGCCTCCACCAGAATCTCCGCTAATGCCGCCGCGTCCAGCAAGCCAATATTGACGCCCTGCCCCGCCAATGGATTAATCATGTGCGCTGCATCTCCCACAAGCGCCACACCCTGTTTAACATAGCGCTGCGCATGCTGCCGCTTCAGCGGAAAACTCGCCACTCCCAGAATCTGTCGGACTTCACCCAGGCATTCGGGAAAAGCCGCCATCAACTCTCCTTGCAATTGTTGGTAAGGCAAGGCTTGTAAGCGCCTGACCTCGTCTGGCGATTGATACCAGACAATAGAACCATAATTGCCTGTCAGCGGCAAAAATGCCTGGGGACCGCTGGACACAAAGCGTTGCCAAGTAATGTCCTGCTGCGGATAAGCAGTTTCGATATAAATCACCAAAGCATGTTGGTTGTAATCCCAACTAGTAACACCCAAACCTACTGCCTGTCTGACTCGCGACTGCCCACCGTCCGCCGCAACTAGCAACTTTGCCTGAAGGACTCGACCATCCGCCAATGCCAATTCGGATGTCTGGCCGTCGTAAATCAACTTGCTGATAGTCTGCGGCATCAATAGCTCGATGTTATCGAATAGAGGCAATCTGTCCAACAATGCCAATTGGGTAATGCGGTTTTCGACGATATAGCCCAACTCGGCGTAGCGAATATCCTCGCTATTGAAGGTAGTGTCCCCCGCCGTTTCCCAAACTCGCATGCGCTTGAAGGGGCAATAGCGTCGTGAGGTCACACCTTCCCAAGCACCGACGGTTTCCAGGATGTTTTTCGAGGCGATGCTTAATGCTGAAACCCTTAAATCATGAGGTTGCTCGGGGGAAAACACTTCGGGTACTTGGGCTTCTATGACGGCTACTTTCAGCTCGCTACCACCCAAACAACAGGCGACAGCCGAGCCCACCATCCCCCCGCCGACTATCACCACATCAAATTGTTCTTTCATATTTCTTCACAAAGTTTTAAAACTAAAGGCCGACGAGAAAACAAAGCCGCCATCGGCTTTCCGGAATGACAGGGCCTGGTCCGCATGATATTATTACAAAGTTTCGCCAACTGAAATTTCGAAGTTATTTAGGGGGTCCGCGCTGCGTGCGGTGACTCTAACACGCAGCAGGCAGAAAAACCATAAACGGCACTAATGGTAAGGAAGATACCGATTAGCGCATTTAATCAGTAAGAGAGGATCTGGATAGCAATGATTAAAAACGCCCAGAAAATTAACGCAGTACACATGCTTTACGACGCTGATCTTTCTCAGGACAGTTGCGGTGTCGGATTTATCACCCGGAAGGACGGCCAGCAGACTCACGAGCTCCTGGTCAAATCGCATGAAGCCTTGTGTACCATCCCGCATCGCGGCGGCATGAGCGCCGAAGGGATAGGCGATGGTGCTGGCGTTAATATCGATTTGTCTCTGACGTTTTTCCGTAAGGTCACTGGTGATGCCAATCTGGACTTGGGGCAATTCGGTGTGGCGAATTTCTTCTTCCCGGAAGATCACGCTCATTACGATTCAGAAGCGCAAAAGCTGGTTGAAGAACAATTTCTAGAATTCGATTTGCCAATAATCAAATGGCGAGAAGTGCCGGTTGACAGTTCGGCGCTGAACGCTGCCGCCTTGAGAGCACAACTTCCGATCAAGCAAGTTATTTTCAGTCGCCCAGAATCTCTGAAAGGCGCCAGTCATGAAGCCTTTGAAAAACATATTCAATCCGCACTGTTAGCCATAGAAGCCAACGGCTTCACGCGTCCTGAACTCAAAGGCTTCTATACGCTGTCTATGAGTTCGCGTACCCAAGTTTACAAAGGCCGCCTGAATTCATTTGAAGTCATCCCCTACTTTGTCGACTTATACGATGTCGACCATGAAATCAGTACCCTGTTCTTCCATACTCGCTTTTCAACCAATACCGCACCAGCGACCATGATGGCGCAGCCATTTCGGTATATGGCGCATAACGGCGAGTTGAATACCGACAAGAAAAACCGCTTAAGCGAAAACGCTATTGCTCGGCAAAACAACAAGCATGTGGTATTCCCCTGCGGCCAATCCGACTCAGGCCGACTGGACCAAACCCTGACCCGACGTATTAACGAAGATGGACTGGATATCGTCACCGCAATTTTAGCGATGATGCCGCCAGCTTGGGAAAACGATACCAACTTGTCGGCAGACGTGCGCGCCATGCTGGAGTATTTCAGTCTCTACGAGGAAAAAAACGACGGCCCGGCAGCCTTAATCTTCAACGATGGTATCCGTGTAGGTGCCCGCTTGGACAGATTGGGCTTGCGTCCATTGCGTTCCGTGGAAACGGCCGAATACCTGGCAGTGATGTCCGAAGCTGGACAGATCAATTTTCCGCCGAAACAAGTCCTGCGACGCGGCCGTATCGAAGCCGGTGGCATGCTGTATTTCGACCACAACACTGGCCAGTCCTACAACAGCCATCAAGTTATGGAGCGTTTGGCTAAGGAGAGAGACTACAAAGCATTGTTGAAACAAAGCTGCATACATATCAACGAATTGCCAAAAGTTGAATTGTCCGAACTTAGCAACGAGCATGAACTGAATATCGATCAGCGCCACACTGCCTATTCCTTAAACCAAGAAAGCTTTAAATTTTTGCTCGACCCTATCCTGCAAACCGGCTTGGAAAAAGTAACTGCCATGGGCTATGGCTTAACGCCGAATGCGTTGAGCGCTGCCGAGGGCGGAATGTCCCGGTATTTCAGCCAACGCTTTGCACAGGTCACCAATCCGCCGCTGGACTCCCTGCGGGAAAGCGATGGTATGACTTTGCGCGTAGCTTTGGGGGCCAAACCGACGTTTGCGCCACAGAATAGCAAGCAGTTGATGATCGAATCGCCCATTTTGCAACGCACCCAATTGGAGCAAATTCGCAGACAAAGTCAGGTAAAAACCACGACCATAGCGGCTCTATACAGCCCGGACTTTGAAAATGCCGCAAAAAGCGAGCTGGCTCTTGAGCAAGCGTTGCAGTCGGTCTGCGAACAAGTCGAACAAGCAGCGCGTAGCAATACCGGCATCATCATTTTGAGCGACGCCAACATCAGCCAAGCCCAAGCCGCTATACCGGCACTACTCACTATTGCCGCAGCGAACCAGCATTTGGTCAAACACGGTTTGCGTTTCAATAGCTCCTTGATCATGGAGACCGGCCAGGCTGCCAGCCCGCACGACGTAGCCACAATTCTCGGTTTCGGCGCATCCGCTATCTGCCCGCTCAGTGTGCACAACCGAGTAATAACCGAATA
Source organism: Proteobacteria bacterium ST_bin11 (assembly GCA_002083615.1). Lineage (GTDB taxonomy): Bacteria > Pseudomonadota > Gammaproteobacteria > Methylococcales > Methylomonadaceae > Methylomonas. The sequence continues at coordinate 63,930 of MSXO01000002.1, read as the reverse complement.
TACCGACACTGCCGCACAACAAAAAGCCCTGTATAGCTTCCAAAAAGGCGTGGAAAAATCGCTGATGAAAACCATGGGCAAATTCGGCTTGTGTACTGCGGAAAGCTATATCGGCGGCGAGTTCTTCGAATCTAATTATCTGGATACTGACGAACCGAAATTAAAACCCTATTTCCCGAATATCAACGCCTCGGTGGGGGGGGTACGCTATACCGACATCGCCGCCAGTGCAACCGAATGGCACCATAAGGCACTGTCGGTAAAAAGTGAAAACGATATCCCGTTCCTGGGTTTATTCAAGGAGCGTAACGAAGGTGCCGGTCATACATTCGGCAATACAGCGGTACGTGAGTATATCAACATGACCGATGAAGCGATCATGTACATACCGCCTTCCGCAGCAGGAGAGAGTGCGGCAACTAGCCCGAGACCATTACCGTCTCAGCAAGCAGCCGAGGCGAGTGATACCGCTTATTTGGACTTCGGCTACGAAAAACGCACACCAGCCCAGATCGACGCTTTTGGCATCACTCCTGCTTATCGCAGTTTTACCCATAATTTGACGCAGGAACGCGCCAACCGTCCGGCTGCGCTGCGCGATGTGATGGATTTTCCAGCGGATATCAGCAATGCCAACACCAAGGCCGATTTTGATAGTTTGTTGGGTAGCCAGGATTTGCACGGCAACAATAACTACCTGATTCGCGGTCTGCGCATCGAAAAAACTAACGACGCGGTTTTTGATATTCGGTTTTCAGAAAATTCAAGCAAAGCGCGCCTCGAACAGTTAGCCGAACATCTGCAAGCCCGTTTCGCAGCAAATGACTTTGGCTTGACTACAGACAGCGACAGTCTGCAACTGCGGGTCAGCGATAGCGATAGCTTGATTTACAATTACCTGAACAATGTCCGCCCTGCCCGCTCGCCAATAGCGCTGGATAAAGTGCAGCCCGCTCATGATATTACCCCGGCATTTGCGTCCGGAGCGATGAGTCATGGCGCCTTACTGGCTGAAGCCCACGAAGCTGTGGCGCAAGGCACCAATATCGCAGGCGGCATGAGTAACTCTGGTGAAGGTGGCGAGCATTCCAGCCGTTTCGGTACGATTCGTTCCAGCAAAATTAAACAGTTCGCTTCCGGGCGCTTTGGTGTCTGGGCGGGCTATCTGGCCGACCCCAATCTGGAAGAAATCGAAATCAAAATCGGCCAAGGCGCGAAGCCGGGTGAAGGTGGACAATTGCCGGCGCCTAAAGTATCTGTGGAGATAGCCGCCTTGCGTGGTGGCACCCCGAAAGTGGAATTGGTCAGCCCGCCTCCGCATCACGATACTTACTCCATCGAAGACTTGGGGCAACTTATCCATGACGCCAAAGCGGCCCGCGTCAGGGTAGTAGTTAAGCTGGTCTCGTCCGAAGGCATAGGCACCATAGCGGTTGGCGTTGCTAAAGCAGGGGCCGATGTCATAAATGTCGCCGGCAACACTGGCGGTACGGGCGCGGCAGCCGTCACCAGCTTGAAAAACACTGGCCGGTCGCCGGAAATCGGTATCGCCGAAGTCCATCAAGCTCTGGCAGAGAACGGCCTCCGCGATAAAGTGATTTTGCGTTGTAGCGCCGCTCATCAAAACGGTGCCGACGTCGTCAAATCGGCTATTTTAGGCGGCGACTCGTTCGAGTTCGGAACTACCTCACTTATGATGCTGCGCTGCGTGATGGCAAAAAACTGCAACATCCGCTGCCCTGCCGGCCTGACTACCGCTCATGAAGAATTCAAAGGCGACCCACGGGTGTTGGCGCAGTTCTTTATGAATCTGGCCCACGAAGTGCGGGAAATCCTGGCTGACTTGGGTTACACCAGTTTGCGGGAAATTCGCGGTAAAACCGAGCTGCTGCATCTGATGGATCACCCTAGTATGGTCGGCCAAATTCACCTACAAAAACTGCTGGCGGAAGTAACGGTCATCAAAATCGAGAAACCGATTTATTTGGAAAAAGACTTTGCCATCGATGATTTGATTTTCGCACGGGTTAAGTCTGCTTTGTTTGAAAGCGGCAAAAAGCAAGTCATAGTGGAAGGCGACGAGTTCAAATTGAACAACCGCAACAAAACCGTCGGCGGCCAGACGGCTGTCGATCTGGAGCGGATGTTGGCTTATGAACTGTCCGCCGATCAAGTCGCTGCCTCAAACATTATCTACACCAATCAACACGGTCGCCGTTATCTTGCCGACGATACGGTTATCGTCCGCACCCATGGCTCAGCGGGCCAAAGCTATGCGGCTTTTAACAATGACGGCATGCGCATGGAACACACCGGCACCTGCAATGATGGCGTTGGCAAAACCGCTTGCGGCGGCACTATCGTCATCAAGTCACCAGGTGGCGGTTCCAATTTGCCGGGCGAAAATGTCTTGATCGGTAACTTTGCATTGTTCGGCGCGTCAGGCGGAAAAACCTTCATCAACGGCGAAGCGGGAGATCGGTTTGCGGTACGTAACTCCGGTGCGATGGCCGTCGTCGAGGGCGTCGGTGACTTTGCCTGCGAATACATGATCAATGGTGCGGTGTTGAATCTAGGCGGTTTTGGTAAAGGTTTCTGCACTGGCATGTCCGGCGGCAATGCCTATCAGTACGATCCGGATAACCGTTTACAGGATTTGTATGATGACACCTCGGTGTCCATTCACAATCTAACGGATGACACCGATGCTGCCAGCAGCCATGAACAATTTGTACTGTACATGCTGGAGCAACACATCGAGCATACTGGTTCAGACAAAGCCAAAGCCATTCTAGCTAATTGGGCTAACGAGCGTCAGCACTTCAAATTTGCCTTACCGTTGTGGCTAAATCGCACGCAAACCGCGGAATATCTCAGCAAAGCGATGGATCGCAAAGCCATGATCGAAGAGTTGTCAGTCGCATTTGCCCAAAAACAAATCGAGCAAATCCAGCGGGCTTATAAGAGCAACTTACCGCTGTTCCAGGGCGCAATTCCTGGTTACGGTGAGACAGACACCGACCTGACTTTGAAATTGATCAACAGCTATGCGGTAATCGATAAAGCTCAACAAATTGCCCGCGATCAGCTTGTTAAATCCGGCCAGCCCTTATCGGATGCGCTGGTCGACCAGCACGCGTACAATTTAGTAATGGAACGTCCACGTAAGTTACAAGATGCGCTGATCAAAAATATCCGCGAAGCTTACAGTCAATACGACGATGCTCAACTTGCCGCGTTGATGGCTGAAAAACGTTTGAACGATTACAAAATGACACTGATGCTGCGCGATGTGCAAAGCATCTATTCGATAGGCTCCACGGCCTGGATCATCGAGCAAGATAGATTCAACCACGTGGCTTTGGCCGGTCTGCCGTCCATCGATAAAAACCTGGCTAGCTTGGAAAGCCTGTCGATCGTTAAAGACATGCTGGAAAGTGAGTCTGCCTAAGCCAATGGCGGGTGCGTGCCACGCTCCCGCCGACCGCGCTGGCAAGAACCAAATACAGTGACTGGACAGCCTGACTCTGTCTATAGATGGTAATTAAATGAAATCACCTTTTATCCCCCAAAACGCCCCTTTTAGTGATACCCAACGCGCCTGGCTCGGCGGTTTTTTTGCCGGCATGCACAGCCATGTCCTGCAAAGTGCCGGCAGTGTCAATCAAACCAATGCCCGCATCCTTCACATCCTTTACGGTACCCAGACCGGCAATTCCGAATCGTTAGCCAACGATGCCGCCAGCGCCGCCAAAAAGCACGGCTTACAACCACTGGTAAAAAGCATGGATGAGGTTGAGATCGGGCAATTACCCAACATGCAATATTTGCTGATCATTACCAGCACATACGGTGAGGGAGCCATGCCCGATAACGCCGAGATCCTTTGGGAGGCGGCCAACGGCGATGCCGCACCACGTCTGGAGAATGTCAATTACGCGGTGCTGGCTTTGGGTGACACCAGTTACGACCTGTTTTGCCAAGCCGGTAAAGATTGGGATGATAAGTTAGCCGCTCTCGGTGCTAATCGCCTGTATGAGCGGGTGGATTGCGATGTGGACTTCGAAGCCCCGGCGGAGAAGTGGTTAAGCGAAGTTATACCGTTGATGGCCGAAGGGGCCAGTACTGTGGCGGTGGTGGATACCGATGCACCAAGCAGCAAATCGACTTATAACCGCAAAAATCCGTTCCCAGCCAAAATGCGCGTCAACCGAGTGGTCACTGCTTTGGATTCTTCCAAAGAAACCCGCCACTACGAAATTTCGATTGCTGGCTCCGGCCTTAGTTATGAAGCCGGCGACGCCTTATGCGTCATCCCGACAAACTGCACGGATCTGGTCGCGCAAATCGTTAAAGCAATCGGTTGTAGTGGCGCTGAAGACGAACCGGTCAATGGCGAGCTAATGAAGCTGTCGGATGCGTTGCGGACCCATTTCGAGATCAAATTACCCAGTAAGGAACTGCTCGAAGAAATTGCTAGCCGCTCCGGTGATCAGGAATTGAACGCCTTACTGCTATCAGCCGACAAAGAAAAGCTGACTAATTATCTCTGGGGCCGCGACATTCTAGATTTGTTACTGCAATTCCCCGGTGTGGAGTTTTCCGCTGCGGAGTTTATCCGTCTGCTAAAACCGTTACAACACAGAGCTTACTCGATCTCATCCAGCGGCAAGACGCATCCGGACAGTGTGCATTTAACAGTCGCCAGTGTGCGTTACGACGCGCATGGCCGCCAACATAAAGGCGTCTGCTCCACCTATTTGGCGGACTTGGTGAATGAGGAAACCGATGTACGGATTTTCTTCACCCCAAACAACAATTTCCGGGTGCCGGCTGACGATAGCTTGCCAATGATCATGGTCGGCCCCGGCACGGGTATCGCCCCGTTCCGCGCATTTCTGCAAGAACGCGAATTCCGTAAAGCCCCGGGGAAAAATTGGCTGTTTTTCGGCGACAGAAATGCTGCCACCGACTTCATCTATCGCGATGAAATCGAAGCCATGCAAACCAACGGTATCCTGACCAAACTGGATTTAGCTTTCTCGCGCGACCAGGCGGAAAAAATCTACGTGCAAGACCGCATGAAAGAGCATGGTGCCGAGCTCTATGCTTGGCTTGAGCAAGGCGGCTACTTCTTCGTCTGCGGCGACGCTTACCGGATGGCTAAGGACGTGGACCAAGCGCTGCACGATGTAATCCGCGAACACGGCAAAAAAACTCTCGTCGAAGCGGTTGAGTACGTCAACCAACTGAAAAAAGATAAACGCTACGTCAGAGACGTATATTAATCTGACACGCACATCACGGGTACACAGCGGTGTACCCGTGAAACAGCCAATTACCAAATTCTAGAAGCTTTCACTTCCGGCTTCCCATAGAATAATTAGCATGGCAAACGCTTAATCTATAGCCATCCGCTGACCGCTTTTTTTCAGTTTCTTGGTTAAGGTCAACGTCAGTACGCCATTTTCATAACGGGCTTTACTCGCCTCTTCGTCAATTTCGACTGATAGTTGAAAGCTCCGCGATACTTCCCCGAAGTAACGCTCGCTACGCAGCAATTTGTCGTCTTTATTTTCCGCATCAAGCTGGCTGATTTGCGCACGAATCGCGACCACATTGCCGTCGATATCTACATGGATGTTTTCTTTACCCGCGCCGGGAATTTCCGCTTGGACGATAAATTCGGAAAGGTTTTCTTTCACATCCACCTTGATTTGCGCCAGCAAACCGTCGCCATGCAGCGGTTTGATGTAATAACCCGGATTAACATCGCGAAACAGTTCGTCAAACAGACCGCGACTAACAAATGGACTCAAGTTACTCATGTCGATTCTCCTCTTTGTTGCATGTAAAAATCAGAATGTTTCGCTGGCGATGTAGGGTTAAGCCACCAAAATTTCAAGAGGACGGCTCGTCAATGATCGCCGCTAAACGGCAACTATATCGAGCTAGAGGAGAAGCGGTGCGTTCGATATTTCGTTAGGGTTTTCCGAGGCGGAAGCCGGAAAATGCTGTTGCAGTTCAACCGTTATTTGTGCAATGCCATCAATCACGCCTGACTTGAATTGTCCTACTCTGAACTGCGCTTCCATGTGTCGGCAAATCTGCGCCCAGACCGCATCGCCCACTCTGTCGTGTATACCCCGATCGGCAACGATCTCCACATCGCGGTCAGCCAATAGCAGATAAATCAACACCCCGGTATTGTGCTCCGTATCCCAAACCCGGTATTGCGAAAACACATCGATGGCGCGCTGTCTTGGCGTGATACCTTGCAGTAAATCACCAAAGTCCAAGGCAGCTTCTACAACAAAGCGGATCTCACCTAAATGCGAAGTTTCACTAGCGGTAATCGCTTCCTCGATGGCTTTCAGGCTGGGTATGGGGAACGCCAGGTGCACGCGCCACGGTCCGCTGAGTATGTGTTTTAGGAGTCTAAAGATTTGCATGACCTACCATCTCCCCGAAGCACCGCCGCCGCCAAACCCGCCGCCTCCGCCTGAGAATCCACCGCCGCCACCGAACCCACCTCCACTGAAGCCGCCGCCCCTACCGCCATGAAAACCGCGACTGTTGCTTTGCGTTAACAGGAAGGCTACGAACGCTAAGAGCAATGCAAATAACAAACCGCCCCCCAAAAACCAAACTAACACGCCTACCACACCGCCATTCACCAAGCCGCCGAGAAATCTGCCAAGAACCGCCCGCAAGATGCCGCCGCTAGCAATTGCCGCCAAAAACAAAAACGGCAAGTATTGATTCATCGGTCCCTCTATGGCGCTTGGCGACGCAGGTGCCGGCAAAGGCTCGCCTTGAATTAGGCTTATCAAGCTATCCACGCCGGCGTTTAGACCCGTCGCATAGTCACCCTGCCGAAAATACGGAATCATAATCTCGTCGATAATCCGCTTGGCCAACACATCCGGCACCACGCCCTCCAAACCGTACCCGACTTCTATGCGCGTGGCACGATCCTCTTTGGCAAGTAATATCAGTATGCCGTCATCGACACCTTTGCGACCCAGGCGCCATTGTTCGACCACACGAATGGAATATTGCGCAATATCTTCCGGCTGGGTGCTGGCAACGATCAATACCACAATCTGGCTGCCTTTTTCTTGCTCGAAAGCCTGTAAGCGTTGCTCCAGCCCAGTTGTTTGCTGAGCGGTCAAGGTGGCGGTCAGATCGGTCACCCGCTGTTCAAGACCAGGCAGCGCTTGCTCGGCATTTGCCAGTCTGGCCAATAGGCACCCCAGCAGCAAAACGACGAACATAATCCGGTTAAACCCGGTCGAGTTATTTACCAAAATCGACCACCGGTGCGGACGAGATGGCTTTTTCGTTTTCGACCGTAAACGAAGGCTTGGTTTTATAACCAAACAGCATCGCCGTCAGATTACTGGGGAACGAGCGCACGGTGATGTTGTAATCCTTGATCGCCGCAATATGCCGATTGCGGGCCACGGTGATACGGTTCTCGGTGCCTTCCAGTTGCGCTTGCAGATCGCGGAAATTGGCATCGGCCTTCAGTTGCGGGTAATTCTCCGACACCACCATCAAACGGGACAATGCCGAACTTAATTCGCCTTGCGCCCCTTGAAACTTGGCGAAGGCCTGTTCGTCGTTTACCAACTCCGGTGTCGCTTGTATGCTGCCGACTTTAGCACGCGAGGCGGTGACCGCTTCCAACACTTCCTGCTCATGGCTAGCGTAACCTTTTACCGTATTCACTAGATTTGGCACAAAGTCCGCGCGGCGTTGATATTGATTCAGCACTTCCGCCCAGCCGGCATTGATTTGTTCGTCTTGGGTTTGAATGGTGTTGTAACCGCAACCGGGCAGCACCATCGTCGCGATTAACAGGAAAATCGTTACTAATTTTTGCATTGTCCACTCCGTGAATTTGGAAAATTTCAATCATGGCAGGAGCATAACACGTAGCAACTTTAGCACCGTGTATCCTCTCTCATGCGCGCCTCTGCAAAACTAACAGCCGGTTATTGGCGGGCATGGCATGGTCGGCCTGCAATTCCAAACCGCTGTTGGCGGCCAAACCCATGATGTCTTCAAAATGCTTTATGCCGCTCTGAGGATCCCGCTCCTTCAGCCACAAATCGAAGCTGGCGTTGCTTTCGCTGGTATACGCGCCAGAATAATTGAAGGGACCGTAAATACAGACTGTCGCATCGGCTGCGAGGTAGATAGATAGCCGCTCGAATAACAGCCTCACTTCGTCGCCACTCATAATATGCAAGGTATTTGCGGTAAACAAAGCGGCTATCCGCTCGACCGGCCATTGTGAATCGGTGACATCCAAGCGTAACGGCAGCAGCAGGTTGCTGAGTCGGGCATCCTCGATCCATAAATTGATACCCGCCAGATTCTCCGGTCTATCGGTCGGTTGCCATTCCAAATGCGGCAGACTCTCGGCAAAATGACAAGCGTGCTGGCCGGTGCCGCTACCGATTTCCCAAACGGTAGTCGGCTGGCTAAAGACCGTTTTGATAACTTGTAAAATCGCTTCTTTGTTATTTTCGCAAGCCTGGGAAAATGGTTTCTGTATCGTCATGAGCCCTAGTTTGGTGTTATTTTGACGCTTTAACTCTACTGTGATTAAAAATGGAAGTAAAACAAATCGACAGCATGGCGCAAATCGACGCTGCCGCATGGAATCGGCTGAGCGGAGCCGACTACCCATTTTTACGTCACGAGTTTTTATTCGCACTGGAACAAAGCGCTGCGGTTTGCGCACAGACCGGTTGGGAGCCGGCGCATTTACTGGTTATGGATCAGCAGCAATTGCTGGCGATATTACCGCTGTATTTAAAAAGCCATTCCTGGGGCGAATATGTGTTCGATCACCAATGGGCCCAAGCATACCAACAGTATGGCCTAGCCTATTACCCGAAATTAGTCAGCGCTATTCCGTTTACCCCCTGCCAAGGTCAGCGCCTACTCTACGCAGCGGAGGTAGATCAAGCCGCAGTCTGCGCAGTATTGTTGGGTTATATCCAACAGCTGGCTGAGCAACGCGGCATTTCCTCCTGGCATTGCTTGTTTCCCGAACATGCCCAGCTTCAGTTGCTGCAAGCCTTGGGACTAAGTGTCCGGGAGGGTGTGCAGTTTCAGTGGTTCAATCGGAATTACCAGACGTTTGCGGATTTTTTACAGACCCTGAGTAGCGATAAACGGAAAATGATCAAACGCGAGCGACGGCGGGTGGACGAGCAAGGGATTGTATTGCGGCGAGTTCCGGGAAGAGAGGTCACCGACGCCCAATGGCAGGTATTTTTCCGCTTTTATGCGCTGACATACTTAAAACGTAGCTCGGAACCTTACCTGAATCTAGCGTTTTTTAAGCAAATCGCCCGCACTATGCCCGAGCAGTTATTACTCATTCTGGCAGAAAAGGACGGTACCCATGTCGGCGCGGCTTTGAGTTTTATCGGTGCGGATACACTGTATGGCCGCTATTGGGGCTGCCAAGCAGAATACAACGCCCTGCATTTCGAAGCCTGTTACTACCAAGGATTGGACTACTGCATAGAACATGGATTGGCGCGTTTCGATTCCGGCGCACAAGGCGAACATAAGATCTCCCGCGGCTTCGAGCCGGTTACCACCTATTCCGCGCATTGGCTGCAGGATGCCGGTTTTGCCAAAGCCGTGGCGCAATTTGTAGAACGGGAAAAACAGGCTATTCAACATTACAAAAAAGATGCGGCGAGCTATCTGCCATTTAAGCGGATTCAGTAGCCGATTAGCTCAGCGTTTTTCCAGCTCGATTTGACAGGGCAAACAATACTTACAGGCAATTGCCTGACGCCGCGCTTCCGGAATGGCTTCACCACAGTCGTCGCAATGGGTGGCGGATGCACCGGAATAGATGGCTTTGCGGGTCTCGGCCACGAATAGCTCGGTCATCTTGTCCATTCGTTCTAAAATGGCGTCGGTTCCCCCCGCCCAGGCTGTGGACATTATTGCTGCTCCTTTTTGTTTAATGTGTTTGTGCTTAGCGCTTAGCTTCCAACCACGCAGCAAAATCGTCGAACGGCAGCGGCTTACTAAACAAAAAACCCTGTGCCAGATCGCATTCGTAACTACTGAGCCTGTCCATGATCTCCTGACTTTCCACACCTTCGGCGGTGACCTGCAATCCTAGATTGTGCGCCAAGTTGATGGTGGCTTTTACGATTACCGCATCGTTTTCGCTTTTCAACAAATCCATAACGAAAGATTTATCGATTTTTAATTCCGTCAACGGCATGCGTTTTAAGTAGGCCAGCGACGAATAACCTGTACCGAAGTCGTCGATCGACAATTTATAACCCATCTCATGTAGTCGTTGAATCACTTCCATCGCCCGCTCCGGATCGGTCATAATGGAGCTCTCAGTAATTTCCAGCATCATCCAGCCGGGCTTAATATTGGCCGCTGCCGCGACGCCAGCCATCACATCCGGCAATTCGGGATCGTGCAAATCCTTGGCGGACAGATTCACCGAAATAATCAATTCTAAGCCGCGTTTACGCCATTCCGCACAGTGTTTAAACGACTGTTTCAGCACCCACGCCGTGAGATGTTTGATGACGCGGGTTCTTTCCGCCATCGGAATAAATTCGTCGGGGGCGATAAAGCCATGCTTAGGGTGTTGCCAACGTACCAATGCTTCCGCACCGTAAACCCGGCCGGTTTGCACTGCCACCTTAGGCTGATAGTAAATATGTAACTGTTCTTTATCAAGCGCCTGCCGCAGTTCGCTCATGAGGGTCAGGCGACGGGGACTATGATCGTCGTAGGACGGTGCATAAGTTGTATAACCTTCGTGCGACTGGCCGGCCACAAATAGTGCCACCCCGGCTTTTTGTACCAAGGTATCAACGTCGTCACCGTGCTCGGGAAAATTGACGATACCGATATTGCTGTGGATGACCAGACTCAGTCGCTCGACTTTAAATGCCGGATCCAGAGCCGCCTGAATGTTTTTTGCTAAAGTGAGGCCAGCGCTTTCGTTATCAACCGCAGACAACAACACACTGAAAATATTACCGTCGATGCGGGCAACGCTGTCGGTGCCCAACACCACACTTTGCAAGCGGGTGCTGATCTGTTTCAAGATCAGATCGCTGCTGTTGCGACCGAGCGTGTCATACACCTCTTTAAAATTGGCGACTTCCACCAACAAGATCGACAACATTTTATTTTGGTTGCCGGCGGCCAAAATCGCTTGCTCCACCCTATCGTAAAACAACACGCGGTTCGGCAAGTCGGTCACGGAATCGTGGGTGGTGGAATAGCTGACCTGTTTTTCTAATGATTCGGCGCGAGAGCGCAATTCCTGGGTCTGATCGAGGATCATCGCCCCAGCTTGGTAGGCAATTACAGAACTGGAGTATTGACCCCAAAATCCGAAGATAAACGGCATGGCTTCAAGCATCCACAAACCGTAATTTTCAGACTGGGCGATCATGACACCATTGAGCGAGATATCGCCGGTGTAGTAATAACTCAAGGTTAACAGCGCGCAGACAATACTCAGTATCGCAATTCCCACTCCCTGGTAAGTGGTTTTGGATACCTCACTTTTTAAAACGCGCACGTTTTCGTTGAGAAGGTTCTTGGCGGCAATCATCTGTTTGTGAGCTTTCTTGTTATTAACTCGCCACTACACTTGGACTCTGCGGGCCAAATACCAGGCTTAGCAGTCTCGGCAAAATGGAATAACTATAGTTGGCCGAATCCCTAAATACAAACGCGTGCCGATTAAATCACCATCTCTGCTTGCAACAATTTAATCTGATCTCTAACCCGCGCAGCATCCTCAAACTCCAGATTTTTAGCGTGCTGATACATTTTTTCTTCAAGCTGTTTCAGGGCTTTCGCGGCCTGTTTTGGTGTCATGGCCTTATAGTTACCCGCCGGTTCGGCGACTTTAGTTCTGGCATTGGCGATGGAGCCGCCGGAACCGGGAATCGCGAGTTCCAGAATATCAAAGAGTCCAAGGGGTCAGGTCTTGAAATATTGTAAGAATGAAGAGTCCAAGGGGTCAGGTCTTGAAATATTGTAAGAAGGAAGATTTGGTTTGAGACCAGCACCGCCGACGGTTGATCGCGGCGAATTTGGATTTAAAACAATTTGGCGGAACCAGTGGGGGGTTCCGTCTTAGTGTGTCAAAGCAATCATACGCGACCGATGCGCCTGTCGGTAGCATCCTATACGCACACCTTATCGCGTTAACTTGCAAATGTAACAATGAGAAAGTAAGAAATAAGAGGCCCACTAAGTAGCCCAAATAAACCTATGACCACATAACTACTACGAGCGAAAATGGCGCCTAGAATGCCGGGTATCAAAGATACACCAATCATACGAACTACTGTATATTTCAAATACTCAACATCAAGAAACCTGTCCTGCGTATACATTGCTGCTAAAAAAATAATCAATAGAATGAAAAAACTAGCTACATAAGCTACGAAGAATGCAACGTGTTTTTTTATATTGCCAGTCGACATAAATCGTACTCTATTCCGGACGCAGCATGTAATACCAACTATTCCTTGAGTTGCTCTCGGCTTGGTCAAGCATATCTGTTGGCGATGGATAAAAGTTATCCATTTCAGGATATTTTTCCGTCATTGAATTCAGGAAACTTTGTGCTTCATCTCTCGTAAGGCGTTGCTGATCACCGTAAATATCCTGATAATCTTTTTTTAGTTTAGCGTCTAATTTTCCACACTGTAAAAAATCCTTTATAGGATGTAGTGGGCCAACCGGTTTTGTGTCGATTTGGGGAATTACTTTGAGTGTGTATTTCAACCAGGCAGGAAGAGATATTGCTTTCTGCAAATTGTCCGAAAGAGGATCGAACGTCAATTGGTATTGGGTATTCCATCCCAAACCACCGCCACGGCTTTGGTATCCGTAAATATCTAAAAGTCCAGATGGATCGATGCGGTTTACGGGGGTGTTGCTAACATAGGTATAGGTATTAACGCCCCCATGTAACCCAAGCTATGCCATTATTTCAATCGCTATCAGCCTCAATGCGGGTAAGCCTTCCCTCTTTAAAGAAAAACGAAATTTGTGCAGCCACTATTTCTTCTTTCCCTTTCTCAAAACTGGAATCCTTTGCTACCGAGTTAATCAAATCTCGCATTTTACTTTCTGATGCGCCAATACTGGTTGAATTTACAACTTTTGCTAACAAATTGCGTTGCTCAGCCATTTGGTTTGCATACTGCTTTTGGTAATCAAGAGTCACAGATTGATCAATGATTTTAAAAGCCAACCAAAGAATAATCCCAATTAGAAGAACGCATATAACCCAAGGAACACGAGTAATTACTTGCATGATGAGCCCTCCTGGCAGGCTGTAGCAGCGGCTTTACCAAAGGTTTTACAATTGTTGTTTAACAAATCGTACTTAGGATGCTGACGTTTAAACTGTTCAGCAAAATTAATTGTTCCTTTGTAATCAGAGTTTGGGTAGTACGTTCCGGTTACATGGACATCATGCCCAAAATTATGAGATAGGAAATCGTAAAGACGGTTGAGTGAATCTTCTGTAGGTGCACCGTCTTCTCCAAAGGAAATGTTCGGGATTTTTCCGCCACGAACAACTCCATTGTCGTCACCATAACGGCCAAATTCGTAATATTTAGTATCGCCAGAATTTGGATCAACTGAAACAACCGCACCATGGCCCAAAGGTAACTTTCCTATCGGCGTAGTTACAGGGTAGTAATCGTAGTTGATATAGATAGAATCTAAGCCAAGCGGATCAATTGCATTAACCGGATTATTTCCCACATAGGTATACGTATTAACGCCCCCCCGCCAACCCAATCGGATCGGATTGTAAATAGCGCCCCAAGTCTGGATGGTAATAGCGGGCCATGTTGTAATGCAAGCCGGTTTCCGAGTCGTAATATTGGCCTGGGAATCTCAAGTTATAGGTAAACGTGCCTAGACCGCTGGGGTTGCTGTTTGGCTGGGTGCTGCCAAAGGGCTCGGACTGATCCCAACGCCAGACGATGGCCCCGGCCTGAGTTTTGATGACGCGTGGCGTATTGAGATGATCCGTATCGATAGTGTAGACCCCGGGAGTGGTGGTGCCCGGCATCAGGATCAAAACCGGGGTATCGCCAAGGTAGACGGTTTCTTGTTTAGGGCGGCCGATTTGCCGATACTCGCCGATCAAATGGCCAGTCGGATCGTAGACATAATGAGTGAATGTCAATGGGTATTGGTCGATATTCCCTCGTTTACGTACGCCGCAATCCACATCCGCCAAGCTGATGGCTTTATCGCGATTACAGTCCGCAGCTAGATCAATGGGCGCTGTACCTTGGGTCATGACAACGATTTTACGGATGTCCAGAGCGGTTATCTTCCCGTCATGATCGGCATCCCCAGCCAAATCTTGCGTATTGCTGACCCACTTGCCCACCCGCTGGCCCAAACCATTGTAGTAGTACCAGGTACGGCCCATGCTGGTGACGACTTGACTCAATTGCCCGCTGTGATTGTAGCTGAATTGGATGACGCCATCATTGATGACCCGGCCTATAGCATCATAGCTGAAGCTTTTAGTGGGTGTGGCCACTAACTGGTTGTTGTTGGGTGCGTAATCATAGTCGACGACATTCCCATCTGTGGTGCGGCGGGTACGGTTGCCAGCCAGGTCGTAACTGTAGTCTTGCCGGGTATTGGGATTGAGGTACTGGATGAGGTGGTCGAGATTGTCGTAAGTGTAGGTTTGCAGGTTGGCGGCGGTGGCCGGTAAAGCCATCTGGTTATCGACGCTTTGGACTATCCGATTGCCGGCATCCCATTCCAGGCTACGGGTCTTATCACCCAGTGTCACCGAGGTCACCCGACCGGCCAGATCGTAACTGCGCACATAACTATTGCCGCTACCGACCCAAGTCCAACTTTGCACACTGCCGAAAGGCTGCCAGATAATGCCGGTGATGGCCGGAACCCCGTCAACATCGATCTGGCTGATTCGGTCGGTGGCATCGTAATGGTAGGCCACCACCCGTCCAGAAGGATAGGTGAGGGTTTGCGGGCGACCGGCGTTGTCGTACTGAACTTGCAGCTTGAGATTGAGTTGGCCGGTGGTTTGCTGCTGGCCGGTGATCCGACCCTGACGATCATAATTCCAGGTAGTGATTTGGCCGGAGTTATTGCGCATCTTGCTTAGCCGGCCTAAACCGTTCGTACCCTGGTCGTATTGCACGGTAACGGATTCGGTCGTAGCACCTGACTTGGCATGCTGGACTTGAATAAGGCGATTGACCACATCGTAACGGTACCTGGCAGCTACGCCGGCCGCATCGATTCTACTAACAAGACTCCCCGCTTGATCATGGATGTAGGTGCTGGTACCTGTATCGGGCGAATCCAGTTGGATCAGGTTGCCTAAACCATCAATCATGTTGTCCGTCGTAAAACCCTTAGGATCGGTGATCTGGGCTGTATTGCCTTGCGCGTCGTATTGATACTGAACCTCACCTGGGGTGTCGGTACCGTTTAGGGCGGGCTGCAATTGGCTGATGAGCCGATTCAAGGCATCAAAACGCTGGGTGGTGACGTGTCCTAAGCCGTCGGCGCGTTGAATGAGGTTGCCCATAGCATCGTATTGGTAGCTGATGCTGGGATCATTAGCCGCCGCCCAAAGGGGAATCGGCAACAGCAACAGCAGAACGGCGATTGAAAGGGATAGCGTTATACGGCGCCCCCTCTTCATACTATTGTCCTCCGCTGACGGTTTGCAAACGATTCAAGGCATCCACCGCACGACTTAGGGCCCTGATTAAATGACCGGCAGGATCGACGACATCCTCGTGAATACGATTACCCATCGTGTCCAGCGTGTAATGAATGCTGTTACCGGCATCGTCTTGGATGTCGGTCAGCCGATGCGCGGCATCGTAACTGTAGCGGACCGCCACGCCGGAAGGCTGTGTGGTTTTAATCAGATTACCGACTGCGTCGTATTGGTAACTGGTTAGATCACCGCCCACGCTCTTTTCAATGCGTCTACCTCGGGCATCATATTTTAGGTTGGTGACCAGGCCGTTGGGGTCGGTGATGGTTAACGGTCGACCATTGGCATCGTAGGCGTTAAAGGTGGTGATATGGCCCAGGGCGTTGGTGACTTTCCACAAGTCGCCGATATGGTGAGTGGCCGTAGTATCCGCATAATAGCTGTAGCTAGTGATGTCGTTGACATCGGTGCGCGGGCCGTTGGCGGTCAAGACTTGGCCGAGGCTGTTATAGGTATAGCTCCAACTGCGGCTCTGTTGGCTTGCCGTGTCGGTGCTGGTCTTGGTCAGCAAGTTGACGGCGGCGTCGTAAGTAAAGCTAAGGCGCTGGCCGGCTTGGTCTATTTGAATCGGCAAGCGGTAATTGGCATGCCATACTGTAATGATTTTACGAGCAGTGCTATTAGCCACCGGCATGAAAGTGCTCCGATTGGCCGGGCAGCTTGAACCGGCCGCCAGGCCTTCCACGCGAGCCGTTTCCAGGTTGCGGCTTAAGTCGTAGGCGTAACAGCTGAGGTTGCCGTTGAAGTCGCTGCGGCTGGCGAGGTTGCCGTTGGCATCGTAGGTTTGGGTACGGGTTGCCGCAACACTACCGGCACCGGCGGGCTGGCTAATACTGGTCAGCTTCTGAACATTTAAAATGGTTTGAAACGTGTAGTGCCTACTGGCATTGAAACTATCAACAACATCGGTGCTTCCGTCGTTGTTATAGCTCAGCGCCACCTGTTCAACACCGCCGGCATGTTGCGATGAATTAGCTCGGCCTTGGCTGTCGTAAGTCCAAGTTGCATAGCGGCTACCGTTTTCGTCGGTGATGCCGGTCAGCGCATGCGGGTAGCTTGTGTTCTCGTAATGGTAAAGTTTGAAGCTGCCATCCTGATAGATCACTTTGCTCAGGTTGCCCTGACTATCGTATTGATATCGGCTACTCAAGTCGTCTGGGTAGGTGACGCTGCTGATCCGGTCACTGTTGTCGTAAGCCAGTTGCAGGCTATGGCCGAAGGGGCCGGTGACGCTAGCCAAGCGTTGATTGTTGTCGTAGCTGTATGAGGTGGTTCGCCCATTCAGTTCAGCACGGGATACAATGCGACCGGTGGTGTCATAGTGTTCCACCACGCCCAGTTGATCAGTCAAGGCGAAGCCACTAGTGCCCTGCGTCAGGCTTAACAGGCTATCGGCATCGCCTTGCCAAAGGCCGTTGCTGAAAACAAACCATTCGGCGCGGCCATCTGCCTGATGGATAAAAATCTTGCCGGTTAGAATTTCCAGACTAGGCGCTAGCTGGTGACTCCAGCCATAACCTAACGGTCCAGTGACATCGAAGGCGCCGCTGTTGTAATGGCGGGTAAAACCCAAATCAATTCCGTCATTTTCAAAGTCGGTTTCCGCTTGGTATTTGTTGCCGGTGGAGGGGTCGCAGGGGTTACCAACGCATTTTTCCTGGACTGGCTTCCCAAGTGCTTTAGGCTGGTATTGGTAGGCTGTGTAGCATTGGTTTGTCTTGGGATCTAAGGTCTGGCTGGCTGGCTGGCTGGCTGGACACGCAGTAATGCATTGATTGCCTGTCGTATCAAGATTTTGATTTACAAGTGAGCAGTTCGCTTTGAACCCTATAGGACAGAACGTATTGTACACATAATACGGATAGCGCATATATGCAACAGAACCAAGAATATTGTTTAAACATTGGGCACCATAAGTCCAGTTTTGAAAAATATAGCAAGCCGCTGCTGAATTATATCCCACAGATTTCGCATAAGAATAACACGCAGCAAATGCAGCATCTTGACTTCCATACATAACTTGCCAATCTGCTAAAACACATTTAGGAATGTACAATATAAAAAAGAATAACCTAGTTTTCATCGAAATTCTTTAGTTAAAAACTGCAAGCCAGTGAAATCATGAAAACGCAGTAGCAGTTACATGGCATTTCAGAATGAATAAGACTTTAGGAGCGGTTTATTTTTGTCAGCTCAGCATAGCCGTAATAAACCTATATCGCGAATGATGATGGAGGTTAGTATCCGTTTTTGTGACCTAGTCTACATTCGGCTTGATTAGGTCAGTGCTGTGGTTAGCCAAAGAAACTAAGAAATCATTGCTGGACGAAGATGAGCTCTTCTGTATAGGGAAGTTTAGGCGACGGGATCCAGCGCTAGAGTTTAGGCTCTAAACGCCCCAGGTTTTTGGCGAAATACGAATTCCCAAGTAGCTCTTCACCTTGAAATACAGTGACATCCTTGAGTTCAGGCAGACAATCGAGAAACAGCTCAACAAGGTCGAGATCTCGAACAAATTTTCCAAGGGCGTTTCTTTTGGTCACAGCTCAGATTTCATGCAAAACGAAAATGAAGACCAAGAGATTGGCGAAATTTGCCTAAGAATGCAGCCGTTTGTTGGAATTACCTCTACCTCTCCCAGCAGCTTGCTTCAGAGAAAAACGCGAGACGCCCAGCGGAGCTGATCAAAGTGTTTCGTAACGGCTCAGTCGCCACTTGGAAGCATTTCTGCCCGTACGGGTGGTTCGATATCTCGGATCAGCGAATGGCCGATTCCATGGGTTTGGAAGTTCCCAAAAATCCTGACTAAAACTGGACTAAAAATTGCGAAGCCCTAAATCGGTACAAAGCCACGCTAGCCAAGGCCTTGAAAAAAATCCTATGGGACTTAGGTGTCGTCTGTTTAAAGTCACTCAATACAAACGCGTGCAGGTTAAATCACCATCTCCGCCTGCAACAATTTAATCTGATCTCTAACCCGCGCAGCATCCTCAAACTCCAGATTTTTAGCGTGCTGATACATTTTTTCTTCAAGCTGTTTCAGGGCTTTCGCGGCCTGTTTTGGTGTCATGGCCTTATAGTTACCCGCCGGTTCGGCGACTTTAGTTCTGGCATGGGCGATGGAGCCGCCGGAACCGGGAATAGCGAGTTCCAGAATATCCGTGACTGATTTAAAAATGGTTTTGGGCTGGATATTGTGTTCTTTGTTAAAAGCTGTCTGCTTATTCCGACGCCGTTCAGTTTCATCGATGGCCAACTGCATCGAACGGGTAATTTTGTCGCCATACAGAATCGCTTTGCCATTGGCATTGCGCGCGGCCCGACCTATGGTTTGTACCAGCGATACCAACGAGCGCAGAAAGCCTTCCTTATCCGCATCCAGAATCGCTACCAGCGAGACCTCCGGAATATCCAAGCCCTCCCGCAATAAGTTGATTCCGACCAACACATCGAACACCCCTAAGCGTAAGTCACGGATGATTTCCACTCGCTCCACGGTTTCAATATCGGAATGCAGATATCGCACTTTGACGCCGTGTTCCATTAAATAATCAGTCAAGTCTTCCGACATACGTTTGGTTAAGGTGGTGACCAGCACCCGCTCCTGCACGGCGGTGCGCTTGGAGATTTCAGACAATAGGTCATCAACCTGGCTGGTTGCTGGCCGCACCTCAACAATAGGATCAACCAAGCCGGTGGGGCGTACGACCTGCTCCACCACCGCACCGGAATGTTCTTTTTCGTAGGGTCCGGGTGTCGCAGAGACATAAATCCGCTGCCCGACGATCCGCTCGAACTCATCAAATTTCAGCGGCCGGTTGTCCAAGGCTGACGGTAAGCGAAAGCCATATTCCACCAAGGTTTCTTTGCGGGAGCGATCGCCTTTGTACATTGCTCCGATCTGCGGCACCGTGACGTGACTCTCGTCGATGATCACCAAGGCATCATTGGGTAGATAATCGAACATGGTTGGCGGCGATTCGCCACCGGCGCGGCTAGACAAATGCCGGGAATAATTTTCGATACCCGAGCAATACCCTACTTCCATTATCATTTCAATGTCGAACAAGGTGCGCTGCTCCAGGCGTTGCGCCTCAACCAACTTGTGGTTGTCGCGCAATTGCTCCAATCGTTCGGCCAATTCCAATTTAATTTTTTCCACGGCAGTTAGTAATTGATCGCGCGGGGTAACGTAATGACTTTTCGGATAGAGTGTGAAGCGCGCCAATCGCTGAGTGACCTCGCCCGTCAACGGATCGAACATCGATAAGCGCTCGATTTCGTCGTCGAACAACTCAATCCGCAGGGCCTGCTCCTCCGACTCTGCCGGAAATACATCGATCACTTCGCCGCGCACGCGATAAGTCGCGCGTCGCAATTCGGTATCGTTGCGGGTGTACTGCATCTCAGCCAAACGCCGCAAAATATCGCGCTGTTTGATCATGTCGCCGCGCACCAGATGCAAGACCATCTGGAAGTAAGATTCCGGCTCGCCCAAACCATAAATCGCCGAGACAGTGGCAACCACGATGGTATCGCGCCGTTCCAGCAAGGCCTTGGTCGCCGATAGGCGCATTTGCTCAATATGCTCGTTTAGCGAGGCGTCCTTGTCGATAAAGGTGTCAGAGGCTGGGATATAGGCCTCGGGTTGGTAATAGTCGTAATAGGAAACAAAATACTCGACGCTGTTGTCCGGAAAAAACTCTTTCATCTCCCCGTAAAGCTGCGCTGCCAGGGTCTTGTTGGGCGCCATAATCATCGCCGGACGCTGAGTTTGCTGAATGACGTTAGCGACAGTAAAGGTCTTGCCTGAGCCGGTAACCCCCAACAAGGTTTGATGCAACTCGCCGTTGTTTAGGCCGTCCACTAGTTCCGCGATAGCCGTCGGCTGATCGCCGGCCGGTTGATAACGACTTTGGATCTTGAAGGGTTTGTGCGCTGGCGCGGATTTTATCGGCCCTGCCTCTTCCACGCCCAAAACACCGCTAATCGCCGATTGACTGATCTCCATGCGCCGTTTATCGCTCATGCTTGCATCCTCTGAGGTTTTTAGATCAGCTTATTTACAAGCGGTTTCTGGTTGGTCGTAGCCTAGAGTATCCAATTCAGTTTTTGGATGTAAAAAGCCCTCGACCGGCGCGACAGCCACTAACGAACGGGGTGCCGCCAACAATATCGGTTGCCGTAATTGGCCATCCCATGGCCGGAATGATAGAGGCACCCCTTTGTAACCCTGCAAAACAAAAGCCGCAGAGAACATATAGTCCCTGATCGCTGGCGTTTGATTGGATTTAGCGCGGACACTGGCTTCCCCTATCGCGCGCACAGCCAAATAGGCCGCATAATCTTGTTCTTCCATCCAACGGCCCGCAGTATCCTTAAAACGATTCTGCAATTGCACCGCGCCCCATTGTTCGTGAGACCGGTGCCAAGCGGTGGCCACCAAGCCTTGGGTACCGATCACCGGACGCGGCTTCCAGGTTCGATAATCCAGATATTCGCCAAACAAGCCTTGCTCGTCCGCGACGACCAACACATCGTAATCGTCGACCTGGGTAAATACCGGTACATCGGATTGCGCGGTGCGGCGGGCATCGTAAGCATTAGTCCAGGCTTTTTCAGCGACCAACTTGATACCGAAACGCTTCGCTGCGCGCTTAATGGCGGCTGCATACAGCTTGTCTTCCTCGGTTGGACCAATCACCAAAAACCAGTTTTGCCAGCGCTTTTTCAGCATGTATTGCGCGAGGGCGTCGGCACGCATAGCCCGACTGGGCAGTATATGCAATATTTGATGGCGGCAGTCGGTGTTGCGTAATTCGTCGTCGCTGGTGGCGGCATCGAAGAGCAATTTGTTTTTCGCGGCGGGCAAGTCGGCCAGTTTGTTCAATTGATCCGCTTGTACGTTTAGCACCACCAGGCCTATATCTTCGCCTAATTGATTGAAAGCCTGCTGCAAATCACCGCCAACCGGGAGCACGACTTTTTTTAACTCGTAGTGCTGGCCGGTGAATTGCCCGGTGGTATTGTTATCGGCAATCGCCAATTCGGCGCCGATTTGACCTTTATTCTGAATAAAGGGGTCCAGGTTGGATAAAGCTGCCGGCGCCGCCAGTTCCTGACTAAAGTAAGCGATCTTTACCACCTGTTTGGGCGGTTCAGCAGGTTTAATGGCTTGCGGTTTTACGGTTGCGGTTTTCTTGGCAGGCGCGGCAATTGCTTGGCTTACTGCCATGGCTACAATCCAACCAAAACAAAACAAAATAATCGTACTTTTTTTCATAATTCGGGACGGCGCGAAACAAAAGCGTCATTTTAACGGATTCGCTGCGACCAGGCTTAAGCAATAATCGCCAATCTCTATTGAAATTTAACGGTTTAACATCAATACTTAGCCACCTTTACATTCGCCGCGTTTGCCATGTCAGAGCCAGATTTCTCTTTAGATTTTCTCGATCAAGAGGTTACGATTGATAGCTCATGGTCTAACAAGCGCAGTGCAGTTCGCTACCGACGCAACGACATTCGCGCTGCCGTCAAGGTAAAAAGCCTATGGTTTCCGCGCTTATTTCCGGTTGTGTTGCGGGATGTCAGTAGCCGCGGCGCGGCGATATTCAGCGAGAAAAAACTTGGTAAAAATAAGCGTATATGTTTGTATCTGTTATTCAACGATGGCGTGCGTTTTGATATTCAGGCCGCGGTGGTGCATTGCGATCACGAAAACAGCCGTTACGGCATCAAATTCGATAACATCGAAAAGTCATTAGCCGAGCATTTATTGCATACTCAAACCGATCTGCTATTCAGCTAAACGCAAATTAACATGCCGACACTCAGTCAAATTTTTGTATACCCAGTCAAATCGCTAGCTGGTATTTCTGTCGATCACTGGCCGGTGGACAGTAAAGGTTTGCTGTACGATAGAAAATGGATGCTTATTGATAACAACGCGCAATTTCTCAGCCAACGCCGTTTCCCCAAAATGGCACTGATCAAAACCAGGATTGTCGACGAAAAACTGATTCTGTCAGCCCCAAACCAAGCCGATTTAGCCCTGCCTTTAGACGCTGATGATGGGGAAGAGATTGAGGTGGTCATTTGGGATGATCGTTGTCTCGCCAAGACTTGCGGCGAAGTGGCTGACAGATGGCTGAGCGAGTTTTTGCAAGGCGACTGCCGGCTGGTTTATCAAGCCGATCACGACATCCGCAAGGTTGATCCGGACTATGCTTTCGACACCGATCAGACTGCTTTTTCCGACGGTTTTCCGTTTTTGATCGTCTCAGAGAATTCCTTAAACGCCCTCAACCAAGCCATGCAGTTGGAATTCGACATGCAGCGCTTTCGGCCGAATTTAGTGGTCGCCGAGTGCGATAGCTATGCCGAGGACACTTGGCGACGGATTACCATCAACGATATTAGTTTTAGACTACCCAAACCCTGCTCCCGCTGTTCGGTGCCCACCATAGACCCGCTCACCGCCGAAACAGGCAAAGAACCGCTGACCACGCTGAATCGTTTACGCAAATGGGAAAACAAAGTCTACTTTGGACAAAACGCCTTGCACAACAAACCCGGCAGTCTGTCGGTCGGTGAATCGCTGCACATAGACGAAACCGGCGAAAACCAACCACCGCTGGAGCGCTGATTGCATTTAACCAAGTCTTCACAAAACCATTTCTCCGCTTACAAGTCGTTTTTAAGAACGATTTAAGAATATAAGTTTTAAATCGCCCTGCTTTTGGCAGCCAAGTTTCTAATGTCGAAACAACCTCGGAACCCAGCTGCCGAAATCAACATGTTTTGCTAACCATCGAGGACACCAAAAATGAATAAAAAATTACTCGCCATAGCGATCAGTACCAGCTTAATGTCAGCCTGCGCCACGAATCCCTACACCGGGCAGTCCGGCATGAGCAACCTGGGTAAAGGTGCTGGCGTGGGCGCGGCAGTGGGTGCAGGTGCGGGTACTTTATTCGGTGGTAACGACTGGAAAAACGCCGGCCTTGGCGCACTAGCAGGTGCGGCGGTGGGTGCCGGTGTCGGTTATTACATGGATAAACAACAGGAAGAGATGCAGCAATCGCTGCAAGGTACCGGTATTGAAGTCCAGCGTACCGCACAAAATCAGCTGACTTTGAACATGCCCAGCACCAGCAACGTCACATTTGCGTTCGGTAAAGCCGATTTAACCCCCGAAGCCCAAAATGCTCTGGATCCAGTCGCTAAAGTGTTGACCAGCTACCCAGAATCGACTATCTCGGTCACCGGCCACACTGATGACGTGGGCTCCGATGCAGATAACCAACGCTTATCTGAAGCGCGTGCGACCAGTGTTGCGAACTATTTAGGACAACATGGCGTGAATCGCTTACGCATCTCCCAGCAAGGCATGGGCGAGAGCTCACCTAAAGTAGCGAATACCAGCGATGCCAACCGCGCGATCAATCGAAGGGTAGAACTGGCAATAAACGCCAATCAAAATGCCGGCGCCGCGCCACAACCGCAGCAACAGCAAACCCAGCCGAATCAACAACCCGGCGGCTATCCGCAACAGAATTACCCTCAACAAGGTTATCCGCAGCAAAATCAACCGTACCAACAAGGCTACCCCCAACAACAAAATTACCCTCAGCAGAATCAGCAATACCCGCAAGCTTACCCACAACAACAGCGGTATCCGCAACAGAACCCACAGTATCAGCAATACCCACAGCAACAGTACCAGCAGCCTTACTATCAACAGCAATAAGGCTTCAGATTTAGCTGGCCCTAATAAAAAACCCGCCTCTATCTTGGAAAGAAGCGGGTTTTCTTATCTGGGGTCCTGTTAAGGCTTTGCTTCAGGAAGCAACTACTTGCATTCCAGACATAAGGTTCCAATCCTTCACGGCAGTACCGCCGTTTAGTTACGGAAAAAACCCGCGTCCTTCAAGGGGATGACTGAAATGAGGGAATAGAAATAAAGCTTTTGCTTATTTATCGCCCCCCAATCCTCTCCAGGGGAAGAGGCAACCATTCGTTTTTAACTAAATAGCAGTGACGCCGAGCATAGGAACAATAAGCGAAATTTACTTTAGATGGTGCGCTGCGTTATTCAGAATTGCTATCAAGCCTCGCCGGCCCGGACATCAAACTCAATTTTCCAGCGCTGTTGATCGCGTTTGGAAACGGCTTTCAATTCCAAAGTACCCACTTCAGTAACTGCTGCAGATAAATGGACAGGCACGATGTCGCCGGGATGACGACCTTCTTCCGGCAAGGTAATCTCGATCTCGTCTAGTTCTTCCAGTTCGCGGTCTTGCCAATCTTCCAAACGCACGCCGACCACATCATCTCGGCGGGTTTTCGAGGCAAAGAAACGGAAGCGTACCGGCTCGCCGATTACCAAACCAAACTCATCGTTAGGTAATTCTTGTTCACTGCCTTCTTCCATGCCAAACGGCGCGATGCACAAGGCTTCGATTTCCGCCGGCAAACCGGGTACCGCAGGCATGGAACTCTCGATCCCGACATAATAAGCCGCCGCCGTACCACCCTTGATCCGTACACCCTTCCCTTTGCGCACAAATCCGTAATAAGCCGCTCCGCGAGCCACCGCCAAATCCAAATCGGCGCCTTGCAATAGTCTAGCCGGGGCGGCCTGTTCGGCTTCCAACCAGTTATTTAAAATTTGCATCAAACGCTCGGCCATCAAACCGGCTTTGAGTACCCCACCGTTGAACAATACCGCAGTCGGATGCAGAAAGCTGGCATGTTCTGGCAAGACATGATCGGCTAGCTCGCCGGTGGCGTCTTTTTGCCTCGACAAAAATGCAGCCAGATGGCGGGTGATACCCGCATCCTGGGCATAAGGCAGACCGGCGGTACGCAAACCGCTGCGCGGCCTCACCACCGGTCCCTCGCTGACGGGTACCCACGGTAAGAAGCCTTCGACCAAGAGGCGATTTAATTCATCACGGGTCAGTTCGGTACGCAAGGTACCACCGATTAAGGACGATCCCCGGCTGGCAACCACTAGAGGCATACTGCCCAATTCCGGTTGATTGAACAGTTTTTCCTTCGCTTCCCGGCAGGCATGCGTCAAGGCTTGTAGTTGCCAAGATTCCAGACGTTTGCCACTCTCTTGTTCCAGCTTGGCTTTCACGGTGTAGGCCAAGGCCAAATCCATATTGTCGCCGCCCAACAAAATATGATCGCCGACCGCCACCCGGGTAAGTTGCAGATTACCGTCCTGTTCGGTTACAGCAATCAGCGACAAGTCCGTTGTGCCACCGCCGATGTCGGCGACCAAAATCACATCGCCGATTTGTACGTGATTGCGCCAATCGCCTTCGCTACTTTCAATCCAGCTGTATAAGGCGGCTTGCGGCTCTTCCAGCAATACCGCCTGGCCCAAACCCACCGAGCGCGCCGCCTCGACAGTCAGTTCGCGCGCCGCAGGATCGAATGACGCTGGCACGGTAATGGTGACATCCTGATCTGGTAAATTATGTTCCGGGAACCGATGGTTCCAGGCGTCACGCAAATGTTGCAGATAAGCTTTGGTCGCCGCAAACGGTGAAATCCGTTCCACATCGTCAGGGGCTTCGACCGGCAAAATCGCTTGTTTGCAATCGACTCCGGCATGACATAACCAACTTTTGGCACTTGACACTAATCTAATCGGAGTTTTACTACCCAGACTCCTGGCAATTTCGCCAACCAAATATTCCGGTTTCGCTGTCCACGGTAACGCAGTGGCACCTTCGGCGATTTCGGACGGATGAGCCAGATAGGTAAAAGAGGGTAACTGCGCCTTGTCTTCTATGGTGCCTGGACCGGTGAGTTGCGAAATCGCTAATACATCCAAGACCACTTGATCGTCGCCAGCCTCAAGGTCGACATAAGACAACACGCAATGCGTCGTACCCAAATCGATGCCAACCGAATAACGCGCTGTCATAACTCCACCTCGGCCGGTGCGACGATTTTAGCGTTATGGCCTTCAGTCAATTTGGGTAGACGCAGATCGGTGACTTGCCAGCCCTTGTGCACCAAGGTTCCACTAAATGGCGCGTCGCCGACGATATTACCGGTCAAACGGAATGATGCGGCATCAAAGCCTTTGTTCAGGGTAACGCGATTACCTTCAGGATCATTGCTGACAGGTGCCAAGCTGAAATGCTCGCTGACCGCCTTGCTGCAACCTTGATGCACCACCCGCGCGGCCGCGCCGATTTCGGCATCGGAAAAAGCGCTGACGTCTTCCTTGATAAAGTCGAGAAAGCGGGCTTCTTTTTGTAACAAGCTCAATAGCTGCAGCGCAGCATCTGGAGTCGCTTCTTTTAAAATTACCGGTTCCGGCGCTGGCGCTTGAACAATCTTTTCCACTTCGACGATTTTTTCGACGATTTTGATTTCCGGTTGCGGCGCGATATTAGCAACAACTGGCGCAGCTGACTTGCAACGACGCAGGCCCAACAATACCGACACCAAAACCACAATCAATATTAAGGCCAACAGTGAGGCGGTGCCGGCCAAACATACATGCCACAAATCGAAGGTGGTCGGACGCAAGGATAAATCGATGGTGTAGGTATTCATGAAAAACAAGTGTTGATTAGTAATTGAAACAAGGGCTTTGCCATCTAATCTCCAAGCTTGTCGCAACAGAATAAAACTATATTTTTACGACAAAGCCATTAGAGACAGGTGTTAGAAAAAAGATCAGTTACTCGGCATACCGGCTTTCTTCGCGGCTTCCGCATACATTAATTGCTGTAACAGGTTACGCGTCACTTGTATCCGCATTTTCTTCAAATGCCGATCAGCAACCACACCCGGCACTTCGGCATCGGCGTAGACTTTACGTATCTCGCCTAGGGTCGGCTCACACGATTTAATAATTACATCGGTAGCGTTACGACTTTCCATCTTGGCAAACTCTGGCTTTTGCATGGTATCCACAACACATTTTTTATAGGTGTATTGCGCTTGCTGAATTTTCTGAATGGTCTCGTCTTTTAAGGTAGTTTCGCTCCATTCTTCTTTGGACTCTTCCGCACAGGCCAAACCTGCGACCATCATCAGTGCGACGGTTAAACGATATTTCATGACTTGGTCTCCAATGGGGGCGTAATAATGGCTGGCGATTTTACGCGATGCTAGCGCAAATGAACAATCAGCCGGTCAAGGCAAACCGTCAGAAAATGTCTAGCCTAGTCTTTATTGACTCAGCGACGGATTTTTTAGTCGCCCCAGCACCGAGCAATCTCGCGTTTCAAGGCCAGAGCAGTAAGATACCAGGCCGCCAGCGAAAAGCGACGACAAAGGCGAGAAGCGACCTACTTCAAACGCGGTTTGGAATGCGCTGAGAGCTTCGAGGACGGGCTGCACTGAGGCAATATCAAAAGCCTATCATTTTTTAGAGATGTCCTGAACGAGGAAACACGTCATGAAAGGGAATGCGGCTGGACCTGATCATGTTCGGGGAAGCGAGGACGGTTTCGCAGATATGCCAAACTCATCGCTTCCCCTTTTTACCCAATTACGAAACGCTTTTTGAATAGTGCTTAAGCCGCGTCGCAAACTTCTTTAAACTCCGGAATGCCGGCGGTTAGACGAAGGCGTAAGAAGTTTAACTGTCTTTGCAATTCGTCCTCGGCATCGCCGACGCTTTTAAACACCTGCACCATTTTTTGGTCGTTCAACAAATCCGAATAATTGGCATCAATGAACTCAAGTATTTCGGAGTCCATTTCTGTGATGCTACTCAAAGCAGATTCCATCCGCGCTAAAACCGCTTTTAACTCTACCAGATCAACAGCCATAAAAAACCCCCATCAAAAAAATCTGATTATATCAGGGCTGGCGCGGGTTAGAAGCAAATAACCGTAAAATTTAACTGAGAAAAAACTAACCAACATGGTGCATTAACACTTAATGATCGCAAACATGCCGTGACTTACCGTTCGGGTTCTGAGGCTCTGCAACATCGGGCAGCAAAGGCATGGCTTCGCTTACTCCCTCACCACATTCCTTCATTTTCTGCATAGCTTTGTTGGCCGCGACCTCCTTACCAAAGTCCATCGCTCTGGCCATCGCTGCATCGCGTTTTCCGGCAGCACATAAGCTCTTAACCTCGGCATTCATTTGCTTAGCCTGGGCTTCAAAGACCTGCAAGTCGGCTTTCTCGATGCTTTTCACACAGTTTTGCATGGCTTTCATTTGCTGCATCACCCGCTGCATTTGCGCTTTGTCCATATTTTTGAACGCATCGTTTTCTGCGATAGCTGCGACTGGGATTAGCAATAACGTGGTTATAAATAGATTTCGCATGATTATCCTAAAATACGCTGGAGATAACCCAGAACTTTAGAAGCCTTCTTCGTGGATGGCAAGAAAGAGGAGGTAAAGCCGGCTGAAACCAAAAGTTGAAGGGTAATCGTGACAAGTACTCAGACTTTGTAGGATCCCTGACATCGATTTGCAGGTCTGACTTGGCCCCTAACTCTCCTCAACCAATGACTGTAACGGTGCTCAGGCCTCAGCAACTATTTGGCCTCATTCTTGAATGCAGTGATGGCATTAGCCATTCACAACCAAGCCATGGAACACAGTTATCCACTGCCCCGACCGACGCCGGCACCGCCCAAACCTAGCAAGCCAATGATACAAGCTGGCCTGCGTTATGACATCGACACAGCCAATTTGCCCGATACGCGACTTGGCAATTTGGAGGATGATCTGCAAAACGGCTTACTGGGGGACTACCGCCTAAGTCCTGAACAGTCCGCTGCGACAGCAGTGGATATCCAACGGGCACAGGCATTTGTTTGGGATAGCGAGTTGCTTGGCACACAACTCATAAACAGCTTACTGACTCCCGCAGATCACCCGCAACTAGTCAATTGCAACCGTTTGACTTTGCTCGAGGCCAGCATAGCTGCCCCCGCAGTAAGTCTGGCAGAGGAGACGCCGATGCTAAGCATTAGCCCCCATTTTGAACTGGAATGGGACACTGCCGGCTTTTGCAGTCAACTGGGGGTCTTACAGTTGCTGGAATCAACCCGAACAGCACACTTTACCGACGGTGAAACGATGACATTACTGGATACCGAGGCTTTTGTCGGCAGCCCGGTTTTGTATATTGGTACTGCCCGAGTTAATTTAGCAGTAACACTGCTCGGGGCCTTTCAACAACAAGGCCATCAACAAAAACGGGTTTTCAGTCACGCGGTCACCCAAACCATTCCGTCGCAAATTGCCGGCAAGTCGGTCGCTTCAATCAGCGTTTTGGAAAAATACACTGTGTATTTCATGCAGAACGCCGGACCAGACAGACCGGATCTTTATATTTGGGCACCGGCGCATTTACCCATCGTTTGGGGTTGGAGTATCCGGGTGCAACAACGGTACGACGGCGTTTGGGATATTTTCCGCAAGAAGCTGATCATGCCCAGCGCCTCGACCGAAGCGCCAAGGCTACCCCTATGGCATAGCAACTCGCTGTTATGCCAAACGACATAGACAGTGTGATGAGCATGCTAGACCTGGCGATTATTGGTGCCGGGCCATCCGGTTTGTCTTTGGCTGAAAAACTGCTAAAGCACAAAGCGAGTATCGGCGTGTTTGAAGCTCGCGAACGCTGCGGCGGCAGGATTTTATCCGCATCCAGTCCTGCTGACTTTAGCGCAGACTTGGGCCCCACTCGGCTATGGCCCACCGATCAACCCCGCATAACCCGATTAGCAGAGCGCTTGGGGTTGAGCTTAATTCCGCAAATGACAGACGATCGTTTGCCACTTTTCGAGCATCCCATCGACGGCTATCGCTCACTGCAATTGGATCATTGGCAAGACAAATTGTATTTCGGTGGGACGGAAACAGCCGGCAGAGCAGGCGGTTATTTGGAAGGCGCATTGGAAGCTAGCGATCGGGTTTTTACCGCATTAACACACTAAAGAAAGGACTTTGATATGAACAATCCAACACTCAACGCTAGCAGCTTCGGCAAATTTAGCCGATTCGTAAGTGAACAAAAGCCGATCATGAAGAAACACTACGATCAACTACTGGCCCATGACTTGTCGCACCAACAGTGGGATGGTTGTTTTCAACGCAATATACTAATTGTCTTGAAAACAACTTATGAAAATGCCCTTATTGAGTTAAAGACCTTACCGTTCGATCATTCGACCAGCATCGTCAATCAGGGCTTGGCAGATTTAACTAAGTCGTTATTGGCGGTATTTGACGGCTTCATCGACGAATTTTTGTTGATGGTGGTGGACAAGCACCGCACCTCCTGCGCCTTATCCAATTTCCCGGACGAACATAAACCCGATCAGGTTTACCTGAGCGCCGTGCGTAGCGATATTGCCTTACTTTGGCGGAACTTTGCATTAGAGATAAATGCTTACTTTCTAGAGTGTCGTTAAGGCTAAATTTTCCGACGGCACAATTTATGAAACTTTACTTAACACCCGGCTCTTGCACCACAGGCATCCACATATTACTTGAAGAGCTTGATTTGGTTTTCGAAGCTCATCTGATCAATTTAATGGCTGGCGATCAGCATCAAGCGGAGTACCTGGCACTGAATCCAAAAGCCACCATTCCGACCCTGGTCCGCAACGATGGCAGCGCCTTGACCGAGTTTCAAGCCATCGCTTACTGGCTGGCACGTACTTACCCCAGAGCCAAACTGTTGCCGGGCGATGCCGATGGCGACGCAAAAGCTATCGAGCTGATGGACTATGCAGTGGGCACCCTACACGGCCAAGGCTTTGCCAGAATTTTTACCACGGAGAAATTCACACCAAACCCTGCCGATCACGACGCGGTTAAAGCGCAAGGGTTGACCATTGTTAACCAGGGTTTCGCCATTTTGCATAAACAACTGCCATCGGAAGGCTATGCGCTCAACACCTTCAGCATCGCCGATGCCGCCCTGTTCTACGTGGAGTTTTGGGCGGACAAAATCGGCATTTCCCTGCCGGAAAATTGCATGAAACACTATCGTTTGATGCTGTCGCGCCCGGTGGTTAAACGCGTACTCATGGAAGAAGGTTATCGAGTGGACTGACTTTTACCTGACCAATAAACTGCATCGGCTAAACCAAGAAAGTCCCTCATGCCCGCCTGGATAGCCAAAGGGCACTAGAGCGGGCATCGATTGCCATGGATGGTAAGCTTCGAGCTATCCATGCAGTCTGGATTTCGGCGTTCCCCTTGTGCCCCACAGAGGGTACGCCGAAATGACGATTTCGGGGACGTGCAAGGTATTCAGGTAAAGCAGCTTGCTAATCAGGAACTTCTAACTCCCCGCTCGCTTTTCGGCAATCAATACTGCATCTTCCAGGCCTTCAATTTACAGTGCAAGACAATTCGCCCCAGTAACGCCCAGCCTTATTGACGCGATATCCCTTCGTTTTTACAAGGTGACTAAACAGTCGCCGACGCAGTATTAACAAGACAAGCGCCGGATTTTCAAGGAAAATAGCCGGATTGTTACCGAGCGCTGCCCCGCATGTACAAATATGAAGGCCTGGTGGTACACCAGAGTCACGACGACGAAGGCATTATTGAAATCGTTGATAAGGAAGGTGTCCGAGCACTGCATTTTGGCTCACATGCCCGGCAAAGCAGCATGTTGCTGGCCGAGCCTGACCGCTTACATTCTTTATATGCCCGCGCCATGATGGCCGGGCTGATGTTTCACGAGGCACCCGCCGAAGTACTGATGATTGGATTAGGCGGCGGCACTATCGCCAAATTTATGTTACATCAGTTTGCCGATTGCCGATTAAAGGTGGTGGAGTTTCGTAGCAGCGTATTAAAAGTAGCGCGTAGTCATTTTGACTTACCATTCGATCCGCGCTTAAAAATCAAGATTGGGTGTGGGGCGCAGCATGTGAGTCAGGCAAGCAAGGTACAAAGCGAACAACACGATTTAATCGTGATAGACGCTTACGACCACGACGGCATGGCTCCCGAAGTAAGCAGTGAAACTTTTTTCGATAACTGCCGAACCTTACTAAGCAAAGACGGTATGCTGGTAATTAATTTATGGGGCACCGACAAAGACTTGTTCCAGCAAGTAGCCTGGAACCTCGGCCGTGTATTTGACAGACGACTGTTATTTTTACCCGTTCGCAACCGGGGTAACATTATCGGTTTTGCTTTCGGCGAAGCCATGACAAAGCCCGGCATTAAACAACTCATCGGCAAAGCAAAGCGATTGGAACAACTATACCAGTTGGAGTTTCCGGTCTATTTGCTGGATTTAAAACGCTATAACCCCAATGCTTTCAATCGGATTATAAACTTGTGATACACAACGCCCCCAACATCTTCGGTTACAAAAAATACTGGGCGCACCGCTTCGGCCCGGCCCCAGAACTACCCATGACACTCGCGGAAATGCAGCAGTTAGGTTGGGACGCTTGCGATGTTATTTTGGTAACTGGCGATGCTTACGTGGATCATCCTAGCTTTGGCATGGCCGTAATTGGTCGGGTTTTGGAGGCTCAAGGGTTTCGGGTCGGCATCATCTCCCAGCCGGATTGGCATAGTGCTGACGACTTTAGACGACTGGGGCAGCCCACGCTGTTTTTCGGCGTGACCGGCGGCAACATGGATTCGATGGTGAATCGTTACACCTCGGATAAGAAAATCCGCTCCAACGACGCCTATACCGCACATGGCGCAGCCGGAAAACGCCCGGATCGGGCCGTAAATGTCTACGCTCACCGCTGCCGTGAAGCCTATAAAAACGTCCCCATCGTCATCGGTGGTATCGAGGCCAGTCTCCGTCGGATCGCCCATTACGATTACTGGTCGGACAAGGTGCGCAAATCTATCATTTTAGATTCCAAAGCCGATTTACTGGTCTACGGCAACGCCGAACGACAAGTTGTGGAAATTGCCCAACGCTTGGCCAAAGGCGAAACCATTGCCGATTTGAAAGGCATCCGCGGTACCGTACATTTTGTGAAACAGGTACCGCAGGGCTGGATGGAGAAGGACTCCACCGACATAGACAAGCCGGGCGCGGTGATTTCGCATATCAACCCGTATCAAGAAGAACCGGCGTGCGATGCTAAACCTGAACTAGCGGCGGATGAAAAACTGATCCAATTTAAACCCATCGCCAACAAACAGCGCGCTCAAACCGTGATCCGCCTGCCGGACTACGAGGCAGTGAAGGATGACCCGATTTTATATGCGCATGCGTCGCGGGTCATGCATGGCGAAACCAATCCAGGCAACGCCCGCGCCTTGATCCAACGTCACGGCAATCGCGAGGTATGGATTAATCCGCCGCCACTGCCGCTGACCACACCGGAGATGGATGGCGTATTCGATCTGCCCTATTCGCGCCTGCCGCATAAATCCTACGGCAATGCCAATATCCCCGCGTTCGAAATGATCCAGCATTCCGTTCTAATCATGCGCGGCTGCTTTGGCGGTTGCAGTTTTTGTTCAATTACCGAGCACGAAGGCCGCATCATTCAAAATCGTTCCGAAGATTCCATCATCCGCGAAATTGAAGCCATCCGCGATACCTCGCCCAACTTTACCGGCCACATCTCCGACTTGGGCGGACCCACCGCAAATATGTGGCGCTTGGCATGTAAGGACCCGAAAATAGAAGAATCTTGCCGCAAACCCTCATGCGTCTATCCGGGTATTTGTCAAAACCTGAATACCGACCAACCCCCCCTGGTTAAACTATACCGGCGCGCCCGACAACTGCCTGGCATTAAAAAGATCTTCATCGCCTCCGGCTTGCGTTATGACATTGCCGTGGAAACGCCAGAATACGTCAAAGAATTAGTCACTCATCATGTCGGCGGCTACTTAAAAATCGCCCCGGAACACACCGAGCAAGGACCTTTGTCGAAAATGATGAAACCGGGCATGGGCACTTACGACCGCTTCAAACAGATGTTTGATAAGTATTCAAAGGAAGCCGGCAAGGAGCAATACCTAATCCCCTACTTCATCGCCGCCCACCCTGGCACCGAAGACAAGGACATGCTGAATCTGGCACTGTGGTTGAAACGCAATGGCTTCCGCGCCGACCAGGTGCAAGCATTTTTGCCGTCGCCGATGTCGATTGCGACAGCAATGTATCACTCCGGCAAAGATACTTTGCACAAAGTAGCCCGCAATAGTGCGGACATGGCGATTCCAAAAAGTATTAAACAGCGGCGTCTACACAAGGCGTTTTTGCGCTATCACGACCCCAAAAACTGGCCGTTACTGCGGGAGGCCTTGAAGGAGATGGGGCGCGCGGATTTGATTGGCAATGGCAAGCAGCATTTGGTACCGAGTTTTCAACCGAAAACCGATGAGCAAACAATCAAACTACGATCTAAAACCACACCGTTCAAAACCAAATATACCGGACTCCCCAAAAAACGATCGGTACGCTAGCCGTGTAAGGCCGATCGATACACCTCGCAACGGTCAGGCATTGGCATTGAAGATATTCGCTTCAGCAAAAATACTTCAGTTCCGTGCACCATTTCTACTACACTTGTTCGGCGATCAAGTTCTAAATTCCGGCCAGAACTTGACCTGAGCCTATGTCAAACTTCACGTAAGCTATCAGCCAAACCGCATAATCAAATGAGTACCCGGCAACAAATTGTTATTACCCCCAATAAAACACTGAGCGACTCGGGACGTGAATTATGGGAATACCGGGATTTGTTTTATTTTCTGGCCTGGCGGGACTTCAAAGTCCGCTACAAACAAACTGCCGTCGGTGCGGCCTGGGCAGTCATCAGACCGTTGCTGACAATGTTGGTGTTCACGGTGATTTTCGGCAGAATCGCCAAACTGCCTACTGAAGGCGAAGCACCTTATGCCATCATGGTGTTTACAGCGATGTTACCTTGGTATTTTTTCTCAAATACGCTGAGCGAAAGCGCCAATGCGGTAGTAAATAATTCGGCGATGATCAGCAAAGTCTATTTCCCCAGAATAATCGCACCTACGGCACCATTGTTGGTGAATATCGTCGACTTCCTGATTTCATTCATACTATTACTGGCTTTGATGGCATGGTATCAGTTCCAGCCTTCAATTTATATTCTGTTGATGCCCTTATTCTTATTACTGGCGGCCATTACTGCCTTGGGCTTGGGTTATCTAATCTCGGCACTCAACGTAAAATACCGTGATTTTCGTTATGTAATTCCTTTTATCGTACAGATCGGTCTATATATTTCCCCAGTCGGTTTTAGCAGTCAAGTCGTACCGGAACAATGGCGTTTGTGGTATTCATTAAATCCCATGGTTGGCGTTATAGATGGCTTCCGCTGGATGGTGATAGGCGATAACGCTAATATTTACTGGGATGGATTTTTACTATCCAATGCAATATCTTTGTCATTATTCTTAATTGGTTACCGATACTTCATGCACACGGAACGGCAATTTGCCGACAGCCTGTAACTTACATAATTACATCCTGATGAGCACCGCAATTAAAGTCGATAATCTGGGCAAGAAATATATTATTCAGCATCAACAGCAAAGCTGTTACCAATACACCAGTCTGGGAGAGTCTCTGAGCCGAGGCTTTAAAAATCTCAGCAAGAGTTTATTACATCCAATTCAAGGCGATACCAGCTTAGAAAATACCGAAGAATTCTGGGCACTCAAGGATATTAATTTTGAAATAAAACATGGTGACCGGGTCGGAATTATAGGTCGAAACGGTGCCGGCAAATCTACGCTGTTAAAAATACTGAGTCGGATTACTCATCCCAGCACCGGCAACATTATCATTAATGGCCGAGTATCGAGTTTGTTGGAAGTGGGTACCGGATTTCATCCTGAATTGACCGGGCGAGAAAATATATTTCTTAATGGCGCGATTTTAGGTATGCGAAAACATGAAATTAAAAAAAAATTTGATGAAATTGTAGATTTTGCTGAAGTTGTAAAATTTTTGGATACACCAGTTAAACATTACTCAAGTGGTATGTACGTGCGTTTAGCATTTGCAGTAGCAGCGCATCTAGAACCGGAAATATTGATCGTTGATGAAGTACTAGCTGTAGGAGATGCGCAGTTTCAGAAGAAATGTCTTGGAAAAATTGAAGAAGTAGGTAGTGAAGGACGAACTGTCTTATATGTTAGTCATAACATGGGAACAATATCTCAATTATGTAATAGGAGCATACTTCTACGATCGGGCCTATTAAATAAAATAGGAACAACTGATGACTGTATTCAACATTATTTAAACAACACCACCGAGAATAAATCAGCCTCTTCTACCATTAGAAAACCCACAAGTAGACAAAAATTAATTATTAATTCTATACAAATTATAGACTCAAATGGCATCATAGATAATAGCCACCCAGCACTTTTAGAGATAAGATATGAGACACTAACAATAGGCACCAGCTATTCTATAAGTTTCGAACTTTCTAACATATCAAGTGGAATAATTTTTACTTCATCGACCCTGGATTTGCGCCCTAATGTTGAGTTAGGCAATCATGACAAAATAGGAGAATATATAGCAATATCATATTTACCAACCCAATGGCTATTGTCTGGCACCTACTCAATTCGAGTTGCAGCAACCATTCCTGCAGTTGAAATATTAGACATATTTCCAGAAGAAATTACTTTTACATTACACGACAGCAGCAGCCCTGTTGCTATTTTAGGCGAAGGCAGAAGGGGAGTTATTGCGCCACGCTTAGATTGGAAAATAGAGAAACCTTGTGTTTGATTTAAGTTTTTTTTATAAAAAATGCCACACTTGGTTGCGCAGTCATATCAAAAATAAACCGAAACGAGTTTACAACCTATTCAATACAAAACACAAAAAAAAAGCCTTATTGTCTTATATAATACACCCATTTTATAGAAAAGCTATTTACGACATAACCCACACCAACATTCTTGAGTCTATAGCTTGGGCTGAAGAACTGAATCGCCGAGGCTATATAGTTGACGTTTTTGATTGGATGGATACTGACCCAATTAATGACGTATGGCAATATGAGTTAATTTGTGGCTTTGGCTTTCCTTTCGAGACAGCCTCCAATTCAGCAACGCGCAGAAATAGTACTTTTGTTGTATACGGTACAGGTTGCCATTCAAGTTTCTCAAACATTGCTACCGTCAGAAGTAAAATTGACTTTTATAACAGATATAACATATGGCCTACTTTAGGTGGACGTGAGGTTAATTTTTCTTGGCCAATACAAAACAGAATATCAGATTACTACATAATCCTTGGAAATGACTTTGTTTCAGAAACATTTAGAAAAAACATAGAATTTGGAAAAGTTTTTAATATACCAAGCTTTTTTATTGAAAGGCGAAAAGACTATTCGTGCAAAAAAAATGAAAACCTCAAACAAAATATTTTATGGTTTGGCTCTACTGGGGCACTCCACAAAGGCTTGGTCAATACATTAGAAGCCATAAGAAATATCCCTAATGTAACTTTACACGTAGCGGGATTAAACAATGAAGAAAGAATAGCTTTGAATCTTGATGCATTGTTTATAGATATAAAGGATAGAATCGTTTTTCATGACTTTGTACGTGTCGACAGCGAGCGCTTCTCAGAACTTATGAGTATCTGTGGAATTGTTGTATTTCCAAGTATCAGCGAGGGTGGCTCACCAAGCGTCTTAACCGCTGCATCTCATGGCGCGGGCATACCTATTGTCACAAGGGCTTGTGGGTTAGATTTTGATGAGATAGGCATTACTATTGATGAAGGGAGTATATATGAAATAGAGAACTCAATCAGAGAGATACTCTCCATGCCGATTGATAGACACATGAAGACCCTATATAAAGCGAAAGACTTTGTAAAATCCAATTATACATATATGAACTATAAAAAAGAACTAGGAAATATATTTGAATTAATTCTCATAAATAAGAATAATTTTAACGCAGAAAATGATTATTAATCATGTTTTTTGATTTCGCATATTTAAGGAACCTCTGAAAAACACCCACTTTGAGCGGCAGTCACTGTCAAAGTCAGTCAAAAATTTCAATATTCGACCCTTTTATTATCAAAACAGTGGTTTTTCCTCGCAAACCAGCCCGTTTTCGGGCCTTTCACATTGCGCAAATACAAGTAGCACAATCCAAAGCCCCACGTGCGATGGGTGTCCGTCAGACGCCGCAGCAAGTCGGCAATCTCGGCGTTTTCAGCAGAGAGCTTTGACTGATAGCGATAACCGCTCTGGCTGATGTCTAAAGCCGAACACACCAACCGAAGACTGGCACGCTTGGCCTGTACAGGGCTTGCGCCATCTCGCGTCGGCAAGATGGCGTCAGGCCTTTTTTTCCAGGGCTTCCTTGATGATTTCGGCTTTCAGCCGTTCTTCGGCATACATTTTCTTCAGCCGCCGGTTTTCGTCTTCCAGCTCTTTCAGGCGAGCCATCAAGGACGCATCCATGCCGCCATATTTGGAACGCCATTTGTAAAATGTGGCAGAGCTAACGCCGTGTTCACGACAGATCTCCGGTACTGGCGTACCGGCTTCCGCTTGCTTCAAAATCGCCAAAATCTGACTGTCACTAAATCTTGAGGTCTTCATGTAAAACTTCCTTCGTCTGTTACGAGAAAATTCTACTTTTAAACGCTACTTTTTTCAGGAGGGATTACCGTTTGGTCATTTTTTGCCCTATCCAGACAACTGTCCAGGTAAAAAACCAGTAGTTATCAACTATCATATGAGTTGGTATCGGTGTTACTGGCGTTGCATTCGAGATGAACTCTAAGTGCAAAACAGTTCCATGCATAAGCAATATTTCCATAAAACCCGTAATTATAAGGATAATGGACATTCTAGAAGATACGTGTTAAAGAAGCTTTGATTAATTCGTTATCTCGATTTTCATAGCTAATAAATCAATTACTTGCGCATCGATTTTTCTTGAAAAGCGGCATTGATCAGAGACTACCCGGGATGAAAGTTAGCATTGTTACTCCTTCTTATAACCAAGGACAATTTATAGAGCGAACTTTACAAAGTGTAGCTAATCAGTGCGGAGCAGAGATTGAGCACTTTGTTGTAGATGGGGGCAGCACTGACAATACTATTGAGATACTCAAAAATTTCACCCCAACTGTGCGCTGGATATCAGAAAAGGACAAGGGACAAACAGATGCTGTTAACAAAGGTATCTGTGACACAGATGGAGAGATCATCGGCTGGCTCAATTCAGATGACATTTATTATCCAAATACAATCGCCAATGTTGTGGCATTTTTTGAAGCCAACCCCGAAGTAGATGCTCTATATGGGATGGCTGATCATATTGATATTGAAGATCGTGTTATCGAACCATATCCCACTGAACGGTGGGATTTCCGTCGACTGACTGAAACCTGTTTCATCTGTCAACCGGCACTGTTCTTCCGTAGACGGATAGTAAATAAATTCGGTCCGCTTGATGTATCGCTGGATTATTGCATGGACTATGAATATTGGTTACGACTTGGTCGGAACGGTGTTCGCTTTGTTTATCTTGAAAATAAATTAGCTGGATCTAGGCTATACCCTGAGAACAAAACCATGACTGCAAAAGTGAAAGTGCATAAAGAAATTAATGACATGTTTATGAAATTCATGGGGCGGGTACCAGATAAGTGGTTATTTGCTTATGCATCTGCGCTTGTGAGGCAGAATTATTCCAAGAATGAAAATAAATTTTTGATAGGCTTTCAAGTCGTAATAAATTCGATTATTTCTTCATTGAGATGGAATCGAGGAATTTCCGTGACATTACTGAAAACCATATGCATCCGCTTCTTTAGACAGACTGGCTTACTTTAAGAATACAACTATAAGACAGAAATTCCATATTAAACAACAATATATGCGATTAATTTATGATATTTCAGTTTTAGGACAAGGGCACTATCTCTCTTCTTCCAGAACGGGCGTATTTAGAGTTATAGAAAATTTAGCGCAGGAACTAGTAAAGACAAAGGCTATTTCATCGTTTTCTTCTACGCTAAGTGTGAATAGCTATTTTAAAACCCTAGACTACTTACAATCAAACTCAATCCTCGGCAACATCTCGCTATCCAAGCCTGATATCCACCAAGATATTCTGAAGGCATATCAATTCATACATACCCATACAAAAGAACCAACACGATCTTATAGCAGAGAAATAGGCAGACTTACTAGTTTGGCAGTGAGTAAAACTCTATCCCATAAGACAATAAATAGTTTTGATTTAGCAACAACAGAGATATACCACTCACCTTTTTATCCTTTTCCCAAACAAATAAAAAGGTACAACAAATTAAAAAAAGTAATTACTATCTACGACTTGATTCCTGTATTGTATCCAAAGTTTTTCCAAAACAAGAAAAATGGGTGGATACATAGCGTACTCAGTAGTATTGATGAAAATACTTGGGTAACTTGTATTTCGCAGGCAACCAAAAATGATTTATGTAGCTATCTGCCTTCACTGGATCCAAAACGGGTGTTTGTAACGCATCTAGCGGCATCTGATCTGTTTTACAAATGCCAAAATCGGGTGACTATTGAAGAAACCAAGTCAAAGTTTGGCATTCCTGAAGGTCAATATGTGCTTAGCCTTTCAACACTGGAACCACGTAAAAATATCAGCCAAACAATCAGGTGTTTCACTCGAATGATTGCCGAAGAGCGTATAAAAGACCTCAAGTTGGTTCTTGTCGGGGCCAAGGGCTGGGATTTTGAAGAGATTTTCAACGAGATCACTGCGAATTCAGAACTACGCAAAAGCATTGTTGTAACTGGATATGTGCCGGACGAATATCTATCACCTCTTTACAGCGGTGCAATGATGTTTATATACCCTTCATTTTATGAAGGCTTTGGCCTACCTCCTCTTGAAGCTATGCAGTGTGGTGTTCCGGTAATTACTTCGAATACTTCTTCTCTTCCGGAAGTGTTAGGGAATGCCGGAGTTATGATAGACCCACGTGATGATGATGCGCTATGTGAGGCAATGCTGCGAATATACAATTCTGCCGAAATTAGACGTAATATGAGTATAGATTCCTTCGCACAAGCAGAAAAATTTAGTTGGAAGAAATGCGCCGAGCAAACTATGGATGTTTATAGGACAGCATTAGCCGAATGAAGATTCTGTTCGACCACCAAATATTTTGCATCCAAAAATATGGCGGCATATCCCGCTATTTCTATGAGTTGGCAAATAATTTAAGCAAACTCGATCAAAATTCTGTCGAAATATTCGCCCTTCTCCATACTAATGAATATTTCGATGAATACGACAAAATCCATCCTAGCGGCTTGAGACTGCCAAGAACACTGCCACAAATACTCTCGCGAAGAATTTCCGCATTCACCAATGTGGGCGCACTCAATGCGTTAAAACACAAATTTCATCCTGACATTTTCCATGAAACCTATTACACCCTATTCGACTGTTGTCCACGGAAAGCGAAACGGGTTATTACTGTATGCGATATGATACATGAGAAATATCCAGATAATTTTTCAATTTTTGATAGAACACGAGAAATAAAGGCACATTCACTAAAACGTGCCGATCATATCATTTGCATTTCCGAAAACACCCGAAGAGATTTGCTCGAATTGACCGCTATACCTGAAGAAAAAATTTCAGTGATATACCTTGGTCATTCCTTTAAACCAACATCCGCTTCCTCCAGGCATAATCGAGAAAACCAACCTTATTTATTGTATGTAGGCAAACGCAGTGGATACAAAAATTTTGCCACCTTACTCAAGGCGTATTCGGAATCTAAATTACTGAAAAACGAATTTTCTATCGTTTGTTTTGGCGGCGGTGCCTTTACTTCGAATGAATTGAAACTTTTTACAGCTTTAAATATTAATCCTGGCAATGTGATTTATGCGTCCGGCGACGATAATAAGTTAGCCGCCTGGTATCGTTCAGCAGCGGCTTTTATTTATCCTTCATTGTACGAAGGATTTGGAATTCCACCACTGGAAGCCATGTCTTGCGACTGCCCAGTGGTGTGTTCCAATACTAGTTCGCTACCGGAAGTAGTAGGCAATGCTGCCGAGCTATTTAATCCAGAAGATACTACTGAAATGCGCTTGGCGATTGAACGAGTGGTTTCATCGCCGGATTACTCAGCACAACTAATAACGAAAGGGAAACAACGAGTTAAACTATTTTCCTGGGAAAAATGTGCCAAAGATACGCTTAATACCTATCATCAATTATTAAATAATTAACAATGAAACGTGCATTGATATGCGGAGTAAACGGTCAAGATGGTGCATATTTGGCCCAGTATTTACTAAAAAAAGGTTATTCGGTAACCGGAACCTCCCGTGATGCCATGGCAAGTTCTTTTAACAATCTCCATTCTCTTGGTATTAAGGATCAAGTTGAATTAGTGTCAATGGCACTTAATGATTTTCGAAGTGTGTTCTCGACAATCATTCGATATAGACCGGATGAAATTTATAATTTAGCAGGCCAAACTTCTGTAGGTTTATCATTTGATCAACCGGTCGAAGCTATGGAAAGCATCGTCACGGGCACGTTGAATTTATTGGAGTCTATCCGTTTTATAGCGTCTGGCATCCGGCTATATAACGCCGGTTCAAGTGAATGTTTTGGCAATACTGGGGATGCCGCAGCGACAGAGCACACACCTTTTTGCCCTCGCAGTCCTTACGCAGTCGCAAAAGTAGCCGCACACGGACTAGTTGCAAATTATCGTGAAGCCTATGGCTTATTTGCCTGCACAGGTATACTTTTTAATCACGAATCGCCTTTAAGGCCTGAACGTTTTGTCACACAAAAAATAGTACGTGGCGCCGCACAGATAGCTTCTGACCATTCTAAAAAGTTAAGCCTTGGCGACTTAGACATTGAAAGGGATTGGGGCTGGGCTCCGGAATACGTGGAAGCCATG
The DNA here is from genome assembly GCA_002083615.1 of Proteobacteria bacterium ST_bin11. Taxonomy (GTDB): domain Bacteria; phylum Pseudomonadota; class Gammaproteobacteria; order Methylococcales; family Methylomonadaceae; genus Methylomonas. Next base: position 20,155 of record MSXO01000002.1, on the reverse strand, counting down.
TGGTTAATGATGGAAGCGGAAAAACCTGACGATTATATTATCGCCACAGGCAAAACGGTGTCATTGGCGTATTTTGTCGAAAGCGTATTTAGTTATTTCGGACTATGTTGGACAGACCACGTTATACAAGATAAAACGCTCTCACGGCCATTAGATATAAGGACTAGTAAAGGTAATGCAGGCAAAGCCGAAATGGGGTTAGGATGGAAATATCAGAGCGATGTTAATGATGTTGTAAAATTGATGTGCAAAGACGCCGAATTAAAAATGCATATGTAATTATAAAATCAAAATATTAACAACAGATGCGTCTGTTATTTCTGTGCAAACGTCGCCCGCAAGGAAGAGATCTTCTAACTCGACCTTATGGGCGTTTTTTTTACTTACCTTATTATCTGGCGCAACGCGGTCACGATGTTACCTTATTGCTATTGGATTATCGCCCTTGCAACTTCACCCATCGCCACGCCCACGGTATTGAGTGGTTTTCTGTGGGCCTTCATCCGCTAAAGCAATCAAACGGCCCCATAGCCTATTTCAGACAAGCGGAAACATTGGTTAAAAGGCAGCCACCTGATTGGATAATCGGATGTTCGGACACTTGGTACGGCATTCTCGCTACTTATTTAGGGGAGCGATACTGCGTAAAAACATTAATTGATGCTTACGACAATTATGAAGGCTATATTCCCTGGTTTAAACCTTTGCATTGGGTTTGGCGGCACTCTTTGCAGCGATGCACGGCGATAAGCGCCGCCGGACCAGAATTAGCTGAATTGATGAGTCGTGGACGAGTTAAGAATGTTGCTACGGTTATTCCGATGGCTGCGGACCCTATATTTCAACCTTTAAACGGAATTAACTTCCGAAAACGGTTTGAATTATCCGAAGAAGTGCCTTTGGTTGGGTATTGCGGTTCTCTTTATAAAAACAGAGGCCCGGAATCATTATTTCAAGCTATGGAATATTTACTAAACTGGATTCCCGAAGCCAAACTGGTTATATCTGGGCGGAGGGAGAAACACGTCCAAATACCAGCGCAAATACGGCATGCAGTAATTGAACTGGGCTATTTGCCAGATGAGGAAATGCCTATGATAATCAACGCTATGGATGTGCTATTGGTAATCAATCTTCAGTCAGCATTTGGCAACTATAGTTACCCTGTTAAATTGTATGAAGCCATGAAATGCCGTAAGACTGTAGTTGCTTCTAACTCGGCTGGCGCAAGTTGGATTTTACGAAATCATCCTGAATGTTTGGTAGATACTAATAACCCAATGGATCTAGCTAAACATATTCGTGATGCTCTGCCCTTGAAAACGAAAGAATATAATTCCGATCAAGATTGGGAGTTTTCTGCAGGAATACTCGAAAATTTACTTAAAAGCTTATAATCAATCCTTCCCTTGTCACCATATACAAACTCACAAATTTAACTGCCATTTTTTCCCAATCATAGGATTCTGCTACTCGCTGCCCTGCAGTTTTAAGCGATACTCTTAATTCTTTGTCCGCAACCAAAAGTTCAATTGCCTGTTTGATCTCTTCTGGGGCTTTGGCGTTAACTAATAAGCCGGTTTTTCGATGTTCAATAACTTCTGCAATGCCACCGGCATTAGTACTAATAACGGGTATGTTGCTAGCCATCGCTTCAAGAAAAATCACGCCCTGCCCTTCCGTATCGCCATTGGCATCGACAATTGATGGAGCAATGAAAATATCAGCTGCCGCATAGTAATCCGGCAAGATGGCGTTCGGTAACCTGCCGTGAAAAACCACTTTATCTTCAATCTGGTGATCACGCGCCAACTTTTTTAAATGATCACGTTCTGTACCGTCACCGATAATCCATAGCTGAACTCTATCTAACAGATCCTTAGGCAAACCAACTACGGCCGCTATCAGATCGGCTACGCCTTTTTTTTCAACCAAGCGCCCGACGAACAAGAGGATTATTTTTTGCTGGCTGTCTGTTTTAAGCGCAGTTTGGGCATTTCCGGAAGCAAATTTTTTATAATCTATACCCATCGGAATGATGCGCGGCTTGGGCAAATCGGGGCCTACGGCATCAGCAGTGGCATTGGTGTTACTGGTCCAAGCAGAGCAATTCTTAACGGTCCAACGTTTTAAAGCCCCTACAAAAAACCCCTTCAACGCAAAGGCGTCCCCGCCATGCGCCGTGACAACCACTGGAATTTTAAACAACTTACCCAGCAATACCGCCACAGTACCTTGCGGAAAAATCCAATGTGCGTGTATCAAACAAGGCTTATCCCTAAGCACTATCCAAGCCGCAGTAATAAACATAGACAGCATGAAAAAAGGTACCTGAAATAGCAACCATGGCGTGGCACGCAAGTTGGGTAAAATCCCCGAACCGTAGGCCAATAACTGAAGCCTACGCGGCCAAAAATAGCGAAAATGACTGCAGACTATGCCGCCAGCTTGCTCCGTCACTTGAACTTCGCAATGATCAGGCGAAAGAATATGGAGACTAATATTCTGGTTTGCCAGTGCCTCCGCCAAATAGCGCAAGAATACCGAGGCGCTGTCATCCTTACTGCGCGGATAACTTGATGTCAGCCAAAGCACCTTAATCGGCTTATCCTTGACTGCCTGAGCACTCATATCGGGTTACGGTGGACCTGAAGAAAACCTAACGCACCAAACTCAACAACACGCCCGCCGCCACCGCCGAGCCTATCACCCCGGCTACGTTCGGCCCCATCGCGTGCATCAACAAGAAGTTATGCGGGTTAGCTTCCAAACCTATTTTATTGGCTACCCTGGCAGCCATTGGTACGGCGGAAACACCTGCGGCGCCAATTAAAGGATTGATTGGCGTACTGCTGAAACGATTCATTATTTTTGCCATGATTACGCCACTAGCAGTGCCAATCGAAAACGCCACAGCGCCCAGACCTAAAATACCCAGCGTTTCCATTTTCAAAAACGCTTCGGCACTCAGCTTGGAGCCGACGGACAAACCCAAGAAAATTGTGACGATATTAATCAATTCGTTCTGCGCGGTTTTGCTCAGGCGTTCGACCACGCCACTGGCATTCATCAGATTACCCAAACAAAACATACCGACCAGGGGCGCTGCCGATGGCAGCAACATGGCGGTCAAAACCAGCAACATGAGTGGAAATACGATCTTTTCGGTCTTGCCTACAACTCTGAGCTGCTGCATTTCTATGCGACGCTCTTGCTCGCTAGTCAAAGCGCGCATGATGGGGGGTTGAATCAGGGGCACCAATGCCATGTAAGAATATGCGGCTACCGCAATCGCCCCCAACAATTCAGGAGCCAATTTCGACGCCACATAGATCGCGGTCGGACCATCAGCCCCACCGATAATCGCAATAGCCGCGGCTTGCTTAAGGGTAAAATCCATGCCCGGAACCGCGTTTAAGGCCAACGCCCCGAATAAGGTTGCAAAAATACCGAATTGTGCCGCGGCACCCAAAAGCAAGGTTTTGGGGTTCGCCAGCATCGGGCCGAAATCAGTCATGGCGCCCACCCCCATGAAGATCAATAGCGGAAATATGCCTGCCTTGATACCGCCATACAGGTAATACAGGATGCCGCCCTCGTCTATCATGCCGGCTACCGGTATGTTACTCAACACTGCACCAAAACCTATGGGCAGCAGCAGCAGGGGCTCAAAGCCCTTTTTGATGGCCAGAAACAACAATAAGAACCCGACCGCCATCATAATGCACTGCGGCCCGCTAATGTTGTATATACCCGTGCTTTCCCACAACAGTCTTAGATTTTCCATAAGGTATGCATTACATCGCTGGAGTGATCAGGACTAACGACATCCGAACCGGCCAGCAGCGCGGCGCAAACACCTGATCAGAGGATTACTCAGATCCCAGCCCGACACTGTCAGGCCGAAACTACGTTTTAACAAAAAAGAGATTATAAAGTGACCAATACATCACCGACCGCTACCGAATCGCCCTGACGGACGTTCACCGCGCTGACGATGCCGGCGACTTTAGCGCGGATCTCGGTTTCCATTTTCATCGCTTCCATGATCAACACGACATCCCCCTCGGAGAGATGAGAGCCGACATTGACATTGACCTTCAGCACCACACCAGCCAAAGGCGATTCCACTACACCGCTGCCGCTTACGATAGGTGCGGTGGCAACCAGCATCGGTCCGCTGTCAAAAACAGACTGAACCGCACCAAACTTCACGACTAGCTCAACTCCGCCGGGAGCAACCGCGACTTGATAGTTTTTTCCATCCACATTCACTGTGTATGTCTCGGCGACACCGACACTCTGGGCCGTTGTTGGCATTGCTGCCACCGGCACATCGCCAGTCGGGACAGGTTCGAAAGCCGCCGGGTTGCCGCGATTTTGAATAAATTTCCAGCCGATTTGCGCAAACAAACCGTCGATCAGCGCATCCTCCTCGACATTCTCCGCAAGCTTAAGCCCTTCAGCCGCTGCTCTAGCGGTGACTTCGGCAACCAGCTTATCCATCTCCGCTTCCAGCAAATCGGCTGGCCGGCAAGTGATCGGCTCGGCACCATTCAACACGCGTGCCTGTAATGCCTTGTCGACAGGCGCAGGTGTAGCGCCATATTCGCCTTTTAGTACGCCCGCCGTTTCCTTGCTGATGGTCTTATAGCGCTCACCCGCCAATACGTTTAAGACGGCTTGGGTACCGACAATTTGCGAGGTAGGCGTCACCAGTGGGATATAGCCAAGATCTTTGCGAACCAGAGGAATTTCCTGCATCACCGCATCGAAGCGATCCGCCGCACCCTGCTCCCGCAATTGGCTCTCCATATTGGTTAACATGCCACCCGGCACTTGCGAGACCAAAATCCGCCCATCGACACCTTTCAGGCTACCTTCGAATTGCGCGTATTTTTTACGGACTATCCGAAAATAGGCTGCGATTTTCTCCAGCTTAAGCAAATCCAAACCGGTCTCGCGCTTCTGGCCGGCCATGGCAGCAACGATGGTTTCTGTCGGACTGTGACCATAGGTCATACTCAACGAGGAAATGGCAGTGTCAAGATTATCGACGCCGGCTTCGATTGCTTTGATATAAGTCCCAACGCTCAAGCCCGTGGTGGCATGGCATTGCATATGAATCGGAATTGCCACTGCTTTTTTCAGCTTGCTGATTAGTTCATAAGCATCGTAGGGCGTCAGTAAGCCCGCCATATCTTTAATGCAGAGGGAGTGCGCGCCCATGTCTTCGATTTGCTTGCCTTGCTCGACCCATTTCTTGATGGTGTGCACAGGACTAGTGGTGTAGGAAATAGTCCCCTGAGCGTGGGCATCGGTATTTAGCACGGCTTTTATTGCGCGATCGATGTTGCGCATATCGTTCATCGCATCGAAAATCCGAAATACGTCAATACCGTTGACCACGCAACGCTCGACAAATTTATCGACCACATCGTCTGCATAGTGCCGGTAGCCCAGAATATTTTGGCCACGGAACAACATTTGCTGCGGGGTGTTGGGCATGGCTTTTTTCAACAAGCGCAAACGTTCCCAAGGGTCTTCGCCCAGATAGCGAATACAGGCATCAAAGGTGGCACCGCCCCAAGACTCGATAGACCAGTAACCGATTTGATCAAGTTGCTCGCAAATTGGCAACATGTCTTCGATACGTAGCCGGGTCGCTAGAATTGACTGATGGGCATCACGTAATACCACTTCAGTAATTCCTAGGGACTTATTTACCTTTTCCACTCTTTTCTCCTTATGACGTTTTTGGGTCGAGTACTGCTACCTTGTGGGTATGCTTATCCGTGATTATGTTTTTTTCGGTATTGGTGAACAGCCGCAGTAATAGCAGCAATGACTGCTTTATCGTTTCCTGCCCCGGCGGGTTGATCCGAAAACTTGGCAGGCATTTCCGGAAAATAGCGGACTATCAGTTTAGACATCACATTGATGGCCACTATCAACATGGCCAAAAAAGCGTAGACGATGCCCATGCCTATCAGCATCAGCTCAATCCCTGAGGACAGCATTTCGTTCATGTATTTCGTCCAAATGATTAAAAACAGTGTTCATTATCCTCAAAACAGTCAGATTAAACAATTCACGACAGGGGAAGCACTGTGCGGGCACGATGCCCATTTTTAATTTAGCTGCGTTTACTGCTCAGCGCTGATAGATTGTTATCCGGTTAAATTGGCAATAGAAGGTGGGGCGAATTGATTCGCCCTTTTAAGTATGAAGCCCACAGGTCGAATAAATTCGACCCTGCAGAGGGTTTGCTGAATAGTTGTCGCTGATACTAAGGTGTTTATTTAAGGTATCGCCTTCCAATTGAATTTCCTGAAAACCGAACGGTAGCGCCACTCAAAAAGACCAACACCTCAGGATCGTAAGTGAAGAATCAATTGGCCGATTGCAAATGGCTCAACACCTCGGCGATGTGCGTCTTTACTTGCACCTTGCGCCACTCCTTGATCAACACCCCGTCTTCGTCGATTAGGAAAGTGCTGCGTTCTATGCCTCGCACCTGCTTGCCGTACATGCTTTTCATTTTGATGACTTCGAATAAATTACAAACACTCTCATCCTGATCTGACAGCAAATCGAAGGGGAACGCCTGTTTGCATTTAAACCCCTCGTGCATTTTTATACTGTCGCGGGATATACCCAGAATAACCGTGTTTAACTGGTTGAACTGTTCGATGTTATCCCTAAACCCTTGACCCTCGAGGGTACAACCAGGGGTACTATCTTTGGGATAAAAATACAAAATAACTTTTTTGCCGCGATAATCGCTAAGTTTGACGGTTTTGTCACCGGTGGCGGCAATTTCGAAATCGGGAACGGCGGAGCCGAGAGTGGCTAAAGTCATCAGATCACCTTTTGATGGGTTCGAGAATAGCGTCAATGTTCATGCCGTCGCAAAAGTCCAGGAACTCTTCACGTAGCGATAAAATTCGAACTTCCGGCGGCACCAGCAATACATACTTAGTGGAAAACACCGGGGTATTAAAAAATGCGGCTTGATAACGGCTGGCGGTAACTTCTTCGATACAAATGCCTCTGTCCAATAAAAACGAGGTCACTGCAAACAGGACATCGTTCTTATCCATGGAAATCGTTTCCAAGGTGTAAGGCACGCCTTCCAATACGGGTAAGGTTTCATCCGGCCGTAAAAAAGTCATTTGAATTTCAAAGCGGATTTTAATGGCTTCGAGCATGCCTTCCAATTTGGCAATGTGATTCCAATTACCGGCAATCAGCAAGTAAGCCGCAGTGATTTGGGTCAAATTAGAGGTGCGCAGTTCTACAACAGTGCATTGACAGGCGCTGAGCGCCGATAGGATTTCCGCGATAAAACCGTTGGATTTGTTGCCCAACACAGTGATTGCAAGTTGCATAAAATAAGTCCTTAAATACGCCTAGCGCAGTGTAACACCAACATTGCGAAAAGCAGAACCGCGACCAAGCAATCCCTACTAGGGGGAGTCTATATCAGTAATCACCGCATGCGTATTGAAATGTACCGTTACTTTTTTACTGGCTCGCGCCACTGCCAACATATCCTCACCCACCCTAAACGCCACAGCCAATTGTCTATCCGTAACGGGAGCGGTGCGTTTTGGGCTGACGCGCGCGTGCAGCCAGGATAAGTATATGGTCCAAAACAACCAAATACCGGCGATAACCATGACGATCTCACCGTACAGTTGTAACAACTCTAACAGAGTCTTGTAACCGCCGAACCAACGGATGTCGTCGGACAGACTTTTCAAGCCCATCAACCAACCGCCCAGCGTGAACAACGGCCATAAGAAATATAGCCACAACACCCAACTCAATAGGGACATAAAGACCGAGCCGCACTTTTGCTGAAAGCTTTGCAGATGTGGCTGATTGATGATGATGTCTTTCATTTTTGCCGCAAACCTCTGTCCAACGTCACCCAGACGGCCCGCTGGCCGCGTTTTTTTCGCAAGGCCTTGAAACAACCGTTTATTGTAGTGCCGACGTTGATCAACCAGTAAACAATGGGATACCAGATCATCCAATAATAATGTTGCGCAGATCCGCCGCTTTTTCGCTCATAACTGGAATCGATGGTCAAACTGACCGCGAACTGAATTAAGCAGGTGACGCAGAGCAACATGCTGGTCCAATGGGGCGACAAATCCTCCAAGGCTTCTTGCGGCTCACTGCTAAACCATCCCAAAGGCACTACTGCCAGCATGACAACCACCAGGAACGCCCAACACAAACTGATGCAACACTCCAAGTACAACAGCCACATACCCCGCGAACGCCAGTTAAACAACGCGCGAAAATACCGAAATAACACCTCGACACCGCCTTGTGCCCAACGACTGCGTTGTTTCCACAAACCATTTAGCGTTTCCGGCATCAACACCCAGCATAAGGCGTTCGGCTCAAAGCGAATGCCCCAGCCAGCCAGCTGTAATTTCCAACTAATGTCGATGTCCTCGGTCACCATATCCGGGCTCCAGTAACCGACATCATGTAACGCGGTCTTTCTAAAACCGGCTATCACTCCGGAGATGGTAAACACATGACCATATGAACGTTGGGCGCGCTTGATCATGCCGACAATAGCCGAAAACTCGCCGACCTGAATTTTACCCAACAACGTAGAGCGATTACGGATCCGCGGATTCCCAGTGACCGCGCCCACGTGTGGATCATCCAGAAAATGCCTAACAATCCAGGCAGTAGCATTCGGCGCCAATAATGCATCACCGTCAATGCCGATCAAAATTTCGCTATTGGCTAACAATGCCGCGGTCCGTAAACCCACCGCCTTACCCTGATTGCTGGCTAAATTGACCACCCGAATTTGCGGATGTTGGTCAGCCAACTCGTGCAATATCTCCAGGGTGTTGTCCTTGCTGCCGTCGTTGATCGCGATGATTTCGACATTCGGGTATTGCTGATGCAACAAGTATTCGATGGTCTCCCGAACATTCTCACCTTCGTTATAACAAGGGATCAGAATCGATACCGAGGGGTATTCAGTTAAGATCGGCAAATCCGACAAAACGTTGCCGCGTTTTCGCTCCCAGCGCACGTAATAAATCATGCCGCCTAACATCCAAACATAGGCCATTAACAGCGGGTAATAAAACACGAAACGCGATAGCCATGCATCCAAGCGCCACCAAGGCACTTCTTGCAAATATTCCCGGGTGATCAACCACCAGTCGATAAACTCCTGTACCCAGGCGTGGTCTATCAAGTGCTCCATTTATCGCTTAATCCTTTTTCGCAACCGGAAAGAATTTTTTCAGATCAGCCAACTTCGGCTGATCGTTAAACACATTATCGGGATAGTAACCGATATGTTTGGCTCCGTGCTTTTTCAATAACTCGAATTGCTCGGTAAAGACAGGCATCGGAATATCCTGCTTGGTTTTCCAATTAACCGCCTGCAATTCAAACACCATCTTGTCCAAACCATCGGGGTATTGCACTGTCTTTTCTACTAATTCTATTAACCATTGTTTGGGGTTTTCAGCCTCTTCCATAAACGGCATAGCCTCCACCGCCACGTAGTCATAGTGCTTTAAAAACGCCGGGAACGACTGTGCATACCATTCTTCGCTATACGGCTTTAACAGCGGCAAAGAATAAAAGTTGCGGGCCGTTTTGATATAGGGCCGATAAAACCTGACCTTATCAGCCAAATAATCGGTGAACTGGCCGATCAATTCGGTTTTATGCTGGGCCCAACGCAAGCGTAATCCACTGGAAGCATGGATGGTATCGAATTCTGCCGGCATGCCCCAGACGTTGCGGCTAAACTCCATAGCTAGCGGCGAAACATCCTCGTAATCCGACAAAATCCCGTCGTCATGAAACAGAATGCCGTTAATATCGCAATGCTTCGCTAGGTCTTCATAAATTTCACCGACAAACTGCCGCGCTTCTGGATTAAATGGCGACAAGCGGGTGTAGATATGTCTGGATAACTGCGGCTCGCCATCGCGCCATTCTTTCACATACCATTTTAGCGGCACATCGGCTTTGTAAGCCATAATTGGCATCCAGGCATAGACTCTCACACCGGCCCTGGAACGTAATTGCAAAGTCACATGATTAAACAGATCACGGCGGACGGGTAAATGCCGATTCGGGAAATACAGTTTGTCGGCGTTACCGTCACCGTCCGGATCGGAATACGCTTGCAGATAGACGGTATTGGCCCCACTCGCTTTAATTCTGTCCACCACTAAAGCCAAATTCTTTTCGGTCTGTTCTTCGTCATCATCATAGATGTAATCCATATCGACATGCGCTACCCGCAACTCCTGGCCGACGCGCTGATTTTTTACGATTTCGCCGAACTGTTTGGCATTGACGTCATCGGTAATCATCATCCGCTTCATAACAAAGGCATCGGCCAGTGTATTGGCGCCGTCATTCAAGCCCATAGTCAGGCGCATACCCGCCAATTTCGTCGCTTCCAGCGCAATCGCGTTAAATTCGCCGTAAGGCCAAACCATCACCCGCGGTCGCTTGCCCAACATCTGAAACAGGCGTTCGGAGCTTTTATCCACTTCCTGAAAAATCCGTTTACGATAGTCATCGTCTTTCTCATACTCGTCATACTCGCTACTATACAAACGCGAAGTGACTGCACTTTGCTGATTACCTTGCGGATTGGCGACGATGCCATGATGCAAATCGAAGGTGTGCGAGGCTATTTCTACCAGGCCGCTTTCCGCCACTTCGCGAATCTGTGCCGGCGTCATTAAAGGCTTAACACCAGGCACATTCTGTTGCTCCAACCAGGTGCCGACCACGGCCAACGTAGCCGGATATTTGTACTTTTTCAGCAAAGGCATGGCGCGGGTATAAAAACTCAAGTAGCCGTCGTCAAACGTCAACATCACCGCTTTAGTCGGCAAAACCTTGTCACCCTTCATGCAATCCAGCAAATCCTGAATACTGATGACGTGATAGTTATTCTGCTTCAACCAGGCGAAATGATCGGCAAGATGGTCTTTGTTGACCGCAATCCGGTCAAATGGCGGCACCCGTTCTTCTTCTTCAAGAATGTCGTGATAATTCAATACCAGAAAGCTGGAGTTACCCGAATCCGAGGCCAGCAAGGACCCCGCGAACAAACAGAAAAATACAAAAATTACACGAGCAACAAAGTGCATATTCATTAATCTAAGCGGGAAAAGATGCTGGAAACAGCTGGTTCTCGGTGTTAAAAAAGACCAGAATAGGACAACACATTTTACCCGAATCATAAGGCTTGGCCCGTTTTATTTGTCCGCGCGACGCCCTGTCTCAGGGATCTCTAAGCCTTAAAGCCAGCTGACTGGAAAGGTTTTTAACCGAAGTTTAGTCGTCGCATAAGCAAAGAAAACTAACGCCCCCCCAGCCCACAAACTAAATATGGACGGGAAAAACTGATTATGATTAGCATGCTGGTGCTTGAATATCCGCGCTTCCACATCTGCGCGAGCAGCACTGGCATACCGGATTCCCTCCCTTGCGGGAATAGGGTTCTGCGAATATAAGAACCTAACTGAACGATCAAAATCGCCTCGGTTACCGCTGATAGCGAGTTGCCCGACCTTGACCAAAGCCAACCCAGACGAAGGAACATTAATGCCAAAAGCTACACAAAAGACCAGCTTGGCTTCTTACGCCGGCTACTCCGCCAATTGGCGGCAAGACCTGAATGCCGGCTTTTTGGTATTTCTGATCGCCTTACCATTGTGTTTAGGCATTGCTGTAGCCTCTGGATTTCCGCCCATGGCCGGCATCATCACCGCGATTGTCGGCGGCTTATTGGTATCGCGCATCGGCGGCGCGCCGCTTGCGATTACCGGCCCAGCAGCCGGCTTGATAGTGGTGGTTCTGACTGCCGTGCAGACGCTGGGAGCAGGCGATGCGATGGCCGGCTATCGCTACACCTTGGCGGCAATTGTCATCGCTGGCGCCTTGCAAACGGTACTAGGCTACTTTAAAGCCGGTCGGCTGGCGGCGTTTTTCCCGGCTTCGGTAGTCCACGGCATGCTTGCCGCGATTGGCATTATCATCATCAGCAAACAATTGCCGGTCATGGCTGGCCTGCAAAATCAAGGCAGCGGCATCCTAGCCGGCATTGCTGCCCTGCCCCACAACCTGATCTACTTTATGCCGCAAATCAGCTTGATTGCGTTGGTCGGCATCGTGGTATTGATCGGCTGGCCGCAAATCCAGCAGCCACTGCTACGCAAGATTCCAGCGCCCATCCTAGTCATCGCCTCCGGCATCCTGCTAGGCCAGCTATTCCAACTCGATCAACTGCAACCCGGTGAAGCATTCCTAGTGCCTAAAGATGTTTTATTTGCGCCGCACTTTCTGGTGACTTTCCCCGACAGTCTGCTGGACAGTTTTTATCTGCCGGATTTCGGCAAACTGACAGCATTTGCTTTCTGGGAAAGCGTGGTGTCGATTTGTCTAGTCGGCAGCCTGGAAAGCCTACTCAGCGCCGCCGCCGTCGATAAACTCGATCCGCAAAAACGCTATTCCGATTTAAACAAAGAACTGCGCGCGGTCGGCATTGGCAATATGGTCTCAGGCATGATCGGCGGTTTACCGATGATTGCGGAAATAGTGCGCAGCTCCGCTAACATCGACGCCGGCGGTCGCAGCAGTTGGGCCAATTTCTTTCATGGCGGGTTTCTACTGTTATTTGTAGTGCTATTTCCGGGCTTGATCTCAACGATACCCTTGGCTTCGCTGGCAGCCCTTTTGGTCTATACCGGCTTTAAATTGGCGTCTCCGAAAGCGTTTGCCAAAAGCATGGATTTAGGCAAGGAACAATTGGCTTTATTTGTGGTTACCATCTTCGCGGTACTGATCAGCAATTTATTAGCCGGGGTACTGATAGGCATAGGCGCGAAACTGTTGCTGCATATCAGTCGCGGCGTGCCTTTGCATAACTTGTTGTCGATCTCTTACAAACTGCAGGCCAACGGTCCAAATCATTGGGTAATCAAAGTCAGCGGCGCAGCGCTGTTCTCCAATTTTCTAGCGCTAAAAAGCCAAGTGGCCAATCTAGCCGACGGCCAAACCGTGATCTTCGATTTAAGCGCCGCCGACCTGATAGACCATACGGTAATGGAGTTTATCGCCCATTACCAGGAAGACTATAGTGCGCGCGGGGGGCGTTGCGAAATTCATGGCTTGGCCGCTTTGGCATCCTTGGGCGAGCATTCCCTAGCCACCCGCAAACGCAAATAAGCGAAACGCAGGCCCGCTTTGTCTAAGATCAACAGCGGACTTAAACCGACTCTTGTTTCGGGTGCGTTTTCATACTAATTTAGACGCACTGTTACACGTGTTTGACAGCATCTGGCAATACAGACTTCGGCAAAAACAACCTTTTAGGCTAGAAAATGAGCAGTGACATACTTACAGCAGACCAGGCAATTAGAGCCGCCGTGCAAGCGGCCACTACCACTATCAAGGAAACGCTTGGCGTACATTACACCCTAGAGAATGCCCTGGATGTGGTCATAATGCTAAGCGTCGAACATATCACGCAATGCGCCACCAAGGACGATCAAGTCACCGAGTCGGTATTAATCACCGAATTCATCGAGTCGGTAGCCTGCATCGCCGAAGCGCGCTTGGATGCCATAGAGATAGACAAGAAACCCAAAAGACCCAAGCTGAAGTCGGTACCGCCCCAAGCTGAGCGGCCTTAGTTCAAGACTGCAAGCGCGCGCAGTCAATCCATACCTCTGTTTGAAGATCTAAAAACCAGCAACCTATCTTTCAGGGCAAGCAACCGCCCCGTCAATCAAATCTGCGTTAGGGAACTTAGCAAGCAAACTTCATTGCTTAGCCCTGCTGGTCACCCAAACCCCTTGCCCACCAAGCTCCGCATAGCTCGCAGTTGGCGTCAGCGATAACTACCCCTGGAAAATTATTCCGACAGCCGTGAACCTTCCTCCGGAATTTCGAATTCACCAGTGTTCGTGATACCAAGCAATGATGTCCTGTTTGCCCAATTCGAGAGATGCGGCGGGGATCGCCGCGCATCGCGACCAAATTGAACATTAACCTTAGGTAAGTAAGATATGAAAATGAAGACCGTGAACTCGGCTGTATTGATGATATTGATGGCTGTTTCCAGCGCTACTTTGGCTGCTGGAGGCGGCAAGAGCGAAAGTGGAAAAGGTGGCGAAAATGGCGGAGAGAAAATAGACGACAATCCGTCTGAGTCGGATCTGTATGTTTCGCTATACGGTGTGGAAAAGCAGAATAGTGCTGATGCGCCCGATATTACCGAGTCAGAGCTTGAGACCCTAAAAGTCACGCCACCGCCAGTGCAATCGCCGGTTTCTAACGTCACTGGCCAGCAATTAGTGAATGCCTGGCTGGCACCCGATAGTGGCGTTGTCGCGCAAAACATCAGTTACCTCGGACAGAACAACCAGGCTCGCACCTACGCAGCGAATGAGTTTAGCACTGTCACAAACACCGCCGGCATCGTGCTGACCACTGGAATGGCTAACTTTGCTAACTCCAATACATCCAGTGGGGCCACAGGCATCACCGGCACTGGGGCCAGCTATGAAGTGTCCAAACTCAGCAATCAATACACCTACGACGCCAATTCTCTGAGATTTGACTTTACCCTGGACAATTCGACCACAGGCGCAAATGGCATCACCACCAAATTTGTGTTTGCCTCCGAGGAATATCCGGAATGGACCGGGATTTTCCGTGATGGATTTGCTTTGGTGGTGGACGGCATCAATTACGCGCGGTTTGATGCAAGCAATTTCGCGGTGTTGGACAATTGCAGCAGCAATGGGGTTTACCCATGTACCGACACCACTCAAAACGATAACGGCTTTTTTACACCTAATGCCAACGCCACCGCTGTTGCCTTCGAATTTGATGGCTACACAGCTGTATTGACAGTCAATGCCTTGTTGAATCCAGCCTTAACGCAGCATAGCCTGGAGGCCGTCATCGCCGATTCGAATGACCCGCTCTGGGATAGCGCGGTGTTCCTCTCAGGTTTGTCTGCCGCAACCCTACCGGGCACATTTCAAGCGGGTACGCCAACTCCCGTTCCAACACCCGCACCTTTGGTACTGTTCGCTTCCGGACTGGCATTTTTGGGTAGATTGCGGCGTAAACGCTAATTTTAAGGCTTGCTTAGCGTAAGACTCCCTTTACTGTTGCTTCATCCACTCGGCATTATCTGCATAGACTCTTAGACCTTCGCAATAGCCGCTAGTGACACGTGACTCTCCCGCTAACGATACTTAGTTGTAAGCCATGCCAGCGAGCAAAACCCTTGATCGCTGGCATGGCTTGATCCCGCAAAACGCTATCTGATTTCTCAATCGTCCCTCGCTATTCGAGATACTTCGCCCGCCCGAAAGCCGGTATTAAGCCGGAATTAGCAATTTTGTCTGATTTCTATTCCTCCTCCAAAAACCCGATTACTTGTTTTCCGTTACGTTTGTTTCTAAGCTAACCCGCTAATTATCTTCATAGAAGACACGCAATGCACGGCGTAAACACGGAATCGAAGAAAGAAGTTTACGACTTCGTAGTCATCGGCTCAGGCATCGGTGGCCTCAGCACCGCATTGCTGGGCAAATCCGGCAAGTCCGTGCTGCTGGTAGAAAGGCCAGACGGCTGAGCCCAAGGCTTCAAGCGGCGCAACTTCGATTTCGATTCCAGCGTGGTTTGGTCAACGGATGCGGCTATGGTCACACCATCGATATTGTTTGCCTTGCAGTGTGCATCACTTCATTCCCGTTCCAGCCTACGCCAGGGCAGTTTTTCCCTTGTTCGAAATCGCGTTCAGACGATAAGCCGAATTGAGCCGTGATCTAGCTTTGTTCCCCAAGCTCCGACTTGGGAAACAACAAATTCGACACGCACGGTTTAACGGCTCCGAGGCCGCAGCAAAATTCAATAAATTGACCCATACATATAATCACGTTTATACTTTGGTTTAAACATATCGGAGCTTATCATGACCGAAGCCATACTCGACATCAAACAATGGGGCAATAGCCTGGGTGTGCGCCTACCGGCAGCCATTGCCAAAGCAGCCCATTTGCACAACCATCAGCGGGTGCGAATTTCTGTGGAAGACGACAAAGTTGTCATCACCCCGCTGGACGACGAAGCTTTGACGTTGGAACAACGCTTGACTCGTTTCGACCCCGAGCGACACGGCGGCGAATCGATGAGCAGCGACCAGACGATCGGAGCCGAGCGTTGGTAATTCAAAAAGAAAAAGCGGCTTGGGTGCCGAATCGGCAAGACATTATTTGGATAGACTGCAATCCGCAAGTCGGCCAGGAAATGCGAGACATACATCCGTTTTTAGTACTTTCGCCGCGAATCTTCAACGAAAAGACCTCATTGGTTATCGGCCTGCCGATGACAACCGCCGCTTACAATGCCGACAATCCGTTTGCGGTACCTGCAGGTAAAGCCGGTGGCCGCAAAGCAGAACAAACCAGTTACGTGCTCTGTCATCAGCCTAAATCTTTTGATTGGCGCTTGCGCAAAGCCAAACCCCACCCGCTCAAATCCTTGCCGGACAATTTGTTCGCACAGGTTTGCGAGCGGCTGAATCAGATTATTCAGATTGGTTCGGGCTGATCTTACGATAAGCCAGAATCAGCCGAGATCTGGCTCCGCTTATCTGGTTCCCAAGCTCCGGCTTGGGAACCCCGGTCTTGGAAGCTCCAGCTTCCAATTCGGATGTGGATAGAAAAAGCAAGCGTTTGGCGCAAGCCCCGTTGTATATTAGTATCTAATACACCTTATCGGGAGCGAAATCATGGCTAGAAATACTTCCGTCACTTTAGGTGACCACTTTGAAAACTTCGTGCAGGAAAAAATACAGCAAGGCCGTTTCTTGTCGGTTAGCGAGGCCGTTCGCGCCGGTTTGCGTAAACTGGAAGAAGAGGAACTTAAGCTGCAAAGCCTAAGAGCCAAGCTGCAAGCAGGCGAAGACAGCCCGCTACAGGAGGATTTCGACGAAGAACAATTTCTGGCCTCGATGCGAAAAAATCACTGCCAATGAAGCCAAGCTATCGCATCAGGCAACTGGCGGCGGAGGATTTGGAGCATATTTGGGTTTATACGTTTTAACAATGGGGTCCCGAGCAAGCCGACCAATACCTACGCGCACTGTTCGAGCGTTTCCACTGGCTTGCGGAACACCCCAAGCTAGGCAAGGCACGCGACGATATAAAACCCGGTTATTTTTGCTTCCCCGAAGGCCGGCATTTAGTTTTTTACATCACTACCAATACCGGCATAGAAATAATCGGCATTCCTCACCAGAGCATGGATGTACTTAATCATGTTGGATGATGCCATCCGAGAAGTCGAGCTGGTTCGAAAACACTGGTTTTTTTACTAGTTAATTACTCATAATAAAACATCGTTTCATTCAAAATGGAAATCCCAAAAAAGCTAAAATCAATTTTAGAGAAAAACCAACCTCTTTATTCCGCAGTAATGGATGTGATGACATCATTTCAAGCGATTTTTGAAGACAACAAGCTGTTTTTCTTTGAGGAATATACCGATCATGGAATACATCACATTGAAAACGTATTGAAATCGGCTGAATTCATAATATCAGATGAATCGTATCAATATTTATCATCTAAAGATGTTGCAATTTTAGTTCTCGCAGTTATTCTTCATGATATAGGAATGCATACGGAATACTCAACATTTATTGCGTTAATAAATGGCGAATATGATAAATACAAAACATGTCTGGACAATAAGTCTTGGCTTGAGCTATGGAACGACTATTTGTCCGAAGCAAAACGGTTTAGTTCTGCCCAAAAAAGAAATATCTTTGGAAATGAATATCAACCCTTTTACGAGCCAAATTTAAACAATAAGGACAACTTGAATGGGTATGACAAAAAATTAATTGGGGAGTTCGTCAGGCGATATCATGCAAGATTAGCTCACGAAATAGCCTTTAATGGTTTGATCGGTGAAAATGGAAAACAACTAAAATTTGGCAATGAAAAATTAAATAAACTTTATAGAGGTATGGCTGGTATAGTTGCTCGCAGCCATGGCATGGAATTGCGTAATACTTTTTCTTACCTTGAACATCTAGCACATGATAGCTGGCATAACCCAGATGACGTTAATATTGTTTTTCTTATGGTGGTTCTGCGAATTGCTGATTATATTCAAATTGACAACTCGAGAGTCAATCCATTTCTTGTAAAATTAAAAACGTTTAACAGTCCTGTTTCTTTAAACGAACACAAAGCTCACTTAGCTATTGAATCGGTTAGTTTTAAACAAAAAGACAAGGAAAGATTCTATGTAGTATGCGCGCCAGAGTGCAGCAGTATGTTGGTCAAGTTAAATAATCTTTTCATAGATATTCAAAAAGAACTTGATACTTCTTGGGCCGTTTTAGGTGAGGTTTATGGCTTCTTAACAGAACAGCCAAAAATCAAATTCCGGCGAATCAGTTCAAATCTTGAGTCGAAACAGTTTTTGGATGAATTAAAATTCGTCCCTAGAAAAATTAATTTTCATGTAAATAACGAACTCTCAAAACTATTAATATCGCCCCTTTATGGTAACAGAGCAACATACGGTGCTAGAGAATTAGTTCAAAATGCCGTAGATGCATGCCGTGAAAGGAAATATTTAGAATCTCACAAAGGTAATCATGAGTATGAACCAAGAATTGCAGTATCGATCAACCGAATAGATGAGGACAAAAGTCTATTTGAAATTACCGACAATGGCAAAGGCATGGAACTTGATGAGATACTTCACTATTTTTTGTCAATTGGAGCATCTTTCAGAAAAAGTTTGATGTGGCGAAAGCAATATATTGACGATGATGGTCATACCTTAATTAATAGAAATGGAAAATTTGGAATAGGTATTCTAGCAGCATTTCTAATTGGAGAAGTTATTTCCGTCAAAACCAGAAAAAAAGATATTTCGTATTTTTTTGAAGCCACACTAGATAGCGAATTTATTGAGATAAAAAGAGATAAATTTAACGACTCTGACATAGGCACAACTATTAGCTTGTGCGTCTCAAATCAAAGAAGGGAAGAACTATTAGAAAACAGCAACGACCATGAAGCCTGGAATGAAATAAAGTGGACTGAATGGTATATTGGCGATGCTCCAATAGTTGAGTATTTTTTAGATGAAAAAAGCTTAGAGCCAGAGTTCAAAATCTCAAAAAATGAATTTAATGAATTCAACACGGAAATATTTAAGAATATCCGGTGGCAATACATTAAATCTCGTAAAAACTTCTATAATACGACAGAGATCACCGCTGTTGCATGTAACGATATTTTAATTTCAAAGGACTTGAAAAGAGAGAAATCACATTTCAAGTCCCATAAACATAAAGACCTTCATTTTTTAATCGAAAAAAAACCTAGCTTTCTATTTAATGATCCAGATGGCCTGTTCCCAATAAAATTAGATAGAAATGATATTGATTGCATAGAGCTACCATTCGAAAATGAATTGCTTAAAGAGGTTTCTAAATCTTTCATTTCTCTCTTTTTAAACCTGGAAATAGATATAACAAAAAACATTACCAATATAAAACTAAAAAATGCAAACGATTTAGCAAAAATTCTTTTTTCGAAAGATGGCTACACTCTTAATATTGACTATTTTATTAATAAACTCAATACCAAATCAGTTAACTTAATCCGATTGGTGAAAGATGGCAACAGCGTTAGTAGCGCAATTTTAAATCATGAAAATGCATTATTTTTCATCCAAAAAGACAAGTTAGGTCTTAGTTATTCGGAGAGTATAGTAGCCCCTTCATGCGGAGGGCGAATCATATTAAATAATGCAGACTACACTAATCTCTTTAAATCATCTAAAAACAGAATAACAAAAAGATCAATATCCAATCATAAAGTTGAACAAAAAAATGAAAAATACACCATATATAATGCGTATAACTTCAAAAATAGAGCCACTTTATTAACCGAGAACAATATAAATATTCTGGACAATTTCGACAAAAGCCTAAGATCGGTTCAAGAAGTACCATTCAGCTTTTTAAAAGTTGGCCATGACTTTTTAAAGGCAGGTGACATTTTAACAGGCTGTTGATTTTATC